>NZ_NMQZ01000001.1 GCF_002864685.1 Alloalcanivorax mobilis
TGTAGCAAGGCCGGGGCAGGGAACAGGTTGCAGGGAACAGCCAGGCTGGCACCGGGTTGGATTCTGATGTGGGAGCGGTCCTTGACCGCGAAACGGCTTTGCCAGGCCCACCCTCGCCTTCGGGGACCGCTCCCACAGCGGCGTTGTGGCCGGGCTCACTCCGGACCAGGAAACAGGTTAGTTCGATTCACTCAATGCCACGGCCCGCCGGTTGGCGTCTTCGCTGCGCTTTTCCGCTTGCAACCGTTGATGCTGCTGCGGGGTGCAGCCCAGGCACCGCACGAACGCGGTTTGCGCCGGCGCCGCCACCAGTGTTTCGGCGGCTTCGCCGGGGTTGCCCCCAAGCAGGCTGAACGGCAGGGTCACCACATACAACGCCAGCCCACCCACGGTGGCCACGGTCATCACCGGGCGCACCAGCACCGCATCGCCCACCATCGCCAGCGGCGACGGGCGGGCGCCTTCCAGCTCCAGATCGCGGGCCTGGGCGAACGTGGCCAATGAAAACGTGAGCGCAGAGGCGAGGGCGGTCGTGACGACCAGGCGCGGAGCTCGCTTCATGGTGGTTCCCCTGTTGTTTCTTATCGTTAAAGTGCTACTAATATTGTCGTAGCTAAGTGTTTAATAATCCGGCAATTGCATCACAATCTACAGCTTTGTCCCGGGAGCGGCAATAACGCCTGGAGCGGCGCCCTTCAACGCTGGCAACGCGGGCAGAATACGGTGCTGCGCTGGCCATGGCGGCCACCGCGCAGCGTCTCGCCACAGTGCGGACAGGGCTGGCCGGCACGGCCGTACACCAGCAGTTGCTGGGCAAAGTAGCCGGGCTGGCCGTCCGCCCGGGTGAAATCACGCAAGGTGGTACCACCGGCCTCGATGGCCTTCGCCAGCACCGAGCGGATCGCCAGCGCCAGCCCCTGGTAACGGGCCAGACTGATGCGGCCCGCCGGGCGGGAAGGGTGGATCCCGGCCAGGAACAGGCTTTCCTGGGCGTAGATGTTGCCCACCCCCACCACGGTGGCGCTGTCCATGATGAAGCTTTTCACCGACACCTTGCGGCCCCGGCTGCGCTGATACATTCCCTCACCGGAGAAGTCCGGGCCCAGAGGTTCGGGCCCAAGGCTGGCCAGCAGCGGGTGAGTGAGCCCTTGCTCAAGGTAGAGCACGGCGCCGAAGCGGCGCGGATCGTTGAAGCGCAGCACCATTCCGGAGTCGAGCAACAGATCAATGTGGTCATGCTTGCGCAACGGCGTGTCCGCCTGCACCACGCGCAGGGTGCCGGACATGCCCAGATGGATGCCCAGCTCCAGACCGTCCAGCGTCATCAGCAAATACTTGGCGCGCCGGTGCAGGCCAAGAATGGCCTGATCACGCAAAGCGCCGACCCGCGCGTCCACTGGCCAGCGCAGCCGTGGCTCACGCACGGTCACCGCGCGCAGAACACGGCCTTCGACAAAGGGCGCGATGCCGCGCCGAGTGGTTTCCACTTCGGGCAATTCGGGCATGGGGACATCCGGCTTGTGGTAAATTCGGCCTGCGGGTTCACCGGCAACGGCCGCACCCCGCGGTGGCGCGAGGATCGCATAGAGTGCGCAGAGCGACACCGATTGTAAACGGCAGCGACAACGGAGACACCATGCGCTACTGGCTCGGCGTGGACACCGGCGGCACGTTCACCGATTTCGTTTTGCTCGGTGGCGACGCCCCGCGCATTCACAAAGTGCTCTCTTCCCCCTCCGCCCCGGAGCAGGCGATCCTGCGCGGCATCGACGAAATGGGTCTGAGCAACGCCCTGGCCGCCGGCGAGCTGGTGATCGTGCACGGCACCACGGTGGCCACCAACGCGGCGCTGGAAAACAAAGGCGCACGCACCGTGCTGGTGACCAACCGGGGTCTGGAAGACGTGCTGCTGATCGGCCGACAGAACCGGGCCGAGCTGTACAATTTGACGCCCTCCACCACGCCCACGGCGATGCGCTCAACCCCGGTGGAAAGCGTGGCGGCCAGGCTGGATGCCGCCGGCAACACGCTGGTCGACTTGAATGCCGCCGACATTGACGACCTGGTCGCCCGGGTTCGCGAACACGGCGCCGAATCGGTGGCGATCACTCTGCTGTTCTCCTACCTGGACGGCGGCCACGAACAGCGGCTGGGAGAAGCGCTGAGGGCCGCCGGCCTGCCCGTGAGCCTGTCCTGCGAGGTGCTGCCCACCCGGGGCGAATACGAACGCGGCACCGCCACCTGGCTGAACGCCTGGCTGGCGCCACGGGTCAGCCATTACCTGCGGCGGCTGGCGGACAGCGTCAGCCCTTCGCCCCTGACCATCATGCAATCCAACGGCGGCACCCTGGAGGCCGGCAACGCCGCCGAGCGGGCCGTGAATCTGTTGTTGTCCGGCCCGGCCGGCGGCCTCAGCGCCGCGCTGCACCTGGGCCGCGAGCTGGATCAGCGGCGCCTGATGACGTTTGATATGGGCGGCACCTCCACCGACGTGGCCTTGTTGGATGGCGACCTGCGCTTGACCCAGAGCGGCCACATCGGCCCCTATCCGGTGGCGGTGCCAATGGTGGACATGCACACCATCGGCGCCGGGGGCGGCTCCCTGGCCCGGGTCGACGACGCCGGCCTGCTGCACGTTGGCCCGCAATCCGCCGGCGCCGACCCGGGCCCCGCATGCTATGGCCGGGGCGGCGAACAGACCACCGTCACCGACGCCAATGTGCTGCTCGGGCGCCTGCAGCCGGAGTTCGCACTGGGCGGCAACCTGCAACTGGACATCGCCGCCGCCCACGCCGCCGTGGCGCGCCTGGCGATGCGGCTCGGGCTATCCCTGGAAGACGCTGCCCATGGTGTTCTGGACCTCGCCAACGAGCACATGAGCCAGGCCCTGCGGGTCATTTCCATTCAAAAGGGCTTCGACCCGGCGGATTTCACCCTGATGAGCTTCGGCGGCGCCGGCGGCCTGCACGTGTGCGCGCTGGCCGACAACCTGGGCATGACCCGGGCGGTGGTGCCAATCCGTGCCGGGGTGCTCTCGGCGGAAGGCCTGGTGCACGCGCCGCGCAAGCGGGAGATGATCCAGGCGCTGGCGGCCGACGCGGACACCGCCGCCCTGGAAGCGGTGGCGGCGGCGTTGCTGGAACGGGGGCGGGCCGAACTGGTCGCCGAAGGGGTGTCCGGCGCGGACATCGACACCACGGTCAGCCTGGACCTGTGCTACCAGGGCCAGTCCTCGACGCTGGCACTGCCCTGGCACGGCGACCCCGACGCCTGCGAACAGGCGTTCCATCAACAGCACCAGCAACGCTACGGTTATCGACTGGCCCTGCCGGTGCGGCGCGTCAATGTGCGGGTCCGGTGCCAGGCCCGGGCCGTATCGCCGGCCCCCACGCCGTTACCCGGCGGCAGCGGCGAGCGGGCCTGGCAAGCCCGCCTGCCCGGGTTATCCATGCCAGTGCCAGTGTACCGCCGGGACGATCTGCACGCCGACCAGCGGCTCGCCGGCCCGGCCTTGATCGTCGAAGCGGTCGGCACCATTTATCTGGCACCGGGCTGGCAGGCTCGGGTACACTCGAAGGGTCACCTGCTGCTGTTTCGATAAAGATTATTGACCCAGTTGCGTCAGGACCCCGCTGATTTCCCGAGCGCCACGTTGCAACCGACAACGCCGGCCGTGGTCAAAACGATAAGTGGGCTCCGGCCCCGGTGACCGGCGGGCAAGCCAGATAAGCCAACCCGCGGACTCCGTACAACCAAGGAACGCGCCTACCGCGCCTCCACCTTTTTAGCAGTGCTTCCCATGATGAACGAGATACTGACTTTCCTCTCCCAGGGGCTGCTCGCCCCGGGCCCCTGGACCCTGGTGCTGATCACCCTGGGCCTGACTCACATCACCATTGTGAGCGTAACGGTTTACCTTCACCGCTATTCCGCCCATCGCGCGTTGGAATTGCACCCGGCTTTGAAACACTTCTTCCGCTTCTGGCTGTGGATGACCACCGGCATGGGCACCCGTGCCTGGACCGCCATCCACCGCAAACACCACGCCCGCTGCGACAGCGAGGAAGACCCGCACAGCCCACAGGTGCTGGGCATCCGCAAAGTGCTGCGTGAAGGCGCAGAGTTGTATCAGGCCGAGGCCGTCAACCAGGAAACCCTGGACAAATACGGCGCCGGCTGCCCGAACGACTGGATCGAGCGCAACGTCTACGAAAAGTACACGGTGCTGGGCATTACCCTGATGGGCCTGATCAACGTCGCCCTGTTCGGCGTGATCGGCGTGACCGTGTGGGCCATCCAAATGATGTGGATCCCGATCACCGCCGCCGGCATCATCAACGGCATCGGCCACTACTGGGGCTACCGCAACTTCGAATGCACCGACGCCTCCCGCAACGTGCTGCCCTGGGGCATCCTGATCGGCGGCGAAGAACTGCACAACAACCACCACACTTACCCCAGCTCCGCAAAGCTGTCAGTGCGCCGTTTTGAATTCGACATGGGCTGGGCCTGGATTCGTCTGTTCGAAATGCTGCACCTGGCGAAGGTTAAGAAAGTCGCGCCCAAACCGATCGTCGAAGCCGGCAAACCCAGCGTCGACCTGGACACCCTGCGCGCCCTGATGCAGCACCGCTTCCAGGTGATGGCGCACTACCGCCGCACCGTGATCAAACCGGTGTTCAACCAGGAGAAAGCCCGCGCCTGCGACGCCACCCGTGGCCTGTACCACCGGGCTCACAAGTTGCTGCACCGCGACCAGCGCTTCTTCAAACACCGCCACAAAGACCGGCTCGCCAACCTGACCGCGCACAACCACACCCTGGCGACCATCTACGATTACCGCCTGCGTCTTCAGGAAATCTGGAGCCAGACCAGCCGTAATTCCTCGGAGATGCTCGACGCCCTGGCGCAATGGTGCCGCGACGCCGAAGAATCCGGCATTCATGCCCTGCAGGATTTCGTGAATACGTTGAAGGGTTATCAGGTGGCGAAGGTTCGGGTTTAACGGACTCCGCCAACGCCTACTCGCAACGCTGCTGACTTCAGATCGATCTTTGCCCCTCTCCCCTCGCGGGAGAGGGGGAAGCACCGTCTCGCATGGTAAGGCACTGAAATGGCGTCGCCCCCTCTCCCTGTCCCTCTCCCTCAAGGGGAGAGGGAACCGATCTGAAGAAACGCGGAGGACCTCTTAAGCGGAGGCCGTTACAGCGGGTTCAGGCGCTTTGTAGGCTCAGGGGCATTCTTTTGGCGGCTTGATCAGCGAGTCCGCGGGGATACCCAGCTCTCGGTGAAGCCTCCAAATCATCTTCAGCGTTAACGAGCGCTTCCTGTTCAGGACCTCGTAAACGCGGTTGCGCTTGCCAATCATCGGCTCGAGGTCTTTGATACTGAGTCCTTTCCGTTCCATTTCGAACTTGATCGCTTCCACCGGATCGGGAAGGTCCAGCGGATAATGCCTGCTTTCGTAGGACTCAACCAACGTCGTTAATACGTCCAGCTTTTCTCCTTCCGGAGTGTCCGGCTCCGCCATCATCAGGCCTTCGATCTCTTTCAGCGTTGCCTTGTAGTCGGCATCGGTCTTGATCGGTTTGAGGTCCATCGTCGTTACCTCTTGATCAGATGATCTGAACATCGATCCTGTCGTACTCGGAGTGGGTGCCAATAAAGCGGATGTAGACCACTCGATAAACATAGTTGATCCACACGGCCAGCCTGTACTTATTCCCAGCGATATTGAACACCACTCTACCGTCCCTCAGAACACTGGCATTTCTGAACTGCGTCTTACGTCCGCCGGGGTGGCCCAATCCGCGCTGACCGCATGACGGTACCAAGCCAAGACGGGCTCCGTCGCATCGGCATGGCCGGGATTGTTCTGCCAGAAGGCCTTTAGCGTCGACAGGGCAATGACTTTCATAACGCAGGCATAGTCCCAATTTGGACCAGCTCAATACCCACAACGCCGAGGAATCCGTCATCCATGTCTTGCAGGATTTCGGGAATACGTTGAAGGGTTATCAGGTGGCGAGGGTTCGGGTCTGACCGCCGGCCACAACGCGCCGCGCGTGAGTGAGTCGCTACCCATTCGACGCGCTTCTGGAATGCCCCCTCTCCTTACGGAGAAGGGGCAACCCATTGACGTGAACAGCATTACGGCTCGACCGGCTGTCTATTGCTCTTGAAAAGCCGGTACAGCTTCTTCGTGGGGCTGACGTCGGGAGTACCAACGTCCAACGGCAATCCAGATTAGCGATGTCGTCAGAATAGAAAAATAGCCATCCACTGAGTAGTGCCAACCCAGGTGCACCGACCCCACCAGAATCACACCCGCATACAGCAACGCCACCGCGCCCAGCCATCCATTGATTCGTCTGAAGAGCAGGAACGTTAGCCAGGCGAGGGCAACATGCATGCTCGGCATGGCCGTAATCCCTGAACCAAGCGAAAGCTCTTCGTTCTGATAAAGCTGCCAGAGATAGTTCTGCGTGTTGATGGCCCATACTGGCGCGCCGTGATAAGCGCTCGCCAGATAGGTCATCAAGGGCGCATATGGATCGACTTCGCCGGGGAAAAGGCGTCCGTAATAACATGGGCCTGCGGACGAAAAAAACACCGCGAACATGGATCCGTTCAAGGCCCAGGACAGCACAAAGGCGACCAGAAAGTGACGACGCCTGTGCCAGTGATTAATCTCCAAGATTTGCCAGAGCAGCACGCCCGGAATCAGAAAGAACCAGAAATTGTAGGCGACATTAATCGGTTGACTCAGGTTCCAGGCCGAAATCCACGGTTGCAGCCATTGCCACGCCTGCCTGTCACCGTACAGCACCTGCTCCAGATCATAAAAAGCCGCATCCCAACGATAGGGAATCAGTGCGGGAATCAGTGTCTTAAAGGAGGACACGGAAGAAAGAAGCGCGGCAAACGCAACGATCATTATCGCCGGCCGGATGAAACCAAGCCGGCCCAGGTAAGTCCGCAGCTGGGCTATAAGATAGCGCACAGGGAATTCGGGGCGCACCACCAAAATCACATGGGAAGCAGCAATCAGAACAGCCACGGCCCCCACGCACACAAGCAGCAGGACTGCTGTTTGCGGGTATACCAAAACAGAAAAACGATCTTGCAAGCCGTATATCCGAGCTATCGACCAGGTGATGGCAATATAGATAGAAATCAAAAAAATAACGGCCTTTTCCTTCCTGAAACTGGTTAAGAAAGGGCGCACGAGAAGACGCAATTTTTCCAGAGTGAGAAGAGCTCCATCCCGTTGATCAACCGGCTTTTTATTATTGGTTATCGAATATTTCACTTGGCAGATCTTCCAGCAAGATCATTCGTCCTTGCTGAGCGTCGGATATCTGGATATCAACAACGCCCAGGCTCAAGCCAAGCCCGGATAGCAGCGGATCAATGACTGCATCCAAGAGATTGGTTACCAGCCCGACAAGCTGGCTCTGCAATATTCCATTGACCGCGCCGATGATTGGCGTTAATAGCAAATTGAGCGCCGAACAAAGCAGGCCGCAGGAAAAACTGCCGGCATGAGCCGAGCCGGTCACGGTTAGATTCGCCCCGGTTATGCCACCCAAGCCCAAACCGCCACCAACGGATATTGTTTCCGGTTGAGGTTCGTCCAATGGCATTGGCTGACTGTCGACATCGAAACTGTTTGAGCCCACTGGAAGATCAAGATTCAAGCGAAGGCCCAACAGCGTTATCGGAATACCCAGCAATGCCAGTTGAGCATTCACATCGGCGGCACCGGAAACAGAAGCCACGCCGGACTGCCCTCTAACTCCGAACCTCACCTGATTAAAAAGACCTTGCGCGCATTCAGCCCGCACCAAATCAGCGGTCCCAACACCGGTCTGCACCTCGATAGGGAGATCCACCAGAACTCTAACGCCTGTTCCCAGAACAATAATATTCAGATTTATTTCGGCGTTTAAGACTATGGCGACGTCAGCCGTTTCCACATGGCCTATCCATTGCTGAGATGCATCCTGTCTCGCCGGCGCAACCACCACGGAAGGCGCATTGAACACCTGGATACTGGCACCAACGTTTGCCAACCCGGGTATGCTTACGCCTATGTTATTAAGCATTACGGACGTTCCTTGCAGAACATTCAGCGTCATGCTCATTAGAAGGTCATACACCGGAATAGTAGCGTTCTCGGGAACCACCGCGCCGTCTTCCGCCAGTTTCAGTACTTTCTCTACGCTTACTCCCTCAAGACCAGCGGCATTTTTAAGCAGGTCATCAACGAGTATCCCGGCCGGACTCGCGCCATCCAGAACCGTCGACAGAGCTTGCGCCAGCCCCTCAGCATCCACTGGCAATCGGTTAACAACGCTGCCGACCCCCGTGTCATCAAGCAGATCACCGAGCCGGACGGTCACATCAGCCAACTGGTTAAGGCTCGTAGGAGAAAAACTGTAAGGCGAACCGCCATTGAAAAGTCCGCCGAGCAAGCTGTTTAATACCGTTGCGCTTGCCGTGTCCCCGCCGGCGATGGCCGTGGTGCCGACTGCGCTGACCGTTGCCAGGACCTCTTTTCTCGAAGCAGCCGTTACTTCCAGGCCGACCCTACCAAAACGCTCTGGAATCAACATTGATATCGGTGCCGAGCGCCTGTACCTGATAGCGACGCTATTCGCCTGCAGTAGCCCCGACTCTCGAAAAGCAAAGTCGCCGTCAGTTGCTTCCATAACGCCGGCTGCCGCTAAAAAATCGCCCTGCCCGTCCCAGCCGCTTTCCATGGCCAAGCGGCGGGCCTCTGTTTCAATATCATTGAATGTGCTGGCGCCAGACAAGCTTGTGCAGGTTTGGGTGATCCCAGCCGCTGCGCTGGCCGCCGCGTTCGCTTGAGCCTGCATGTCCTGCCGCAGGGAGTACAGGCGAGCACCATCCAGCGCTAGTACCGAGAGCAACACCACCACCACCATTAGCAGTGGAGTAATGAACATCAAAGCCCCGCGCTGGCCGTTCATTTCAGTTCTCTTCCCGGGTCTGGTCTTCGCCAAAATCTTCCGGGATTGGCTGCTTAAAGGTATCGGCGATGCGGCGCTGGCTGTCGACGTAGAGAGGGGCGGACAGTTCGCTTCGTGCTGCTGGTGCCGATTGGCTCTGCTGATCGAGGAGCTTTTTAGTGTCGAATTCATAGCGCCGCTCCACCACCTGGCCGGAGAGGCCGAAAGCCGGCGGTTGGTCCGCCAGGGCCAGCAGGGGCGCCATCATCAGCATTGAGAAAATTACTTTTTTCATTCCGCTCTCCCGAACTGCGGGGCCAGTTTTTCCGCGTAGGCCCGCTCATCGCCGGTGAAGTTGTATTGCTGGGTCATCCACTGCAGGCCCGCCCAGTTTTCGGTGAGCAGATAAGCCACCGCCAGGTTCTGACGTACCGGGCCTTCACCGTTGCCCAGCTCCATGGCGGTGCGCAGTTCGTAGGCGGCCTCTTCGGGCAGGCCGACCACCAACAGCACGTAGCCATAGTCGTTCCGCACTTCGGCGGACGCCGGTGTGCGTTCGCGGGCGATGCGCAGATGGTTCAGTGCGCCGTTCACATCGTTCTTTTTCAGCAGCACCATGCCCAGGCCATGGTGGCTACGGCCGGTGCCGCATTGGTCCACCAGGGCCCGAAACACTTCCTCGGAGCGGTCCAGGCGACCGGTGGCGGCCAACAACTGGCCGTAGCGCAGCCAGTGATCGACGGTGGCCAGCGGCCGGCTTTCCAGTTGCGCGAGGGCGGCGTGCTCGCGTTGGCGCGCCATCATGTCGTCGATCATGTCCATCTGAACCTGATCCTCGGGTCGGTTCACCGGCTCGCAGCTCAGGTTGGCCAGGCTGAGGCGATCCTCCGCTGTGACTGGCGGCGGTGGTTGGTGCGCGCATCCTCCCAGCATGACCGCGGTGACCAGCCCTAATATAATTTTCTGCATCCTTTGCTCTCCGTTTCTTTATGCCCGCGGTGCTCTGTTGCCGCGACAATACGCCCGCTACCGTGACAACGCTTCGGCGATGGAAATCACCGCCGGCCCACCAATCAAACTAAACAGCGCCGGCAGCATGAACGCCATCATCACCACGGTCATCTTGGCACCGATGCGGTTGGTCTCTTCACGAATACGATTGCGCTCCACGTTCTGGGCTTCATGAATAATCTGATCCAGACTGTGAGAAACACCAGCGCCAAGCTGGCTGCTCTGCTTCATCAGCACTACATAGTTACGCAGCACCGGGATGCGCCGGTTCTCGCCGAGCTCATCCAGTGCCTGGCTGCGTTCGGCGCCGGACTCCATCAGGCGGTTAAAGCGGTCCAGCCTGGGCGCCAGCATCGGCAACATGGCGCGCCCTTGCGCCGCGATCAGACGCAACACCCGCTCCAGGGACAAGCCGGCTTCAATCAGCATGCGGGTGAGGTGACACAGCTCCACCGCTTCCAGATTCTGTTGAAGCTCCGCCGCTTTGCCCATGCCGCGAATCACCCGACGCGGCACCAGGAAGGCGAGCACCGCCACCACCATGCCACCGAGCAAACCAAACACGGCAAAGCCCGCCATGATTGCCAGTGCCGGAATCAGCCAACAGAACAGCAGATAGAGCACCTGCGCCTGTTCCTTACCGCGTCCGGTGGCGGCGTAGGCTTCACGAATCTCCTCGAAATCCCCCCTGGCCAGCGACGACTCGGTGAACTGGCTGGCAAGCCGGCCCAGCCAGGATGATTTAACGGCATCCTCGTCCACCGCCTGTTCCCGCAGACGCGCATTAATGCGAGCCCGTCGCGCCCACTGGGGTGCTTTTACCGACGCCACCCAGACCGAGGCCAAGGCGATGACGATGGCGGCGAGCAACCAGGCATTAATCACGGCCCACCCCCTGAATCATCCGCCAGATAATGATCACACCAAGCCCCTGAAGCGCGCCAGCGATGCCCAGCATCACATGGCCGGTGGACGTGCTCAGCAGCACGCGGGAATAATTTTCGTTCATCAGCATCATGTAGGCCGCCAACCCCAGGGGCAGCAACGCGAAGGCGGCGGCGGTGAAGCGGGTTTCCGCGGTGGCGGCAAGAAATTCCCGGCGCAGTTCCTGTTGCGAGCGCAGCGAGCCGGCGACCTGCTGAAACACCGGGCGAATCGACGAACCGAAACGCGAGGAAGTGCGCAGGGCAATGGACACCAGCACCAGGGAAGGCACCTGATAAAGCGCGGCGAAATCCTCGAACAAGCCGGTGTAATCACGACCGGATTCCACCGCGCTGCGCAGGCGGAAAGAAAGCGGGTCAAACACCGGCGGCGCGTCGCGGAACGATTCCACCAGGGCGTTCTCTAGGGAGCGGCCGGCGTCCATATAACGCAAAGCGGTGTCGATCAGGCCGGGCAATTCCTCATAAATGCGCCGGCGCTGTTGCTGGAAGCGAAACCGCCAGTACATCCACAGCGCCACCACGATCAACCCGGCCGTGATCAGGGCCACCAACGCGCCGTTCAAGCTCAGCACCACACCCACGAACACGACAATGACCAGTGCCGATACCATCAACTGACCGCGAGACAGTCGGATGTCGGCGCGCAGCAGTATCCGCTCCAGCGAAGACAGCGTCACCCGCACTTCGGAATCGCTGTTGACGTCGAGGGAAGGCCGCAGCCGGTCGCGCACGTTGTCACGCAGTAACCGTCGTTGCCGATAACGGGCCCACAGCCACTGCAGAACCATCAGCAACAGAGCCAATACCGCCAGCGTGCGGGCCAGAGCGAGCATCTGTTCAGTCGCCATGGTCGCCACTCCGGTACAGGTAATCCATGTGGTAGGGGTTGTCGTCGGTGGGCGTGAGGGCTACCACCTCGCTGACCACGCGTCGGCCATCGGGGGTGCGAACGAGCTGAATAATAATGTCCAGCGCCGAGCCGATCAGCCGGCCGATGGCTTTTTCGCTGGCGTCGTAACCGTTCACCGCCAGCAGGGTTTCGATTCGAACCAGGGCGTCCTTGGTGGTATTGGCGTGGATGGTGCTCATGGAACCTTCGTGGCCGGTGTTCATCGCCTGCAGCAGTTCGATGATTTCGCCGGAACGCACCTCACCCAGAATGATCCGGTCCGGGCGCATTCGCAGTGAGTTGATCACCAGTTCCCGCGCCGAGATACGGCCCTTGCCTTCGGTGTTGGCCGGGCGCGTTTCCAGGCGCACCACGTGGGGGTGATGCAGCACCAGTTCGGCGGAATCCTCAATGGTGAGAATGCGTTCCTGGCGGGGAATGTACTGGCTGATCAGATTGAGCATGGTGGTCTTACCGGTGCCGGTGCCACCGCTGATAATAATATTGCGGCGCGATTCCACCGCGCGTACCAGCACATCCAGGCACGCTTCGGTCATCGAACCACTGTCGATCAATTGCTGCGCGGAAAGATGATTGCCGGTGAATTTTCGGATACTGATCGAGGGGCCATCCAGAGCCAGTGGCGGAATAATGGCGTTGACGCGGGAGCCATCCGGGAGGCGCGCATCCACCATCGGGCTGGACTCATCCAACCGCCGGCCCAGCGGTGCCAGCATGCGGCGAATCACGCGCACCACATGATCGTCGTTGATAAAGCGGGTGTGGGCGCGCTGCAACACACCGGCCACTTCAACAAACACGTGGCCGGGGCCGTTCACCAGAATGTCGTTGATGCGATCGTCGGCGAGCAGCGGTTCCAACGGGCCGAAACCGGTGACTTCGTCGACCACATCGCGCACCAGAAGATTGAGATCCTGGGTGGACAACGGCACCCGGTGATGGGAAATGTACTGGCCAACACTGTTGCGGATAAATTCATTCAGGCCGTCCCGCCCGGCCCGGCCGACTTCGATGCCTTCTTCGTCAAGCCGCTCCACCACCCAGCGATGGGTGCGCTCTTTGAGTTCCTGATACTCCTGGTCCACTCGAGCGGCCACGGTCTGTCTCCTACCTGCTCAGCATGCGACCGAACAGCCCGCGCCGAGCGACGCCCCCGGCCTCACCGCCGAGATGATCGAGCAGGCCATCCATGGCCCGGCTGTAAGCGCATCGCGGCGATTGTTCGGTGATCGGCTTACCGGAGTTGATCGCCAGGAGCCGATGCCGCCAATCCATTGGCAGGGCCCCCGCCAGATCCACCGCCACGGTTTCGCTGAGTTCGGAAAGATCCGGCGGCACGCCGGCATCGTGGCCATCGACGATCAGCTCCACGCGGCTGTCGCGCCCCAGATGGGAACGCCAGTCATGAATCAGACGGCGGGCGGCGTGAGCGTGATCCACCAACGGGTGCGCGGCGACCAGAAGGTGGCGGGTATGAATGCCCAGCGCCCGCACCCAGTGGCTGCCCTGCACCGCCGCCACGTTGATAATGATGTGATCGAACATCTGCATCAGCCGGTTCAGCGCGATGAACAAGTCGGCGCTGCGGTCGCCGTCCAACGTGGTGCCGGTAGTGCCACCGGCCAGCAGGCGCAGCCCCGGGCGGTACTCCTCCAGGGCCGTGTCGATCAGGGTTTCGTCCAGGGTTTCCGGGTTGGCGAGCAGATTATCCAGGGTGAATTCGGTGCCGGTGTCGAGATAAAACACGCCGCGCTCGCGCCACTGGGTGTCGATCGCCAAACAGCGTTTAGTGGGAAAGCGCTGATTGAGACCAATGGCCAGATTCTGCGCCAGAAAGCGGGTATCCACGGTGGGGTCCGCGCCGGTGACCAGCGTCAGATTGTTCACCGACGAGCGGTTCTCATCACCGTAATGGCCACTGCGCACCAGTTGATGACGACGCAACCGGTCGCGGATTTCGGTGGCGTCGTTGCCGGCCAGAAAACAGTCCCGGGCGCCGGCGCGCATGCTCTGTAACAACAGGTCCTGGTTGGCGCGGGTGCACACGGTGATCACGGTGACCCAGGGGCGCGCGCTGGTCAGTGCGGTGATGATCGCCAGGGACTGGTCCAGGTCGTGCTCGGTGATTTCCACCAGCACCATATGGGCGGTGGTCGCTTCCAGCAGGCGCAACACCCGGGTCAGATCGCCGCGGCTGACGAATTCCAGCCGGAACGGATCTTCCACCACCCGGTCCAACCAGGCCTTGATGCCGGGGTCGTCAACCACGGACAGAATGATTTCGTTATCGTTCATGGCTTCACCAGCTCAGTCCGTGACGAAGGGGTTGCGAGCCACGCCGGGTCTCGGTGGCCATATCCAGCCACTGGGTGCTGGATTCGTGATAACGCTGGGCCGGCAAACGGATCGGCCGTTGGCCCGCCTGTCGCGGCGTGACCAGATGGGGGGTCACCACCATCACCAGCTCCTTGTCTTCCCGGGAGATGCGGCTGGAGCGGAAGAACGCGCCCAGCACCGGAATGTTGCCAAGGCCCGGCACCCGGTCGCTGCTGTTGATGGTGTTGCGGCTGACCAGCCCGCTGATGATGAAGGTCTCCCCCGGCGCCAGCGACACCGTGGTCTGCGAACGCCGGACACGCAGGCCCGGCACCGCCACGCCGCCGGTCTCCACACCGGCGGAGAAGTCCAGCTCGCTGACCTCCGGCGCCACTTTAAGAATGATCTGATCGCCGCTGATCACCGTGGGCGTCAGGGTCAGGCCGACACCGAATTCCTTGAACTCGATCTGCACGCCGTTGATATCACTGCGCGTGGGCACCGGGAATTCACCGCCGGACAGGAACGAGGCGCTCTGGCCGCTAAGGCTGGTGAGCGACGGCTCCGCCAGGGTATAAGCAAAGCCGCCGGATTCCAGGGCGTTGATAATGGTCAGAGAATTCTTGCCGATACCAAACAGATTGAAGCCATCCGAACTGATCGGGGTTTGCGAGGCAGAGGCCCCGGAGAAGCCCCGGAATGAAGTGCCCGGCGGCGCGATGCCGATGGCCGAGTCGCCGCCGTTAAAAAGATTGGCGTAATACACACCCAGGCTGTTAAGTTCGGTGCGGCTCACTTCCAGCACCCGAATATCGGTCTGCACCTGGGTGCCGAACGGCAGCGCGCCCCCCAGGGTGGTGGCCACCACCACCGCGCTGCGCAGCGGCTGGTCATTGCCACGCACCCATACCGACAGCACCGCGGAGCCCTCTTTCTTGGCGGTGACCAGCAACTCCTGGGCGCCGGAAACAGTGACCGCCATGACCTCGGGATCGGAAGTGGCGACTTTCGTCACCGCCGCTGGAAAAGTAAGCACCTTCTGTTCGCCGGGAGCCACCTGCAGCGAGGCACCCATGTCATCGGCGGCCACCGGGGTGCCCGCCAGCAACAGCGCGGCGGCGGCCAACGCCGCGATCGCTTTAGCCGCGTTGCGTCGCTTGACAAGGACCAGGGCCATTGCCTGCACGCCGCGCCTTGCTACTGCGTGCGGTAGCGCCCACAGAACCATCGGGGAGTTGTTCAGAGATTCCTTAACGAACATAGGTGCTCCTCGATTCCGAGCCTTCGAAAATCTGTACCCGCTGGCCCGGCGACCGGCGCGGCGCAGGCGCCGCGGCTTTGGGCTTTTCTTTTTCGGGGAAGAAGTCGTCGAAGTAGAACGGTTGCGCCGCGGTAATGGCGGCAACGCTATCGTTATCAGGGGTGTCATCGGGAGCCTGACGAGCACCCTGAGCAGATGGGTCGGCGCTGGCAAGCGGGTCTTCGACGGCGTTGCGCTCTTCGCCGCCCACCACCGCCAGCCGCAAACTGCCTTCGGCGGACGCCAGCATCAGCGCCGGAATACGCGCCTCGGGTACCGACAGCACCACGGTGTTATTGCGTCTGCGGTTTTCTTCGCCGGCCGGGTCGGCGCCCTGGGACAGCACACCGCGCACCGCCAGCACCGGCACCCGGCGCAGCATCACCAATGCCACCGGCTTGTCCTGATCGGAACGGCGGAAGGCGCTGACCACATCGACCAGATCACCGGGTTGCAACAGGCCACCGGCGCCGGTGACATCGTCCACCGGGATCGCCATGGCACGGAACCCGTCGGGCAGCGCCGCCTGCAAGGAGCCGCCGGGTTCGAGAATATCCTGGGTGAGCAATTCTCCCGGGCGAACGAAACGCTGCACCGGTTTATCCGCCACGGAAGTGTCCGCGGCGACCGCGCCGGCGATGGGTGACGTGGCCGTGACCACCGCCAGCTTTTCCTGGCTCAGCGTCTCACCGGTGCTCGCCGGCTGCATCACCACCCAGTAGCGATAGCTGGGCGCCGCTTTAGCCGCGTCCGCTTGAGATGGGCGTGATGGCTGACCAGCGGGAGTGGCCGGATCGCGGCTCAACCCGACAATCGCCAGCACCAGCGCCAGCAGGGCCAGCGCCAGAGCCGGCAACATGAACAACACTCTTGATCCCATGTCCCCTCCTGAACATCCCTGTCTCGGTACTGCTTATCGTTGTGATCAAAAGGCGGTGCGGGCTTCCGCCTGCAAGGTATCGGGCAACGGCGGGAAAGTACCGAGCATGCCGAAGCTCATTACCGGCACGATGGGGTTGGCCTTGTAGTTGTAGGTCAATCCACACCGCAACAACTCCACCCCCTCGCTGGATTCCACCGCGCACGCCGTGCCCTGGGTGTCGATACTGGCCAGCGGCGCCGGCAGCGCCGCCACCAGAATCGCCAGGGTGGCGTTGGCCTTGCTCTCCACCGCCGCCTGCAGCTGCGAGGCCTGCAGGGCCGAGCGATCCACGTAAAGCGCGGTGCTGACCGCCCGGTCCACGGCATTCTGCATTCGGTACTGGCTGAAAAACACAATGCCGTAGATGGCGGCGGCGTAGAGCATGGCGACGATAAAGGGAAACAGCATCAGGAATTCCAATGCCACCGCCCCGCGCTGTCGCCAAGCCGACGCACACACGATCTGCTCCCAGTCAACGACGTTGATCAGGTGCCTGTGCCTGCGTCTTTAGCGCTTTGGAACAGATCAGAGAAGGCATCGCTCAGAGGATTGGAGTCGCCACCAAACACCGTGGCCAACACACCGACGATGATGATAATTGCTGCCGCCAACACGATGTATTCCAACGCGCTCGCGCCACGCTGGCGATCAGCGGAAGAATTGCCCCGGGTGAAGAGACGAACGGCGAGCCGTTGAGAAATGGACTGAAGAGAAGAGATTGCTTTCATTGTGAACCCTCCCATGCACATGCCCTGTGCGGTAAGTCAACGTTTATAAATCGTTAATCAACATTCCTGTTTTTTATGGTAGGAACTTTGTGACAGACTTCACAAGTCCTACTTTGTGCATATTCGGTAAGCAAACGTAGTCGTATCAGTCACTTAACGATTATGCCGGGCGATGACCGGCGCCTAGAGAGCGACAACCGGTACTGCCGTTTCACATTTTTACGGTATTTTTGGTCGATCTGCCATCACTCAATGTGACAGGCACAACAGGAGAATAGGCCAGCCGTTCGGAAAAGGTATAGCGTATATGCAACACCGGACACTTCGGTTCAAGATTGTGAACAAAGTGAGGGGCAAAGAGCGAAGCAGTTGGCAAAAGCAGGAACAGGGAACAGGTTGCAGGGCACAGCCAGGCTGGCGGTCGGGGCCCCTCCACAGCGGCGCTGTCGCAGGGCTCGATCCCGGGGGCTGCCAGAGACATCCCACTCACCAGCGCGGCAAACAACAAAAAAACCCGGCGTGAGCGAATCATGCCGGGTTTCATGTGCCCCTTTGCCAGGCGGGCGCGGAAGTTACTTAATCTTCGCTTCCTTGTACATCACGTGCTTACGAACCACCGGATCGAACTTTTTGGTCTCCATCTTTTCCGGATGCAGACGCTTGTTCTTGGTGGTGGTATAGAAGTGCCCGGTACCCTCGGAGGACACCAGACGGATCTTTTCACGAATCGGACCAGCCATGACTCAGCTCCTTACGCTCGGGCGCCGCGGGCGCGGATATCGGCCAATACGGTGTCGATACCCTTCTTATCAATGATACGCATCCCCTTGGAGGATACACGCAGGCGCACGAAGCGCTTTTCACTCTCCACCCAGAACCGGTGGTAGTGCAGATTGGGCTCGAAACGACGCTTGGTCTTGATGTTCGAGTGGGAAACATTGTTCCCCGTCACCGGCCGCTTACCGGTCACCTGGCAAATCTTGGACATGATCTTGCTCCCGTGATGCGACTTTTGGGGGCGGGGCAGCCCCGGAAAAGGCGCGTTTTATACCAGACCCCCCGGCTTCGATCAAGGCTTTCCTTTGAAAAGACACGCTGGGAAAGCCTTCTCACGGCCCCCTGGAACGGGCTGGAAGCGGCGCCATCCGGGCGTCATGGCGATTCACATCCAGCCCCGACGCATAAAGGATTCCCACCCCCCGTCACCAATCACCAGATGGTCCAACACGCTGACATCGACCAGCTTAAGGGCACGGCGCAACTGATCAGTGACATCCCGGTCCGCCTGGCTGGGCTCCGCCACCCCCGAGGGATGGTTGTGCGCGATGATCACGCTGGACGCGTTGTGGTCAATCGCCCGCCGAACCACCTCCCGGGGATACACCGGTGCGCTGTCCACCGTGCCCTTGAACATCTTCTCCATGGCGCGCACCCGGTGCTTGTTGTCCAGAAACAACACCAGAAATACCTCACTGGTCTCGCCGCGTAACTCCGCCATCAACAACTGGCCGGCGGAGTCCGGGTCCTGCAGCAGCGGCCCCCGGCTCAGCTCCTCGGCCAGAAACCGCCGGCCGAGTTCCAGCGCCGCGATCAGCATGGCGCTGCGGCTGCCGCCCAGCCCGCGCATCCGCTTCATGCGTTGCGGCGACATTTCCAGCAGCGAGCGCAGCCCACCGGCCTGATCCAGCAGGTCCCGGCCCAGATCCACCGCGGTACCTCCGCGCAGCCCCACGCGCAGAAACACCGCCAGCAGCTCCGCATCGCTGAGCGCGTTCGCCCCCCGCGCCAGCAGTTTCTCCCTGGGTCGCTCCTCTTTGGGCCAATCCGAAATCGCCATGTCACGTCTCCTTGTGATTTTGAGTACACCGGCCAGGGCGGGCGGCACCCCACCCAAAAACGCCAACGATCAGGTCGAAGACGCCGCGCTCCGGGGGATTACTACGCATGCTCACCCCGTGGTGCTACCCTATGGCTCCTTGAAACGGGCTCTTTGAAACGGGCCCCCGGAAAACCGGTGCCATGAAAGGCGGCACTCTGAACTGACCGGCTCCGGCACTGGCGGGAAGACCTGGCGGGAAGACCGGCCGCCGGCAATCCGGGACATCGCCGCCCCACCCCCAGTATCCATAACTTCCCTGGGCCGCGGCAGACGATATCCTCTCGGATTACTGTCAGTGAAAACCCACAATTACTGTACGGAATGACAGTATGCAGCGTTTGGTCAATAAGCGGATTCTTCTTGGCGTCACCGGCGGCATCGCCGCGTACAAGAGCGCCGACCTGGTGCGGCGCCTGCAAGACACCGGCGCCGAAGTGCGGGTGGTAATGACCCAGGGCGCGAGCGAATTCATCACGCCCCTGACCATGCAGGCGCTCTCCGGATACCCGGTGCACACCGACCTGCTCGACCCACGCGCGGAAGCCGCGATGGGCCACATCGAGCTGGCCCGCTGGGCGGACCTGGTGCTGATCGCGCCGGCCTCGGCCAATTTCCTGGCGCGGCTCGCCCATGGCCACGGCAACGATCTGCTGGCCACGCTCTGCCTGGCCACCGGCGCGCCCATCGCGGTGGCTCCGGCCATGAATCAGCAGATGTGGGCCGACCCCGCCACGCGCAAGAATCAACTGATCCTGCAAGAGAAGGGCATCCACATCTTCGGCCCCGGCGACGGCGGCCAGGCCTGCGGCGAGATCGGCCCCGGGCGCATGCTCGAGCCGTTGGACATCATTCACCAGGCGGCGGAGGTGTTCGACTACGACCTGATGACCGGCAAACACGTGGTGATCACCGCCGGCCCCACCCGCGAGCCGATCGACCCGGTGCGTTACCTGACCAACAAAAGCTCCGGCAAGATGGGCTTTTCGCTGGCCCAGGCGGCGGCCGAAGCCGGCGCCCGCGTCACCCTGATCGCCGGGCCGGTGGCGCTGGACACCCCCAACCGGGTGAAGCGGATCGATGTGGTGCGCGCCGAAGAGATGTACCAGGCCAGCATCCAGGCGGTGGAACAGGGCTGCGACATTTTCATCTCCACCGCCGCCGTGGCCGATTACCGGCCTACCGTGACCGCCGACCACAAGATCAAGAAATCCACCGAGGAAATTCACCTCACGCTGATCAAGAACCCGGACATCATCGCCGCCGTGGCCCTGCATGAAAAACGCCCGTTCACGGTGGGCTTCGCCGCCGAAACCCAGGACGTGATCGAATACGCCCAGGGCAAGCTGAAAAACAAGAAACTGGACATGATCGCCACCAACGACGTGTCCGGCAGCGACGTCGGCTTCAACAGCGACAACAACGCCCTGACCGTGATCTGGCCCGGCGGGCACAAAGTGCTGCCCCTGGCCTCGAAAACGCAGATCGCCAAACAGCTCATTGAGCTGATCGCGATCCGCCAGAGCTGACTCCCGCTTTCAACCCACGAGGCCCCTGCCGCCCATGGAACTGCAATACCGTCTTCTCGACACCCGCCTGGGTGACGCTTTTCCGCTGCCCGACTACGCCACCGGCGGCTCCGCCGGCCTGGACCTGCGCGCCATGGTGGAGGCGCCCCTGACCCTGGCGCCGGGCGACACCGAACTGCTGCCCACCGGGCTTGCGATTCATATCAGCGACCCGGGCTACGCCGGGCTGATTCTGCCGCGCTCCGGGCTCGGCCATAAACACGGCATCGTGCTGGGCAACCTGGTGGGGCTGATCGATTCGGACTACCAGGGCCAACTGATGGTGTCGTGTTGGAATCGCGGCCAGAACGCGTTCACCATCGAGCCCGGCGAGCGCATCGCCCAGCTGGTGGTGGTGCCGGTGATGCAGGTGGCGCTGCGCCAGGTGGAGACCTTCACCGACAGCGAACGCGGCAGCGGCGGCTTCGGGCACAGCGGACGGCACTGACACCTGTTGCGCGCCACCCGGCGCGCGGCGGCCCTGCGGCTATTGGCGGACCCGGAGCACCATGCTAGCTTAGCCGCATCCAGGAAGATGATGGGGTCATTTTCCTGGATGTTCGCGGCACGAACACCAACAAAGAAGCAATAAGAGCGGGCAACGCTAAACGTTCCTCCCGCCTGAAAAACAACAAACCATGGGCCGGCGTTCAGCCGCCCGTTTAGAACCCGATAAGGGGAAAAGGGGATCAACCATGCGCATCGGCATCGTAGTCGACTCCACGTGCGACCTGCCGGAGTCCTATTTCAAACAACACCGCATCCGCATCATGCCGATTTCCATCCGGCTGGGGGATGATCTGCTGGTCGATGAGCGCAACGCCGCCGCCGCCCGCCACTTCTACGCCGAGCAAATCAGCTCCAAAGGCGTGTCCGCCGAATCGATCCCGTTTTCCGCCGAGCAAATCCAATCGGTGTTCCTGCAACGCCTGGTGATCGACTACGATCTGGTGTTCTGCGTTACCGTCTCCAGCAAGCACAGCCCGATTTTCGAAAACGCCACCAAAGCCGCCTTCGGCATTCTCAAACGCTATCGCGAAGTGCGCGCCGCCGCCGACGTACCGGGGCCGTTTTCGATGCGCGTCATCGACAGCAAAACCCTGTTCGCCGGCACCGCGGTGCTGGTGGCGGAAGCGGCGCAGATGATCGAAAAAGGCGCCAACCCCAATGAAATCCGGCTGAAAATCGACGAAATGGTGCCAAACATCTGCGGTTACATGGTGCCCGCCGACCTCGCCTATGTGCGCGACCGGGGCTTTAAAAAGGGCGTGCGCAAAAGCTGGGCGGATTCCATGCGCGGCATGGCCCTGACGTTCGGCTCGGCGTTGTCGATGCATCCGGTGATCAAGGTGCACGGCGGCGAGGAAAACCCGGCCACGGTGAACCGCAGTTACGAAAAATCCGTACGCAAGATGCTCGAGCATGTCGCCGAACGGATTCGCGCCGGTGATCTGATATCCTCCAGCGTCTGTTTAAGCTACGCCGGCGATACCGCCAGGGTGCAATGGATGCCGGGCTATACCGAGTTGGAGGCGGCGGCCCGGGAGCACGGCGTGGCGCTGCACCTGGCGACGATGAGCGCGACCGGCGCGGTGAACGTCGGCCCCGGCTGCCTGTTCGTGGCCTACGCGGGTAAACTCATACCGCTGTAAACACCCATGCCGGCGAAAACCAGAACGCCCTTCAGGTCTTGTTGTGGCCTGACCCGCTACACTGGGGAAGGATTTCAACCGGCCTCAAGAGGCAACAATGGGGAAAACGAACAGTAAACGGCCCGCGCGCGCCGGCCACGGCGGCTCGGCTTTTCGCGGCGCGGCGCTGGTTCTGGCCGCGCTGACCCTGCTGGCGGTGGCCGCCGGGCTGGCTGTGTTGCAGTGGCAGCACCAGCAACAGGCCCGCGACACGGCCAGCGCGGACGCCACCCGGCTGGCGAACAGCCTGGCCAACGAGCTCGCCACCCAGACCCGGCGTGATCGTCAGCAACTGGCCGGGCTGGATGAGGCCACGCTAGCACCGGCTGCAACCGGCGGGCCGGGCATCGTCGCCGGCCCGTGGTTGGCGGACAGCCGTTTGACCCGCATACCCGAAGGCGCCGAGGACAACCCGGCGCTCTCTTTCACCGAGCGGGATTTGCTGCGACAGCAGCGGCAATCCGGCGAGGACGCCACCTCCGCCCGCGGCGGCGAGCACCCCGCCGTGCTGCTCGCCCACGGCGTGCCCGGCGCCACCCTGATGCTGGAACGCGACCTGAAACCCATGCTGCAAAGCCTTCCGGCGCGCCTGCCACCGGGGGCCGGCCTGACCCTCTCCCAGGATGCCCTGACACTGGCCCGCCACGGCACCCCGGCCAGCGGCTCCCCGCAGGCCAGCGCCCGGGGCGGACCGTTCACGGTGACGGTCTCGGTGCCACCGGCACCAACGCACTGGCTGACGCTGCTGCCCGCCGCCGCCCTGATGGCGGGGTTGATGGTCGCCGCCGGCGGCGTGGTGCTGGCCTGGCTGGCCCGGCGTTTGCGGGGCGATGCCGCGCGGCTGGCGAACGAGGCCGGGCAAAGGGCGCCAGCGCAGGCCGCGCCCCTGGCCTTCCC
The DNA here is from genome assembly GCF_002864685.1 of Alloalcanivorax mobilis. Lineage (GTDB taxonomy): Bacteria > Pseudomonadota > Gammaproteobacteria > Pseudomonadales > Alcanivoracaceae > Alloalcanivorax > Alloalcanivorax mobilis. Next base: position 23,142 of record NZ_NMQZ01000001.1, read on the forward strand.
GGCGTTGGAAGCGGTGCGCCAGGCCCGCACGTCCGCGCCCTCCCCACCGGCAGCCCCCACGGCCGCGCCAGCGCCCGCCAAGGCGCCGTCGGCGCCGGACAAACCCGCTTCCGGCCCGGCCCTGCCCGAGGAACTGTTCCGCGCTTACGACATTCGCGGCATCACCGATGATCCCCTCAGCGCCGAGGCGGTGAAGCTGCTCGGCCAGGCGATTGGCAGCGAAGCCGGCGAGGCCGGCCAGCAGATCGTCTATGTGGCTCGCGATGGCCGGCTCTCCGGCCCGGCCCTGATGGAGGCCCTGATTGGCGGCCTGGCCGCCTCTGGCCGCGACGTGGTGGACCTGGGCATGGTGCCCTCGCCGGTGCTTTATTACGCCACCGAAGTGCTGGAAAGCCAGAGCGGCGTGTGCCTGACCGGCAGCCACAACCCGCCGGAATACAACGGGCTGAAGATCGTGATCGCCGGCCAGACCCTGCACGGCGAACGGCTCAAGGCACTGCGCCAGCGCATCATCGACCGGCGGCTGGATCAGGGGCAAGGCAGTGTCGCCACCCGGGAACTGGACCAGCGCTATCTGCGCGCGATCAGCGACGACATCGTGCTGGCGCGGCCGATGAGCGTGGCGGTGGATTGCGGCAACGGCGCCACCGGCCTGATTGCCCCGGCGCTGTTCGAAGAGCTGGGCTGCAAGGTGGTGCCACTGTTCACCGACGTCGATGGTCGCTTTCCCCATCACCAGCCCGACCCCAGCCAGCCCGACAATCTCAGCGCGCTGGTGGAGGCGGTGAAAAGTGGCAGGCTGGATCTCGGCGTGGCCTTCGATGGCGACGGGGACCGCCTGGGCGTGGTCGCCTGCGACGGCGAAATCATCTGGGCCGACCGCCTGATGATGCTGTTCGCCCGCGATTTATTGAGCCGGAATCCGGGCGCCGACGTGCTGTTCGACGTAAAATGCAGCCGCGCCCTGCCTTCGCTGGTGCGCAAGCTGGGTGGCCGGCCGGTGATGTACAAAACCGGGCGGCCTCTGATCCGCGAGCGGATGAAAGAACTGGCCGCGCCCCTGGCCGGGGAGATGAGCGGGCATATATTCTTCGCCGACCGCTGGTTCGGCTTCGACGACGCCCTCTACGCGGCGGCCCGGCTACTGGAGATTCTGTCGCTGAGCCAGAACGACAGCGCCGGCGTGTTCGCCGGGCTGCGCACCGGAGTCACCACCCCGGAGCTGGCGATCAACGTGGGTGAGGCACGCAAGTTCGAGCTGATGCAGGCGCTGTGCGAGCGCGCCGAGCGCTTTCCCGGCGGCCGCCCCAATACGGTGGACGGCCTGCGCGTGGATTTTCCCGACGGCTGGGGGCTGATACGCGCCTCCAACACCACGCCGGCGCTGGTCACCCGTTTCGAGGGGCGTGACCAGCAGGCCCTGGAGCGCATTCAATTGATGTTCCGGGAGCAAATCGGCGCGGTGGACAGCGAGCTGAATCTGCCTTTTTAACGTACTCTTTTTGATGCATGACTGGCTGGAGACATTGATGGACACCAAGAGCGCCCAGGAAACAGCCCGCGTTCTGATTGAAGCACTGCCCTACATTCAGCGCTTTTCCGGCACCACCGTGGTGATCAAATACGGTGGCAACGCGATGGAAAACGACGAGCTGAAAAACAGCTTCGCCCGCGACGTGGTCATGATGAAACAGGTCGGCATTCATCCGGTGATCGTGCATGGCGGCGGCCCGCAGATCGGCGATCTGCTGACCCGGCTCGGCAAAGAGAGCAAGTTTGTTCAGGGCATGCGCGTCACCGACCGGGAAACCATGGATGTGGTGCAAATGGTGCTTGGCGGGCTGGTCAACAAGGACATCGTCAACCTGATCCAGCACAATGGCGGCCAGGCCATCGGCCTGACTGGCAAGGACGGCCGGCTGATCAAAGCCAGCAAGATGGTGCTGAAGAATCTGGATTCCGACGACCCGGAACTGCAGGCCTCCGAGATCATCGACATCGGCCATGTGGGCGAGGTCACCCACATCGACACGCGGGTGCTGGATTTGCTTTCCGACAGCGATTTCATACCGGTGATCGCGCCGATCGGCGTGGATGATCAGGGTGTCAGCTACAACATCAACGCCGACCTGGTGGCCGGCAAGGTCGCCGAAGTGCTGCGCGCGGAAAAGCTGATCCTGCTCACCAATGTGGCCGGCCTCAAGGACAAACAGGATCAGGTGCTTACCGGCCTGACCGCCGAGCGCGTGAACGCGCTGATCAAGGACGGCACCATCCACGGTGGCATGCTGCCGAAAATCCGCTGCGCACTGGAAGCGGTGGAGAATGGCGTGCACACCTCGCACATTATTGATGGCCGGGTGGCCCACGCCGTATTGCTGGAGATTCTGACCGACAAGGGGGTCGGCACTCTGATCAGCAAACATTAAAAAAGGGTTCTTTGTCGCGGCCGGAGCCGCCCGCGCGCACACGCCGGGCCGGCTTCGACCGCGCTTTATCGGGGGATGCAAACAATGTGCGGGAACGACGAATGACAGACCAGAAACTCTCCAGGAAGGAGCAAATCCTGCAAGCCCTGGCCCATATGCTGGAAGCCGAGCCCGGCGGGCGCATCACCACCGCGGGCCTGGCCCGTGAAGTGGGCGTCTCGGAAGCCGCGCTGTACCGTCATTTTCCCAGCAAGGCGAAAATGTTCGAAGGGCTGATCGACTTTATCGAAGACGCGATTTTTTCGCGCATCAACAAAATCACCGCGGAAGGCACCGCTCTGCAACAGGTGGAGCAGATGCTGACGTTGATACTGGCGTTCACCGAGCGCAACCCGGGCATCACCCGGCTGCTCACCGGCGATGCTCTCACCGGCGAAAACGAACGCCTGCGCCGCCGCATTCAGCAGTTTTACGACCGCCTGGAAAGCCAGCTCAAACAGGCGGTGCGCGACGCCGAATTCAAAGAAGGCAAGCGCACCCGGGCGACCCCCACGGTCACCGCCAACCTGCTGCTGGCGGTGGTGGAGGGGCGCGTGGCGCAGTTCGTGCGGTCCGGCTTCAAGGTCCGCCCCGGGCAGGACTGGCCCGAGCAATGGGCACTGCTGTCGGCGCTGGTGTTCCGAGACGACTGAACGCCGTCAAGGGGCGTTGGTGTCGCCGCCGGGCGCGTCCAGCGTTCGCAACCGTTCGATGATCGGCCGGTACTGGGTGCGCACCGCCTCGATATCCGCATGAAACCCGGCCATCCGCTGCCGGGTTTCGTCGATCTGGCGGCTGTACCGATCAATCGCCTCGCGATTGTTGTCCGAGACCGCCCGGCCACTTCGCTCCGCGCGGGCGGCATCGTGCACTTCATCGGCGAGTTTTTTCTCAAGCTGCTCGAGATTATTGCTCGCGTAATTGAGCTTAAGCGTGAGCGCCTCGATCTGCCGATCCCGAGCCCGCTCCGCATCACCGGGGCCCGCGTACAAACGCCGCAACTCCTGATCGCGACGGCCCTGGGCCTCGGCCTGGCGCTGCGCTTCCATCTGGGCGCGCCGGCGCGCCTGCTCTTCCGGCGGCGCCGCCGGCACGCTTTTGATCACCCGGCCGTTGTCGTCCAGCATCTGGTAGCCGGAATAGATCGCCTGCTGATTCAAGGTGGCGCTGATCGCCAGGGTGCCATCCGCATTGTGGTAGCGATACAGATAGGCCTGGGCGGCCGGTTCGGCGGCGCCCGCCGCCAGCGCCGGCGCCAGCAGCAGCCACCCCCAGCGGCGCGCGCCGATCACGCCGGCTCCACCCCATAGCGCTCCCGATAGGCGCGCAACGCGGCGCGGTCCGCTTCGCGATCCTCTTGGGCGTCCAGCCAGTTGATGATGTCCGACATGCAGGCAATGCTCTTCACCGGCACGCCCAGCGTGCGTTCCACCTCCTGAATGGCCGACAACTCCCCGGTGCCACGCTCCTGGCGGTCCAGCGCCACGAACACCGCCGCCATGGCGGCATCGGTGCCCTCGAACAGCGCCGCCACCTCGCGGATCGCGGTGCCGGCGGTGATCACATCATCGATCACCAGCACCCGGCCACTGAGCGGCGCGCCCACCAGCCAGCCGCCCTCACCGTGCGCCTTGGCCTCCTTGCGGTTGAACGCCCAGGGCAGATCCCGGCCGTGGTGCTCCGCCAGCGCCACGGACACCGCCGCCACCAGCGGAATGCCCTTGTAAGCGGGCCCGAACAGCATGTCGAACTCGAGCCCGGATTCGACGATGGCGTCCGCGTAGTAGCGCCCCAAACGCGCCAGCGCCTCGCCGGTGTGGAAGGTGCCCGCATTGAAAAAATACGGGCTGATGCGGCCGGACTTGAGCGTGAACTCACCAAACTTCAACGCCTGGCGTTCCTCGGCGAAACGCAAAAAGTGTTTTTTATAATTCTTCACCAGCCCAGCGCCTCCTGTTGCTTGCGGATGATCTCACCAATGCCTTTCTCAGCCAGCCCGAGAAGCTGATTGGACTGCTCCCGGGTGAACGGCTCGTCGCCCTCGGCGGTGCCCTGGATTTCCACGAACCCGCCGTGCTCGGTCATCACCACGTTCATGTCGGTGTCGGCGTTGGAATCCTCGGGGTAGTCCAGATCCAGCACCGGCTCTCCCTTATAAATCCCCACGGAGACGGAGGCAATCAGGCCATTGAGCGGGTCTTGCTTGATGCGTTTGCGCTCCAGCAACGAGGTAAAGGCATCCACCAGCGCCACGCACGCCCCGGAAATCGACGCGGTGCGGGTGCCGCCATCGGCCTGGATCACGTCGCAATCCAGATAGATGGTGTTCTCGCCCAGCTTCTTCAGATCCACCGCCGCGCGCAGCGAGCGGCCGATCAGACGCTGGATCTCCAGGGTCCGCCCGCCCTGCTTGCCGCGCGCCGCCTCGCGGCCGGAGCGGGTGTGGGTGGCGCGAGGCAACATGCCGTATTCGGCGGTGATCCAGCCCTGGCCCTTGCCCTTGAGAAAGCGCGGCACGCCGTCTTCCACGGAGGCGGTGCACAACACCTTGGTATTGCCGAACGACACCAATACGCTGCCCTCGGCGTGCATGGTATAGGCGCGTTCGAAGGTGACGTCGCGTAGCTGGTCGTGCTGGCGGCCGGAAGGGCGCATGAAAGCTCCTTATCAGGAAAGGGTGAAAACGCCCATTGTAGCGAACCGGCGGCGATCTGTGCGAGGTAACCCGGCTTATCAGCGCCGCCGCCCGCCCGGCAGCCCGCCGCCCGGGCGAACAAGCCGCATGCTCGCGCCCTGTTCCGCGCGGCAGGAACCGGTACACTAGGCCTCCACGCACCCGCCCGACGAGACCTCCATGATCCATAGCATGACCGCCTTCGCCCGTGCCGACCGCCACCTCGAGGGCGCCAGCCTGGTGTGGGAGATCCGCTCCGTGAACCACCGCTATCTGGAAGTCAGCCCGCGCCTGCCGGACGCCCTGCGCGCCCTGGAAAACCCGGTGCGGGAACAGCTGCGCAAGCGCCTGGCGCGGGGCAAGGTGGACGTCACCCTGCGCTACCAGACCGACGACTCCGACCCGTGCCTGGAGCTCAACGAAACGCTGGTCAAGCAACTCTCCGACGCCGCCCGCCGGGTCGGCGATCTGGTGCTGCACGCCGGCCAGGTGAACCCCCTGGAAGTACTGCGCTACCCCGGCGTGCTCAATCACATCGAAGTGGACGCCGACACCCTCAACGCCACTGCCCTGGAATTGCTCAACGAAGCCCTCGACGCCCTGCTCGACACCCGCGCCCGGGAAGGCGCGCAACTGGCGAACATGATCCTCGAGCGCCTCGACGGCATCGAAGTGCAAACCGCCCGCGTGCGCCAGGCCCTGCCCGCCATCCGCGACGCCCTGCGTGAACGCCTGCGCCAGCGCGTGCAGGACGTGGTCGACAGCCCCGACCCGGACCGCCTGGAGCAAGAACTGGTGATGGCCGCCCAGAAAATGGACGTGGACGAAGAACTCGACCGTCTCGCCACCCACGTCACCGAAGTGCGCCGCGTGGTTGAAAAAGGCGGCCAGATCGGCCGACGCCTGGATTTCCTGATGCAGGAACTGAACCGCGAGGCCAACACCCTGGCCTCAAAATCGGTGGACGCGGAAACCACGGCGGCGGCGGTGGAATTGAAGGTGCTGATCGAGCAGATGAGGGAGCAGATTCAGAATATCGAATGAAGTCCGAGGACATCCCTTTTAATCTATAACCCTCTGTTTTAATAAACCTTAACAGCACAGTGACCGATTTTCGCCGCTTCACGGCTCCAATCCAGTACGAGAGCCGGACGCTATGTTTCTCTCAAGGCAGACTCAAGTCCGAGGTGATCAATAAAAGGTATGAAATCGCGATCCGAAAACAGTAGAGGCAGATCCTTCTCTATGCAGAACGTCGCGATGATCACATCCGCGGTTTTTCTGATTGTGATGCCCTTTTTACGAAGCGCTCGGTAATTGTCGGCGCAGATCTCCGCCATATCTTTGCCAAACATTTCGTATTGATCCAGAGCGAGCAGGCTTTGTTTGGTCTGACGATATTGCTTGTCGTTGCGGATGCCTTGAAGTATCTCCAGAAATATGAGGTCGCCAATGACGACTGCCCCTTGGACTATCGAGATATCCAGCAAGTCAGTATGCGGGTTCCTGACTCCGTTGAAATAATCTATCCAGACGCTGGTATCCACCAGTATCATCCGGCGCTCCGCATCTCATCCAGGTCACCTTCCCACTTAATTTTGCCTCGTAGCTTCCGGATTTCCTGCTGCTTGCTACGCTGGACCAGAAGTTTCAGGCCTCGCTCAACGGCCTCCTTTTTGGTTTCGCAGCCAGAGGCTTTCAGGGCTTCGGCCATTAATCGGTCGTCAATGACAATGTTCGTTCTCATGTGGGCACCCATGTGTATCAATATCGAAATCCATACACAATCTACCACTTTAGATAGAACACAACAATTGGCTGTACAGCGTCCGATTTTCCGCCGCTTTGCGGCTCCAAACCGGCGCCCGAGCCGGGTGTTTGACCCGAGGAAAGGTCACTCCGAACCCAATTGCTTCTCCAAGCCGGCAATGGCGATGCGCGCCACCTCCATTAGCCGTGTCTGGTCCATGCCTTCCCGGGCGCTGGCGGAAAGCCCTGACATCGTGCTGGTGACAAAGTCGGTGACCGCCGCGGCGCACTCGGGATGGGTGCGGGCGATGAACTGGCGGATCCGGTTACGGCGCTGCTCGGCGACGCGGCGCGCGTGGGTCGCGCTGTCATCGCCGTCCTGCCCTCGCGCGGCTTCGAGAACAAGACAGCCGCGCTGCTCCGGATCCTGTGTGTAGGTTCTGGCGGCACTCTCCAGCAGGGCCGCCAGGGCCTGCGCCGGCGGTCGGCCCGGCTGCAAGATGTCATCCAGCGCCAGCGCGGATTGCGCGTAGCGCTCCAGCACTCTTGAGAAAAACGCCGCCTTGCTGCCGAACGCCTTGTAAAAGCTGGGCGGTTTCACCCCCAGGGCGTCGGTCAGCGCCGCCAACCCCACGGCGTCGTAGCTGCTGGCATGAAACAACCGCTGCCCTGTGTCCAAGGCGGTTTCCGTGTCGAAGCCACGGGGGCGGCCACGGCGGGCCGGCTGCTTCGCATTTTCTTTAGTGACCATTACAAAATCCTTGCGCGTGCGTTCCGTATGATTTTATAGTGATTGCTAACCAATTAGCCAGCCGAGGCACTCTCGGTGCTTTTCGTCCGCGGGAGGACATCATGAACAAGACATGGTTGATCACCGGTTGCTCCAGTGGCCTCGGTCTACATATTGCTCAGGCCGCCGCCGCCCGTGGCGACAACGTCGTTGCCACGGCCCGCGACCCGGACACGCTGCGCGACCTCGCCGAGCGTTTTCCGGACCGGGTGCGCACCGCCCGGCTCGACGTTACCGAGCCCGAGTCGGCGGCGGCCGCCATCGCGCTCGCCGAGCGCGACTTCGGCGGCTTCGATGTGCTGGTCAACAACGCCGGGTATGGCCTGATCGGCGCGCTGGAAGAGGCGGAGCCGGAGGAGTACCGCCCCATGTTCGAGGTCAATGTTTTCGGCCTGATCGAAACCACGCGGCGGGCCTTGCCGGTGCTGCGCCGCAGGCGCGGAGCCCGCATCGTCAACCTGTCGTCCGGGGCGGGAATTTCTGGAGGCGCCGGTTCCGGCCACTACAGTGCCACCAAGTTCGCGGTGGAAGGCCTCTCGGAGGCGCTGGCCAGGGAAGTGGCGCCGCTGGGTGTGCGCGTGATCATCGTCGAGCCCGGCCCGTTTCGTACCGGGTTTCTGGGGCGCTCCATCGCCACCGCCGAGAGAGAGATGGAGGTCTACGCCGGGACGGCGGGCCAGCGGCGTGCTTATCGGGAGAGTAATGACGGCAGGCAGGCCGGCGATCCGGAGAAGGCCGCGGCGGTCATCCTGCGGGCGGTCGATGCGGACCATCCGCCGCTCCATTTACCGCTGGGGCCGGTCGCCTACGGCATCGCCGAGCGCAAGCTCGAAGCGTTCCGCTCGGACATGGAAGCCTGGCGGTCTGTCGCCATTGATACCGACTACGGACCAACAGCAGAGGTGGCGCCATGAAGATTGGATTGATCGGCCTGGGCGCAATGGGCCGCGCCATGGCGCGCAATCTGGTTACCGCCGGGCACACGGTGACGGCCTGGAACCGCTCCGGCGGCGAGCTCGACGGCGTGACGATGGCCTCCACACCGGAGGAGGCTTTTCAGGGCGATGCGGTGCTGACCATGCTCTCCGATGACGCGGCGGTGCGCGAGGTGCTGCTGGATGCCGGTGTGCTGGAGCGGGCGAAGCCGGGGCTGACGCATGTCATGACCTCGACCATCTCGGTGGCGTTTTCGCACCAGTTGGTCGCGCTGCATGCCCGGGCCGGTGTTGATTACATTGCCGCGCCAGTGCTGGGCAGGCCGGATGTGGCGGCCAAAGGCGAGCTCAATATCCTCGCCGGCGGCGCGCCGGCGGCCATTGAACGCATGCGCCCCGTCTTCGAGGCGATTGGCAAGCGGGTGTGGGCCATGGGAGAGAGCGCGCCCGCCGCCAATGCCGCCAAGATCGCCTGCAACATGATGATCACCATGGCGATCGAGGCGATGGCGGAAGCGGTGGTGCTGACCGAAGCCAACGGCGTGGAACGCGATCACTTCTTTGAATTGATCCTCGGCACCCTGTTCGGCGCCCGCTCTTATCACGTCTACTCGGCCAACATTCTGGCGGGGGACTACCAGCCGGGCTTCAAGGCGACACTCGGCCTCAAGGATCTGCGCCTGGCCAGCGAAGCCGCCGAGCAGGCCGGCGGTTCGTTACCGATGCTGGCCGCGGTGCATGATCGCATGCGCGACACCGTCGAGGCGGGTTTTGGCGATAGCGACTGGTCGGCCATGGCCGAGTTCACGATTCAGTCCCGGAAAGCCACACTCGGGAAATAACGCGATGGCTGAATCACTAAAATACACAGTCGCCGCCGAGCAGGCCGCTGATTCGAGTCATCGGCCCAGGCTGGCCCGGAACGCCGGGTCATCCAGATAGGCCACATTGAGCCGGGTCCAGGGCACCCGGGCGCGGCGGTCCACCGAGAAAATCGAGCCGGGGGCAAGCATCACGCCCCGCTCCAGGCAGCGGCGGGTCAGGTCGTTGGCGTCGGCAATGCCGGGGAAGCGGGCCCAAAGATAGAGGCTCTGTTCCGGTCGATGGAACACATCCGCGCCCAGTTCGTCGAGTACGCGCAGGCCGGTGACGGTGGCGGCGCGCAGCTTTTCCTGCAGCCGCGACAGATGGCGCAGATAATTCCCTTCTCGCAGAATCACGTCCACGGTGCGTTCGGCGTATTCGGTGCCGCCGATGTGCAGCAGCATTTTCACGTCCGCCAGTTCACTGATCAGGCCTTCGTCGCCGGCCACGAAGCCAACACGCAGGGCAGCGGAAATCGGCTTTGAGAAACTGCCCACATAGAGGGTCCGCTTGAGCTGGTCCAGGTTGGAGAGCTTGGTGCAGGTATTGAGCTTGAAGTCGGCCATGGCGTCGTTTTCCACCACCAGCAGATTGTGCTTTTCCGCCAGCGCCAGAATGCGCCGGGCCTTGTCCTCGGACAGGTCGGTGCCGGTGGGGTTGTGCCCCACCGATTGCATGAAAAACAGGGCGGGCTTTTCCCGTTCCAGCCAGCGTTGCAGGGCGTTCAGGTCCGGGCCATCGATGCGGCGGGGCACCGGCAGCATGCGCGCGCCCTGCAGTTGCAGCTTGCCGAACAGGGGGTAATAGCCGGGGCTTTCCACCAGCACCGGGTCACCGGGTTTGACGAAGCGGCGGATGATCAGATCCATGCCATGGTTGGCGCCGAAGGTGGTGAGAATCTGTGCCGGCGCCGAATTGATGCCATAGCCGGCCAGCTTTTTTACCAGTTGCTCGCGCAAGCTGGCATTGCCGTAGCGATTGCCGTAGCGAAACAGGGTGGTAACGCCCCCGCGCACCACCTGGCGATGAAACCGGTCCAGCCGCATGTCCATCAGCCAGTCCACCGGCGGAAACCCTTCCCCCAGATGAGAATGACCCGGTTCACGGACCAGTTGCTGGCGCATCATCCAGATGGTGTCCAGGGCGCGGGCGTAGGGCGGCGGCGTCTGGTCGCCCTCGCCGACGGCGGGTACCGCGCGCACAAAGAAACCGCGCCCGTGGCGGGCCTCCACCAGGCCGTCGGCGGCCAGGTATTCATAGGCGGTGATGACGGTGTTCTTGGAGTGCCCGTGCAGCCGCATATACTCGCGCAGGGACGGCAGCTTGTCGCCCTCGCGCAGGATACCGCCGGCGATCTGGCCCGCGATATCGGACGCGATGTTCTGTGAAAGGGTTTGCCGTCGCATTTTCCCCCGTCCTCCTGGATGCACCCACTGTTCACGCCAACTGTACCTTTTTCATGGGTACAGGCGCCGATATGTTAGATCGAAACCGGCGCGATCACACGCGCCCTCTAACAACAACGCTGCCCAGAAGAGGTCTTCAGTGACTGCCAGTTCCCAACTCCCCGGTTTCCGCGATCTTTCTCCGTCCGAGCGCCTGGAAGTGCTGCGCCGACAGTTCGGGCTGAGCGAAGAGGACACCGCATTGCTGCGCGACCAGGGCGCGCTGCCCATGGACATCGCCGACGGCATGATCGAGAACGTGATCGGCAAGTTCGAGCTGCCCCTGGGGCTGGCCGGTAACTTCATGATCAACGGTCGAGACGTGGTGGTGCCGATGGCGGTGGAAGAGCCGTCCGTGGTGGCGGCGGCCTCCTACATGGCCAAGCTGGCCCGGCCGGGGGGTGGCTTCCTGACGTCCAGCAGCGCGCCGTTGATGCGTGCCCAGATTCAAATCATCGGCCTGGACAATCCTGCCCATGCCCGCCTGAGCCTGCTGCGCCATCGTCAGCGGATCATCGAGCTGGCCAATAGCAAGGACGCCCTGCTCAACACGCTGGGCGGCGGTTGTCGGGATCTGGAAGTTCATTTGTTCACCGACAGCCCGCGCGGCCCCATGGTGGTGGCGCATCTGGTGGTGGACGTGCGCGACGCCATGGGCGCCAACACGGTCAACACCATGGCCGAGGCGGTGGCGCCGCTGATGGAGGAAATCACCGGCGGCAAGGTACGGCTGCGCATCCTGTCCAATCTGGCCGATCTGCGGCTGGCACGCGCCCAGGTCTCCATCGCCCCCGAACACTTTGAAACAGATGCCTTTGCTGGCGCCGACGTGATCGACCGTATCATCGACGCCTATACCTTCGCCGCCATCGACCCGTACCGGGCCGCGACTCACAACAAGGGCATCATGAACGGCATCGATCCGCTGATCGTCGCCACCGGCAACGACTGGCGGGCGGTGGAGGCCGGCGCCCACGCCTGGGCCTGCCGCAACGGCCATTACGGTTCCCTGACCACCTGGGAGAAGGACGCCCGCGGGCATCTGGTCGGCACCATCGAAATGCCCATGCCGGTGGGCCTGGTGGGCGGCGCCACCAAAACCCACCCGCTGGCGCAATTGTCCCTGCGACTGCTCGGCGTGAAAACCTCCCAGGAGCTGTCGGAGATCGCCGTGGCGGTGGGCCTGGCGCAGAATCTGGGCGCCCTGCGCGCGCTGGCCACCGAAGGCATTCAACGCGGCCATATGGCGCTGCACGCGCGCAATATCGCGCTGTCCGCCGGCGCTCGGGGCGATGAAGTGGATCAGCTGGTGCGGCAGATGGTGGAGAACCACGACGTGCGCGCGGACCGCGCGGAAGCGCTGCTGAAAGCGTTGCGCGACCAATGAGCGAGGCGGTCCGGCTGGTGGAGGTCGGCGCCCGGGACGGGCTTCAGAACGAAGCCCGCTCTCTGCCGGCGTCGGTGCGCGCCGGGTTGATCGAGCGCCTGGCCGACGCCGGCTTAACGCACATCGAGGCGGGCGCCTTCGTGTCGCCGCGCTGGGTGCCGCAAATGGCCGGCACCGACCAGGTGCTGGCCCGGCTGCCGAAGCGTCCGGGTCTGACTTATAGCGTGTTGGTGCCCAACGAGCGCGGCCTGAGCGCGGCGCTGGCCGCCGGCGCCTCCGAGGTGGCGGTGTTCACCGCCGCCTCGGAGGCGTTCAACCAACGCAATATCAACTGCTCCATCGCCGAAAGCCTGGCCCGGTTCGAGCCGGTGCTGGCACAGGCGAGAGCCCAGGGCGTGCCGGTGCGAGGCTATGTGTCCTGTGTGCTGGGCTGCCCTTACCAGGGCGACGTGCCGGTGGCGCAGGTGGTGCGCGCCGCATCCGGGTTGGCGCGGTTGGGCTGCCATGAAATCAGCCTCGGCGATACCATCGGCGCCGGCGTGCCCTCGGCGGTGAGACAACTGCTCTCGGCCTGCGCCACGGAACTGCCGCTGGACCAACTGGCGGTGCACTTTCATGACACCCAGGGCATGGCGGTGGCCAACTGCCTCGCCGCCCTGGAACAGGGCGTGCGCGTGTTCGACAGCTCGGTGTCCGGTTTGGGCGGCTGCCCCTATTCGCCCGGCGCCACCGGCAACGTGGCCAGCGAGGAGCTGGTGTACCTGTTCGAAGGTCTGGGCCTGAACACCGGCGTGGACCTGGACCGGTTGGTGGCCGCCGGCGACTTTGTGGACCGGCACCTGGGCCGCGCCACCCAATCCCGGGTGGCGCGGGCCCGCCACGCCGCCAATACGACAATAAATTCGGAGAAGACATGATCGATAACACCGGCCTGACCATGCCGCCAAAGGGCGCGCTCAAGGATGTCATCATCCTCGACCTGACCCGCGTCGTGGCCGGCCCCTACTGCGCCATGCTGCTTGCCGACATGGGCGCCACGGTGATCAAGATCGAGCATCCTCGCGACCCGGATCTGACGCGCGCTTTTCCTCCGGCCCTCGGCGCAAGCGACGACGCCATCAGCGGCTTCTTCGCGCAATACAACCGAAACAAGATGGCGATCAGCCTCGACCTCAAAGCGGCCGCCGGGCGGCAACTGTTCCTGGAGATGGTGGCCAAAGCGCACATCGTTCTGGAGAATTTCCGGCCCGGCACCATGAACAAACTGGACCTGGGTTACGACGTGCTCAAAGCGGCCAACCCGGCCATCGTCATGACCTCGATCAGCGGCTTCGGCCAGATTGGCGCCAACGCGCCGCGCCCGGCGTTCGACAGCAGCGCCCAGGCGTCCGGCGGCCTGTGGTCGATGAACGGCACCGTGGAGGAACCGATGCGCGTGGGCACCGTGCTCGGTGATCTGAGCGCCGCACTGTACGGCGCCATCGGCGCCCTGGGCGCGCTGCGCGAAGCGGAACGCAGCGGCCAGGGCCAGCAGGTGGACATCTCCCAACAGGACTCGATCATCTCGCTCACCGAAAACGCCCTGGTCAACTACACCACCACCGGCAAAGTAGCGGTGCCGGAAGGCAATGGCCACCCATTCGTTAAACCCTACGGGCGCTTTGCCTGCAAGGACGGCTATGTGTTCTTCGGTGCCTACACGGACAAGTTCTGGCGGGAGGCCTGCCTGGTGTTCGGCGACGAAGCCCTGATCAACGATCCGGAAATCGACACCATGGCCAAGCGCTTCGACCACGAGGTCTATCAGCGCCGGGTGCATCCGGTGGTGGAACGCTGGTGCGCCGCCTATACCAAGGACGAACTGGAAACCATGACCGGCTCCCGGTTCCCCCTGTCGCCGATCAAAACCATCGATGAGGTGGTCGAGGACCCGCACGTTCGTGAACGGGACATGGTCATTCCAGTGGAATATCGCGGCACCCGTTTCCAGGTGTTCGGCAACCCGGTGAAGATGTCCGGCGGCACCAACGAACGGGATGCCCGCGCCCCCACCGTGGGCGAGTCCAACCAGGCGGTGTATCAGGGCTGGCTGGGCCGCTCGGAGGAGGAATTGGAAGCATTGCGGAGGGACGGCGTGGTGTAACGTCGCCCCTTCTCTTATCTGTTAAAAAAACCATTAAACAACAAAATAAGGTACCGCTATGAACGGCAAAAGTTTCGCCAGCCTGGCGCTGGTCTGTACCGTCCTGTTCGGCACACTCGCCGGCACCGCCGACGCCCGTACCCTGCGTTACGCCATTGGCCATCCGCCCAGCTCTTTCGTGGTCGATGTGGCCAAGCAGTACGCCAATACCGTCGAGGAACGCTCGGACGGTGATCTGAAAGTGCGCATCTTTCCCATGTCACTGCTGAATTTCGCCGAGACCTCCGGTGGCGTACGCGACGGCATGGCGGACATCGGCTTCGTGCTGACTTCCTACTTCCCGTCCGAGTTTCCGCACAGCAATGTGGCGGTGGAAGCCTCCATGCTGGTGAGCCTGCTGGGCGAAAAGGCGCGCGGCCGGGAAGGCATGATCTTCATGGGCGCACTGTCCGAGTTCACTTTCTTTAAGTGCCCGGAGTGCAACCAGGAGTTCAAAAATCAGAACCAGGTTTACACCGGCAGCACCGGCGGCACCTCCTATGGGCTGGTGTGCAATAAGCCAGTGGAAACGGAAGCGGATCTGAAAGGCATGCGGCTGCGCGTGGGCGCCGCCAATTGGTCGCGCTGGGCCGAGGCAGTGGGCGCCTCGCCGGTGACCATGTCCGCCAACGAAATGTTCGAGGCCCTGAGCCAGGGCGTGGTGTCCTGCATCGTGCTGGCCTCGCCGGAAATTCATAACTTCGGTCTCACCGACGTGGTCACCGACATCAATATGGACGTGCCCGGCGGCCCGATGCCAATCGCCGGTACCAACATCAATGCCGACACCTGGAAGGACCTGTCCGAGGAACAGCGCACCGTGATGCTGCGCGCCGCCAGTGTGTTCTCCGCCGGCGTACCCTGGATTTACCACCAGCACGAAGATCGCATTCTCTCCGAGGCCAAGGAGCGCGGTGTCCGAATCCATCACGCCGGTCAGGCACTGATCGATAAGAACCGCGCCTTTATCGAGCAGGACATGCGCCATATCGCCGAGGACTACAAAGCCCGCTATGGGGTCAAGAATGGCGTGGCTCTGATAAAGGAATTCCGAGCGCTGTTGGAAAAGTGGACCGACCTGGTTCAGGACGTGGACAGCGAGGACGCTCTGGCCGATCTCTACTGGCAGGAAATTTTCTCCAAGGTGGACGTCAGCAAACACGGTCTTTAAGAGTACGGCGCCCCCCGTGGCGTCGCCCTTTTTTCTTTAGTTGGCGATAAAAGCATGAGCATTCTCACCGACGAGATTCGTGCGCTGATCGGCACCGAGGTGGCGCCGTTCGAATTCGAAATCAGCCGCAACGATATCCGCAAGTACGCCGTGGCCACCGGCCAGCGCCAGCGCCGTTATCTGGACGGCGACGAAGCACCGCTGTTGTTTTTGTTCAGTGCCATGATGCCGGTGGTGCCATTGAATGAGTTGCTGCCCGATGGTCGCCAGCCGGACAGTCCGCTGATTCCGGAACTACCGCTCAAACGCATCATGGCCGGTGGCAGCGAGTACCGTGTCCACGGACGGATCCTGCCCGGCCAGGTGCTGGTCTGCCGGCAGAAGCTGGCCAATCTTTACGAAAAACAGGGCAGCGCCGGGCCGCTGATTTTCATGGTGTTCGAAAACCGTTTCGAAACCCGGGACGGCGAACCCGTGGTCACCGAATATCTCACTCGGATTGCGAGGTAACCGTCATGCCCACCTCCATGGTCGCCGTTGGCGATACCCTGAAAACACGTCGCTTCGAAGCGGACAGCGTGCAGCTTTTTCTCTACAACGCAGCGATCTGGAACCCACACCGTATTCATTATGACCTGCCCTATACGCGCGAAACCGAAGGCCACCCGCAACTGCTCATCGACGGCCCCTTACAGGGCGACTGGCTCACGCAGATCGTCGAGGAATGGCTGAACGGCCGGGGCGTGCTCGAGTCCTTCGAGTACAGCAATCGTCTGGCCGCGTATCTCGGCGACGTGCTGACCGGAGCCGGCGAGGTGGTCGAGTGCGATGACCACGGCGCCACGCTCAACCTGACCTTGAACAATCAGAACGATAAAACCACCACCGTGGCCACCGCCCGGGTGCGCTTCCAGGCACGAGCCTGAACCGGCCCTTGGGCCTGGGGGAGAGAACATGATGTACCGGCTAGGACGTTGGCTCTCCGGGCTGACGGATTTCACCACGCTGATCGGTGGCCTCGCCATCGCTCTGATGATGCTGCATATCACCACCGATGTGGTGTTGCGTTTCCTGCTGTCTTCGCCGCTTCCCGGCACCATCACCTATGTGTCGAACTACTACATGGTGATCGCCGCGTTCGTGCCCCTGGCCTACGCGGAGAAACTCGATGCCCATGTGAGCGTGGAAGTGGTGGTGGAGCGCCTGCCCCGCAATCTGCAGCGTCATCTGGCGCATTGGCTTTTGCCGGCCAGCGCCACGGTGCTCGGCTTCATGACGGTGAAGACCTGGGACGAGGCGATCAACAAATATCACAGCGGCGCCGCTTTGGTGGAAGGCGGCACCACCATCATTACCTGGCCTGGCTATTTCATGCTGCCCCTGGGGCTTGGGCTGATGGTGTTGGTCCTGGTCTACAAGTTTCTGATTTATCTGACCGGCGCCCGCTGTGGGCTGCGCGTCAGCGAGCAAGAGCGCCGTCGCGAGGCGGACGTGCGCCCGCACGGTGACCGCGAGGACGCCCATCATGAGTGATGTGCAGATCGGCCTGTCCGGGCTGGCGGCGCTGCTGGTGCTGATCGCCCTGCGTTTGCCGGTGGCCCTGGCCCTGATCGGCGTGTCATTCGGCGGCCTCTGGTACATGATGGGCTGGGGCATCGCCTGGGGCTCGCTGGCTCTGATTCCCTATCAGTTCTCCGCCAACTGGGTGCTCAGCTCGGTGCCCATGTTTCTGTTGCTCGGCTACGTGTGCTACCACGCGCAGTAGACCCAGGGTCTGTTTCGGGCAGCGCGCCTGTGGCTGACCCGCATTCCCGGCGGCCTGGCGGTGGCGTCGATTTTCGGCACCACCGGCTTCGCCGCCGTGTGCGGCTCGTCGGTGGCCTGCTCCGCGGCCATGGGCCGGGTGGCGGTGCCGGAGATGATCCAGCACCGCTACCAGCCCGGCCTGGCCACCAGCACCGTGGCCATCGCCGGTACCGTGGGCGCGCTGCTGCCGCCGTCAATCATCATGATTCTGTACGGCATCATCGCCCAGGAGTCGATCACCAAACTGTTCCTGGGCGGCATCGCCGCGGGCCTGATCACGGTGCTCGGCTACATCGTCGTGGTGGTCACCCGGGTCAAGCTGAACCCGGCGCTGGCGCCCGCCACCGACGAGCACATCGACCGCGCCGAAAAGTGGAAGGCCCTGTGGGAAGTCTGGCCGGTGGTGATGATCATGGTGGGTATTTTCGGCGGCCTGTTCGCCGGCCTGTTCACCCCCACCGAAGCCGGCGCCGTGGGTGCCGCGCTGGCCTGCCTGGTGGCCCTGTGCAAACGCACCCTCACCTGGGGACGTTTCCGCGAGGCCATTCTGGAAACGCTGCTGACCACCGGCACGCTGCTGATCATTGCCATGGGCGCCAGCCTGCTGACGCGTTTCCTGTCCCTGTCCGGGGCCGGTGACTTTCTGTCGTCGCTGGTGATCGACGCTGGCGCCAGCACCTTCATGGTGCTGCTGATCATCGTGCTGATCTATCTGCTGCTGGGCATGTTTCTGGAACCGATCGGCGCCATGCTGCTGACCCTGCCCATCGTGCTGCCGATCATCGACAGCCTCGACCTCAGCCTGATCTGGTTCGGCGTGGTGCTCACCAAGTTACTGGAGATCGGCATGGTGACCCCGCCCGTCGGCATGAACATTTTCGTGATCAAGAGCGTGGTCGGGGATCTGGTCAACACCGGCGCCATCTTCAAGGGCGTGCTCTGGTTCCTGGTGATGGATCTGCTGGTGCTGACGGTGCTGATGGCGTTCCCCGACATTATTCTGTTCCTGCCCCGCGTGCTCGGCTGAACGGCGCGCGGCTCAGGACTCCGCCCGCGATTGCAGCCACACGGTCAGCCCCTGGCTGTTGAGCCTGGCGTCCATGTCCAGTATTGCTTCCAGGGCGTCGTCATCCAGCTGACAACCATGATCCAGCGCCGCGCCGGACAGATAGGCCAGCATCGCTTCGTGGAGCACCTCTTGCCATTCGTCCACTGCCAGGCCGGCGGCGATGCTTTCCGCCACCGTCACATAGTCATCGATCATCCCCTGCAACCGCTCGCCCAGGGGTCGCGGGTGCTCGACCATGCCGTAATGGGTCAGGTACAGGCGCTCGGGGTTGAGCTCAAGCAACGTGTTGATGGACGCCTTCAGGGCCGGCGGGTCGAACTGCACCGGGGTGGTGGTGGGGAAAATAAACGGACCATGTTCAGTGGTCAGCGCCGGGTAGGAAATGCCGAAGGTGTCGCCGGTGAAGATGCCCGCCGAGGCCGGATCGTGCACGCAGAAGTGGTGTTTGGCGTGGCCGGGGGTGTCGTAAAAGATCAGCTCGCGGTCGCCGACGGTGAGGCGTTCGCCGTCTTCCATGATGCGTACCCGGCTTTCGTCCACGGGGATTACGTCACCGTAGATCCTGGCAAAGGTCGCCTCGCCATACACCGCCATGGCGCCAGCCTTGAGCCGGGCCGGGTCAATCATGTGCCGGGCGCCCCGGGGGTGGATCAGCAGAGTGGCGCCGGGCAGTGCCCGCATCAGGCCGCCCGCGCCGCCGGCGTGGTCCAGGTGCACGTGGGTGGGGATCACGTATTTCACCTGCTCGGGGCGAATCCGCCGTTGCTCGAGCAACTCAAGAATGATCGGCACCGTGTGGTGGGTGCCGGTTTCGATGATGGCGTAATCATCGCCGCCCTTGAGCAGGTAACAGGCGGCCAGCTCATCGCGCACCATGGCGGTGTCGATGCGGGTAATGTGGTGGCCGAGGTCTTGGTAGCGCTGAAAGGACATGGCTGGGCGGGCTCCTGGCGGGTTGGCGTGGTTCATGGTTCCAAAAACCGGCGCCCTCGTCGAGCCGTCGGTGCTGGCGGGGCTCAGCCCACGGCCAGCACCGCGAAGGTGTCACCCAGGGCGATTTTCGCCGGGTGACGGCGGCCAATAACAATGCCGTCGACGCCGGCGCGGTACTCCGCTGGGGCAACACCGGTGCGCTCCATGGAATACACCCGGGCGATCAGATCGCCGACGCGCACGGCATCGCCAAGATTAACCACGAATTCCAGCAATCCGGCGTGCTCGCTGTGCAGGTAGTGAGCCGCGTCGGGGATTTCCAGCATTCGGGTGGCCGCTGACGTCGGCGCGCCAGCGAGGATGCCGGCGTGGCGGAGCAGGTTTTCGGCGCCGCGTTCGGCCAGCGCCACCGATTCTGGCGTGGAGGTGCCGCCGCCGCGCAATTCGGTGCTGACGAACACCTTGCCCTGACCTTCCACCACGGTGTCGAACAGGGCGTCGCCCTCCAATTCCGCCATCAACAAGGTATTCGGGGCTCCGAAGGCGAGGGTCGCCTCCATGCAGCGCCGGGCCAGTTGTTCGTCTTCCAGCCGGTGGGTGGCGGCGAAGGGCAGCAGGTCCAGGGTGCGGCCTCCCGAGTGCATGTCCAGCACCAGATCGCTGATCGGCACCAGATAACGGGTGAAATAATCGGCGATCCGCTCGGTCAGTGTGCCGGTGGGGCTGCCGGGGAAGGCGCGGTTGAGGTTGCCCTTGTCGATCGGCGAGGTACGGGTGCCATTGAGCGCGGCGGGGTGGTTCATCATCGGCACGATGATCACCCGGCCGGTGAGGTCCTCGGCGCGCAAACGGTTGGCCAGCTTGATCAGGGCGGTGATGCCCTCGTATTCGTCGCCGTGGTTGCCGCCGGTGAGCAGCGCGGTGGGGCCCGCCCCGTTGCGCACCACGGTGATGGGAATCATCAGACTGCCCCAGGCGGAGTCATCGTGGGAGTGGGGCAACTTGAGAAAGCCGTGCTGAACGCCGTCCAGCTCAAAGTCCACGGTGGCGGTGATCGGGCTGGGCAGCATGGCGTCTCCTGTGATTGTTGGCGGCCGGCCGGGGCCGGTTCATTTCCCACGCCCATGACGGGCCGGCGGCTTTGGCCCTATAATGCCCGTTTTCGCGGCGGGGCCGGCAGCGATTTCGCGTCATGCCCGGCGCCCCGCCACGCCCCGGAAAACAGGAACCCCACGTTATGGCCGATAAAGGCACCCTGTACATTGTTTCGGCCCCCTCGGGCGCGGGCAAGACCTCTCTGGTGGCGGCGCTGGTGGACAAGCTGCCACGGCTGAAGATCTCGATCTCGCACACCACCCGGCCCCGTCGCGAGGGCGAAGTGGACGGCCAGAACTACCACTTTATCGAGCGCCGTGACTTCGTGCGGCTGGTGGAGGAAGGCCGTTTCCTGGAGCACGCCGAGGTGTTCGGTAACCTCTATGGCACCAGCGCCGACTGGGTGGCAGGATCCCTGCGCGGCGGCGAGGACGTGATCCTCGAGATCGATTGGCAGGGCGCCTCGCAGATTCGCCATGTGATGCCCGAGGCGGTCAGCATCTTTATTCTGCCGCCCTGCCTGAAGACCCTGGCCGGGCGGCTGCGCAGCCGCGCTTCCGACGACGAAACCGTGATCCAGCGCCGGCTGGCCGGCGCCCGCGAAGAGATGAGCCACTACGGCGAATTCGACTATCTGGTGGTCAACGACAACTTCGAGCATGCCCTTCACGAGCTGTCCGCCATCGTCGAGGCGAACCGCCTGACCACCGACCGCCAGGCGGTTCGCCAGGCCGCCACGCTCGCCGACTTGTTGTCAGGCCCCGAAACCCAGTAAAATCCCGCTCCCTGCAACAGGAGAACACCATGGCCCGTGTAACCGTAGAAGACTGCCTGGAACACCTGGACAACCGTTTCGAGTTGGTTCTGGTGGCCAGCAAGCGCGCCCATCAGCTGCAAAGCGGTGGCAAGGAGGCTCGGGTCGCCTGGGAGAACGACAAGCCCACCGTGGTGGCTCTGCGCGAAATCGCCGAAGGCCACGTGAACGCGGAATCCGTCGAAGCGCCGATGCTCGACCAGGATGGCGAGGTCGATGACCTGGCCCTGCTGACCCAGTCGTTCGGCGAATAAACACCGGATCAGGCTTCGAATGACAGCGCGGCGCTGGCCGCCGCGTGGTCACCGCCGTGCCGCTCACAACGCCTGCGCGCCACCTCCGCTCAGCTCCATCAGGCGCCGCCCGCTCTCCTCAAAGCCCTTTCTCTTAAAAACCCTTTTCTTTTCAAGCACTCACGGCAGCGTCGTGGACAAATCGTCACGTCAAATCTAAGCTGGTGGTCCATGCGGCTAATTCTGTCACTCTCAGCCACATGGACCACTTGGACGATCAACCAACCTGACGCGCCCGGCGAGGAACCTTGCCCTCTATCCGCAATTTGGAAAAACGGCTTCACAGCTACCTGACGGACGATCAGATCGCCCAGGTGACGCGCGCCTATCGTTTCGCGAAAAAAGCCCACGAAGGGCAGTTCCGGCGCACCGGGGACCCCTATATCACCCACCCCCTGGCGGTGGCCAATATTCTGGTCGACATGCACATGGACCACGCCTCGCTGATGGCGGCCATGCTGCACGATGTGATCGAGGACACCGGCATCAGCAAGGAGCAGCTCGCCAACGAGTTCAGCGAAGAGGTCGCCGAGCTGGTGGACGGGGTGTCCAAGATCGCGCAGATCAAGTTCGAATCAAAAGCCGAACAACAGGCCGAGAATTTGCGCAAAATGATGCTCGCGATGACCCGCGACATCCGCGTGATCCTGGTGAAGCTGGCCGACCGCCTGCACAACATGCGCACCCTGCATGTGATGAAGCCGGAGAAACGCCGCCGCATCGCCACCGAGACCCTGGAGATTTACGCGCCAATCGCGTTCCGGCTGGGCATGTACAACATGCGCATCGAGTACGAGGACCTGGCGTTCCACAATATTTACCCGATGCGCGCCAAATTGATTGGCCAGGCGGTGAAATCCGCCCGAGGCAATCGCCGCGAAATTCTTTCTTCGATCAAGACCAGCATCGAACAATGTCTGGAAGAAGAGGGCATTCAGGGCCGCGTGCTGGGCCGCGAAAAGCATTTGTACAGCATCTACCAGAAGATGAAAGAACAGCACAAGCCGTTCTCCGACATCATGGACGTGTTTGGTTTTCGCATCATTGTCGACCGCGTCGACACCTGTTATCGGGCGCTCGGCGCGGTGCACAATTACTTCATCCCGATTCCCGGTCGCTTCAAGGATTACGTGGCGATCCCCAAGGCCAACGGCTATCAGAGCCTGCATACCACGCTGAAAGCGCATTCGGGCATTCCGCTGGAAATCCAGATCCGCACCGAGGAAATGGAAGCGATGGCCAATAACGGCATCGCCGCCCACTGGCTCTACAAGGCCGAAGGCGAGTCCGGTTCACCCACCCACACACGCGCTCAATCCTGGATGCAGCGGTTGCTGGAATTGCAGCAAAAGGCCGGCAATTCCATGGAGTTTATCGAGAACGTCAAGGTGGATCTGTTCCCCGACGAGGCCTATGTGTTCACGCCCAAGGGCGACATCAAGGAGCTGCCCGCCGGCGCCACGCCGGTGGATTTCGCCTATGCGGTGCACACCAAGGTGGGCACCCGCTGCGTGGCGGCGCGGGTGGACGGCAAGCTTTCGGCGCTGTCCACGCCACTGGAATCCGGCCAGACGGTGAAAATCATCACCGCCCCCAACGCCAGCCCCAACCCCGCCTGGCTGAACTTCGTGGTCACCGGCAAGGCGCGCTCGAACATCCGTCATTTCCTCAAGCAGCAACGACAGGAAGACGCGGTGGAACTGGGCCGCCGCCTGCTGGATAAAGCACTGGGCGGCTACGACATGAATGTCGAGCAGCTTCCCGCGACCACCGTGGCCAAAGAGCTGCTGACCTACAATTACCCCAGCCTGGATGCTCTGCTGGAAGACATTGGCATGGGCAACCGCCTGGCGCCTCTGGTGGCGCGCAAACTTTCCGGCGTGCTCGGCGATGACCGCCACGACGAAGACGACCGCCGGCCCCTGGCGATTCGCGGCAGCGAGGGGCTGACGGTCACCTACGCCAAATGCTGTTACCCGTTGCCCGGCGACACCATAATTGGCCATCTGAGCGCCGGCCGTGGCATCGTGGTGCACCGCGACACCTGCAAGAACCTGCTCGCGGAAATGCGCAGCGCGCCGGAGAAGTGCATTGCCCTGAATTGGGATAAAGAGGTGGAGCAGGAGTTTACCGCCGGCCTGCGCATTGAACTGATGAACAAAAAAGGCGTGCTGGCGACGCTCGCCAACAGCGTTTCCGAGCTGGGCTCGAACATCGACACCATCGACATGGCGGAGAAAGACCCGACTCTCTCCGTGATCAACGTCACCCTCACCGTCAAGGATCGCATTCATCTGGCGCGCATCATCAAGCGCTTGCGCACCCTGGACAATGTTGTGAGGATTCACCGCATCAGCGCCTGACGGAATCCCCGGCGGGCCACCATTATTGTTGGGAAGAAGACCATGTCCAACCGTTCCGTGATCAACACCGACCGCGCCCCGGCGGCCATTGGCACCTATTCACAGGCCATCAAAGCCGGCTCCACCGTTTACCTGTCCGGGCAGATTCCCCTGGACCCGGCCACCATGGAGCTGGTGGGCGGCGAAGGCGACATGCAGGCGCAGATACGCCGCGTGTTCGACAATCTCAGCGCCGTGTGCGAGGCCGCCGGCGGCGGGCTTCAGGACATCGTCAAACTGAATATTTTTCTTACCGACCTGAGCCACTTCGCTCTGGTTAACGAAATCATGGCCGGTTATTTTCAACAACCCTACCCGGCCCGCGCCGCCATCGGCGTGGCCGCGCTGCCTAAAGGCGCCGGCGTCGAAATGGACGCGATCATGGACATCGCCTGAACAACCGCTGTATGGCGCCTCGCCCCGGCGAGGCGCCGACATCCCATTATCGCGCACCCGCCTTGCACCATCGGTTACCACCTGCCCCGGCCTCCCGCTTTTCCCCTTGCCCGTTTTTGAAGCGCCCTGCCTCTTGCTAACGCATCATTCTCCCGCGCTCAGGATCAAGCTTCTTACAAAGCTCATTATTCAGTTAATAAAACAGGCATTTATTCCTGCAAAATAGCTAATAAATACAAAAAAATATCGGATGGCATTCAAATTGCTTTCCCTTGCCCCCGAAAAAGCAAAAACCAACCATCACCATCAAGGGGAAGCTTCGACATGAGCATGTTCCATACGCTCTCCGCGCCGAGAGCACTGGGCGCCTTTTGGTTTGCCACCTGCCTGGGCCTGACCGCCTGCGGCGGCGACTCCAGCCACCACGACTCAGGCGAGGAAGCGAAAACCACGCCGGATTCAGTGTACTCCGGCACCGCCGCCGACCCGGCCGACATGGGCGATTTCGCCGTCGCCCACGAGGAATACGACTTCGGTCGCATGACCCTCAACGACGAAAAAAATGGCGACAGTTACGAATCCACCATTCATGGCTACATTGAATACCCCGAAGATCAGGCCGGGCCGTTCCCGGTGGTGCTGATCCTGCACGGCCGCCACGGAACCTGTTACAGCGGTGGCCGCGATCCGGACACCTGCGCTGACCCGATCCCCAGTTTTGAAGGTTACGAGTACATCACCGAGAACCTGGCCAGCCACGGCTACGCGGTGCTTTCCATCGACGCCAACTACGTCAACGCCAACGACAGCAGCCCGGGCAATGGCGACACCGGCGCCCTGGCGCGCGCCCAGTTGATTTACCGGCACCTGGATGAATTCCGCACCATCAATGCCTCCGGCGGCAACGGCTTCGATGCGCTGGTTGGCAAACTGAACTTCGATAAAGTCGGCATCATGGGGCACTCCCGAGGCGGCGAAGGCGTCGATCGCGCGGTCCTGTACAACCGCAACCAGCCGGAGCCGATCAACATCACCGCGGTGTTCGCCATGGCGCCCACCGACTACAACACCCTGACCGTATCCAACGTGGCGTTCACCGCGCTGGCCGGTTATTGCGACGGCGACGTGGAAGATCTGATGGGCAACTATGCCTTCGACACCAGCCGCTACGCGGTGGCCAACGACCCCTATCCGAAGTTCCAGCTGATCCCCATGGGCGCCAACCACAACTACTACAACACGGTCTGGACCGACGACAGCCGTCCGGACGACTGGACCATTCTGGACAGCGACGGCGACGACCCCTGGTGTGGCGAGAACGCCGCCGGCAATGGTCGTGACACCCCCGAACTGCAACGCGCCCAGGGCCTGTTCTTTGTCGCCTCGTTCTTCCGTTACTTCGTCGGCGGCGAGCAGGAATACGCCTCTTACTGGAGCGGTCAGGCCAGCGTGCCCGACAGCATCTGCCCCAACGGCGCGCCCTGCGACGACCGTTATCTGTTGTCCGTTCACGCCCCGGCGGAAGACCGCCTGGTGGTCGACGACACCCTTGATCCGGCCAGCCTGACCACCAACAACCTGGGCGGCGCGGTGACGTTCGATGGCTTCTCCAACTTCGGCATCTGCCAGACCAACGGCCGCCCCGGCGAAGGCTGCGACGTGGCCACGCCCACCTTCAACACCGCCGAGCAACTGTTCATGGCCTGGGACACCACCGCCACCTACCGCACCGAACTGCTGGACCAGGACGTGACCGATTTCCAGGTGGTCACCCTGCGCGTGGGCATCTCCCACGGCGACCTGGATAATGAAGCTGGCCAGGATTTCCACATCGTGCTCGAAGACATGGACGGCAACCGGGTGGCGGTCGCCGCCGACGATTACAGCGACGCCCTGTTCTTCCCGCCCGGCCGCGCCTTCTACGACGACACCAACCA
This sequence comes from Alloalcanivorax mobilis, assembly GCF_002864685.1. Taxonomy (GTDB): domain Bacteria; phylum Pseudomonadota; class Gammaproteobacteria; order Pseudomonadales; family Alcanivoracaceae; genus Alloalcanivorax; species Alloalcanivorax mobilis. The sequence goes on from NZ_NMQZ01000001.1 coordinate 49,552, forward strand.
CGGCTCCCAGAAAACCACCCTGAACGCCGTGGACATTCCGCTGACCGCTTTCGATGGCATCGATTACCAGCACGTCAAAGCCCTGGAAGTGGTGTTCGACCAAACCCCGGCCGGCACCATCCAGCTCACCGATGTGATGTTCCAACGAGTGGATTTCTAAACAACGTTGCTTTAATTGCGAGATTTCGCGGGGCCCTTCGGGGCCCTTTTTTTTGACGTCAGACGCTGGACGCTGGACGCTGGACGCTGGACGCTGGACGCCAACATAAAACCCCATCTTCGAGAACGGCAAGCGGGTTTGGCGTGTTGCGTGTTGCGTGTCGCGTGTTGTTGCGTGTCGCGTGTTGCCTGCCCAGCCAGCCCCCCGCACCGCCGCCTGAAACAATCCAATGCAATTTAACGCGGCCACCACCACTTTGTTGATGCATCTCTCAGCCCGGGCACGTTCCCACGGCACCGAAACGGTAAACGCTTGACACTTTTTTCGCCGGGAGCGGATATTACTTGTCCGTCAATACAAAACAGTGTTTCGCACTGCGAAACATAAACCGGCGGGCCAATAAAAATATCAAACTGTCTCGGGAGACAAAATCGTGAAACCCCATTCCATAATATCGACGGAAGGACTGACGAAAACATTGGGCGGCGCCTTGCTCGCCTCCTCTCTGCTGCTCACCGCCTGCGGCGGCGACAGCGACCACCACGACGGCGGCGACCAAGAGCCTGAACGGGTACAGGACACCCGCAGCTTCTCGGTCAATGAAGAAGAGTTGGCTTTCGATGAACTGGCAGGCGCCCTGGAAGCCGATCAATGGTACGGCGTGCGCCCCAATGGCGCCGGCTACCGCGTGGAAGTGCCGGACGACTGGAACGGCATGCTGGTGATGTACGCCCACGGTTATCGCGGTGAGGGCTCCGAGCTGAGCGTGTCCGACCCGGCGATTCGCGGCTGGCTCCTGGAACACGGCTACGCCTGGGCCGCGTCCAGTTACTCCACCAACTATTACGATGTGCGCACCGGGGTGGAAGACACCAACGAGCTGGCGTTGGCGTTCACCGAGATCGCCGAAGAGAACGGCCGCACTCTCAACGAGCCCAGCAAAATCTATATCACCGGCCATTCCATGGGCGGCCATGTCACCGCCGCCGCCATCGAGGAAGAAGCTTACGCTACCGCCAACAACCACGTGGAATACAACGGCGCCGTGCCGATGTGCGGCGTGGTCGGCGACACCTTTGAGTTCGATTACCTGGCCCGCTTCACCCTGGGCGCTCAGCACCTGGCCCACCTGGCCGACGACAGTGCGCCGCCCCTGGAAAGCTTCCCGGCCACCAACTTCGACGTGGACGCCATCAACAGCGTGTTCTGGGACGTGGTGCCGGCGGTGGGCGTGCAAGGCGTGACCACGGAAACCGGCGACAAAATGGCCGATCTGGTGCGCGACCTCAGCGGCGGCGATCGGCCGATCTTCGACATCGGCTTCCGCACCTATTACTGGGGCGTGGTGATGGGCACCGGTGGCCGCGATGGCACCGTCAACGGCATTCTCGCCGACGATCTGTCCGGTAACGAAGGCTACGCCTACCAGCTCGACCAGGATCTGAACACCGTCAGCGACGAAGAGCAGGCGTTCAACGAGAGCATCCTGCGCGCGCCCAACGACCCGGACGCCAACGCCCTGCGTGACGATGGCCTGCGCTGGATTCCGGTGGTCAACGGTGAGTTCAGCATTCCGGTGGTCAGCCTGCAGGGCCTGGGCGATCTGTACGTGCCATTTCACCACGGCCAGATCTACCGCGAACGCGCCAACGCCAACGGCAGTGGCGACTGGCTGGTGCAACGGGCGATCCGCTCACCGGGACATTGCGACTACACCCTCGATGAGCAGGAAACCGCCTTCGCCGACATGATCAACTGGGAACAGAACGGCATCAAACCCGACGGCGATGACGTGCTCGACGCCGACACTGTCGCCGACCCGCTGTACGGCTGCCAGTTCAGCGACGACCGCGCCGGCCTGCCTGGCTGTACGCCTCAGTAAGTACGCTGGCACGCTGGCACAAAAAAACCATCGCCTTTGGCGGTGGTTTTTTTACTCAAGGGAAAGGCGGTGCTGCTATTTGGCTAAAAGATTCGCGGTCAAGGACCGCTCCCACAGCGGCGCTGTAGAGCGGCCCGGCTGAAGGATTCCGCTGTGGGAGCGGTCCCTGACCGCGAATCGGCGCAGCCGGCCGGCTTATCAGCCTGGCAAGGGAAGCGCTTTCACGCCCCTCCCCTACAACCCCAGTTCCGAATCCAGCACCGCTTCAAAGCCCTCGGGCAGTACGTCGGCCCAGGCGCGCAGGCCGTTTCTGAGCCCTTCCAGGGTGCCGGCGGTCAGATTGGCGTGGCCCACCTTACGGCCCGGGCGCACCGATTTGCCGTACCAGTGCACCACGCCGGGGTGTTGCAGCCAAGCCTGGTCAAAGGGGGTGCCGATCAGATTGACCATGGCGCTGGGGCCGTGCACGTTGAGCGAGTGCAGCGGCACGCCGGCCAGGGCGTGCACGTGCAGATCGAATTGCGACCAGTCGGCGCCTTCGTGGGTCCAGTGGCCGGAGTTGTGCACCCGGGGCGCGATCTCATTGACCAGCAGCTCACCGTCCACTTCGAAGAACTCCACCGCCATCACCCCGGCGTAGTCCAGCTCTTCCATGATGCGGCGCAGAATCCCCTCGGCCCGCGGCTGCAGGGCGACGCAGGCGTTCGCCGGCGCCAGGCTAAGACGCAAAATGCCGTCCACGTGCCAGTTGCGGGTGAGCGGGTAGAACAGGGTTTCGCCACGGGTGCTGCGCGCGCCGACAATGGACAGCTCGCGGCGGAATGGAATCTTCTTTTCGATGATCGCCCGGCCCGCCAGCTCCGTCGCTGGCACCGCGTCCAGGCGGCCGCCGTCGCCGACAATCCAGGTGCCACGGCCGTCGTAGCCGCCGCTGCGCGCCTTGACCACCACGCCAGAGAATTCCGCCATCGCCGCGCTCAGATCCTCGGCGCGCTCCAGGGTCCGCCAGGGGGCGCTGGCGATGCCCAGCCAGTCGAGCATGGATTTCTGGTCAAAGCGGTCGGGAATCACCGCCAGAGCGCCGCGCGCCACGCACCGCTCGCTGTCCGCCAGGCGGGCGGACAGACCGGTGTCCGGGAACGCCTCGCGCTCCACGGTGATGACCGGATAGCGCTGCAAACATTCTTCCCAGGTGATCGGCACCGGCAGATCCGAGGTGCCGGGCAGCAGCACCGCGCGCTCCGGGTCGTAGCGATCCACCACCAGACCAAGCCGGGCACCGGCTTCCGCCATCATCAGACCCAGTTGGCCGCCGCCAAGCACCAGCACGCGATTGATCGCATTTTCCAACTTGCTCTCCCTTAATCCAGCGGGCCCCGCCCGGCCTAACCCTGGCCGAGGTCGGCGTTGGCCAGGACTTCATCGGCCCGCGACGCCTTCCAATCCGCGATGCGCTGGAGCAGCGCCGGGTCGTGGGCAGCCAGCATCTGTGCCGCCAGCAGGCCGGCGTTGTAGGCGCCGGCGGCGCCGATCGCCAGCGTGCCCACGGCCACGCCACGGGGCATCTGAACAATCGACAACAGGCTGTCCAGCCCGGACAGCGCGCGGCTTTGCACCGGCACGCCCAGCACCGGCAGCGGCGTCATCGAGGCGATCATGCCTGGCAGATGAGCGGCGCCGCCGGCGCCAGCGATGATCACCTTATAGCCGTCGTCCACGGCGCCCCGGGCGAACTCAAACAGCCGCTCGGGAGTACGGTGCGCGGAAACCACCTGCGCTTTCCAGCCCACGGCGAACTGACCGAGGGCGTCGCAGGCCTCTTTCATGGTCTCCCAATCGGATTGCGAGCCCATCACCACGGCTACCGGTACTGTCATCGCTCCACTCCCTAGGCCGGCGCGGGCGCGCCGACTGCCTCAGGGCGCCCTGGGGGGCGCTTGAAAAAGGGCAATACTTTACCCGTTCCACGGCACGGTACAAGCCGCGTAAGGCACCCAAAGATACCGCAGCCGCCATTGGCAGCCCAGCACGGTGGGCCGGCAAAGCGTCGCACGTCTGACCTCGAACGTCCGGCGCCAACATAAGCCCCCGTTTCCAAAGGCATTGCGGCAACGAAACAGGCCCTTGCGCGGCTCAAACCGCCCGGCTTGGGGGTGAAGCGTCCGCCCCCCCAGGCCGGCGCTTTTATGAAAGTTCGGCCTGTGCACCCGCTCATTATTGCGAATTGATCTCAACTGCGCCTTGTGAAGGCGATTCACCGAGCCCAGGTTGCAAGGACGGTCGCGAAACGCGGCCCTTTGAAACGGACGAAAGGAGCAAGACGATGAAAGTACAGGATGTCATGACCCCCTCGCCCCATTACCTGGAGGCGGACAGCAGCATCGAGCAAGCGGCGAAGCTGATGCGCGAACACCACGTGGGCGTGGTGCCGGTGGGCGAGAATGATCGCCTGATCGGCATGGTCACTGATCGTGATCTGGTGCTCAGAGCCCTTTCCGAAGGAAAAGGCCCGGATACGCCGGTCAAGGATTGCATGACCGGCATGGTGCTGTATTGCTACAGCACCGACGATGTCGCGGACGTGGCGGCCAACATGCAGGAGCAGCAGGTGCAGCGGCTGATCGTTCTCGACAAGCCGGACAGCAAAAGCATGGCCGGCGTGATCTCGCTGTCGGACATCGCCACCGCCGGCGACAACAGCCACGACATGGCCAGTTCGATTTCCTCGTGCAGCAAGCGCTACCAGCGCGCCGCCTGACTCCACCCCCCTGAAGAGACCGCTCCGCGCGCCAGACGCGGGGCGGTTAAGCGGGCAGCAACGCCTGATAGCCCTGCCGATAGTCCTGAAAACGCAGCCGGTATAACCCCTCGGCGATATAGCGGCTGATGATCCGTTTGCCGGTGGGCGTGGCGGTCGGCACCGTCAGTGGCAAGCCCCGTTGTTGCGCCAGCCAGGCGTACACGTCCAGATTACTGACCGGATGATTGTCGGTGCCCACCACCACGGGCGGCACGTCCTCGCCGGCCAGCCAGCGGCCGGCCAGATGCTGCAGCAGCCCGACGCAATCGTCGCGGTGTATGCGATTGCTCCAGGCGGGCGCGGGCAGGGCTTCCTCGCCGCGCGCCAGCTTCTCGACCTTGTTCAATAAACGACTGCGCCCCGGCCCGTAGATGCCGGAAAAGCGCACCACCGTGGCCAGCCCCCGGGCGCTGATCTCCTGTTCCGCCGCCAGCATCACCCGGCCGTTGTAGCGGCTTGGCTGGGGCGGCGTGGTTTCGTCCACCTCACCCTGCACGTCACCAAACACGGCGGTGCTGGAGACAAACAGAATCGGCGGCAGCGGCTGGCGGGCGGCCAGTGCATCCAGCAGGGTCAGCGGGGCACGCAGGTAGGCGGCCAGATAACCCGCCTCGGAATAGTCGCTGGGAGTGAGGATGATCACCAGCAGATCAACCCGGTCCGGCGGCAGCAGCGCCGCCCCCTGAAACAGGTCCTGGCTGTACAGTTCAACCCCGGCCGGTGCGCTGTCGCCACGGCGAATGCCGCTGACGCGGTGGCCATCGGCGAGCAGCGCCCGGGCCAGGCCGGCGCCCAGATCACCCAGACCGGCAATCAGAATATGGCTCATGGTCGTTGAGTCCGGCAGAATGGCAGCACGATCTCTCATTGAGAAAATAAGTTGCGCTTATGACCCTAACAGAACTTCGCTATCTGGTCGCCCTCGCCCGCGAGCGTCATTTCGGCCACGCCGCCCAGGTGTGCAATGTCAGCCAGCCAACACTCAGCGCCGCCATTAAGAAGCTGGAGGAGCAACTGGGCATGCCGCTGTTCGAGCGACGGCCTCGGGAAGTGGTGGTCACGCCTCAGGCGGAACCGATTGTCGCCCAGGCCCAGCGGGTGCTGGAGCAGGCCGATCTGCTTGAGCAGATGGCAATGAGCCAGCGTGATCAGCTCGGCGCGCCGTTGCGCGTGGGTGCCATTTTTACCGTGGCGCCGTATCTGTTCCCGACCATGGTACCGCGAGTGCGCGCCGCCGCCGCCGAGATGCCGCTGTTCATTGAAGAGAACTACACCCACGTGCTGCGCGGCAAACTGGAGCGTGGCGAACTGGACGCGATCATCGTGGCGTTGCCTTTTTCCGGCGGCGGTCTGGTGCGCGCAAAAATGTACGAGGAATCGTTCTCGGTGCTGCTGCCGGGCGATCACCCCTGGACCAAACAGACCCACATCAAGCCCGACCAGCTGCTCGACGAAACCCTGCTGCTGCTCGGCGAGGGCCACTGCTTCCGCGATCAGGTGCTGGAGCTGTGCCCGGCGATCACCTCCGAACGCCAGCGCAATCTGGTGCAGATCGAGGGCGGCTCCCTGGAAACCCTGCGCCATATGGTGGCCTCGGGGCTGGGCATCACCATTTTGCCGGACTCCGCGCTCTACCAGCACGGTTACGACAAGGATACTTTCGCGGTGCGCCCGTTCACCGCGCCGGTGCCCTCACGCACCATCGCCCTGGTATGGCGGGACAGCTTCCCCCGGCCCAAAGCCATTGAGGTTCTGCGTCAGTCGGTGCCCCGCCAGGGATTGGCCGCTTAGCGGCCTTTCCCGCGATGAGTCCGCCCGCCGCCGACACTCTCGAGTCGCTCGCCATTACCCGCCTCAAGGGCGTTGGCCCGCGGGCCGCCGAGCGGCTCGCGCGGCTCGGCCTGATCACCCTGGAAGACGTGCTGTTCCACCTTCCGTTCCGCTACGAAGACCGCACCCGCATTACGCCAATCGGCGCTCTGCGCCCGGAACAGGGGGTGGTGATCGAGGGCGAGGTGATGGCCGCCGACGTGGTGTTCGGCAAGCGGCGCTCGCTGCTGTGCAAAGTGGCGGACGGCACCGGCCTGGTGGCACTACGCTTCTATCACTTCAGTGCGGCGCAGAAGAACAGCCTGGAGAAAGGCCGGGCGATCCGCGTCTATGGCGAACCGCGCCCCGGCGCCGCCGGCCTGGAATTCTACCACCCGGAATACCAGACCGGCCCGGACCTGCCGCCGCTGGAGCGGGCACTGACGCCGGTGTATCCGACCACCGAAGGGGTCAGCCAGAAACTGCTGCGCAACCTGGCCGGCCAGGCGCTGCACTGGTTGCAAGGCCATCCCCCCGAGGAGTTGATCCCCCCTGCCCTGCTTGATCAGAGCGGCCTGCCCGGCCTGGCGGCGGCCCTGACCAAATTGCATCACCCGCAGCCGGATGGTCCGGTGGATCTGCTGCTCGACGGCCAGCACCCGGCGGTGAAACGGCTGGTGATGGAAGAAATGGTCGCCCACCAACTCGGCATGCTGACCAAACGGGCCGGCCAGAAAGCGCTGGCGGCGCCGCCGTTGCGCGGCGACACCCTGCCCCGCCGGCTGCTTGAGAACCTGCCGTTTACGCTGACCGGCGCCCAGCAGCGGGTGATTGGCGAGATCCGCGCCGATCTGGCCCGCCGCCATCCGGCGTTGCGGTTGATCCAGGGCGACGTCGGCTCCGGCAAAACACTGGTGGCCGCCTGCGCGGCCCTGATCGCCATCGAAGCCGGCCACCAGGTGGCGCTGATGGCGCCCACCGAACTGCTCGCCGAGCAGCACCTGGCCAACTTCCGCCACTGGCTGGCGTCGCTGGGCATCGATGTGCACTGGCTGGCCGGCGGCATGGGCGCCAAGGCGCGCCGCGATACCCTGGCCGCCCTCGCGGACGGCCACGGCGCCATGGTGGTGGGCACCCACGCCCTGTTCCAGGAGGCGGTGCGCTTCCAGCGCCTGGGGCTGATCGTCATCGACGAACAACACCGCTTCGGCGTGCAGCAGCGCCTGGCTCTGCGCGAGAAAGGCCGTTTCGGCAATCAGGTGCCGCACCAGCTCACCCTCACCGCCACGCCGATTCCTCGCACCCTGGCGATGAGCGTGTACGGCGACCTGGACACCTCGGCGATTGATGAAATGCCGCCCGGCCGCAAGCCGATTCAGACCCTGGCATTGCCGGTGTCGCGGCGCGATCAGGTGGTGGAACGCATCCGCGCCGCCTGCCGCGACGGCACCCAGGCCTATTGGGTGTGCACCCTGATCGAGGAATCCGACGAGCTGCAGGCGGAGGCCGCCGAGGCCACGTTCGAGACCCTCAAGCAGGCGCTGCCGGAACTCACCATTGAACTGGTGCACGGCCGCCTGAAGGGCCGCGAAAAGGCCGAACGGATGGCGCGCTTCGCCAGCGGCGCGGCGCAATTGCTGGTGGCCACCACGGTGATCGAAGTGGGGGTGGACGTGCCCAACGCCAGCCTCATGGTGATGGAAAACGCCGAGCGTCTGGGCCTGGCGCAGTTGCACCAGTTGCGGGGCCGGGTCGGGCGAGGCAGCGCCCAGAGTTATTGTCTGTTGTTGTATCAGACACCGTTGTCGCAGACCGCGCGCCGGCGCCTGGCGGTGATGCGCGAGACCACCGACGGCTTCGTGATCGCCGAGGAAGACCTGAAATTACGCGGCCCGGGGGAATGGCTGGGCACCCGACAAACCGGCGAGCTGGCGTTCCGGATCGCTGACCTGGTGCGCGATGAGGCCCTGATGAGCCCGGCCCGCGCGGTCGGTGAATCGTTATTGAAGAGTTACCCGGATCGGGTCGAGCGGTTGCTGCGCCGCTGGCTGCGTGGCGGCGAGGATTTCGCCGACGTGTGAGGGTGGTGCGTCGCGGCCAGCCTTTATTGATCCTGCGCCGGAGTGGGCGCGGTCAGTTCACGCCAAGCCTGCCTGGTGGCATCCCAGGCGTTGCCAAAACGCACCTTGGCGGCGTCCCAGTTGTCGGCGCTGGCGTCTTGCAGGCGTTGGTAATCCGCTTGCAGTTCGGCGCGCTGCTCCTTGAGGTTGGCGAGTGCCTGCTGTTTCTTCAGGCGGGTTTCCTGGGAGAGTTCCTTCCAACCGTCATTAATGCTGTCCGAGGCGTCATCAATGCGGGCATCGAGCCGCTCCAGGCCGTTGCGCGCCGCCTGCATCGCCTGCTCTTTCTGCTCGGCACTGTACTGGCGGATATCCTCCATGGTGTCGCGCTGTTGCGCCTGCACATTTTCCTGGTCGGGCTGCTTGATGTTGGGAACGCCTTCGGTGGCGTCCTGCGCCCAGCTGGACGACGTGGTGGCAAGCATAAAGGTGGCGGCCACAAGCAGGGAATGTCGCATTGGGGGAGTCTCCGGTTTTTTGTTCGGCAACAAAAGTGTGCGCCCTCTCCTTTGATATGGGTGAAAAATCCTGAAAAACAAGCCTGCTCAACGGCTGTGGCGAAAGCGGTCCGGGCTGACGCCGTACCAACGCTTAAAGGCCTTGCCAAAATTACTGGCATCGGAAAAACCCAACCGCTGCGCCACCACCGCCAGCGGCGCATCGCTGCGCCGCAGCAGCTCGGCGGCGCTCTCGGCGCGCTGCTCTTCAAGCAACTGCCGGTAGCCGCTGCCGGCCTGATCCAGCCGGCGGCGCAGGGAACGTTCACTCATGCGCACCGCTTGCGCCAGCTCCCCCAGCGAGGGCGGCGCTTGCGGGCGGGCACGCAATAAATCGCGCAGGGTACGCACCAGCGGCGGCGTGTGGTCGAGTTCGGCCAGCGCCTGCTCGGCCAGCCGCACATGCTGATCGGACAGGCGCGCGTCCCCCAAGGGCAGCGGCTCATGCATTCTGTGGCGCTGGTGCCAGATGACGTCCACCTCGGCAGCGAACTCCGGCTGCGCGCCGAGAACGCACCGCCACGGGCCGATGTCCGCCGGCGCCGGCCGCGACAGAGCCACTGAAATCACCGGGCTGGGCCGGGCAACCCGCCGCAAACTGACCACATGGGCGGCAATAAACGCATCCAGGGCACAGGGGTGTATCGGCGCGTCCGGCAGCGTCTGGATCGCCAGGCCCACGGCATCGGGCCGGTGGTATTGTGACGTGGTCACGCCGGTTGAGATCAGTGCCTGGAAGCGCACCGTGAACGCCAGCAGATGGGCAAGATCCGGGGCGGTCTGCAGCAGCAGCCCCATCACCCGCAGGTTCATCGGATGGGCGCGCTGCCCCACCCACAAGCCAATGGCCGGGTCACCGCTGATTCGTTCCGCGATCCGCCACAGGTGGGTCATGGCGGCGGTGTCCACCCGGCCGCCGGGGTTGGCGCGCAACGTGGCCGCGCTCAGCCCCGCCTCGGCCAGCGCCGCGACGGCATCCAGGCCGCGCTCTTCAAGCAGATCGATCAGCGCCAGCGGCCAGGCCGCCACGGTGGTCGCAACAAACGGCTTATTGGCCACCACCGACCGCCCGCTGGCCGTTTGCCACCTTGGCGCCATGACCGCACCCGCCTAGCCTTGCCAGCAATAACGAATCAGGACAACACACCATGCGATACCTTTTTGTTTTTCTGGCTTTCATGATCGCCGGTTGCGGTGATCAGACCGACACCGGCGCCCCCAAACCCCTGGCGCCGGACGCCCTGCGCGAACACAGCCAGGAGTTCAAAAAAGGCGTGGTCCGCGTTACCGACGGTGTCTATGTGGCCATCGGCTACGGCCTCGCCAACTCCATTATGCTGGAAGGCGATGACGGCATCATCATCGTGGACACCATGGAGACCGTGGAAGAAGGCCGCCAGGTGCTGGCGGAATTTCGCAACATCACCGACAAACCGGTGACCGCCATCATCTATACCCACAATCACACCGACCATGTGTTCGGTGCCCGCGCCTTCGCCGAGCCCGGCGCCGTGCCCGTGTACGCCCACAGCAGCACCAGTTATTACATCAACCGGGTGGTCAACCAGATCCGGCCGATCATTACCGCGCGCTCGATGCGCATGTTCGGGCATCACCTGCCCGACGGCGAGCTGATCAACGACGGCATTGGCCCCAAACTGGGCGTCAACGAAGACAGCACCCTGTTCGCGTTGCCGCCGGATCACACCTTCGACGACCGGATGGAAGTCACCATCGCCGGCGTGCGCCTGCAACTGGTGCATGCCCCCGGCGAAACCGAAGACCAGCTGTTCGTCTGGCTGCCGGACAAGAAAGTGCTGCTCAGCGGCGACAACCTGTATCGCGCCTTTCCCAATCTCTACACCATTCGCGGCACCTACTACCGCGACGTGCAGAAGTGGATTCACAGCCTCGACCTGATGCGCGCGCTGGACGCCGAATACATGGTGCCCAGCCATACCCGTCCGCTCAGCGGCCACGAGCACATCGAGCGCACCCTCACCGACTACCGGGACGCGATCCAGTTCGTGCACGATCAGACCCTGCGCTATATGAACCAGGGCCTGACGCCGGACCAGATCGTCGAACGCGTGCACCTGCCCGCCCATCTGGCGAACAACCCCTGGCTGCAGGAGTTCTACGGCAAGGTATCCTGGTCGGTGCGCTCGGTGTTCGAAGGTTACCTGGGCTGGTTCGACGGCAACCCGAGCACCCTGCAGCCGTTGCCCGAATTGCAACAGGCACGCAATCTGGCGGAACTGGCCGGCGGCGCCGACGCCCTGCTCGACAAGGCGCGCGCGGCGCTTGATGAAGGCCGCGCGCAATGGGCACTGTCGCTCAGCGACGCCCTGCTGCTGCTGAAACCCGACCAACAGGCGGTCAAGGATCTGCGCGCCAGCGCCCTGCGCACGCTGGCCACCGCCGAGGCCAACCCGCCGGCGCGCAATTACTACTTCACCGCCGCCCGGGAAGTGGCCGATGGCCTGAAACCGGGCTTTCGCACCCACCCGCCGGAGGGCTTTCTCGCCACCCTGCCGGTGGGCAATTTCCTGCGCGCCATGCCGGCCTTCCTGAAAGCGGAAGAGACTCTGGACGTGCACCAGAAGCTGGGCTTTCACTTCCGCGACAGCAACCGGGATTTCACCCTGGAAATCCGCCGCGGCGTGGCGGTGGTGCTGGACGGCCTGGCGGCGGACACGGTGGCGGTGATCGACACCACCGAACCGACCTGGAAGGCGATCGCCGCCGGCGAACGCAACGCCGCCGCCGCGCTGGCCGGCGACGACCTGGACATTCGCGGCGGCAAGCTCGACGCCCTGCGGATTCTCGGCTACTTCGAAAAGGTCGAGTGACAACACGCCGCCGGCGGCTTTGCATGGTCCCGCGAATACAGGCACGCTTAAGCGACCTCAGACCAGGCCGCCAAGGAACGAGCCCATGCGTTTATCCCTTTTCACCGCCCTGGCCCTGCTGCTGGCCCTGGCCGGTTGCGACAACGGCAACGACAACGCCGACAAGGCGCCCCAGGCGCCGGCGCAAAGCGAGCAGAGCGAATCTTCCCACCAGCCACCGGCCAGCCCTGCCCCGCCGCAGGCCAGGCTGGAAGGCAAGTCGGAAACGCTGCAGCGTCAGCCCGACCAATGCCAGAGCAAAGAGTGCCCCAAGGTCGATATCGATCTTGAGGTCTACGCCCAGCAAGACGCCCTGAACCAGGCAGTGCGCGCGCAACTGATTCGCCAACTGGCCGGCAACGGCAAGGACGACGGCAGCCAGGCCACGTCGCTGGAGGCGGTGGCCGCCGGCTTTATCGCCGATGCCGCCAATCTGCCCGACCAGGGCGCCAACGGCTGGGAGCTGACCGGCGAAACCGGCCTGCTCGACCAGCGCGGTTCGCTCGCCACCATCAAGATCGACAGTTACGAATTCACCGGCGGCGCCCATGGCATGCCCGCCACGCACTGGCTCAACTGGGACCTGGCCGCCAATCAACGTGTCCGCCTCGCCGATGTCATTGAGCCCGGCCAGCAGGACGCGTTCTGGGCGCTCGCTGAACAGGCCCACGACCAATGGCTGAAGGACGAAGCGGACGCCGACGATGACTTCCGCAAGGCGTGGCCGTTTCAGAAAACCAGTGACTTCCGGATCACCGACGACGGCATCGTGCTTTTATACGGCGCCTACACCATCGGCCCTTATGTGATGGGCATGCCGGAACTGACCCTGCCGCGTGAGCAGCTCAGCGGCATCGTGAAAGAGCGCTACCTGAGCGCCGACAAACCGTCCTGAGAGCGCGCATCAGCCCGATGATTCCCGACACAGCTGCAGCCAGCGCTCCACCCCCGGGCTGCGGTGTTTTTGCCGGTGCAGCACAAAATAAAACTGGCGGCTGAAATCCCGCTCCGGCACGGCCAGTGGCACCAGGGAGCCGCGCCGAAACGCCTCGCGCAACGACACCCGGGACAGGCAACTGATGCCCAACCCGGTTTCCACCGCCCGCTTGATCGCCTCGGTATGCTCCAGCTCCAGCAAAAGATTGAGGCTGGGCAGCAGGCCGTGCATGGCACGCTCGAAGGTTTGCCGGGTACCCGAGCCCGGCTCACGGACGATCCAGGTGGCGGCGCGCAGATCGTGATCGTCCAAGGTTTTCTTGGCCGCCAGCGGATGATCCGGCGCGCAGAACACCACCAGCTCATCATCGCGCCAGGGCAGCAGATCCAGGTCCGGGTGATTGATCTCGCCTTCGATCAGGCCCACGTCCAGGTCGAAGCCCAGCACCCGCTCGACAATGGCGCTGGTATTGGCCACTTCCAGTTTGACGCGCGCGTCCGGCTGCTCGGCCATATAGCGCGCCATGATGCTCACCGCCAGATAGTTGCCAATGGTAAGGGTCGCCCCCACCTTGATCGGACCCAGGTCGTGATGGGAGAGCAGGCTGACCTGCAACTCCAGCGCCTGCCCGAGCAGCGCTTCCGCCCGGGGCCAAAGCTGGCGGCCCAGCTCGTTCAAACGCAGGCGTTTGCCGGCGCGCTCGAACAGCTTGATGCCAAACTGGCTTTCCAGTTCCTTGAGCGCGCCGGAGGCGGCGGACTGGGACATACTCAGGTGCTCCGCCGCCCGGCTCACGTTTTCAAAATGGGCGGTGGCGAGAAACACTTCCAATTGGCGAAGGGTGTAGCGCATCGTTATCACCATAATCGATATCAAATATCGGAACATCCCATTTTACCGATATGAGAGAAACGGTTACATTCTCACCAATTGGAGAATTTTGGAATAAAGGCGCATTAGCTTATGTCTAATTTGAATACTGAAACCGTGACCAGTGTCCGTCATTGGAACGACACGCTGTTCAGCTTCACCACCAGTCGGGACCCCGGTTTCCGCTTCAAAAACGGCCATTTCACCATGATCGGCCTGGAGCAGGACGGCGGCCGGCCGCTGCTGCGCGCTTATTCCATCGCCAGCGCCAACTATGAGGAAGAGCTGGAATTCTTCAGCATCAAGGTGCCGGACGGCCCGCTTACCTCACAGCTGCAGAAAATCCAGCCCGGCGACAAAATTTATGTCAGCCGCAAGCCCACCGGCACCCTGGTGGCGGATCATCTGCTGCCTGGCAAACGCCTGTGGCTGCTCTCCACGGGCACCGGCCTGGCACCGTTCCTGAGCATCATCAAGGACCCGGAAGTCTACGAAAAATTCGATCAGGTGATTCTCACCCATGGGGTGCGCTACACCAACGAGCTGGCGTACCGCGACATCATCGAAAGCGAACTGCCCGATAACGAGTTCTTCGGCGAACTGATCCGCGACAAGCTGCTTTATTACCCCACGGTCACCCGCGAGCCGTTCCGCAATCAAGGCCGGCTGACCGACCTGATGAATGATGGCAAAATCTTCGACGATCTGGGCGTCCCCAAACCCAATCTGGAAGAAGACCGCTTTATGCTCTGCGGCAGCCCGGCCATGCTCAAGGATCTCACCGAGATTCTGGATGGCTGGGGATTCCGCGAATCCCGTGGCGGCCACATCCATGAGTACGTGATTGAACGGGCCTTCGTCGAGAAGTAACGGTAAAGCGTTCCGAACAAGGCCCCAAAAAGAAAAGCCACGCACCTTTCGGCGCGTGGCTTTCTTTATGGTTTTTCAGAATAAATAGAAATTTCAGTGGCCGGCACGGGCCGCGTCGCGCAGTGCTTTGACCTGATCGTGGTTGCGCAAAACACCCTGATACTGACGCTCCACCACCGCGCGCACATCGGCCGGCAGCTCGTTCTCCAGCGCCTTCTGATAACTCTTCTTGGCCACATCTTCGCCGCGTTCGCATTCATTGAGAATCGCTTCGTCGCTCTTGCCTGTCACCATCGACTTGAGGTCCACCCAGCGGCGGTGCAGTTCACCGGCCATGCTGGAGTGCTTCTCCGGATCGCCACCGCGGTCACGCACCATGCCTTGCAGCTCGGCGGCCGCCTGAGCACACTCCTCGGCGCGCTGGGCAAAGCTGGATTTCAACTTCGGATCCTTCAGGTCCTCGGCGCAAACACGAAACCCTTTCTCACCGTCTTTACTGGTTTCGATGAGATCATTCAGTACGGACACTACGTCATCGCTGCTCATTGGAAAACTCCTTTTCCGGTACACAAAACGTCACATCAACCTTGCCGCCGTCGTTCGACTTTGGCGAGCCGATGTGGAGCTACCACATTGCGATCTCAAGGCATAAAACCAAAGCGTCAAGCGACAAGATTTACGTCATTTTTTTCACGATAGTTTTTTGCTTTGGCGGAAAAACCTGGAATTGCGAAAAGCGAAGAGGGCGTCGCCATCGTCAAGCGCGTCTCATCCCACGGATAAACCCGCCAACCCACGCAGCCTGAGCCCCGATTCTTGCACGGCGGCGTTCACTCTGTATGGTGAGGCCTGAGTTTCCCGTCAGGACCCCCGATGCGCCCTCAATCCATCGCCATTATCGGTGCCGGCACCGCCGGGCTGGCCAGCGCCCGCCTGTTGGCCGGGCAACACCACGATGTCACCCTGTTTGAACGGGCCGAAGAACTCAAACCGGTGGGCGCAGGGCTGCTATTGCAGCCTTCCGGGCTGGCGGCGCTCGATGACATGGGCCTGGGCGGCGACATGCGTCGCTATGGCCAGCCGATTCACGGGCTCTATGGCCACACACGCCAGGGCCGCGTCATCATGCGCACCGAATACCGTCACTTGGCCGCGAATCTGCAGGGCCTGGGCGTGCACCGGGCCAGCCTCTGCCATGTGCTGGCGGACGGCCTGACCCACCTGCCGGTGCGGCTGTGCATGGGCAGCGAGATCAGCGCCGTCGGCCACGACGCCAGCGGTGCCTGGCTGCAACACGAAGGCGCCGACCGGCATTATTTCGACGCGGTGCTGGTGGCGAACGGCAGCCACAGCCGCCTGCGGCCGCCCGCCTGGGTGCGTTACGACCGGCTCTATCCGTGGGGCGCCATGTGGGCGATCGTACCCACCGACCACGATGACCAGGGCCTGCGCCAATGCTATGACGGCGCGCACACCATGGCCGGGCTGCTGCCCACCGGGCTGACCCCGAACGGGTCGTCACAGCGCTTACTGAGTGTGTTCTGGAGCCTGCCGGTGAGCAGCATGGCCTCCTGGCAGGCGTCGGACTTCGATTTCCCCGCCTGGAAGCACAGCGCCGCCAGCTTGTGGCCAGCCCTGGAAGGGGCGCTGGCCAGCGTTGAGCACGAGCACATGCTGTCGGCCACCTATCGGGACGTGATCATGCGCCGCTGGGGCGACGGCCGGCTGGGCTTTCTCGGCGACGCCGCCCACGCCATGAGCCCGCAACTGGGGCAGGGCGCGAACATGGCCCTGCTGGACGCCCAGGCCCTGGCCCGGGCGGTGGCGGCAAACCAGGATTGGCGCGCGGTCTGGCGGGATTTCCATCGCGCCCGGGCGCCGTCGATACGTTTCTATCAGAGCATGAGTCGCTGGCTGACGCCGGTGTTCCAATCCCACGGCACGCTGGCGCCCCGCCTGCGCGACGTTCTGTTCCCGCTGATGGATCGCGTACCCTGGCTGCGCCGCGAGATGGCCCGCACCGTGGCGGGCCTGAAAAGCGGACTGCTGCGCTAAGGAACCTCTGAATAACTCCCCGGGTGCGCTTCGCGGCAAACGGTTATCCTGTGCACAAACCATAACGCCGCTCACAAGATGCGCGATCGCCCCGGCCCGCGCCGGCGTCTTCACAGGGGGAGCATGTGACCCACACTCAGAGCCAGCCGGGAACCCTGAAGCACATCACTTTCTGGCCGGCGTTGATCGCCATGTTATCAGCGCTGACGTTGATCGCCGTGGATCAGGCGCGCTTCGTGCAAATCACCGCCGCGCTGAACGCGCTGTTGATTGACCGTCTGTCTTTTTTGTTTTTGTATACCGCCCTCGGCCTGTTGCTGCTGTGCGTGGTGGTGTTTTTCTCACCGCTGGGCGGGGTCCGTATCGGCGGCGAAGGGGCGACCCGCATCTATTCACCGTTTCGCTGGTTCTCGGTGTCGCTGACCGCCGTGATCGCCATGGGCATTCTGTTCTGGGCGGTGGCGGAGCCGGTGGTGCATTTTCATGAGCCGCCCGGTTTCTCCGGGGCGCGCCCGGGCGGCGACGCGGCCTTGCACTTTGCTTTGTCCACCGTGTTCGTGCATTGGACACTGGCTCCGTACGCCATCTACACCGTGACCGCTTTGACCTTCGCACTGGGTTTCCACAATCGCGGCTACGATTTTTCCGTGGACGCCCTGTTGCGGCCCCTGTTCGGCGATCGTCTCGGCGGTCGCACCGGCGAGCTGGTGGATGCGCTGGTGTTGTTTTCCGTGGTGGTCGGCATGTCGGCGGTGCTCAGCGGCGGCCTGTTGTTGATCGGCGACGGCCTGCGGGTGCTGTTTGGCCAGCCCAAGTCGCCGCTGGTTTACGCTCTGATCTCCACGTTTATCGTCGGCGCCGCGCTGCTCTCCGCCAGCAGCGGACTGCGCGGCGGCATTCAGCTGCTGGCGCGCCTCAATACCGTGCTGTTTATCGCGCTGCTGATTTATCTTCTGGCGGTGGGCCCCGGCGCCTTCATCCTGCGGTTGGGCGGGGAATCACTGGGCGACTATCTGGGCGATTTTTTCGCGCGCCACCTGATGAGCCACGAACCCGCCACCAGTCGGTGGTCCGGCTGGTGGACCACCGCCTTTTTTGCCAGCTGGTTCGCCTGGGCGCCGCTGTCCTGCCTGTTTCTTGGAAAAATCGCGCGGGGCTACACCGTGCGCCAGTTTGTTCTGGTGAATCTGCTGCTGCCCTCGCTGTTCAGCGTGGTCTGGTTTTCCACGTTCGGCGCATCGGCGCTTTTTTATGACGTTCAGGATCATGGCGCGCTGTACCAGATTTACAAAACCGAAGGGCTGGCGGCGATGGCATATCAGCTTTTCAGCTACCTTCCGGGTAGTTTTCTGCTTGGCCTGTTCTTTATCTTCGCCTGCCTGATTTCTTTCATTACCGCCGCTGATTCCAACACCGATGTGATTGGCGGTCTGTGTACACGGGCGGTGACCGCCGGCGAAATGAATTCGCCTTTCGCGATCAAGTTTTTGTGGGCGTTGGTGATCGGCGCGGTGGGGTGGGGCAGTGCCACTTATCTGGGCGTGGACGGCATAAAAATGCTGGCCAATCTGGCCGGCGTGCCCGGGCTGTTCATCGTGCTGGGCAGCGCCGGCGGGTTGATTCTGATGATGCTGCAAACGCGCCGGCTTAAGCGGTGAACGGCGGAGCGCTTCCGCCATGCACCCTTCAGACGTTATTTTTTGGGAAACTTCAGTTCCACGGTCTGCACATTGGCGTCGGCCGCCGGTGGCGCTGCGTCCAGGTCGCGGACCATGCCGCAGGCAATACACTCCATCCAGACATTATCCTGCTCTTCACAGCGCTGGATTTTGTCGATGGCGCCACAGGCCGGGCAGGTGGCGCCGGCGATAAACTGCCGTTTGCTCATGCCGGCTCCTGAGCGATGCCGCTGTGGCGCAGCAGCGGTTCGACGCTGGGCTCGCGGCCACGAAACGCCTTGAACAATTCCATCGGCTCTTCGCTGCCGCCACGGGCGAGAATCTTGGCGCGAAAGTCGCGCCCGGTTTCCCCGTTAAAGGGCCCCTCCTCTTCGAAGCGGGAATAGGCGTCGCTGGACAGCACTTCCGCCCATTTGTAACTGTAGTAACCGGCGGCGTAGCCGCCCGCGAAGATGTGGCCAAAGCCATTCTGGAAGCGATTGAACGATGGTGGTTTGACCACCGCCACCTGTTCACGCACTTCGTCGAGCACGCCTTGAATATCAAGGCCGGGCTGGTATTCGGCGTGCAAGCGCATGTCGAACAAAGACAGCTCAAGCTGACGCATCATGCCCATGGCGCTTTGGAAATTTTTCGCCGCCAGCATTTTTTCCAGGGTTTCCTTGGGCAGCGGCTCGCCGGTTTCGTAATGGCCGGAAATCAGCGCCAGGC
Organism: Alloalcanivorax mobilis; assembly: GCF_002864685.1. Lineage (GTDB taxonomy): Bacteria > Pseudomonadota > Gammaproteobacteria > Pseudomonadales > Alcanivoracaceae > Alloalcanivorax > Alloalcanivorax mobilis. The sequence goes on from NZ_NMQZ01000001.1 coordinate 68,833, forward strand.
CTTCTTCGGTCCAGCACCAGTTTTCCAGAAACTGGCTGGGCAATTCCACCGCGTCCCAGGCCACCCCGTTGATGCCGGATATGCCGGCCACTTCCTGCTCGGTGAGCATATGGTGCAAGCCGTGGCCAAACTCGTGGAACAGCGTGACCACTTCATCGTGGGTCAACAATCCGGGCTTACCCCCGGCCGGCGGCGCGAAGTTGCAGGTGAGATAGGCCACCGGGGTTTGCAGTGAGCCGTCCAACCGGCGGCGGCGCAGGCGGGCGTCGTCCATCCAGGCGCCACCCCGTTTGCCGGTGCGTGCGTACATGTCCAGATAGAACGCGGCGCGTACGCCACCGTCGTCGTCAATCAACTCATAAAAGCGCACGTCCGGGTGCCAGAGCGCCACATCGTCACGCTGGCGGAAGCGGATGCCAAACAAGGTGCCGACCACGGAGAACATGCCCGCGATCACTTTCTCCGCGGGGAACCAGGGCCGCAGAGCCTCGTCGGACAAATCATAGCGGGCCTCGCGCAACCGCTCGCTCCAATAGCCCAGGTCCCAGGGCTGCAATTCGCCGGCCCCCTGTTCGGCGGCGAACGCGCGCAACGCTTGCAGTTCCTGCTCGGCCTGGGGGCGGGCGCGGCGTGCCAGGTCGTTGAGGAATGTCATCACCTCGTCCACATCACGGGCCATCTTGGTGGCCAGGGACTCTTCCGCATAGTTGTTAAAACCAAGCAGCAGAGCCTGTTCATGACGCAGGCGGAGAATTTCGTTCATCACGTCGGCGTTGTCGTATTCACCGGCTTGCGGACCCTGGTCCGAGGCGCGGGTGGTGAAGGCGCGATACATTTCTTCGCGCAGTGCCCGGTTGGTGGCGTGGCTCATGACCGCGAAATAGACCGGGAAATCCAGGGTCAGCAGCCAGCCCTCCAAGCCCTCGGCGGCGGCCCGGTCAGCGGTGCCGGCCAGAGCCGTGTCCGGCAGGCCATCCAGTTCGGCAACGTCGGTGACGTGCTTTTTCCAGGCCTGGGTGGCGTCCAGCAGATTGTTCTCAAAACGGGTGGTCAGCTCGGAGAGCTGCTTGGCGTTTTCCATGTATTGCCGCTTCCGCCTGTCCGGCAGGGCCACGCCAGACAGGCGGAAGTCGCGCAGCGTGTTGTCGATGTCCTTGCGCTGGGCCGGCGTCAAGCGGGCGAATTCCTCGCTGTCGTGCAACGTCTGGTAGGCGTCGAACAGGGCACTGTTCTGACCCACCTCGGTGCCGTACTCGCTGAGCAGCGGCAGGCAGCCATTGTAGGCTTCGCGCAGCACCTCGTTCTGGGCCACCGCGTTGAGATGACCGACCGGACCGAACGCTTTACTCAGACGGTCGTCTTCCTCCGCCAGGGCCATCTCCAGGGCCCGGTAACTGAAATCCCGCGCCGCCAGAACGTCGTGAATACGCTGCCGACCCGCCGCCACCAGTTCCTCCACCGCCGGCTTCACGTGCTCCGGACGAATGTCGGCGAAGGGGGGCAGATCAGGATAATCAATCAGGGGATTGTTGGTCATGGTCAATCGCGGTTAAACCGCTCCTGCAATGGGTTTAAATCTCAGAGCTCAAAACATGGGGATTCGACGCCGCCGAAACAAGGGAACTCAGGGCACCGCGGGGCTCCGTTGCGGCGGGATCTCCCTTCCATGGCGAGCACGGTGGAAGAGGGGGCGCCGGGGGAAGCGGCGCCGACAAAAATCTCAGAGTGCCCACATAAAAGACATATTGCCAAAGCTGAGCGGGTCACTGTCGCGGATCGGCGACGTGGAGTTCTGGACCGTCATGGTGAAACTGAAACCATCGGTGTGCAGGCCAAACCCGGCCACGGCGGTGCCAATGTAATCACGCGCTTGCACATCGTAATCGTCACCCTTGCGCTCAATGTAGGAGTAGCCCACATATTGACCGGAGAGGCCGACGAATACCTCCCAGCCAAAGCCGGGGTTGTCGAACAGACCGACCAGGGAGCCGGCGGTGCCGATGCCGGCGTAATCGGGAATGAAGTTGCCGGGAAGATTGCAGCCGAAGCGCACGAAGCCGCCGGCCTGGGCGTTGCCGTCGAAGTTATTGGCGTCCACGCCCCAGGCATAGCCCAGTTCGGTCTGATAGCCGCCGTCGCTGGTGTGCCGGAACAGCCGGTGGGCGTTGATAAAGTAGGCCCCGCCGATCAGATCCTGCCCGAGCTGGTTGTCCCAGCCTTCCGGCTCGTTGGAGCCGGTGATGCGGTGCACGATCTTCTGACTTTCCTCGGCGCCGGAATCCGGGCCGACTATCCCGATTCGCACGCCATACCCGTACAGGCTGTCGGCGTCCCAGCTGAACAGCCCCAGTTCCAGGTTGGTGTAGCCCACGTAGGGCAAGTCGTTGTAATCCGGGGTTTCACGCTTGATGTCGTTGGGCGTGATCATGATCTGCTCCAGGCTCACCGTGAACGCGTGGCGCTCGCTGGCGGCGGAAATCCCGGGCAGAGGATCAAGCAGCCGGGCGGTGCCGCAGGTCAGGCCGCTCTCGCTCTCACACTGGGTGTGTCCTTCGTCCACCCAGCTGAATCGCACCCCATTGGTGTAGTTCTTATCCTGTCCCAGAAAAACATCGTTATCCCAGGAAAACCCCAGGGTATCGGCTTGAGCATATGGCCCGGCAAGCACCCCGAACATCAAGGCGGCAAGATAGAGGAACCTCATAGATCTCTCCCACGACACAACAACATACAGATCTCCCCCGAGAGGCGGTCCGTGACGGCGGAATCGCCCAAAACAAAAAATCAGCGGCGTGACTCGCGGAGCGCGTAAGGCGTTGGAACCTGAACAGGGCAGGACAAGAGAACGAGGCCACCCCCGTGGGCTCGATAAGATCGTTCCGCGAACGCCGATTATTCTCCATGCATATCGGGGGCCACCGCCAGCGTCGCGCGATAAAGTTTGTAAAACCGACGCGGGCGCCCGGTGGTCAACGCGAAGGAGAGCGCAGAGCGCTCAGCACCGGGCCGGTGTGGGGCCGCCGGCCCCGCCAGATCCGGTATGCCTGCGCCGCCTGTTCCACCAGCATGCCCAGGCCATCACGGATCTCACCGGCGCCCTGTTGCCGGGCCCAGATCATGAATGGCGTGGCTTGCGCGCCGTAGACCATATCGTAGGCATGCGCGCCGGGGGCGATTAAACCCGGTGGCAACGCCGGCATTTCCCCGTGCAACCCAGCGGACACCGCATTAATGACAACGTCGAACCGCCCTTGCACCTGCTCCAGGGCACAGCCGCGCACCGCGATGGCGGCGCCGCCGAAGCGCTCGGCCAGTGCCCGCGCTTTGTCCAGGGTGCGGTTGCCGATCACCACATCGGCGGGGCGCTCGGCGAGCAGCGGGCCAAGCACGCCGCGCACCGCGCCGCCGGCGCCCAGAATCAGCAGCCGTTGCCCGGCCAGCGGCCAGCCCAGGTTATCACGCAGGTCGGCCACCAGGCCCGGGCCATCGGTGTTGTCGCCGTGCAGCTCGCCCTGCTCGCGCCATAGGGTGTTCACCGCGCCGGCCTGGCGGGCCCGCTCGGTGAGCCGGTCGCACAGCGCGAACGCCTGCTCCTTGAAGGGCACGGTGACATTGGCGCCGCGCCCGCCGCTATCGAAGAACCCGGCCACCGCCTCGGCGAAGCCGTCCAGGGGTGCCTCGATACGCTCATAGACCAGATCGTCGCCGGTCTGGGCGGCAAACGCATGGTGGATGTCCGGCGAACGGGAATGGCGCACCGGGTTGCCGAACACCGCGTAACGATCAGTCATCAAGCCACTCCCGGTGAATCAGGAATTCCTCATGGAGGCGCGCTTCTTCGCTGCCCGGCTGGGGTTGCCGGTGGTAATCCCAGCGGACCAGCGGCGGCAGGGACATCAGGATCGATTCGGTGCGCCCGCCGGACTGCAAACCAAACAGCGTGCCCCGATCATAGACCAGGTTGAACTCCACATAACGGCCGCGACGGTAAAGCTGGAAGTCGCGCTCGCGTTCACCGTAGGGCAGCGCCTTGCGCGCGGCCATGATCGGCCGGTAGGCGCGAATGAACGCGTCACCGACACTGCGCATAAAGGCAAAGCTCTGCTCGAAGCCGAGGCGGTTGAAGTCGTCGAAGAACAGGCCACCCACCCCGCGGGGCTCGTTGCGGTGCTTGATAAAGAAATAATCGTCGCACCATTTTTTGAACTCGGGATAGAGCTCCGCGCCGAACGGTTGGCAGGCGTCACGGGCCGCCCGGTGCCAGGCTCGCGCGTCGTCTTCGAAACCGTAGTAGGGGGTCAGATCAAAGCCACCGCCGAACCACCAGACCGGCGCTTCGCCGTCTTTCTCGGCAATAAAGAAACGCACGTTGGCGTGGCTGGTGGGCACGTAGGGATTGCGCGGGTGAATCACCAGGGAAACGCCCATCGCCTGGAACGAGCGGCCAGCCAGCTCCGGGCGGTGGGCGGTGGCGGACGCCGGCATGCGCTCACCGAACACATGGGAAAAATTGACCCCGCCTTTTTCGATCACCGCGCCGTCCGCCAGCACCCGGCTGCGGCCGCCGCCGCCTTCGGCTCGCTGCCAGGCGTCTTCGACGAAGCGGCCAGTGCCGTCTTCGCTCTCCAATTCCGCGCAAATCCGCTCCTGGAGATCCAACAGGTATTTCTTAACCGCCTGCGGCGCTGTCTCACTCATATTGGCAACCTTGCCCGTGTCGGCAGCCGGTCAATCGCGTACCACGCGCCCGCTGTCCAGATCGATGATGGTGGAGGGCTTACCCCCGCCGGTGTCGCCGTTGACGACGAAATCCAGTTCGCCGCCCAGCCGGCGCGCCACATTGAACGCGTTGCGCGCCGGCGGCTCGCCGGCGCGGTTGGCGCTGGTCGAGACGATCGGCGTGCCCACCGCCGATGCCAGTGCCCGGGCGATGCCGTGCCCACTCACCCTGACCGCCACCTGGTCGTGGTGGCCGGTAATCCAGGCCGGCACCGAGGGCAGGGCGGGCAGCAGATAGGTCACCGGCCCCGGCCAGCGAGCCGCCAGCTCGGCCCGCTCGGCCTCACTGAGCCGCACCAGGCCCTCTAGCTGCCGCAAGTCGGCGGCCACCAGAATCAGCCCTTTCTCCGCCGGCCGCCGTTTGATCTTCAGCAGCCGCCGCACCGCCTGTTCGTTGAACGGGTCGCAACCCAACCCGTAGACGGTCTCGGTGGGGTAAGCGACAACGCCGCCGGCCTGAATGATACGGGCGGCACTCTGCAGATGCTGATTCATGATCGCTCCGGCGCTCGGCGCAGGGAACGGGCCAGCGCCTGGCGGGCCCGGTCAGGGGTGGCATTGAGCGCCCCACGGGCGCACAGCGCGGAAGGTACCCAAGCGCTGGGCGTCAGGCAAGCCCGGAGCGGCGCGCGTAACCGCCGGCCAGGCGCTCCACGCGGCCCTCCAGCTCCAGTTCGGCGAGCTGATCGGCAAGCTGCGCCGCCGACAATCCGGAGCGCACCTGCAGAGCATCCAGGTTATTGACGCCACCGGTAAAGTGTTTCAGCAAGGCGGGCTCATCGGCCAGCGCCGGGCTGTCGTCGATCAAGCGCTGGAAATCGCCGAACGCGCGCAGCAGATCGTCAACGTTCTCCAGCCAGTTGGCGCCGTCGCGCAGCAGCCGGTGGCAGCCCCGGCTCAGCGGATTGTGGATCGAACCGGGGATCGCGAACACCTCCCGGCCTTGCTCGGCGGCGGTGCGCGCGGTGATCAGTGAGCCGCTTCTCAACGCGGCCTCCACCACCAGGGTGGCGAGGCTCAAGCCACTGATGATGCGATTGCGCTGCGGGAAGTGCTCGCGGCGCGGACGACTGCCGGGCGCGAATTCGGTGACCAGCGCGCCGCCACCCTCGACGATGGCATCGGCCAGGCCACCGTGGCGGGGCGGGTAAATGCGATCCGGACCGCCGCCCAGCACCGCCACGGTGGCGCCGGCACCGGCCAGCGCACCCCGGTGGGCGGCGCCATCCACGCCCAGGGCCAGGCCACTGGTGATCACGAACCCGGCGCCGGCCAGGGTGCGCGCGAACCGAAACGCGTTGTCCAGGCCGTCCGCCGACGCGCCACGGGCACCGACCATGGCCAGTTGCGGCCGGCTCAGCGCGGCCACCTCGCCGCGCACCGCCAATACCCCCGGCGCGTCGGGCAAATCGCTCAGCAAGGGCGGATAGTCGGCATCGCCAAGCGCCAGCCATCGCCAGCCCTGGCGCCGCAGGGTGTCATGCGCCTCGCTCAGGCGGCCGGGTTCCAGCAAAACGGTGGCGTCCCGGCCGGCCGGCAGATGGCGCCGGTATTCGCCGATCGGCAGGGTGCCGGGGGGATGGTCCCGCAGCACCCGGCCGAGCCGGGCGGAATCGGGCGTGAAGGCGGCGCACAGGGCCAGCCTGAGAAGTGAATCGTCCATCGCGCACCTCCTTGTGCGGTGGTCATCGGTAACGTTGACCGGTTCAGTAACTGCCGGCCGGGCTCTCCACCAGATCGTTCATGTGCACCGGCCGTGTCGAGGTCATCACCAGTGCATAGCTGACCTTCTCGAACACCTTGAACAGCACCAGGGTGCCCGCTTTGGTGCGGGGCAGGCGGACCATTTCGTCGCGTTGACGATCACGCACCAGTTCGCCTTCCTGATAGATCTCCAGCACGTGGCCGGGTTCCATGCCCTCGCGCTCGCCCCGGTTGATCACCACCACCTCGTTGCGGGCGACGCTGTTGATGCGATCGAAGAAGCGGATAATCCGGCCGGTGACTTTGTCGTTCGGGGCATGCGGGTAGAGCACCGCGCGCACCTTGCCGTCCGGGCGGGAGAACAGCCGGTCATCGACGCGCACGTCCTCCGAGGAGCGCACCAGTTCCAGGGTGGCCATGTCCTCTTCGTGGTCCTGCACGCTGGCCAGCGCCACCTGGCGGGCCTCGTAGCCGAGCACCTCGTCGGTGTTCGGATCGACGTATTCCTCGCCCACCCGATACAGCCCGTAACGGCGCTCAATCTGCTCCCAGAGGGTCACCGGATCGCGCGCATAGATGGTGTCACCCATGCCGTACACGACCCGGCCATCTTGCCCACCGACCACATAGGGCGCCTGAGCGATGTCATCACGCTCCACCACCAGACCTTCCTTGAGATAGCTCTGGATGGCGCTCATCGGGATCGCCGGAATGGCGTCTTCGCGATCCAGCTCACGCACCCTCGGTGTCAGCTTGACGGTGCCGTCGGCGAGCCGGGTCTTGGCGGCCTCGCCCCGGTTCACGGTCAGCCGTGGCTGGCCATTCACCCAGGAAAGGCGGATTTCGTCGCCGGGATAGATCAGATGCGGGTTGTCGATGCCCGGGTTATCGTGCCAGAGTTCCGGCCATTGCCAGGGGTTCTCCAGAAAACGGCCACTGATATCCCACAGGGTATCGCCCTTTTTCACGTAGTAGACGTCGGGATGGTTATCGCGCAAATCGACCGCCGCCAGCGCGCCCCCCGCCACCAGCAGACATATCCCCACGACCAGGATTCGCTGCAGCGATTTCATCATCAGCGGATTCCTTTTATCATTATAGGCGTTCGCACATGCGCAAACGCGCCCCCAGATCGAACACAGTCGTTACTGGATATTAGCAACGTGATCATATATTTAGCAACCAAAGCTAAGATGCTACTCCAGGTCGAGCGGCTGCAAAAAACCGTCCCGTCTGAAAGGCATTAACCCAGGATTCACATGGCAAAGCTGGAAATACTGGAATTCCCGGACCCCCGGTTACGCACCGTAGCAAAACCGGTGGAGACCGTGGATGACGCGCTTCGCAAACTGATCGACGACATGATCGAAACCATGTACGACGCCCAGGGCATCGGGCTGGCCGCCAGCCAGGTCGATGTGCACCAGCGGCTGCTGGTGATCGATGTCTCCGAGGAGCGCAACCAGCCGCTGGTCTTTATCAACCCGCGCATCACACCGCTGACCGGCGATCTGGCCCCCTACGAAGAGGGCTGCCTGTCGGTGCCGGGCTTTTATGAGAAAGTGGAACGGCCGGCGCGGGTGCGCATCGAGGCGCTGGGCCGCGACGGCGAACCCTTCGAAATGGAAGCGGACGGCCTGCTCGCCACCTGCATTCAGCACGAGATCGACCACCTCGACGGCAAGCTGTTCGTCGACTATGTGTCCCGGCTGAAACGGGACCGGATCAAGAAAAAGCTGCAGAAAGTGCAGCGTCAACGCGTCTGAGGCCCCCTTTTGCAACCTTTGCGTCTTGCCTTCGCCGGTACGCCGGATTTCGCCGCTGTCAGCCTGCAAGCCCTGCTTGAGACCGACCACCAGGTGGTGGCGGTGCTCACCCAGCCCGATCGCGGCGCTGGCCGTGGCAAAAAAATCACGCCCGGCCCGGTGAAACAGCTCGCCCTGGACCACGGCATCCCGGTGCTGCAACCCAGCCACCTCAAGGGCGACGACACTCTCGCCGAGTTGCGTGCGCTGGAGCTGGATGCCCTGATCGTGGTCGCCTATGGCCTGATCATTCCACAGGCGGTGCTCGATCTGCCCCGGCTGGCGTGCGTCAACGTGCATGGCTCGCTGCTGCCACGCTGGCGCGGCGCGGCGCCGATTCAACGGGCGATCATGGCCGGCGACGGTGAAAGCGGCACCACCATCATGAAAATGGACGCCGGCCTGGATACCGGCCCGATGCTGTTGCACGAAACGCTGCCCATCGGCGAGCACGAAACCGGTGGCCAACTGCACGACCGCCTCGCCAGCCAGGGGGCGCGCTTGCTGAGCCGTGTTCTGGAAGACCTGCCCGGCCATCTGGCCGGCGCCGAGACCCAGCCGGAGCAGGGCGTCACCTACGCCCACAAACTGAGCAAGCACGAAGCGCGGCTGGATTTTCGCCTGCCCGGGCGGGCCCTGGTGTGCCGGGTGCGCGCTTTTAACCCCTGGCCGGTCACCTGGACCGAACTGGCCGGCCAGACCGTGCGCGTCTGGGAGGCACGCGAGCATCGCGCCGACGACCAGCCCGGCGAGCAAGAGCCGGGCCGTATTCTCACCGTCAGCGACGCTGGCATCACAGTGGCCTGCGGCGATGGCGAGATTCTGCTGACCCACATCCAATTGCCCGGCAAGCGGCCCATGAGCGTGGCCGACGTACGCCGTGGCCACCCGGACCTGTTTCAACCGGGGGCCGCCCTTGTCTAACGAACCCAAGGCCCTGGACCCGCGCCTGGCGGCGGTGCGCGTGCTCAACCGGGTGTTGCCCGGCAGCGGCGACGGCGCCAGCCTGCGCGAAGTACTGCGTGCCCAACCCCTTGAGGGCGGCCAGGCCGGTGGTCTGATGCGCGATCTGTGCTTCGGTGTCTGCCGCCACCTGCGGCCCCTCAATCAATGGCTCAACGAGCAACTGCAAAAGCCCCTGCAAGCCAGCGCCCAACCGGTACGGCTGGCGTTGCTGTGCGGTCTTTATGAGCTGTGGTTCAGCGAGCGCCCCGCCCACGCGGTGGTCAACGCCTACCCGGAGCTGTGCCGTGGCCTGCAGGCGCCCTGGGCCAGCGGCCTGGTGAACGCGCTGCTGCGCAAGGCCAGCCGCTTGACCGCCGAGCAGGCGTTCGCCGACTACAAGGAACCGGTGCGGCTGGCGCTGCCCGGCTGGCTGTGGAAACAATGGCAACAGGACTGGCCCGACCAGGCCACGGCCATCGGCGAGGCCAGCCTGGCGCCGCCGCCGTTCGGCTTGCGCGTGAACCGGCTCCGCCTGACTCGCGAACACGCGCTGGCGACGCTGGGGGAGGGCGCTCGCGCCGGAACGCTGGCGCCGTGGAGCCTGTATCTGAGCCCACCGCGACCGGTGGCGGCGTTGCCCGGCTTCGAGCAAGGCGATTTCTCGGTGCAGGACGAAGCCGCCCAATTGCCGGCGGAGTATCTGCACGTGCCCGATCAGGGCCGGGTGCTGGACGCCTGCGCCGCCCCCGGCGGCAAGACCGGCCAGATTCTCGAAGCCTGGCCCGGCGCCCGCGTGACCGCCCTGGATCTCTCCGGCGCCCGCCTGGCGCGGGTGGCGCAGAACCTGACCCGCCTCGGCGCCGGCGCCGAACTGGTGCGCGGCGACGTCACCGACCCGGCCGGCTGGTGGGATGGCGAGCCGTTTGATGCCATTTTGCTCGATGCGCCCTGTTCCGCCACCGGTATTCTGCGCCGGCAACCGGACGTGAAGTGGCACCGGCGCCGCGAAGACCTGCCGGTACTGGCGGATTTACAAGCGCGCATGCTGGATGCACTATGGCCGCTGCTACGGCCCGGGGGCACTCTGGTGTACGCGACCTGCTCGATGATCCGGGCGGAAAACGACCAGCAGATCACGGCGTTCCTGGCCCGCACCGGCGACGCCGTGGACGAAACGCCGCGCCCGGCGGACGCGCCGGCGGTCTCCGCGGGCTGGCAGTTACTGCCCGAAGACAACGGGCCCGACGGTTTTTATCTGGCCTGCCTGCGCAAGCGGGAGGCGACAGCATAACGGGGTGACCCACCAGCGATCATGAAGATCATCATTCTGGGCGCCGGCCAGGTGGGCGGCACCCTGGCCGAAAACCTGGCCGGGGAGCGCAACGACATTACCGTCATCGACATCGACGGTGAACGTTTGCGCGAACTTGGCGACCGGCTCGACATCGGCACGGTGCAAGGCATGGGCTGCTACCCCTGGGTACTCAAGGAAGCCGGCGCCGAAGACGCCGACATGCTGATCGCCGTCACCAACTCCGACGAAGTCAACATGGTCGCCTGCCAGGTCGCCTACAGCCTGTTTCGCACGCCCTCCAAAATCGCCCGCATCCGCACCGCCCACTACACCACCCGCGCGGACAAACTGTTCAACGAAAACGCCATCCCCATCGATGTGATCATCAGCCCCGAGCAGGTGGTGACCGATTACATCAAACGTCTGATCGAACACCCCGGCGCTCTGCAAGTGGTGAACTTCGCCGGCGGCCGGGTGCAACTGGTGGCGGTACGCGCCTACTACGGTGGCCCGCTGGTGGGCAACGAGCTGCGCGAACTGCGCAAGCACATGCCCAACGTGGACACCCGCGTGGCGGCGATCTTCCGCCGCAACCGGCCGATCATTCCCGAGGGCAACACGGTGATCGAGGCGGACGACGAGGTGTTCTTCATCGCCGCCAAGAACGACATCCGCGCGGTGATGAGCGAACTGCGGCGCCTGGAGCATAACTACAAGCGCGTGGTGATCGCCGGTGGCGGCAACATCGGCTACCGGCTGGCGAAGAGCATCCAGCACCGCTACAACGTCAAGATCATCGAACGTTCACCGGCGCGCGCCGAATGGCTCGGCGAAAAACTGCAACACACCGTGGTGTTGCAAGGCCCGGGCACCGACCGCGACGAGCTGCTCAAGGCCAACATCGAAAACACCGACGTGTTCTGCGCGCTCACCAACGACGACGAAGCCAATATCATGGCGTCCTTGCTGGCCAAGCGACTCGGCGCCCGCAAGGTGATGACCCTGATCGCCAACCCGGCTTATGTGGATCTGGTGCAGGGCCACGACATCGACATCGCCATCTCGCCGCAGCAGTCCACCATCGGCAGTCTGCTCACCCATGTGCGCCGTGGCGACGTGGTCAACGTCTATTCCCTTCGGCGCGGCGCCGCCGAAGCCATCGAGGCGATCGCCCATGGCGACGCCAAATCCTCCAAGGTGGTGGGCCGGGCGATTGAAGACATCGACCTGCCCGAAGGCACCACCATTGGCGCCGTGGTGCGCGGCGAAAAAGTCCTGATCGCCCACGACGACATCGTGATCGAACAGAACGACCACGTGATTCTGTTTTTGATCGACAAACGCCGCATCCGCGATGTGGAAAAACTGTTTCAGGTTGGGTTTACCTTCTTCTGATGAAGTCACGCTTGCACGCAACACGCAACACGCGACACGCAACCCCACTGCGTGACGTCGCGCGTGCCAGCGTGCAGCGTGCAGCGTGTCAGCGCGGGGTTATTCCATGCACTTCGCCCTGATTTCAAAAATCCTCGGCCTGTTGCTGATGCTGTTCAGCTTTACCATGCTGATTCCAGCGGGGGTGGCGTTCTGGTATCAGGACGGCAGTATGACGCCGTTTATCAGCTCGTTCGCGATCACTTTTCTGTGCGGGCTGGCGTTGTGGTTGCCGTTTTTGCGTGCCCGGGCGGAGCTTCAGCCCCGCGACGGTTTCCTGGTGGTGACCTTGTACTGGACCGTGCTGGGCATGATCGGCGGCTTGCCGTTTATGCTCAGCCCGGAGCTCAATCTGAGCTTCACCGACGCCATCTTCGAATCCATATCGGGCTTCACCACCACCGGCTCCACCGTGCTCTCGGGGCTCGATTACCTGCCCCGGTCACTGCTGTTCTGGCGCGCGCTGTCCAACTGGCTGGGCGGCATGGGGGTTATCGTGCTGGCGCTGGCGATTCTGCCAATGCTGGGCATTGGTGGCATGCAGCTGTACAAAGCGGAAATTCCCGGCCCCAGCAAGGACGCCAAGCTGACGCCGCGCATCGCCGAAACCGCCAAGGCTCTTTGGTACATCTATGTGTCGCTGACCGCCGCCTGCGCGGTGGCATTTCACTTCGCCGGCATGAGCTGGTTCGATGCCATCTGTCACAGTTTTTCCGCTCTCGCCACCGGCGGCTTTTCCACCCACGACGCCAGCATCGGTTACTTCGACAGCGGCCTGATCAACATCATCGCCGCTGGCTTTATTTTTCTGGGCGCGCTCAATTTCTCGCTGTTTTTTGTCGCCTGGAAAGACCGCTCCCTGAGCTCATTCATGCGCGATCCGGAATTCCGCTTTTTTCTGGGCCTGGAGATCGTTTACATCGCGGTGGTGACACTGGCCCTGATTGCCCACGGCACCTATGACGATTCCCGCACCGCGCTGCACCATGCCATTTTGCAAGTGCTGTCGCTGTCCACCGGTACTGGTTTCGTCAGTGCGTCGATCGGCACCTGGCCGACGTTCGTGCCGTTCCTGCTGATTCTTTCCAGTTTCATCGGCGGCTGCGCCGGCTCCACCGCCGGTGGCATGAAAGTGGTGCGCGCGGCGCTGGTGTTTCATCACAGCCAGCGCGAACTGCGCCGCCTGATCTATCCATCCGGCATTTTCGTACTGCGCTTCGGCGCGCGCTCGGTGAACGACAAAGTGCTGCAGGCGGTGTGGGGTTTTGTCGGCGTCTACATCACCATTTCGGTGTTGTCGGTGATCGCCGTGACCGCCAGCGGCGTGGATTTCACCACCGCCATGTCGGCGGTGGCCGCCAGCATCAACAACATGGGCGCCGGTATCGCCGGCATCAGCGGCAACTTCGGCGATTTGCCGACGGTAACCAAGTGGGTGCTGTGCGTGGACATGCTGCTCGGCCGCCTGGAAGTATTCACTATTCTGGTGCTGTTCATGCCCATGTTTTGGAGACAATAGTTCTGGCGCCAATAAACGTCAGCAAGCCGGCGGCGCCAACCGGTAGGTGCGCTCGGCGGTATCGTGGAACAGAGCCCGCTTTTCGCTTTCGCTGGCGTCGGCGGCAAGTCGTTTAAAGGCATTCCACAGCACCCCGTACGAACAGGACACCTGATCCACCGGGAAGTTACTCTCGAACATCGCCCGTTCGGCGCCGAACGCCTCCACGCACACCTGAATATAAGGCCGCCAGAGCTCCGCCAAGGTTTGCGAGTCCGGCGGAGCCGATCGCTCACTGAACGCGAAACCGCAGCTGTGCATGCCCAGCCCGCCCAGCTTGATGCGCACATTGGGGCAACCGGCCAGGGTCTCGATTGATCCGCGCCAGTGCTGAAAGACGTCTTTCGAGCGGCCCGCGTAGTCGCCAATACCGAGCACGCCGCCAACGTGATCGAGCACGATCACGGTGTCCGGAAAAGCTCGCGCCAGATCGATGAGGTCATCGATCTGGTGGAAATAGCACCAGCAATCGAAACTCAGCCCGAGCGGGGCCAGCCGCGCGAAGCCCTGCCGAAATTCCGGATCAAGCAGCAGTTGCGGCGGCACCACCCGGCGGGTGGTGCGAATCGCTGGGTCCGGATCCCAAACGCTGGACTGGCGAATGCCCCGGAAATAGCCCTTGCCCGCCTCGATATGAGCCTGCAGGACCGTCTCCACCGCCGCCCCCTGGCGCAGATCCGCATGGCCGACGATCCCAGCGCAAACGCGCCCGCGGCTGGCCTCGGCGAAGCCACGCGCGAACACCGTTTCGCCTACCGGCCGCAGCGCCTCATCGCCGCTGGCGTAATACCCTTCGCTGCATTCCACGAACACGGTGGCGCGCACGTTGTGGCCAGAATTCAGATCGGTCTCGATCTCACCGCCCAGGTACACCGGGCGCGGCGGCCCCCAGAGATGATGATGCGGATCGATGATCGCCCGCTCAGGCTCAAGTACCGGCTCACGGTGGCGGGCCAGCCAGGCGGTGTCCGGGGCGGGCAAAATGACTTTGCGGCTTTCGCTATTGGCGGTCATGGTGGTGTCCTGGAGTAGATAGCGGCCTTGGGCGGCCTCGGACTGCTCTCAAACAGCAAGACTCTTGACCCGCAACCAGGAAGGGCGCTTGATGGCAGCCCTGACATGCCCGGCGGCGGACAGCCCCGCACGCCAAGGCGCGGAAGCCATGGTCCGCTTCTCCGCCACTGCGAGCCCGACACAAAAACATACTCCGCGGTATCTTGCCGGTCCAGCATCCTCACGGGCTCGGCCGCCGCGCCACATGACGAGGACAGCCGATGAGCGACCTGATCCAATACCAATGCCAAGAAGGCATCGTCACGTTGACACTGAACAGCCCGGAAACCCGCAACCCGATCTCCGATCACGACATGATCGAGGCTTTGCTGGCGGCGCTGGAGCGCCTGGAAACCGACCCCGACGCCCGCGTGGCGATCCTCACCGGGGCCGGCAGCGCCTTCTCCAGCGGCGGCAATGTGAAAAAAATGGGCGCCGCCGGCGGCCTCAATGACACCCTGCCGGTGAAGACCCGGCTCAACTATAAGCACGGCATCCAGCGCATTCCCCTGGCGTTCGAAAAGCTCGAAGTGCCGGTAATCGCCGCGGTCAACGGCCCGGCGGTGGGCGCCGGCTGCGACCTGGCGTGCATGTGCGATCTGCGCATCGCCGGCGAAAGCGCCTGGTTCGCCGAGAGCTTCGTGAAGCTGGGGATCATTCCCGGCGACGGTGGCGCCTGGTTGCTGCAACGGGTGGTGGGCTTTTCCAAAGCCGCCGAAATGGCGCTCACCGGTGATCGCGTCGGCGCCCAGGAAGCGCTGGCCTGCGGCCTGGTGTCCCGGGTGGTGCCCGACGACCAGTTGCTTGCCGAAGCCCGCGCCCTGGCCGCGCGCATCGCCGCCAACCCCACCCACGCGGTGCGCATGACCAAGCGCCTGCTGTGGGCCGGCCGTTCCCTGCGCCTGGACGCGCTGCTGGAAATGTCCGCGGCGATGCAGGCCCTGGCTCACGCCACCGGTGATCATGGCGAGGCCATCGCCGCGTTCATCGATAAGCGCGAGCCACGCTTCACCGGCGAATAACCGGCTTCCACGCGGGGCCCCGCGCCCCGCTCCTTCCCCTTCCCACGATCGCCCCCATGACCCAGACAGTGACCGACGAACTGATTCCCCTGCATCGCCAACCCGGCTTCCCGCCTTTTGTCACGGCACGTCTGTTCGCCTCGCTGGCGATGCAGATTCAGGCAATCATCGTCGCCTGGCAGGTCTATGCGATTACCAAGGACCCCCTCACCCTCGGCTATGTGGGATTGGCCCAGTTTCTGCCCATGGTGATTCTGCTGTTGCCCGCCGGTGATCTGGTCGACCGCGTCGATCGGCGCCTGCTGCTGCATCTGAGCTGGGCGGTTCAGGCGCTGTGCAGCGCCCTGCTGATCGGCCTGTCATTGCGCCCACCGGAGCACGCCGGCCCGTTCTACGCGGTGCTGGTGTTGTTCGGCGCCGCGCGCGCCTTCACCGGCCCGACCCTGCAAAGCCTGTTGCCGCAGATTGTTCCCACCCCGGTGCTGGGGCGGGCCATCGCCCTGAACTCCTCGATCATGAAAATTTCGGTGATTGGCGGGCCGATGCTGGGCGGGCTGCTCTACACCTTTGGGGCGACGCTCTCTTACAGCGTGGTGCTGTTGTGCTTCGCCATCGCCATCGTGATGCTGTTTTTCGTCAGGGTGCTGTACAAGGGCGAACGGGTGGCCACCCAGAGCACCGCTTGGGCTCGCTTTACCGCCGGCATTGTGTATATCCGCGACAAGCCGATCATTCTCGGCATTATTTCCCTGGATCTGTTCGCGGTGCTGTTCGGCGGCGTGGTGGCGCTGCTGCCGATCTACGCCGACGAAATACTGCATGTCGGGCCCGAAGGGTTGGGCGCGCTGCGCAGCGCCATTGCGCTGGGCGCGTTCGTGATGGGCTTGTATCTGGGCATGCGGGCGATCCGCCGCCGCGCCGGGCTGGTGATGTTCATCGCCGTGGCGGTGTTCGGCGTGGCCAATCTGGTGTTCGCTTTGTCGGTGAACTTCTGGCTGTCTTTCGCCGCCTTGTTCGTCGCCGGCGCCGCCGACATGATCAGCGTGTATGTGCGGCTGACCCTGTTGCAACTGGCCACGCCGGACGAAATGCGCGGCCGCGTGAACGCGGTGAACATGCTGTTCATCGGCGCCTCCAACGAACTCGGAGAATTCGAATCCGGGGTCACGGCGTCCTGGTTCGGCACCGTGCCGGCGGCGGTGATCGGCGGGGTTGGCACTCTCGCGGTGGTGGCGACCTGGGCGTGGGCTTTTCCATCGCTGCGCAAGGTGAACCGCATCGAGGATGTCGCCCGGCAAACGCCGGGCGCCTGAATCACCGGCCCAGGGATTTGCCGAGATAGATGCGGTGGTAACCGTTCTCCTGGCGGCGCTGCAACTCCCGGTAGCCACGCTTCTGGTAGAACACCAGGTTTTCCACCATCGCCTCGTTAATGTACATATGCACTTCGGTCAGGCCGGCCTGAGCGGCCAGATCCTCGGCCAGCCTCAGCAATCGCATGCCGGTGCCGTGGCCCTGGAAATCCGGGTCCACCGCCAGATTATTGAGCAACAGGGCGTCGCCCTCTTCCTCGGCCACCAGCACGCCGTGCAATGTCCAGCCTTCTTCCGCCACCCATACCAGCTGGCGCGCGATCACCGCCTTGTAATCATGGCGCATCGGCGCCGGCGGCATGCCCATGCGCGCCACATAGGGCTGATAGGCCCGCATCACACAACGGGCGATCGCGCTGGCGTCCTGCCGTCTGGCGGGACGCAGGGCAATCACTTGCTCCTTATCCATGGCTGCTCACCACTCCCTTTCCACCCACCCAAAGTGTTACTGCCAAAGTGCGATTCTGGCCCCTGGACGGGGCGGGAATCAAGGCGCGCCGACGCTGTCTTTGACTCGAAGGCAAAGACCGGGCGAAACGATTTGCGGTTGAGAACGGGCACATTACCAGGCCGACCCAACGGCATGCCGCTTACCGATTTGGCTCAGGAAATCAGCCGCTTGCGCGCTGGAACGTGGGAGCAGCCGGGGGGAGTAGACCATGAATAAAAAAGGCGGCGGGTAGCCAGTACCCGCCGCCGAGCGAAACGCCAAGGCAGAATCGAAATCAGACGATGTTGTTAACGCGGCGACCATCGCGGAACAGTTGATCCAATTCACCTTCGTAATAGGCCTCCACGCGCGGGTTCATAATCCGCTTCCACAAGGGCGGAACCAGGGCCAGGACGTACATGGCCGCGTAGCCGCCCGGCAATTGCGGGCTCTCCTCGTAATGCCGCAGCACCTGGTAGCGGCGTTTGGCGTAGGCGTGGTGATCGCTGTGGCGCTGCAGCTGAAACAGGGCCAGGTTGGTCAACAGATAGTTGGAGTTCCAGCTGTGCGCCGGCGTGACCCGCTCATAGCGGCCTTTGTCGTTGACGCGCCGGTGCAAACCGTAATGCTCGATGTAGTTGATCACTTCCAGGGTAAAGGCAGCCACGAAACTCTGGGCCAGGAAGAACAGCACGCCCATCCAGCCGAACGCGAGGCCAAAGGCGAGCGTGAACAGGGCGGAAATAGCGTACCACCAGATCAGCTCATTGGCGGCGCTCAGGTTCTTTTTACCCTTGCGCTCCAGGTACTGCTTTTCCAGCTTCCAGGCATTCAGGAAGTTGTGCTTAAAGGCGCGCGGCAAAAACTGATACACACTCTGATCATACCGCGAGGAGGACGCGTCTCCGGGGGTGGAGACATGCACGTGGTGGCCGCGCACGTGCTCCACCTTGAAGCCGGCGTAGGTCACCGATGCGAGCAACAGGCCGCCCATCCAGTTTTCCAGCTTCGCATCCTTATGCACGAACTCATGGCCCAGATTGATGGCGATAATGCCGCCCACGGTGCCGATGGAGACGATCCAGCCCAGCGCGCCGAACCAGGAATAGCCGTTATTGACGAACACCCAGCCGGCGTAAAACAGCGCGCCGAACCAGACAAAGCCCATCAGAAACAGAAAGAAGGTGTACAGCCGCTCGCCGCTCAGCGAGGGCACCTGGACCTGCTCGTCCGGGTTGGAAGGGTCCTTGCCGATCAGATAATCCAGCAACGGAATGATGCCAAACACCACGAAATACAGGAACCACGCCCAGTAGTCCTGAGTACCGGTGTCACGGCCCACCAGGGCACTGAACGGCAGCAACGGCAACACCAGGGCCCAAAACCCCAGATACCCCCATTTTTTTATTTTCAGCATGGTATCGGAACGCATGGTCGCAAACATGACTTTCACCTCTTCGAGGAAAGTGACAGTGAACAATGGCAAGTTATCAGAATTGCCTGAATTGTCAAACAACTCAATTAGTGACACTGCTCTAAGCCGCAACCATAATGGCGTGACCAACAAGGAGCGGACATGACCCTGAAAGCGGTGAGCCTCAGCGAACAGATCGCCGAGCACCTGGCGGAAGAGATCATTCTGGGGCGGCTGGCGCCCGGCGAACGGCTGCCGGAAACGGACCTGGCCAAGCAGCTTGATGTGAGCACTAACTCACTTCGAGAGGCCTTTCGTGTCTTGGAGAAGCGCCATTTGATCGATCTGCAGCCGCGGCGGGGCGCGCGCGTGTGCGAGGTCAACGAAGAGCAGGTCAACGACCTTTATGAGTTCCTGTTTCTGCTGCTCTCACACCTGGCGGCGGAGGCGGCCCGGCACTGGCAGCCGGGGGAAATCGAGGATCTGGCGGCGATGCTACCGGAACTGACCCGCCACTATGAAAACAATGACATGCGTGGCGCCCACCGGCTGGCCTTCCGCTTCGTCGACATCGCCACCCACCGGTTTGCCCGCAACCACTATCTCGCCGCCGACATCACCGACCTGGTGCCTCTGCTCAAGCGCTTCTCGTACATCGCTCTACAAGAGGAAACCACCGAGTTCGATGTGTCCCTGAAAATCTTCCAACGGCTGCTGGAAAACGTGCTCAACCGCAACCCCGAGCAAGCCGCCGCCGACATCCGCGAATACGGCGACAACCAGCGCCAGATCGTACTAAGGGCGATCGTCAAACGTGGCTCAGCCTGACGCTGGCACGCTGGCACGCTGGCACGCTGGCACGCTGGCACGCTGGCACGCTGGCACGCTGGCAGAAAAAAACCATCGCCGAAAGGCGATGGTTTTTTTTCTGCGTGTAGCGCAAAGCGCGTGCGCATAAGTAACGCAAAACGCCCCTCAGCGCCCGAGAATATCCCGGGCAATGATTTCTTTCATGATCTCACTGGTGCCGCCGTAGATGCGCTGAATACGTGCGTCGACGAAATCCCGGGAAATCGGATATTCCTTCATATAACCGTAGCCGCCGAACAGTTGCAGGCATTGATCCGCCACCTTGCCTTGCAGTTCGGTGGTGGTGAGTTTGGCGATGGACGCATTGGTGGTGCTCAGTTCGCCACGCTCGTACTGATCGATGGACTGGGCGCAGAATGCGCGGTTGACCTGTACCTGGGCGTGCAGTTCGGCGAGCACGAAGCGGGTGTTCTGGAACTTGCTGATCGACTGCCCGAACGCCTGCCGTTCCTGGGTGTACTGCACGGTGCGTTCGATCATTCCCTCGCAGGCCGCCACCGCGCCGAGCGCCAGAATCAGCCGCTCACGGGGCAGTTCGTTCATCAGATTGAAGAAGCCCTTGCCTTCGCCACCGAGAATCTGGTCCACGCCCACTTTCACGTTTTCGAAGAACAGCTCCGAGGTGTCGGCGGCGTGGTGACCCATTTTTTCCAGATTGCGGCCGCGCGAGAAACCGGGCAGGGAAGCGTCCACGGTGAACAGGGTCACGCCCTTGGCGCCGGCGGTGGGGTCGGTCTTGGTGGCGAGCACGATCACGTCGCAGTGCTGGCCGTTGGTGATGAACGTCTTCTGGCCGTTGATCACGAAACCGTCGCCGTCTTTGTCGGCGCGGGTTTTCATGCCCTGCAGGTCGGAGCCGGCGCCCGGCTCGGTCATGCCCACGGCGCCCACCGCTTCGCCGCTGACCATTTTCGGCAGCCAGGTCTGTTTCTGCTCTTCGCTGCCCAAGTGCAGAATGTACGGCGCGACGATGTCCGAGTGCACCGACATGTTCGAGGCAAGCGCGCCAAAGCCCAGGCGCGAGGCCTCTTCCACCATTACCGCGGAAAGGCGGAAATCGGCGCCGAAGCCGCCGTATTGTTCCGGCACGTCGACACACAAAAAGCCATTCTCACCGAGCAGGTTCCACAATTCCCGGGGAAACTTCTCGTCCCGTTCCCATTGGTCGTAATGCGGGGCGACTTCTTTTTCCAGAAACTTGCGGACGTTGTCGCGGAACAGTTCGACCTCGTTGTGATCAAGCATGGTTCACCTTTTCGTTGAAAGCGGAGTGGGCGGGAGTGCTCCCACCGGCCGGGCGACTATGGTAACCATCGGTGGCGGCGCGGTCGCCTGCCAGACGTAACCGGCCGGTCACGCGTTTCTGGCCATCAGGCCGCCATCCACCGGAATCACCGCGCCGGTCAGGTAGGAGGCCGCCGGTAAACAGACGCTCAGGGTCATGTGGGCGATCTCCTCGGGTCGGCCATAACGGCGCAACGCGGTGCGCCGGCGGGCGAACAGCGCCTTGTCGGCGGGATCGATAAAGCCGGTCATTTCCGTGTCGATGGGGCCGGGGCACAGACAATTCACGGTGATCCCCAGTTTACCCAGGTCCACCGCCAGAGCCCGGGTGAAGCCCGCCACCCCGGCCTTGGCGGCGGCATAGGCGCTGTTGCCGGGGGTCGCGCCGAGCGCCTCGGTGGAGGCGATGTTGACGATACGCGGGTGCGCGGCCTGACGCAGGTGGGGCAGCGCGGCGCGCACCATCGACTGCTGGGCGGTCAGCAACACGGCGATGGCGCTGTGCCAGACCCGCCCGTATTGATCGTCTTCCAGCGCCGCGAAACCGGTGACGCCGGCGTTGTTGATCAGAATGTCGAGGCCGCCGAAGTGGCTGGCCACGCCGTCGACCACGGCGCGCACCCGGTCGTCGTCGGTGACGTCCAATGCCCAGGCGCGCGCCTCATGGCCCTGTTCGCACAACGCCTCGGCCACCACCCGCGCGCGCGCCGTGTCCCGATCAGTGACCGCCACCCGGGCACCCTGTTCGGCGAACACCCTGGCGGTGGCGCGCCCCATGCCGCTGCCCGCACCGGTAATCAATACCACCGCGCCGGCCACCGACCGGCTCAACGTTGTGTCTTCCGCCATTGGCTTTCTCCTCGTCGCGGCCGGCCGTGCCCGCTTCGCCAGGCCGGGGTCAATCGATCCAGCTCAGTGCCCGCTCCAGCAATCTCACGGTGCTTCGGTGTAAGCGCTCACCTACTTCCCGGGGCGCCTGACCCGCGCAGGCGCGGGCGTAGGTGCCCTCCAGGATCAGGGCCAATTTGTAGCAGGCCAGCACCGCGTACCAATGAATCGACGAAACGTCGCGGTGCGAGTGCGCCTGATAGTGGCTGACCAGCTCCCCGGCATCGGGAAAGCCGTCCCACGGCGACACCGTCAGCCCTTCCACCACCGCTTCGCCGTGCTCCGGCCAGGTCGCCAGCAGCCAGCCCAGATCCAGCAGCGGATCGCCCACGGTGGTCAGCTCCCAGTCGACGATGGCGGCCAATTCGGCGCTGCGCGGTCGGTAGAGCACGTTGGAAAAATGGTAATCGCCATGCAGGATGCCCGGCTCGAATCGCGCGGGCAGGTGGTCTTGCAGCCAGCGGGCGATGCGTGCCACGCCGGGCAGGGCGCCGGCGCCGGGCCAGCCCTTGAACGCCCGATAGCTCTCCAGTTGCCGTTGCCAGCGATCCACCTGGCGTTCCAGATAACCCTCCGGGCGGCCAAAGTCCTGCAAACCCACCGCCCGATAATCCACCGCGCCCAGCGCGGCAATGCCCTCCACCAGGGCCAGCCCCATGCGACGGCGCATCGCCGGATCGTCGGCGTGCGGCGCCGGCAGGCCAGTGGTCGGGTTGAAGCCATCGATCGGTTGCATCAGGTAGAACGATACGCCGAGCACATCCTCGCCGGCGCAGGCGGCCAGCAACCCGGGATGGGGAACGTCGGTGTCGGCCAGCGCCGCCAGCATGGTCATTTCCCGGCGCATGGTGTCATTGGAGCCGGCCCGGGGATGAGCGGGCGGGCGGCGCAGCACGTACTCGCGATCACCACGGCGGAAGCGCACCAGAATGTTCTGCGTGCCACCGGCCAGCACGGCGGCCTCTTCAATGGCGCCCTCGCCCAGGCCCTGCTGGTCCATCCAGCGCGCCAGGCGGTCGAAATCGATCCGTGCCAGTCGATCATTCATCGGCGGTTGCTCGCTATAGGTGCCGGGCCGGCCCTTTTAGGTCATTTGGATAAGCTGTATTTTTTTACGTGTCGGTGGCATCGTTGTCAATATGAACTCATCGCTTCCCCAACCCCGTCCCGGCGCCCGCGAGCAGATCAAGCGCGCCGCTCGCAACCTGTTCGCCGAACGCGGCATCGACGGCGTCACCGTGCGTGAAATCGTCGAAGCGTCCGGCCAGAAAAACCACGGCTCCCTGAGCTATTACTTCGGCACCAAAGAGGCGCTGGTGCGCGAACTGGTGGCCGATGGCGCCGGCCTGATCAATCTCCGCCGGCATGCCATGCTCGATCAACTGGAAGGGTCGCAGGCCGGTTTTGGCATCCGCGAAGTGGTGGAGGTGCTGGTCTATCCGTCGATCCACCTTACCGATGAGCAGGGCGAGGAAGACCACGGTTATGTGCGCTTTATCACCCTGCTCAGCATGAGCCACCGCCGGTTGTTCATGGAGGCCCTTGAAGAGGGCCTCAATTCCGGCTACCTGCGCTGCCTGGAGCACCTGCGCCGCTTGATGCCGGAGATCCCGGCCGCGGAGCGCAACCAGCGATTCATCTTTATCAATGTCTATCTCAACGGGGTGATTTCCGCCCGCGAAGCGGCTTTGGCCGAACACACCCGCGCCCAGCGGAGCTGGGCCTCCGAGTACACCACCCGCCACTTTATCCACACGCTCACCGCCATTCTCGAGGCGCCGCCCAGCCTGTAAGAGGTCGGGTTGCGCGGCCGCGAAAAGCTGTGTAATGATCCTTAGGTCAATTATTTTATCCATATGACCTAGGGCGGCACAGGCCGCTCCGCAGCGGAGAAAGGCGATGTCGGACCCTTTGGATTTCAGCGGCAAGACGGTGCTGGTGGTGGGCGGCTCCAGCGGCATCGGTAACGGCATCGCCCAGGCGTTTCGTGCGCGCGGCGCCCGGGTCCATGTGTGGGGCACCCGTGCCAGCGCGGCGCACTATCGGGCTCAGGCCGCGCCTCGCCAGGCCGGGTCTGGCCAGACCGGGTCTCGCCAGACCGGGTCTCGCCAGACCGGGTCTCGCCAGACCGGATCAGACCTGACAGGCCTGCATTACGATCAGGTGGACGTCAGCGATGCCGGCGCCATTGAGCGCTATGCCGCCCCCTTCGAGGCGCTGGACGTGCTGGTGCTCTCCCAGGGCGTGGTGCGTTATGGCCAGGCCGAGTTTGAAAGCGCGCCGTTTCGCGATGTGGTCGAGATCAACCTGAACAGCGTCATGACCTGCTGCATGCGCTTCTATCCACTTCTGAAAAGCACCGGTGGCAGCGTCATTACGGTCAGTTCCACCGCCGCGTTCCATTCCACTCGCGGCAATCCGGCTTACAATGCATCCAAAGCCGGCCTGGTTGGCCTTACCCGCACGCTGGGTGAAGCCTGGGCCCGTGACGGCGTGCGTGTTAACGGCATCGCGCCAGGCTTCGTGGCGACCAAACTCACCGAAGTGACCACCCGCGATCCGGAACGCACGGAGAAAGCGCTGCGGCGCATTCCGCTGCGCCGCATGGGCACGGTTGGCGAGATGGCGGGCGCCGCGCTCTTTCTCGCCTCGCCGCTGGCCAGTTACGTAATCGGTCAGACCCTGCCAGTGGACGGAGGCCTGGTTCTTGGCGGCTGACCGCGCCCTGCAATGGAGACACTGATTCATGGCCAAACTGTTTGTGGTACGACACGGGCAAGCCTCTTTTGGCGCCGAGGATTACGACGCCCTTTCCGATCTGGGGCGCCAGCAGGCACGCTGGCTGGGGGATTATTTCGCGGAACGGGGCATCCGCTTTCAACGCGCCATGAGCGGCAGCCTGAAACGGCAGCGCGACACCGCCCGGGAGATTCTGTATCGCACCGAACTGGGCGAGCCGGAGCTGCAAACCGAGGCCGGCCTCAATGAATACGACGGCCATGCCCTGTATCGCGGTTTCACCGGCAACAGCGACATTGCCGCCCATCAGAAACGGGACGCGGTGGATTACTGGCGCACGTTCCGCGCGGCCTATCAGGGCTGGGTCACCGACGAACTGCGCGGCGAGCACGAAAGCTGGGGGGAATTTGGTGAGCGTATCGAACAGGCCGTGGCGCGGCTGTGCGAAGGCGCCACACGGGAAGACAACCTGCTTCTGGTCACCTCCGGCGGCGTAATCGGCACCGCGATCAGCGGCATTCTGCGCACCGATCCGCTGTCCGCCATCGAGTTGAATTTTCAGTTCCGCAATACCGCGTTTTGCGAAATCGTCATCGCCGGCGAGCGGCGCCGCCTGATTACCTTTAATGCTTTGCCGCATCTGGATCGCCCGGACCGGAGGCAAGCGATTACCTCGGTCTGAGCGTCCCGATCCCTTCGATTTCCCTTCCGACCCCGCCACTGGCCAGTGCCTCCCCGGCCCGGCCAGTGGCCCGCTGATCGCTCGCCGGCAACCGCCGCCAGCGCGGCGAAGCGCGGACCTGCCCAACCTAAATAACCGCCAGACATTTAGCGCACGCCCCGGAAATCGTCGTAAGCGACGATAGCAACGCGAGCCGGAAACCTTATCGTGCATAAAGGAAGTTCCGACTGAAAAGGAAACCGATCTTACCCGACCGGGCGAGGGCGAGCGCTCCTCCGGATGACCATCAAGAATGGCAAAATGCTTGAGGTATTCATCATGCAAAGAACAACAAAACGCGCCACCGTATTGCTGTGTGCTCTTGGCTTTTTTTGCGTCTCCTCAGTGGCCCTGGCAAGCACCACGCTGCGCTATGCCACCGGCTACCCGCCCGGCTCCCTGCCCGCCGACGCGGCACAGGAATACGCAAAGAAAGTGGAGCAATATTCCGATGGCGAACTGAAGCTGAAAGTCTATGCGCTGTCGCTTCTCAATGCCTCGGAAACCTCCGACGGTATTCGCAGTGGCATCGCCGACGGCGGCTATCTGCTGACCGTGTATTTCCCGTCCATGTATCCGCACACCAATCTGGTCAACGAGTCGTCAATGCAATTGTCGTTGTTTGATCAGGACCAGTTGAACGGTAAAGGAGCGCTGGCGTTCGAAGGGGCGATGGCGGAATTCACGTTCTTTCACTGCCCGGAATGCTTGAAGGAATATCAGGATCAGGGCCAGATCTATACCGCCAACGCGGCCAGTTCCAGCTATGGATTGCTGTGCAACAAGCCGGTCACCAATGAGGCACAACTGAAAGGGAAACGGCTGCGGGTGGCCGGCTCGCACTGGTCGCGCTGGTCTGATCGCTTTGGTGCCACCTCCATGTCGATGACCATCAACGACACCCTGGAAGCGCTGAGCCAGGGCGTGATTGACTGCACCATTTCGTCCGCGCCGGAGCTGATCAACCTGGGCCTGCTTGAAGCCGTCACCGACATCACCATGACGGTGCCCGGCGGCGTTTACGCCGGCGCCAACGCCGGCAGTTTCAACCTGGGCAAATGGCGTGGGCTGAATGAAAACCAGCGCCAGGCGATTCTGCGCGCCGGCGCGTACTTCACCGCCGCCACGCCGTGGAGCTATCTGGAACTGGAGCAGGAAGCCTTGCGGCGCGCCAAGGAAGGCGGCGCCACGCTGCACCAGGCCGACCCGGCGCTGGTGCAGGCCTCCCGGGAATTCACGGAAAAAGATCTCAACACCATCATCGCCTATTACAAGGACAAACACGGTGTGGAACGCGGTGAAGAAATGCTGAAAACCTTCAAGGAACTGCTGACCAAATGGGTCGGGCTGGTTCAGCCGGTGGACAGCCTGGACCAGCTTGAAACCCTGTATTGGGACCAGGTGTTCTCCAAGGTGGACGCCAAAACCTACGGCATGGAATAACCCTCTGACCCGGTGCCGGCGGCGCTCGCGCGCCGCCGGCTCAGCGTTGCGGCCGCACCGAGACGTCGCTGCGCAGTGAGTTGGCGATGAAGCAGTTGCGATGGGCGCTGTCATGCAGCCGGTTCAGCGTCTGCTCGTCCACATCCTCATCGAACACCGCTTTGGGGCGCAACTCGATCCGGGTAATCGCGACGCGCCCCTGGGCATCTTCTTGCACGGTGCCAAAGGGGCGATCCACATAACTGAGCACTTTCAGCCCCTTCTTCGCGGCGATGGCGAGAAACGTCAGCATATGGCAACTGGAGGTGGCGGCGATCACCGCTTCATCCGGATTGACCCGATTGTTGCTGCCGAGGAAATCCGGCGAAGCGGAAGCCTGCACCACCTCGCCGCCGGCGAAGGTCCACTCGTGGGCCCGATCAAAGGTGTCATGGTCGAAGCGGGCGGCCGGGGCCAGATGCCAGGCCACCGTAGCGGTGTGATCACTCATCGCGGTTCTCCTTAGCAAGCACTGGTTCCACCATGCTACCGGCCACCGCCGCTGGCAATACCGATTCGTGTCAGTGTTTGCCGGCCCGCGGGGGGGCCACCGTGACGTCTTCGCGTTCCTGTTCGGCCGGTTCTTGCGAGGGCGTGTCTTCCTCGCGAATCAGGTACTGCGCCACCACGGCGGCCACCCGTGGGCTGTACAGCAGAGCGCAATGGCCCAGACCTGGCATCGGCCTGTTCTCGCGGGCGTCATCCAATATCGCGGTGCCCGCGGGCATAACGAAGTTGTCCATGGTGGAGTAAAGGCAATAGAAGCGGGCGCCACCCGGGCAATCGCCGCCCTCCGCCAGTTCGGTGAGAAAAGGGCTGCGATAGCGCATTTGCGCCGCCGCCCCGCGCGCCGGAAACAACGCTGAAATGCGTGTGCCGTAATGCGGGCTGCCCAGGGTAATGACACGATCGATCTTGCCGGCCAGGCCCAGGTTCTTGATCGCATAGCGGCTTAACGGCCCACCCATGGAGTGACACACCAGATCGGCTTTGTCGGCGCCGGTGGCGCGCAGAATGCGCTCCACATGACGCGCCACCTGGGCGGCCAGCTTGCGGGCGTTGATGTGTGGCGGGGTGTAGCTCACCGCGTAAACGTTGGAAAATCCGGCGCGCCGCAGACGCCATTGCATCCACAGAAAATTGGCACTGTTGCCGCCATAACCATGCACCAGGATCACCGGGCGCTGGCCGGGGCGCCGGGAACGGGCCGGCGAGGCGTCGTGAAACAAACGCAACGGATAGGTCGCCATCAGAAAAGTCAGGCTGGCGGATTCCAACAGCATGGCGCGCACCACCGCCGCCGCCTTGAGGGTTTCCGGCTCCTGGTCTTGAATCGGTTCGGGAAAGTTTCGCCGATCAAAATGCCAGACCAGAAAAAAAGCCAGGGTCACGTAGGTGGGGATCAAAGCCATCACCACCAGCGGTATCAGTAACCAGATCATCGGCAAGCTCCAGGGTCCGACCATGCCAGGCGGGAACCGGCAACGGGGTAGAGCACCGACACTAACCCGCGCCCGCCGGCCGCTCAACGCAGCCGGTCGGATCGTCCGACACTTGCGGCCATTGACGGCCCCCCCCGGGCAAGTGCAGGCGCCCGGACAGCGTGGCACACTGAGCGCCGCTGCCCGGCACTTTTCACCCCCCGGCACTTTTCAAGAGACGCTTATCATGAAGGAACAGGTCATTATCAATGAGGTGGGGCTGCGTGACGGCCTGCAGAACCAGCCCATCACCGTGGACACCGACACCAAGGCGCGCATGGCGCAAGCGCTGGTGGACGCCGGCGTGCGCTATCTGGAACCGGTCAGTTTCGTCAGCCCCAAGGCGGTGCCGCAAATGGCCGACGCGGCGGCGCTGACCACCAGACTGCCCGACGCAGCGGACGTTCATTACACCGCGCTGGTGCCCAATCTGAAGGGCTATCAACTGGCCAGACAGGCGGGTTACCCCACCGTGGCCCTGGTGCTCTCGACCACCGACACCTTCAACCAGCGCAACCTGAACATGAGCCTGGAGCAGGCCGCGCAAAGCTGCGAAGCCATTCTTGCCGCCGCCCGCGCCGACGGCGTCGCCACCCGCACCTACATTTCCGGCGCCTTCGCCTGCCCCTACGACGGTCCGGTACCGGTGAGCCTGCCGCAAGGCCTGGCGGCACGCATGTTCGAGGCGGGCAGTGACGCGGTGGCAATCGCCGATACCATCGGCGGCGGCAATCCTCTACAGATGAAGCACATCATGACACCGCTGATCCGGGACTTCGGCGCCGAGCGCTTCTACGTGCATCTGCACGATACCCGCGGGCTGGCGGCAGCGATGGCATGGCAAGCCGCGGATCTGGGCGTGCGTCGCTTCGACGCCTCGGTGGGCGGCCTGGGCGGCTGCCCGTTTGCTCCCGGCGCCACCGGCAATATGGCCACCGAGGATCTGGTCTATCTGCTGGAGAGCTGCGGCCTGGATACCGGCATTGATATCCAGCGCCTGCGCGAGGTCGTGGCCATCGCCCGGCAGGCCACCGACCGGCCGCTGGGCGGGCGCATTCTCAGTTGGATCGAAAGCCAGGAAACGCGCGGCACGACGGTCTGCCTGTAACCGCGCGGCGCGGGGGCGGGCACCCCCTCGGCTCAGTGAATCTGGAACAGAATCTTCAGCAACTGAATGCCCAGCAGCACGATCAGCGGGCTCAAATCCAGCCCACCCATCGCCGGCAACAGCTTGCGGCAGGGCGCCATCACCGGCTCGGTGATCTGCACCACCACCCGCACCACCGGGTTGTAAGGGTCCGGCGCCACCCAGCTCAGAATCACCCGGATCAGCACCGCCCAGAAGATAAAGTTGAGTATCAGCGAGGCGAACTCACGCAGCGTATAGACCAGCAGCTGCGGACCGATGCCGGAGGGCAGGCCGCCATACTGGATGGTCAGCAGCACCATCACCTTGGCGACGATCAGGATCAGAATCAGCACCAGCGACGCCACGTCCAGGCCACCGTAGCCCGGAATAATGCGGCGCAACGGTGCCAGCAGCGGGTTGGTGGCGCGCAGCACGAATTGGGAAATCGGGTTATAGAAATCCGCCCGTGCCAACTGCAGCACGAAGCGGGTCATGACAATGAAAATATACACGCTGAACGCGATATCAATCAGGAAAACCGCGGCACCCTGAGGGTTCATGTGGACTCCAGACACTCCGTTTGGCGAAGAGTATTGGGGCAAACCGGAACGGTTTCAAATTTTGCCGGTGCACGGGTGTCAACCGGTGGTGCCGCGCGATCCCAGAACGATCACCGCCACGCCCAACAGACACAGCCCGGCGCCGGCCAGATCGGTGATCGTCGGGCGGACGCCGTCCACCAGCCACAGCCAGACCATCGCCATGCTGATATAGACGCCGCCATAGGCGGCATAAACGCGCCCCGCGTCGGATGGGTGCAGGGTCAGTAGCCAGGCAAAGGCGGCCAGACACAGCGCCGCCGGCACCAACAGCCACACCGATCCGCCCTGGCGCAGCCACAGCCAGGGCAGGTAACAGCCGAGGATTTCCGCCAGCGCGGTGAGCATGAACAACGCGGAGGTCTTGAGCATGGTGCTCTCCAAACCGGCCAGCGCCGGCCATACCGGCACCGGGTTTTGGCTTTACTCGGCGAGCTGCTCGGAGCGTTCACGCGCGGCGGCAACGGCGGCCTGAACGTGCTCGCGGAAGCCCGCTTCCTCGAACACCTCAAGCGCAGCGGCGGTGGTGCCGCCCGGGCTGGTCACCCGCTGGCGCAACACGTCCGGGCCGGCTTCGCTGGTGATCGCCAGTTGAGCAGCGCCCCAGGCGGTCTGCAGCACCAGCTGGCGGGCGGCATCGGCGCCCAGGCCCTGCGCCTTGGCGGCGTCGATCAGCGCTTCCATGAGCAGGAAAAAGTAGGCCGGCCCGGAGCCGGAAACAGCGGTGACCGCGTCCAGCTCTTTCTCTTCGTCGAACCAGAAGGTCAAACCCACCGCGGCCAGGATCTGGCCGGCCATTTCTTTCTGTTCGGCGCTCACGCCCTCGGCGGCGTACAAACCGGTGGCGCCGGCCTGCACCAGCGCCGGGGTGTTGGGCATGCACCGCACGATCGGCGCCTCACCCAGCCATTGTTTCAGGTTGGCGACGGTGACACCGGCGGCAATCGAGATCACCAGCGGCTGGCGCTCGGTGATGATCTCGCGCAGCGCGGCGCAGGCATCGCCCATCACCTGGGGCTTCACCGCCAGCACCAGCACATCCACGCGCCGCGCTACCTCCAGGTTGTCGTCGGTGACGTGCACCCGGTGCAGGCGGGACACCTCGTCGAGGCGATCCGGGGAAGGATCGCTCATCCAGATGCGTGCCGGCCGGATGCCCTTGGCGACCATGCCGCCGGTCAGGCTGGTGGCCATGTTGCCCGCGCCGATAAAACCGATCAGTTGCTGTGCCATACCTGTGTCGTCCTTTTGTTGTGCCGCCGGCACACCGCTGCGGGTGTGTCAGTGCGGTTCCCTGGCCGGGCGCGGGCCAAACAGGGCGGTGCCCAGGCGCACCAGGGTGGCGCCCTCGTCGATGGCGACCGGAAAGTCCGCGCTCATGCCCATGGAAAGCGTGTCGAGGGCGGGCATTGTATTGCGCAAATGTGACAGTGTCATGGCGAGGCGGTGGAAGGCGGCCCGATTGCCGTCCTCGGCATCGGCACGGGGGATCGCCATCAGGCCGCGCAGGCGCAGACGTGGCCACTGATGAAAGCGGGCCGCCAGCGCCGCCACCTGACCCACGGCCACCCCGGCTTTGCTGTCCTCGTCGTCCAGATTGACCTGGATACAAACATTCAGCGGGCCGAGCGCCGCCGGCCGTTGGTCATTCAAACGCTGGGCCAGCCGCTCCCGATCCACCGAGTGCACCCAGTGGAAATGGGCGGCGATATCGCGGGTCTTATTGGACTGAATCGGGCCGATGAAATGCCACACCAGGCCGCGCCCGGCCAGCGCCGGCATCTTGCCGAGCGCTTCCTGCAGATAATTTTCACCAAAGTGCCGCTGGCCCTGATCCGCCAGCGCGGCGATTTCGCCGGCGTCACGGGTTTTGCTCACCGCCAGCAGAGTCACCGAGGTGGGATCACGGCCGGCGGCCGCGCAGGCGTCCTGGATTCGTGCGCGAATCGAGGTCAGGGGGGTGGAGGGTTCAGGCATGATTGAATGACTCAGGGTCTGCGGTTACTTTAACGGTGTTACTCACTGCGACTTTTTACTGAGCCGCCACTGAGCCGCCGCCAACACGACTGGCGGCATCATAGCAGAGGCCCCGGGGAGCCTCTCCAACCTCAAAAACAACACAGACGCCCATGGATATCACCGAACTGCTTGCCTTCAGCGCCAAGAATGGCGCTTCGGATCTGCACTTGTCGGCCGGTCTGCCACCCATGATCCGGGTGGACGGCGACGTGCGCCGCATCAATCTGCCGCCGATGGAACACAAAGAGGTCCACGCGCTGATCTACGACATCATGAACGACAAGCAACGCAAGGATTTCGAGGAATTCCTGGAAACCGACTTCTCGTTCGAGGTGCCCGGCGTGGCCCGCTTCCGGGTCAACGCCTTTAATCAGAACCGGGGCGCCGGCGCGGTGTTCCGGACCATTCCCTCCAAGGTGCTGTCGATGGAAGATCTGGGCATGGGCAAGGTGTTCCAGAACATCGCCGCGTTCCCGCGCGGCATCGTGCTGGTCACCGGCCCCACCGGCTCGGGCAAGTCCACCACCCTGGCGGCGATGATGGACTACATCAACAACACCCGCTACGAGCACGTGCTGACCATCGAGGACCCGATTGAATTCGTGCACGAATCGAAGAAGTGCCTGGTCAACCAGCGCGAGGTGCACCGCGACACGCTCGGCTTCGCCGAAGCGCTGCGCTCGGCGCTGCGGGAAGACCCGGACATCATTCTGGTCGGCGAAATGCGCGATCTGGAGACCATCCGGCTGGCCCTCACCGCCGCCGAGACCGGCCACCTGGTGTTCGGCACCCTGCACACCACCAGCGCCGCCAAGACCATCGACCGGGTGGTGGACGTGTTTCCCGCGGAAGAGAAATCCATGGTCCGCTCAATGCTCTCGGAATCATTGCAGGCGGTGATTTCACAAACGCTGATGAAGAAGAACGGCGGCGGCCGGGTGGCCGCCCACGAAATCATGATCGGCACCCCGGCGATCCGTAACCTGATCCGCGAAGACAAGGTGGCGCAGATGTATTCGGCGATCCAGACCGGCGCCGGGCTGGGCATGCAGACGCTGGACCAATGCCTGCAAGGGCTGGTGCAGAAAGGCCTGGTGTCCCGGGAAGTGGCCCGGGAAAAAGCCAAGAACCCCGACTCGATCTGACGGACCCCGCTATGGAATTCGATGACCTGCTGAAACTGATGGTGCAAAAAGGCGGCTCCGACCTGTTTATCACCGCCGGCGTGCCACCCAGCATGAAGATTCACGGCAAGGTGGTGCCGGTGACACGCAATGCCCTGACCCCGGACATGACCCGGGATCTGGTGCTCAACGTGATGAGCGAGAAGCAGCGCAAGGAATTCATTGAGCACCACGAGTGCAACTTCGCGATTTCCGCGCGCGGCATCGGCCGGTTCCGGGTCAGTGCCTTTTACCAGCGCAACCTGGTGGGCATGGTGCTGCGCCGCATCGAGACCAAGATTCCCAACGTGGATGAATTGCGCCTGCCGCCGATCATCAAGGATCTGGCGATGACCAAGCGTGGCCTGCTGATCTTCGTGGGCGCCACCGGCACCGGTAAATCCACGTCGCTGGCGGCGATGATCGGCCACCGTAACCGCAATTCCAAAGGCCACATCATTTCCATTGAGGACCCGATCGAATTCATCCACCAACACCAGGGCTGCATCGTTACCCAGCGCGAGGTGGGCATCGATACCGAATCGTTCGAGGTGGCCTTGAAGAACACCCTGCGCCAGGCGCCGGACGTGATCCTGATCGGCGAGATCCGCAGCCGCGAAGTGATGGATTACGCGATCGCCTTCGCCGAGACCGGCCACCTGTGCCTGGCCACCCTGCACGCCAACAATGCCAACCAGGCGCTGGATCGCATCATTCACTTCTTCCCCGCCGACCGCCACGGTCAGTTGTGGATGGACATGTCGCTCAACCTGCGCGGCATCGTTGCCCAGCAGTTGATCCCCACCCCGGACGGCAAAGGCCGCCGCGCCGCCATCGAAGTGCTGCTCAATACCCCGCTGGTGGCCGATCACATTCGCAAAGGCGAGGTGCACCTGCTCAAGGCGCTGATGAGCAAATCCCGAGAGCAGGGCATGCAGACCTTCGATCAGGCGCTCTACGACCTGTACGACGCCGGTGAAATCACCTACGAAGACGCCATCGCCCACGCCGATTCGCCCAACGATCTGCGTCTGATGATCAAACTGGCCAACGAAAGCGACGCGTCCAGCCTCGACCACGCCACCCGCGGCCTGAGCATCGACGACAGCGAGTGACCCCACGCCGGCCCGGCGCCGGTGTGTTCCCCAATCTTTTACGATCCCGCCTTGAAGCCGGCGGACCGCGCACCAATCGCTGTGGTATGAAGACGTATGCGATGACCAGGGCTTTTGTCGTCAACGGGCTCTTCACGCCCACCGGCGCAGGGTGTTGTTCGCATCGTCATACGGTTCCGACCACCGACAAGGAGGCTTTATGAACAAGTTCGCATCCGCCCATTGGGAAGGCGACATCAAGAAAGGAAAGGGCACCATTTCCACCCACAGTGGTGCATTGAAGGAACAGCCTTACGGCTTTAATACCCGCTTCGAGGATGAGCCAGGCACCAATCCCGAAGAGTTGATTGGCGCCGCCCACGCCGGCTGTTTTTCAATGGCGCTGTCGCTGGAACTGGGCAACGCCGGTTTCACCGCCAAGAGCATCGACACCAAAGCGAAGGTCACGCTGGAAAAAGACGGTGACGGTTTTGCCATCACCAAAATCCACCTTGATCTGAAGGCCTCCGTGCCCGGTATCGATGACAAGCAATTCCAGGACATCGCCAACGGCGCCAAAAAAGGCTGCCCGGTGTCCAAGGTACTGAACGCGGACATCTCCCTGGACGCCGAACTGACCGACTGAAGCCACCTGGCCAGCCCGGCGAAGCGGGCTGGCGCCAGGCAGAGCGTGAATCCAACAGGAGAGGAGAAAAACGATGAGTGATGTGCGGTTCAATGGCGAAGCGGTGCCCGTGGATGGCGACTTTCCCGGGGCTGGCGAGGCGGTGCCTCCGTTTACCCTGACCAACAGCGACCTTCAGGACGTGACGCTCGGCGACTACGCCGGCAAGCGCAAAGTCCTCAATATCATCCCCAGCATCGACACCGGCATCTGTGCCAATTCCACCCGTAAATTCAATGAATACGCCAGTGGCCTGGACAACACCGTGGTGCTGGTGGTGTCGGCGGATTTGCCGTTCGCCGCCAGCCGCTTTTGCGGCGCGGAAGGGCTCGGCAACGTGACCACCCTGTCCACGTTTCGCCACCCGGAATTTCAGCGCAATTACGGCGTTGCCATTACCGGCGGCCCGCTGCACGGCTTGTGCGCCCGCGCCGTGGTGGTGCTGGACGGCAACGACAAGGTTCTGCACAGCGAGCGGGTGGCGAACATCGACCAGGAACCGGATTACGACGCGGCGGTAAAAGCGTTGAGCTGAACCGCGCCGCCCACCTCTTACGACGGGTCGGTCAGGGTGCCGTTGCGGTAATCCCGCAACGCCTGATCGAGCTGCTCCTGGGTGTTCATTACAAACGGTCCGTATTGCGCCACCGGCTCCTTGATCGGCTTGCCGGCCAGCACTAACACCCGGGCGCCGCCGTTGCCGCCGAGCAGGGTGACGCGCTCACCGTCGGTGAGCGTTGCAGTGTGTTGATCGGCGACCGGCTCGCCGGCCACGCTCAGATCTCCCTCGAACACGTACAGCAAGGCGTTGTGACCGGCGGTCACCGGGATCGCCACCGATTCGCCAGGGCGCAGTGTCACGTCCAGATAGAGCGGCTCGGTGCTGCCACCGGTGACCGGTGCCACCAGGCGCTCGCCGGCGATCTCCACCTCGCCAGCAATCGCCTTGATCTGGCCGCCGCCGCCGAGATCCAGGCGCGGGATCTCACGGTCGGCGATGTCCCGGTAACCGGCCGCTTTCATCTTCTCCGCCGCCGGCAGGTTGATCCACAATTGAAAGCCACGCAGCAGGCCGTCCTGCTGTTGCGGCATTTCTTCATGAATAATGCCGCGTCCGGCGGTCATCCATTGCACGCCACCCTGCTTCAGATCGCCTTCGTTACCGAGATGATCCCGGTGCCGCATATGGCCTTCGATCAAATACGTGACGGTCTCGAATCCACGATGCGGGTGCGCCGGAAAGCCGGCCAGGTAATCGTCCGGATTGTCGGAGGAGAAAGCGTCGAGCATCAGAAACGGGTCGAGCCGCACGCTGGGGTTGTGGCCGAGCGCGCGCTTGAGCCGCACGCCGGCGCCATCGGACGTTTCCAGCGCCCGGAAGGTATTGAGTACACGACGTTCTTCCATCATTGCCACCTCGCCTTTTATCGCTCTTGCAGCGGCTTTAAACGCCGCGAATGTGCCGCTCGCCCAAACGCTCACGATCGTGCGGGGCTGAATAATCCAGCCGTGGGCCGATCGGGATGATGCCGTGCGGGTTCACCGTTGGATGGCTGCGAAAATAGTGGTTGCGGATGTGCGCCATATTCACCGTTTCGGCCACACCGGGCAGCTGATACACCTCGCGCAGCAGGCCGTTCAGGTTTGGGTAATCGGCAATGCGCTTGCGGTCGCATTTGAAATGAGTGACGTACACCGGGTCAAACCGCACCAGCGTGGTCCACAGCCGCAGGTCCGCCTCGGTGAGCGTGTTGCCGACCAGATAACGGCTCTCGCCCAACCGCTGCTCAAGCTGCTCCAGAGTGTCGAACAGCGCCTGCACTGCTTCGTCGTAGGCCGCCTGGCTGGTGGCGAAACCGGCCTTGTAGACGCCGTTGTTCACGGTGTCATAAACAAGCGCATTGACCTCATCGATGGCCGGGCGCAGATCCTCTGGGTAATAGTCGCCGGGGCGCGCGCCGAGATCGTCGAAGGCGGTGTTGAGCATGCGGATGATGTCCGCCGACTCGTTGCTGACGATGGTCTCGCGCTGCTTGTCCCACAGCACCGGCACGGTGACTCGCCCGGTGTAGTGGGGATCGGCCTTCAGGTACAACTGATAAAGCTTGTCCAGCCGGTACAACCGGTCGCCGGTGGCACCGGGAAAATCGCCGCCCAGCTCCCAGCCGTTTTCCAGCATCAGCGGGTCCACCACCGACACCGGTATGTGCTGTTCCAGCCCTTTCCAGGCGCGCATCACCAACGCACGGTGCGCCCACGGGCAGGCGTAGGACACGTACAGATGGTAACGGCCGCTCTCAGCCTTGAAGCGATCATCGCCATCGGCGCTCAGCCAATGGCGAAACTGGCTTTCGGAGCGCTTGAAACGGCCTCCGGTGCTCTTGGTGTCGTACCATTGATCCTGCCATTTTCCCTCTACCAGCAAACCCATAGGGCTCTCCTTCGTTGTGCGTGCCTTCGTTGTGCGTGCCTTCGTTGTGCGTGCCTGCGTTGTGCGTGCGTCAAGCCCGCCTCAGGCGGACGTTTTCTCATCGAACTGTTGCAATTGCGCGGCGATCCGCGCCTGGGCGCGCAGCAGCGCCTGGTTCTTCACGTCTTCACCAATGTTCAGCCCTTCGGCGTAAACGAATTCCACATCGGTGAGGCCAATAAAAGCGAGGATCGTTTTCACGAACTGCGTGGAGGTTTCATGGGGCTGCCCCTGGTGAATACCACCGTGGGTGGCGAACACCCTCACCGGCTTGTCCGCGACCAGGCCCACCGGACCCTGCTCGGTGTACTTGAAGGT
This sequence comes from Alloalcanivorax mobilis, assembly GCF_002864685.1. GTDB lineage: Bacteria > Pseudomonadota > Gammaproteobacteria > Pseudomonadales > Alcanivoracaceae > Alloalcanivorax > Alloalcanivorax mobilis. The sequence continues at coordinate 106,586 of NZ_NMQZ01000001.1, forward strand.
CAGCCCGGCGCGGGCGATGTGGTCGAACCAGGCTTTGAACTGGCTGGGTACGCTGAAGTTGTACATGGGCAGGCCGATCACCACCAGGTCGGCGTTGTTCAACTCCTCGACCAGAGAGTCCGATTGTGCCAGCACCGCCCGCTGAGCGTCGTTGAGCGTGTCGCTGAAACCGCGCAAGGCACCGGCGCGCTCCAGATCCAGATGCGGCACGCCGTCGGTGATCAGGTCACGGACCACCACCCCGGTGCCGGGGTGCGCCGCCTGATAACCCTCGATAAACCGCCGCGCCAACTGGCTGGACTGCCCCTGGTCACCGAAAATGCTGTTTTGCAGGTACAAAATGCTGGCCATCTTTATTCTCCGTGTTCTGACCGGGCCGCGACCCGGCATGGGGGTAAGTGTGCGATGACCCCATTGTCTTTTCTGATCAGAAGATATAAAACGGCATGAATTCGCGATATATGGCCAACTGATTCGATATGTCGACCAAAATCACCCTGGACCAGTGGCAAGCGTTGATCGCCGTGGTGGACGAGGGCGGCTACGCCGCCGCCGCCGAAGCCCTGGACAAGAGCCAATCCGCGATCAGTTACGCGGTGCAGAAAATCGAAAGCGAACTGGGCGTGCGCGCCTTCGCGCTCGAGGGCCGGCGCGCCAAACTTACCGAAACCGGTGATCTGCTCTATCGTCAGGCGAAAATGCTGGTGGAAGAAGCCGGGCGCATCGAGAAAACGGCGATTCAGTTCGGCCACGGCTGGGAGCCCATGGTGCGACTCACCGCCGACGGTCTGTTTCCCAACGATTACGTGCTGTGCGCCCTGGCGCAACTGGCCGGCGAGAGCCCGCTGACGCGGGTGGAATTCCTGCAGACGGTGCTCTCCGGAGCCGAAGAGGCGCTGCTGCGCCATGAAGCGGATGTGGTGATTACCGGCCACGTGCCGCCGGGTTTCATGGGCGATCACCTGCTGCGCGTGCGCTTCGTGGCGGCGGCGGCGCCTTCCCATCCTCTGCACCATCAGGGCCCGCTGGAGCTGGAAGACCTGCGCCCGCACCGCCAATTGGTGATCCGTGACGCCGGCCGCCGGCGCGTCGATTCCGGCTGGCTGGGCGCGGAGCAACGCTGGACCTTCTCACTGGGCGAGGCCCGCCGTGCCGCCCTGGTGCGCGGCCTGGGGTTCGCCTGGGTGCCGGAGACCGAGATCGGCGATGACCTCGCCAACGGCGCGCTGCGCCCGTTGCCTCTGAGCCAGGGCGCCGAACGCTATCACGATCTCTATCTGGTCTACGCCGAGGGCCAGTACGCCGGGCGCGCCGCCCGCTATCTGGGAGATCGCATCAAAGAGGGCGTTACCCAGGGCCTGCCCGAATCGCTCGCCCCCGTCTGATTCACCGCCCCGACCGGGCCATCACCCAGAGACCACCATGACCGACGCCAATATTCACATTGCCACCCGCTTCAATGGCCCGCCGGGTTCCGCCAATGGCGGCTATATCTGCGGCTGCCTGGCCGAACACACCGGCGCCGCCTGCGTGGAAACGCGCCTGATGGCGCCACCGCCGCTGGCCACCGATTTGCCGTTGCGACGCGATCAGGACGAGCTGTTCGCCCTGCACGGGGAGCGCCCGGTGGCCCGCGCCCGCCGCGCCGAGCTGCCGCCCATAACGGTGCCGGCGGCGCCCACCCTGGCCGAGGCGCGCGCGGCGGAGCAGCACTTCGTCGGCTTCACCGAGCACGCCTTCCCCGGCTGCTACGTGTGCGGCCCGCAACGCCAGGACGGGCTGCGCCTGTTTCCCGGCTGGCTGGACGACCGGCGCGCGGTGGCCTGCGCCTGGACCCCGGGCAACGAGCTCGGCGACGGGCACGGGCGGGTGGCCTTGCCGCAGCTTTACGCGGCGCTGGATTGCCCGGGCTCGTTCGCGCTGGCGCGCGATCCTGGCAACTGGGTGGTGCTCGGCAGTTTCACCGTGCAGGTGGACGAGGCACCGCGCCTGGGCGAGGATCATGTGATCCTCGGCTGGGCGGAAGGCCGCGATGGCCGGAAACTGTTCGCCGGTACCGCGGTCTTTGATCCACGGGGCCGCTGTCTGGCCAAAGCCCACGCGGTGTGGGTGCAAATTCCCGCCGGCTCCCGTTGACGCCACCGTGGCGGCGGCGACCTATACTGGCGTGGTGAATGATCACCAACGGAGAGAGACCATGCGTGCGTTCGCCCTGATGTTGGTACTGCTCATGAGTGGCTGTGTCAGCCCGGTGGTGGTTGACCATCGTGCCGGCACCGACTACAGCCGTTACCAGACCTACGCCATCGACCCGCCCTCCGGCGACAGCGAAATGCTCAGCCTGGACGGCCAGCGGGTGCAGCAGGCGGTGAAGGAAACCCTCGCCAACGGGCCGCTCAAAGCGGCGGACAAGGATCAGGCGGATCTGCTGCTGCGCTACCAGTTCACGCCGGTGGAGCGCTTCAGCGGCAATACCTTCTCATTCGGGCTGGGCTTCTGGCGCAACAACTATGGCCTGAGCACCAGCACCCCGGTGGAGGGCGAGACCGAGAAGGAATATCGCCTGCAACTGGCACTGGTGGAGCCGGGTAGCAAGGAAGTGGTCTGGCAGGCCACCAGCCGCGATACCCTCTATCTGGAAATGAACAGCCAGCACCGGCTGGAACGCATCAACGCCATGGTCACGGAAATGTTCAAACGCTACCCGCCCGGGGCCAGCGCAAAGTAACCGTCAGCCCGCCGCCGGCGGTGTCACCCAGCTCGACCCGGCCGCCGGTGCGCGCCATGATGGTGGCGACAATCGCCAGCCCCAGCCCCTGACCGCCACCCCGGCCGCGCCAGCCCCGATCCAGCGCCCGCTGGCGCTGTCCAGGGGTCAACCCGGGGCCATGATCTTCCACCACCACCGCGCAGCCGTCCTTGCCCAGCGGTTCGCAGCGCAGCGTCAGCGCCGCCCCGGCGGGGCTGTGCCGCACCGCATTCTCGAGCACATTGCGCACCGCGATGCGCACCAGCCCCTCCGGCGCCGCCGGCAGCAGATCGTCACCGCCGCGCGCGCTCACCCGCAGGCCGTGATCGTTGATCACGCCAGCCAGCTCCGCCAGCACCCCCGCCACCAGCTCCGACAGCGGCGGGCAGGGCGTGCCGCTGACCGGCGCGCCGTCTTCCCGTGCCAGTGCCAGCAGTTGATCCAGGCTGCGCCCCAGGCGCAGCGCCGCCTGCTCGGCGGCAACCCGGGCGCGCTCGGATTTTTCTCCTTCGGTGAGGCCGGCCACCTGAAGCTGGGTGCGGATCGCCGCCAGCGGCGTGCGCAGTTCATGGGCCAGATCGTCGGTCAGGCGGCGCTCGCGGGACAACGCTTCGCGCACCCGCGCCAACCAGCCGTTCAGGGTCGCCACCATCGGCATCAGTTCCGCCGCGCCACGGGGTCCGCTCAGCGGTGTGTCATCGTCCAGACCGCGCTCGGCGATCTGCCGGCGCAGCCCGGCCAGCGGTTGCAGCGCCCGGCCCACCGCCCACCACACCAGCGCCAGGCTGGCGAGCAGGCCGGCGGCCAGGCTGATCAGCAACACCAGTGCCACCTGGCGCATGAAATCCGTACGGCCGCGCATACGCTCCGCCGACGCCACTTTCAGCGCGCCCTGGGTAATGGTGTAAACCCGCCATTGCTCGCCGCCCACCTGGCGCTCGGCAAAGCCGTCCGTGGCGGTCGCCAGGCGCCCGCGCGGGGCGCCGGCGGAACGGGCCAGAATCTCACCACGCAGGCCGCTCACCTCGCAGGCGATGCCGCCCAGTGGCATGCCGCCACGATCCTTCAACTGGATGCCGCCACGCGCGGCCTGCTCGTCCACCAGCGACACCACCATCTTGGCGGAGGCCGCCAGCCGCTCATCGAGCACCGTGGCCAGCCGGCTCTTCACCTCGCCATGCAGCCACAACGCCAGCAACAGCCACAGCAGCGACAGGCTCAGCCCGATGCCCACCAGCAAACGGCCACGCAGACGTGCCGGGCCGATCATGGCGGGCTGCCCAGCCGGTAACCTTCGCCACGCACGGTTTCGATCAGCCGGTCACCGAGCTTGCGGCGCAGGCTGTGGATGTGCACCGCCAGGGCGTTGCTTTCCACCCCGCCGGTCCAGCCGTAGACACGGTCGGCCAGTTCATCGGCGGTCAACACCCGCCCCCGGCTTTGCAACAACGCCAGCAGCAGCGCCCGCTCCCGACGCGGCAACGGCACCAGACGCTCGCCGCGCCACAGTTCCTGACGCGCCGGATCGAAGCGCAACTCGCCGTACTCGATCAGCGGCGAGGTTCGCCCCTGGGCACGCCGCAGCAGGGCGTGCAAGCGGGCCGCCAGTTCACTGAGGTCAAAGGGTTTGATCAGATAATCGTCGGCGCCGGCGTTGAGCCCGAGCACGCGGTGGTCGACGCCATCGCGGGCGGTCAGCACCAGCACCGATTCCGAGCGGCCCTGGCGCCGCCAGCGGCGCAACAACGTCACGCCGTCTTCATCCGGCAAGCCCAGATCCAGCACCACCGCGTCGAAATGCACGCTCAACAACGCCGCCGTGGCGGCGGCGGCGCTCTCCACCCAGGCGACCGTGAAGCCGTGCGCTTCCAGGCCCACCTGAACGCCATCGCCGAGCAGGGCATCGTCTTCAACCAACAACACATGCATGGGGAAATCTTCGTCGCGTGATCGTTCGGATAATCGGCCACAGAGTAATCCGGCGGTGATTAACCCGGCGTTAATAGTGGCGCCGGATGCTCACCCCCAATCTTAACCTGGAGAGGCCCCATGACGACCGTATCCCTGGGCCCGTTGGCCATTCCGCTGGCGCCATTGCCGTGGCTGGTGGCGGTGATGGTCGCCACCCTGGTCGCCGCGCGCCGCAAGCGGCGCGGCCACCCGGGCGATGCCGAGCCCCTGATTATCTGGCTGGCGGCGGCGGCGCTGATCGGCGCGCGGGCGGCGTTCGTGCTGCGCTATCAGGACCAGTTCACCAGCGTGCTGGCGATGTTCGACCTGCGTGACGGCGGCCTCTGGTGGCCCGGCGCCCTGGCCGGGCTGGCGGCGGGTATGGCGCTGGCCGCATGGCGGCGCGCGGCGGTGGGCGAGGCCCTGCACGCCAGCCTCTACGGTGCCTTGGCCGCGGTGCCGGTGGCGGCGGTGGTGGTGTTGCTCAACCCCGCCGGCACCCCCGCTCCGGACGTGACGCTTTATCGCCCCGACGGCGGCGATGTCAGCCTGCACCAGGCCCGTGGCCCGGGCGTGACGCTGGTCAATCTCTGGGCCACCTGGTGTCCGCCGTGCCGCCGCGAGATGCCGGTGCTGGAAGCCGGGCAGCATCACTATCCCCGGGTGCGCTTTCTGTTCGCCAACCAGGGTGAAGACGCGGCCACCATGGCCGCTTACCTGAGCGATGCCGATCTTGAGTTAAACGGCGTTTACCTGGACCCCCACGGCGATCTGGCCCGGGCCTGGGGCAGCGGCGCCTTGCCCACCACGGTGCTGCTCAACGGCGCGGGCGAGGTCATCGATCACCACATCGGGCCACTGTCCGCAGCCGGCCTTCAGCACTTTTTGCAACCCCACCTCAAGGAGTAGACAGGACATGCTTAAACCGTATTTCAACGCCTTACTGGTGGCGGCCTTGATGGCGCTGCCCTGGCCGGCCTTCGCCGCCGCCAATCAGGACCGGGTGCTGGCGCTTCTCGAGAACGCCGCCTGGGTGGCGGAGGGCGCGGATCAGCCGGAGCGGGTGGTGTACACGTTCACCGATATGAACTGCCCTTACTGCGCGCGCCAATGGCAGGCCATGCAGCCGTATCTGCAGCGCGAGGACAATGCCACCCAGGTGCGGCATATTCTGATCGCCCTGCTGCGGCCCACCAGCCTGCCCAAAGCCGCCGCGGTACTGGCCGCCGATGATCCGGCCGCCACCTTCGCACAGGCCGAGCGCCATTACGGCCAGCAAGGCGCCGGCCCGGCGCCGTTGAAAACCGTTCCCGCCGAGCTGGAAAACCAGATTCAGGGCAACACCATTCTGATGATGCGGTTGGGCTTGAAGGGGACACCCGCGACGCTGTTTCTGGACCCGGACGGCAAGCTGCAAGTGGCGCCCGGGGTGCTCAGTGACGACGCCCTGCGCCGCTATGTGTTCCAGGTGGAGTGAGCGTTACCGCCGGGCTCAGTCGCCGCCACGCCAGCTTAACCGGCCATGGCAGAGGGTGAGCTTAACGATGCCCGGCAAAGTGGCGTCCAGCCAGGGGGAGTTACGACCGGCGGAAAGCCAGTGGCTGGCCATGGCGCGGGTGGCGCCGGCGTCGAGCACGCAGAGGCTGGCTGGGCGACCGGTTTCCAGTTGCCCGGCCTGAATCCCCAGGCAACGCGCTGGCGCGGCGGTGACCGCATCGAGCGCCCGGGCCAGGGGCAGATCGCCGTCGCTGACCAGTTTAAGCACCAACGGCAGCAGCGTATCCAGCCCGGAAATGCCGGGCCGGGTGGCGGGAAACGGCGCCGCCTTGCTGGACGAGCCCACCGGCTGATGCTGGGAGCAGATCGCGTCGATGGTGCCGTCCGCCACCGCCGCCAGCAGCGCTTGCCGGTCGGCGCTGCCGCGCAGCGGCGGAATCACATGACAGTGGCTGTTGAAGCCTTCCAGGGCGTCTTCATCGAGCAACAGATGATGAATGCTGACATCGGCGCTTACCGGCAAACCACGGCGGCGTGCCTCGCGCAGCAGATGCAGGGATTCACGGCTGGAGATCTGCTGGAAGTGGGCGCGCACGCCGGTGGCTTCCACCAGCAGCAGATCGCGGGCCAGGTCCACCGACTCGGCCACCGCCGGGATGCCCGGCAGGCCCAGCCGCGCCGCCACCGGCCCGTCGTGGGCGCAACCGCCGGCGGCCAGGGCGGCGTCCTGGGGGCGGAACATCACCGGCAAATCAAAGGTCGCGGCGTACTCCAGGCAGCGCTTGAGAATCAGAGCATCGGCCACTTTGGCGCCGGCCTGGCCGACGGCGATGCAGCCGGCGCGCGCCAGCGTGAACATCTCCGCCAGTTGGGTGCCTTGCAGCCCCTGAGTCATGGCGGCAATCGGCAGCACCCGCGCGAAGCCGGCGTGGCCGGCCTGTTCGCGAATCAGGCGCACCACCGCGGCACTGTCCACCGGCCCGCAATCCGGCTGGGCCGCCAGATGGGTAATGCCGCCGGCGGCGGCGGCGCGGCTTTCCGATGCGATGTCGCCAGTGCGGCCGCTGCCCGGCAGCGACAAATGCACGCAGGCGTCCACCAGGCCGGGCAGCACCCAGTGGCCCTCGGCCTCGATGATCTCGGCGCCGGGCGCATCCAGGCTGGCGCCGATGCGCACCAGACGGCCTTCATCGATCAACAGATCGGCGATCTCGTCGCGGCCGGAGGCGGGGTCGATGACCCGGCCCTTGCGAATCAGAAGATGGGCTTTACCGGCCATCGAGGTCTCCTTGGGGCTGCCCGTGGGCGCTCTCCTGGCCGCTGATCGCCATCGACATCACCGCCATGCGCACCGCGATGCCAAAGGTCACCTGGTTAAGAATCACCGAGCGCGGTCCGTCGGCCACTTCCGAGGCGATTTCCACGCCCCGGTTGATCGGCCCCGGGTGCATCACGATGGCGTCCGGCCGGGCGTGGCGCAGCTTGTCGTTGTTGAGGCCGTAGAGACGGTAAAATTCGCCCTCGCTGGGCAGCAGGGCGGAGTCCATGCGCTCTTTCTGCAGGCGCAACATGATCACCACGTCGACGTCCTTGAGGCCCTGGATCATGTCGGTGAACACGGTCACACCGAGCGCTTCCACATCGCGGGGCAGCAGGGTTTTGGGGCCGATAAAGCGGACTTCCTCGGCGCCCAGAATATTGAGCGCGTGCGCCTGGGAGCGGGCCACCCGCGAGTGCAGGATGTCGCCCACCACCGCCACCTTGAGGCCGGCGAAGCCGCCCTTGTAATGGCGGATCGTGTACATGTCCAGCATCGCCTGGGTGGGGTGGGCGTGGCGGCCGTCGCCGGCGTTGATCACCGCCACCCGGGGCGTGACCTGCTCGGCGATAAAGAACGGCGCGCCGGAATCCTGGTGGCGCACCACGAACATGTCGGCGGCCATCGCCTCCAGGTTGCGCAGGGTGTCCAGCAGGGTCTCGCCCTTGCTGGTGGCGGACTTGGCGATGTCCAGATTGAGCACGTCGGCGCTGAGCCGCTTGGCCGCCAGCTCGAAGGTGCTGCGCGTGCGCGTGCTCGATTCGAAGAACAAATTGACCACCGTCTTGCCGCGCAGCAGCGGCACTTTCTTGATGGCGCGGTCACCCACGTCCACGAAGCTGGCGGCGGTGTCGAGAATTTCTTCGAGCAGGGAACGGGAAAGGTGTTCGACGGAAAGGAAGTGGCGCAGCTTTCCGTCTTCTGTGAGCTGCACGCGGGAGGAGGGCGGCGGCGCTAGTGTCATTCGTCGGGCCTTATGGTTCTAACCTCCGCGACCAGGGGCGCGGGTCCGCGTAATTCTACCCGCTGATGGGGCGGCAATGCCAAAGTTTCCCCGCAAATATCGGGACGAATTGGCAATTCCCGATGGCCGATGTCGAACAGCACCACCAGCCGGATCGACGCCGGGCGGCCGTAATCGAACAGCTCGTTCATGGCCGCGCGTATGGTGCGGCCGGTCATTAGCACGTCGTCCACCAGTACGATGTGCGCGCCGTCCACCTCGAAGGGCAGATCGGAAGGCTTGACCGAACGCTTCAGGCCGCGGGTATCAAAGTCATCGCGGTAGAAGTTCACGTCCAGCGAACCGATCGGCAACGGCTGCGCCAGGCGCTCGTTCAGCGCCGCCGCCACCCAGGCGCCGCCGGATTGAATGCCCACCAGGCAAGGCGGCTCGCCCGGCAGCGCCGCCAGCGCGTCGGCGATCTCCCCGAGCCGGGTTTCAATCTGTTCTTCACTCCAACGCAACGGGCCTCTCCTCAAACAGGTCAGGCCGCTAAGAGTAGCAGAAGCGGGCGGCCGCTACGCCACTGTCAGAACGGCCGGTCTCGTTTACCCTGTGCCAGCGACGCAACCGCTCGACACAGGAGGAAGGCGTGCAACAACCGATTACCGGGTTTCACCGTGACGCCGACGGCGACTGGGTCGCGGAGCTGGCCTGCGGCCACACCCAGCATGTGCGTGATCGCCCGCCCTGGAGCGAGCGCCCCTGGACACGCACCGCTGCGGGGCGCGCGGGCATGCTGGGCCAGCCCTTGAACTGCCCGCATTGCGAGCCACCCGGGCGCCATCCGTCGCCGTGACGGCACGCACCCAAGCACGGTGCGTTTTGGTTTACAATCCGCGTTTTACAGCCCATCAACGTCAAGGAAGGAACCAGGATGTCCATGTTCTCCAAAGCCCTCACCGCCACGGCACTGTGTGTTGCTTTCATCGGCCCCGCCCACGCCTTCGATCTGAAAGGCCTGACCGACTCCGCCAACAAGGCGGTCAGCGATGCCTCCGACAGAGCCAACAGCGCCACCGGCAAGGCACAGTCTTCCATTGATCAGGCCAGCGGCCAGTTCAAGGTGGCCGGCGATACCGCCTCTCTGGTCAGCCAGCTCACCGACCAGCTCGGCGTCACCAAGACCCAGGCCGCCGGTGGCACCGCGGCGCTGTTGTCGATGGCCAAGTCGAACCTGTCCGGCAATCAGTTCAGCGGCATCACCGACCAGGTATCCGGCCTCACCGGCCTGCTCGGCAGCGGCGAAAGCAGCGGTGGCGGCCTGGCCAGCTCGATCCTGGGCAACGTGCAAAGCCTGAAGGGTGTGCAGAGCGCGTTCAGCGCCCTGGGCATGAGCCCGGACATGATCGGCCAGTTCGCCCCGGTGATTCTCAAGTTCATGGGCAGCGAGGGCGTCGCCGGCAATCTGCTCGGCAGCCTGCAAAGCCTGTGGGCACCGGCGGCCTGAATCCGGTTTCCGGTGAGCGCGGCCGCGCTCACCGGCGTCTGACTTTCGTTGCCCTGCGCCGGTTCGCCCCGTTAAAGCCGGCGCGCAACCGCTCAGCGGCGTCGGCCCGAGCGACGTATTCCACGGTTTTCCCCACCCGATAGGGCGCCAGCACCTGCAATTTTTCCAGTCTGCGCAGGTCCGCCCGGGCGGTGTTCTCGGAAACATCGAACAGATTCTTTAATTGTTTCGCGGTAAAGCTGCTGCCCGGTTTTTTTAACGCTTGTCTGAGCAGCGAGCCCTGGCGGTAGTTGAGTTGACTCCCCAATCCCATGTCGGCCAGCCACGCCAGCAGCTCCAGGTACTCCTTGTGCTTGACCTTCACATACTCAAGAAAATCATCAATCGCGCGGCGGACAACGCCGAGCTGGTAAACAATGAAATAGGTCAGGTCCGCGTCGTCGGTTTCGGTGAACAGGTAAGCCTGGCCATACTGAATCGGCGCCGTCTTTAACAAAGAACTGATGGAAATGTACTCGAAGGTCCAATACCCGGCTTTCAGCATGTACCAATAAAACAGCGCCCGGGCCGTTCGCCCGTTGCCATCCACGAACGGGTGCTCGTAGCCCAGCATGAAGTGCAGAATCACAGCCTTTGCGGCGGGATGGATGAACGTGCGCCCGTCACGACCGTCGTGGTTATAATTGGCGAACCCGCAGAGCGCGTCGAGCCGGGCGGGAATCCGCTCAGCGTCCGGCGGCTGGTGCACCACGTCCCCGTCACGGTCCACCACCACCACATCGTCGCCCTGACGCGGCTCACCGGGGATCACACCGACACGATCCGTGCTCGCCGTGGCCAATTCATGAAAGCGAAAAATGAGGTCCAGTGACAACGGCTCGTCCCGGGCCCGCCTGACCTCCCGCATCAGCTGATAATTATTGAAAATCATCCGCTCATCTTCGTTACGCGGACGCCGCTCACGCACCAGCATTTCCCGGGCCACCTTGCGGGTGGTCGCCGCGCCCTCAAGCTGGGCGCTGGAGATCGCCTCCTCCATCATCAAGGTCTCGACCAGATACTGCTCACGCTCGCCCGGGCTGGAAAGGCCGGCCTCGGCGCCCTGCAAGGCAGGTGCGCAAAGCCGGTCAATCTGGTGCAGCACGCTCTCCGCCATATCGGTGACGCAAAACTGGAACGGCTGCCCCCCGGCGGTACTCAACGACAGCGGTTTCAGCAGATTACGGCGCGCCAGTTTGATCGCCGCCCACACCACCTCTTTATCGTGGGAGGCGGGCAGACGCCGGCGCAAATCGTGCCAATGCAGATAGCGCCCTTTTGCGTCGACGGCGCCATGGCGCTCTATTTCAGCCAATACAGCAGGCTGCTTTTCTTCTAAAATTCGTTTTAGGTCAGGGGGTTGGCTTATTTCTGCCATCTTCAACTCAATTTTCGTAAATTGAGTTATAAATACGCCGGCAGTGACTCGCCGTCAAGAAAACTCAAGGCGCCAGCGGCTCGGCGCCGTTCAAATAGCCCTCGGCGATCACCGCCGCCGCCATCGAATCCACTTTCGGGTCCGGGCCGCGGGTGCCGGTGCGCTCGCGAGCCTCGCGGGTGGAGAGCCGCTCATCGACCATCCAGACACGGGCGCCGAAGCGGCCGTGCAGCCGCCGGGCGAATTTACGGGCCCGCTCACTGGACGGGCTTTCGGTGCCGTCCATGTTGAGTGGCAGCCCCACCACCAGGCAATCGGGCCGCCATTCACGCAGCAGCGCGTCGATGCGGTCCCAATCCGGTTGGGTGTCCTTGCAGGGCAGGGCGGGCAACGGCGTGGCGGTGCCGAGCAGGTCGTTGCCGCTGGCGACACCGATTTTTTTGGTGCCGTAGTCGAAGGCGAGAATCATCACGGTGCGGGCTATCCGGCGAATTGAGGGGGAGAGGGGAACGGTGGCGGCGCGGCTCAGCCGTGGCCGACCTGGGTGGCGATCAGGCTCATGTCGACGCCGAGGCCGGCGGCGGCACTGCGCCAGCGCTGGCCAAAGGGCGTCTCCAGCACCAGCTCCGGGGTGGAGGGGACGCTGAGCCAGACGTTGTCCGCCAGCTCCCGTTCCAACTGACCCTGATCCCAGCCCGCGTAGCCCAGGCACACCAGGGTGGCGGCCGGGCCCTCGCCCAGGGCAATCGCTTCCAGGATGTCCCGGGAGGTGGTCAGGCACAGGCCGTCCGCCAGGGCGATGCTGGAATCCCAGCGGCGCGCGGTGGCGCGGTGCAGCACGAAGCCGGAATCTTGCTGGATCGGGCCGCCGGCCACCACCTGGTGGTGCTCGGAGGGCGGCACCTCCACGTTGATTTCCATGTCGGCGAGAATGTCGTTGATCGACAGCGCCACCGGACGGTTCAGCGTCAGCCCCATGGCGCCCTCCTCGCCGTGCTCCACCAGATAGGTCACGGTGTGCTCGAAGTCGGGGTCGTCCATCTGCGGCATGGCAATCAGCAGTTGATGTTTCAGTTGCGCTTGGTCCATGGCGACAGTATCCGGCTCCGGCGCGGGCAGGGCAAGCCGCACGCGGCCGGGCCCGGGCGGCGCCTGATCAGCGCGATGAAACGCGGCGGTTGGCGTCGAACTTCCAGGTGCGGATGATTTCCAGCACATCCATGTGCTCGCGCATTTCCGTGTCGAACGGTTCAAACGGCGCCGCCAGACGCACGCTTTGAATCGCCGCCTGATCCAGGAAATCGTGGCCGGAGGACTGCAGAAGGCGGATCTCGTTGATCTTGCCCTGGCGGTTCAGCGCCACCATCAGACGCACCGCCCCGAAGGTGTTGCTGGTCAGCGCCCGGGGCGGGAAATGCCGGGTGCCAGCGGCCTCCACCCGGCGACGGAAGCTGTCGATATACAGCGCTTCGTAATGGGCCTTGGCGGACACCGATGTCAGCCGCCGCACCCGGGGGCGCTTGGCATAGGCCTGCTTCTGCTCATCGAGACGCGCCTGCAGGCTGGCGATCTCGCGGCTGAGCTGATCGATGCTGTCGTGATCGGCGTGCCGGCGCGGGTCCGGCTCACGCTTGTCTTTTTGCTGGCTGGCGGTGGCGCGCTCGCTGGCCGCGCGGGTGACGATGATCTTCTGCCGGGTAACCGGCTGGGGGGCACGACTGGTGGGCTCTTCAAGCTGAACCCGGCGGGTGTCCGGGTCGCTGAACAGGGCCTGTTCCGGGGTGGTGAGTTCGCGCTTTTTGTCCTGGTCGCCGGCACCCTGCTGGTTGGCCTGGGCAATGAAATCCGCCTGATCGGGCCGTTGTTCAGAGCGATGCGCGGCCAGGGTCACTTCCAGGGTGTGCGGCGCGGCGCGGCGCGGCTCCGGCATGAAACCGACGCCAAACAGCAGGACGCCATGCACGGCGAGCGCCAGAAACAACGTAAAACCGAGCCGGTCGGCACTGGTAACCTGCGGTGCAGCCATGATCCTATTCCGGCTCTTGGGCCGGTCGCCCCAGAATGAATCCCACGAAACGGCGCCATTGTCCGCCGTTCGCCGGCGGGCCGCCACGACCCGCCGCGCATTTTGGCATGCCGACTCCGCTATTGCTGACGCAGCGAAAGCAGGGTATCGAACAATTGGCCGGCGATGTTAAGCCCGTAGATCTGGTCCAGTTCGCGCATGCAGGTGGGGCTGGTGACGTTGATCTCGGTGAGATAATCACCAATCACATCCAACCCGACAAAATACAAACCGCGCTCGCGCAACGTCGGGCCCACCTGTTCGCAGATCCAGCGATCACGGTCGGTGAGTTCGCGGCCCTCACCGGTGCCGCCGGCGGCCAGGTTACCCCGCAACTCACCCTTTTTCGGCACCCGGGCCAGGGCGTAGGGCACCGGCTCACCGTTGATCATCAGAATGCGTTTGTCCCCGGCGGTAATGTCCGGAATGTAGCGCTGCGCCATGATCGGCGTTTTGCCGTGCTCGGTGAGCACTTCGATGATCACGCTGAGGTTCGAGCTGCCCGGCTCGATGCGGAAAATATTGGAGCCGCCCATGCCGTCCAGGGGCTTCATCACAGCGTCACCGACTTCCTCTACAAACGCTCTGAGCAGATCGCCGCGACCGGACACCAGGGTCGGCACGCAGCATTGGGGGAAGTCGGTGGCGAACAGCTTCTCGTTACTGTCACGCACGCTGGCCGGCCGGTTCACCACCATCACGCCTTCGCGCTCGACCTTTTCCAGCAGGTAGGTGGCATAGACGTATTGCGCATTGAAGGGCGGGTCCTGGCGCATCAGGATCATGTCCAGGCTGGCCAGGTCGCGGGGCGCGGCCTCGCCCAGGGTGAACCAGTTCTGGTTGTCGTCGGCGACGCTCAGGTCGCGGGTCATGCCCGAGACCCGGCCTTCACGCATGAACAGGTCGGCGGGCTCCATGTAGTGGAGGCTCCAGCCACGGCGCTGCGCTTCCAGCAGCATGCCCAGGGTGGTGTCTTTCCAGGGCTTGATATGGTCGATGGGGTCCATAACCACGCCAACGTTAAGGCTCATCTTCACTCCACCGGAAACAGGGATGACGGGCCATGTTAACAGCGCTCTTAAGTGCCCGCTACGGGACCGTTTTCTCAACTCTCACAGGGCCTTATGGATTGATTGTAGAATCTATGTTAAAACCCCGGCTTGGGCTGATCCACCCAACGGAGCAACGGCACGGCGCCCCTCAGAGCGCTCGGCGGGCTGTTCCCGGCCCCGCCTATCGCAATATAAAAAAGGCTCATAATTACAATACTTTGCGGCCTGTAACGGTTCACGGCTAAAGGCAGTTCTCCATGACTGACAACTTCCAAGATCTCAAGGTGATGGTGATCGACGATTCCAAGACCATTCGTCGCACCGCGGAAACCTTGTTGAAAAAAGCGGGTTGTGAGGTGATCACCGCCACCGATGGGTTCGATGCGCTGGCCAAGATCGCTGATAGCAAGCCGAGCATAATCTTCGTGGACATCATGATGCCAAGGCTGGATGGCTATCAGACCTGCGCGCTGATCAAGAACAACAGCGCGTTCAAGGGAACCCCGGTGATCATGCTCTCCTCCAAGGATGGACTGTTCGACAAAGCCAAGGGGCGCATCGTAGGCTCCGACGAGTATCTGACCAAACCGTTTTCCAAGGACGAACTGCTCGGCGCGATCCGCCAGTATATGTAGCGGACGTGAACCAACGGCCGGCGCCCGGGTGGCCCGGCCACGCGCGGAGCCCGATGTCTGGAACGCGGGCAATGGCGGCGCACGGCTTGCCGGCGCGCGGCCACGGGCTTGCTCTCGCCGCGGTGCTCAAACCTGAAGAGGAAAAGATGGCACGCATTCTTATTGTCGATGATTCTCCCACCGAGACCTATAAGCTGCGGGAGATTCTGGAAAAGCATGGGCACCACGTGCTGGAGGCCGCCAATGGCGCCGACGGCGTGGCGATGGCCCGCTCCGAATTGCCGGATCTGGTGCTGATGGACGTGGTGATGCCGGGTTTGAATGGCTTCCAGGCCACCCGCCAGCTCACCAAGGGGGCGGACACCGCGCACATTCCCATTGTCATCGTCACCACCAAGGACCAGGAAACCGACCGGGTGTGGGGTAAGCGCCAGGGTGCCCGCGACTACCTGACCAAGCCGGTGGACGAAGACGTATTGCTAAAGACCGTCGAGCGCCAGCTCGCCGGCCAGTGAGAGCCCGAAGCCGATGAGCGTCACCGCCTCCGCCGCCTTTATCAAACTGGCGGATTATCTGGCGCGCTGCCGGGCCCGCGCCGCCGACCTGCCGATGCGCGAAGACGCCGTCCACTATTGGAGCGGCGTCGGTTTCACGCTGGAGGGCCGGCGCTTCGTGGCGCCGCTGGACGAGGTGGCGGAAATTCTGTCGGTGCCCGCCTATACGCGCATACCGGGGGTGCTGGGGTGGATGAAGGGGGTCGCCAATGTGCGCGGCCGCCTGATGACGGTAATGGATTTAAGCCGTTTTCTTGGCAAGGCATCGGACTTGCAAGAGAAACGGCGGCGGCTGCTGGTGCTGGATCGGGACGATCTTTACACCGGCGTGATCGTCGATGAAGTGCTTGGCATGCAGCACTTCCCGGCGGACGACCATGTCGCCACACCCACCGCCGGGGAGGAGCCGGATGTCGGCCCCTACCTGAGCGGCGGTTACCAGAGGGACGGGGAATACTGGTCCGTGTTCAGCCTTGCCAGGCTGGCGCAGGACCCGCGCTTTATGCAGGCGGCCCGCACCGGCTGAGGGCTTGGTCGCGCGGGGGACGCAGGGGAAATAAGAAAAGGGCCAAAACAAGGCCAGGAGCCAGACTATGAAGTTCATTCCGGGAAAGCTGTTGCGTGGGCGGGGGCGCGCGGGCAGCAATCCGCTCAACATCGCCTTATACATCGGGCTGGCCATTTTCGTGGCGCTGGCTTTGGTCAACTTTCTGCTCGCGGCGACGCGCGCCAACCAGGCCCAGGAAAACATTACCCGGACCTCGGAGATGCGCGTGGTCTCCCAGCAGATCGCCAAGAACGCCCTGGAGTCGGCGTCCGGTAACGCCGCCGCGTTCAAGTTGCTGGAGCGCTCCCGGTCGGATTTCCAAGGCGCCTGGGATGTGGTCAAGGAAGAGCCGGTCAGCCAGCCGGCGGTGAAGCAGCGCCTGCAGAAACTCTGGAACCAGGTGCGCGAGAACACCGATACCATCGTCACCGGCCAGGCCACCGTGCTTAAGCTGAACGAGGTCGCCGACTCCCTGGCGCAGGCGATTCCCCAGCTGCAATCCGAATACAAAGCGGTGGTGGAAATTCTGGTGGACAACCAGGCCGCCGCCGAGCAGGTCGCCTTTGCCCAGCGCCAGTCATGGCTGGCGGAGCGCATGCTGCGCTCCATCTCGCGAGTACTGGAGGGCGATGACAACGCGGTGATCGCCGCCGACAACTTCGGTCGCGACGCCACCGAGTTCAGCCGGGTGGTGCAGGGCATGCTCAATGGCGACGCCGCCATGGGCATCAATCAGGTCACCGACGTGGAAGCGCGCAAATACCTGAACCGGGTCGCCAAGCTGTCCGATGAATTCATCAACCAATCGGTCGGCGCGATTCTCGAAACCGCGCCGGAACTGTTCCAGGTTCGCAACGCCGCCGACGGCATTTTCACCACCTCCCAGGATCTTCTGCAGGAGTCTTCCAACCTCAACGAACAGTTCGAGCTCAACACCACCGGGCTGTTTCCGTCATTGTGGCTGGGCGCGGTGTGCTCGATCATCGCGGTGTTGCTGTTCTTCCTGATCATGCTGCAAGGCAACCGCGAAGCGGCGCGCCGCAAGGACGAGCTGGAAAGCGAGAACCAGCGTAACCAGGCGGCGATTCTGCGTCTGCTCGACGAGCTCGGCGATCTGGCGGACGGTGACTTGACCGTGGAAGCGACGGTGACCGAGGACTTCACCGGCGCCATCGCCGACTCCATCAACTATTCCATCGACCAGCTGCGCAGCCTGGTGCAAACGATCAACCACTCCGCCGTGCAGGTGGCCTCGGCCGCCCAGGAAACCCAGTCCACGGCCATGCACCTGGCGGAGGCCTCCGAGCACCAGGCCCAGGAGATCGCCGGCGCCTCGGCGGCGGTGAACGAAATGGCGGTGTCGATTGACCAGGTATCCGCCAACGCCGCCGAGTCCGCCGCGGTGGCGGAAAAAGCAGTGGCGATCGCCAACAAGGGCGCGGAAGTGGTGCAGGCCACCATCCACGGCATGGACACCATCCGCGAGCAGATTCAGGAAACCTCCAAGCGGATCAAACGCCTGGGTGAATCCTCCCAGGAGATTGGCGACATCGTGAGCCTGATTAACGACATCGCCGACCAGACCAACATTCTCGCTTTGAACGCCGCCATCCAGGCGTCCATGGCCGGGGAAGCGGGCCGTGGCTTCGCGGTGGTGGCCGATGAAGTGCAACGCCTGGCGGAACGCTCCGCCGCCGCCACCAAGCAGATCGAAACGCTGGTGAAGACGATTCAGACCGACACCAACGAGGCGGTGATTTCCATGGAAGCCACCACCGCCGAGGTGGTGAAAGGGGCGCGCCTGGCCCAGGACGCCGGTGTGGCGCTGGAAGAAATCGAAAACGTATCGAAAAACCTGGCGGACCTGATCCAGAACATTTCCAACGCGGCGCGCCAGCAGGCGGCGTCCGCGGGCCACATTTCCAACACCATGAACGTGATTCAGGAAATTACCTCGCAGACCTCCGCGGGCACCACCGCCACCGCCCGATCCATTGGCGATCTGGCGGAAATGGCCCAGGAAATGCGCAACTCGGTGGCCGGCTTCCGCCTGCCGGAACCCTCCTGAGCCGGCGTTGAGCCGACGCCGGGGATGACGCCATGGGTTTCGCCGTGACAGATCGCTGGTCGATCAAGAACACCCCTTCGATGAACGCCGAGCAATTTCAGTTGTGGCAGGCGTTGCTCGAGGAGCGCACCGGCATGACGCTGGCGCCTGAGCGCAAGCCGTTCCTGGAGACCAGCCTCAACATCCGCATGCGCGAACTGGGGCTGGAGGATTACGACACCTATTATCAGCAGTTGGTGGTGGGGGCCACCGAAGCGCGCGCCATGGAGTGGTCGATCCTGGTGGACCGGCTCACCGTGCAGGAAACCAGTTTCTTCCGCCATCCGGGTTCGTTCGCGCTGGTCGAGGATTACGTGTCCCAGTTCGCCCGTGAGCGCGCCGCCGGCACATCATTGAATGTCTGGAGCGTTGGCTGCTCCACCGGCGAGGAAGCCTATTCGCTGGCCATGCTGATCCATGAGCGTTTCGCCGAAAGCGACAAACAGCTGTTTTACGGCATCACCGGCACCGACATCAGCCTGCCGACCCTGTCCAAAGCGCGCCGCGGGTTGTTTGGCCGGCGCCGCGTGGAGCAGGTCGATCCGCTGCTGCGCGAGGCCTATTTTCAGCCCACCGACGCTCATACTCTGCAGGTCAATGCGGTGTTGCGTGAGCGGGTCTGTTTCGCGCACCTGAACGTGCTCAATCTGGACCAGGCGCCGATGGACGACATGGATCTGATTTTCTGCCAGAACATGCTGATCTACTTTCGCCGCTGGCGTAAGCGTCAAATCGTGACGCGGCTGGCGGACCGTCTGGCACCCGGGGGGTTATTGGTGCTGGGCCCGGGGGAGGTGACCGACTGGCACCACCCGGAACTGGAGCGGGTATCGTTTCCCGACACCCTGGCGTTCCGCCGCCGGGTATAACAAAAGTCCGGGGAGACTTTATGAGCAGCGACCGTCATGACTATCTGGCACTCGACTGGGTTCGCGGGGAGATTCAGGAGACGCTGAACCAGGCCCGCGCGGCCCTGGAAGCCTACGTGGAGAATCCGGAGGATTCCACGCGCATGCGCTTCTGCCAGACCCATCTGCATCAGGTCTATGGGACCCTCCAGATGGTCGAATTCTATGGCGCCGCCTTGCTCGCCGAAGAAATGGAGAAGCTCTCCCGGGCACTGCTGGAAGGCCGGGTCGGCAACGTCGCCGACGCTCAGGAAACGCTGATGCGCGCGATTCTGCAATTGCCGCCCTATCTGGATCGCGTCGCCAGCAGCCGCCGGGATCTGCCGGTGGTGTTGCTGCCCCTGCTCAACGATTTGCGCGCCGCCCGCGGCGAGGCGCTGCTGTCGGAAACCGCGCTGTTCAAGCCCGACATGCAACACGCCCGGGGCAGCGGCCAGGTGCCCGAACCGGTGCGCACCGACCCACGCTTCGACCAGCTCACCCGCAAGATCCGGCAGATGTTTCAACTGGCGCTGGTGGGGCTGGTGCGCGGCGAGGACATGCCCCGCGATCTGGCGTACATGCGCAAGGTGTTCGCCAAGCTGGAGCAGATCACCGGAGACGCCGCGCGGGCGCCGCTGTGGCGGGTCGCCGACGCTCTGGTGGAAGGCCTGCAACACGACAGCATCACCCTGGGTTCATCGGTGAAACAGATGCTCGGCCAGGTCGACCGCGCGCTGCGCGAACTGGCCGCCGACGGCGCCGACAGCCTCGACCGGCCGGCCCCGGCGGAGCTGATCAAGAACCTGCTCTATTACATCGCCAAAGCCGAACACAGCAGCCCGCGCATCGCCGAAGTGCGTGGCCGCTTCCGGCTCGACGAAGCGCTGCCCTCGGACGATCTGATCAACGCCGAACGGGAACGCATGAGCGGCCCGGACGCGCTCGCCATGAGTTCGGTGGTGGGCGCGCTCTCCGAGGAGATCACCAAGATCAAGGACGCCCTGGAACAGTTCGTCCACGATCCGCTCGCCCACACCGACAGCCTGGCGCCGCAAATCGGCCTGCTGAAACAGGTCTCCGACACCGTCGCCATGCTTGGCCTGGGCCAGCCGCGCACCCTGGTGGACGAACAGATCACGGTGATCGAAGAGATGGTTTCCGGGCGCCGGCCGGCCCAACGCGATGTGCTGATGGACGTGGCCGGCGCGCTGCTTTACGTGGAAGCCACCCTGGCTGGCATCGGCGGCGACGCGCGCCGGCCGGCCCCGGCCCATGGCGCCGACCTGCCCAGCCATGTCGGCCAGGCCATGGACGCGGTGCTGCGCGAATGCCGCGCCGGTCTGGAAGAGGCCAAGGACGGCATCGTCGAATTCATCGCCTCGCACTGGAACCGGGAACACCTGCGGCCGGTGCCGGCGCGCCTGACCACCGTGCGCGGCGGCCTGGAGGTGGTGCAACTGGACAAACCCGCGCGCGTGCTGAGCCAATGCGTGCGCTACATCGAAGAGCGCCTGCTGGAACCCGGCGAGCAACCGGATTGGCGCAGCCTGGACACGCTCGCCGATGCGATCACCTCGGTGGAATACTATTTAGAGCGGCTCAGCGATGACCCGCGCACCCGCGATGACGTGCTTGAGCTGGCCCACGCCAGCGTCGCCAGCCTGGGTTATCCGATCCACGACGAGCACAACGACGCCTTGGCGGCGCCCGCCGATCACAACGCCGCCGCCGCCGCGCCACCGGAAGCCCTCCCGCCGGCGGAGGTCGCCGCCGAAGAGGACGACGATCTTATCGACGCGGAGATCATCGACATCTTCGTCGAAGAGGCCGGCGAGGTACTCGGCGCCCTGGATCAGTTCTTTCCGCGCTGGGCCGGCAACACCAGTGACGAAACCGCTCTGATCGAATTCCGGCGCGCCTTCCACACCCTCAAGGGCTCCGGGCGCATGGTCGGCGCCACCACCGTGGCGGAACTGGCCTGGGCGGTGGAAAACATGATGAACCGGGTGATCGATCGCAGTATCGAGCCCGGCTCTCAACTGATCGAGCTGGTGCGCGCGGTGCACGGGTTGGTGCCCGCCCTGGTCACCGCGTTCGCCCAACGTCAGCCGCCGCCCTGGGACGTGACGCCACTGAGTGACGCCGCCGACACCCTGGCGCGCGGCGAAGCGCTGGCGGACATTCCCCGGGTGGGCGAGCCAGCCACACCGGCGGAGTCGACCGAGCGCGGCCCGACCGAACGCGGCCCGACCGAACATGATCCGCTCGCCGATCTGGATCACCTGGAGTTTGAAATTCCAGCGGTGGTGGGCCACGGCGACGGCGACGCCCCCCACCCCGGCGCCGAGGGCATCGACCCGGTGCTGCTGGACATTTTCCGCAGCGAGGCGCGCCACAATCTTAGCCTGGTCACCGAGTGGCTCGATGGCCTGGACACCGACCTCGCCGAACACCGGGTCGATGATCAGGTGCACCGCGCCTTGCACACGCTCAAGGGCAGTGCCCGCATGGCCGAGATCGAGCCGCTGGCGGAACTCGCCGAACCGGCCGAACGGCTGGTCAAGGAACTGATCAATGGCGGCGCCCGCGCCAACCGCGCCACCGTGGCTCTGATCCGCGACACCGTGGCGCAGCTCGACGAGGGGCTGAACACCCTGGACCAGGGTGCGCTCACCGACCTGCCCGGCGCGGCGGCGCTGATTGAACGGCTGCACGCCGAGCGGGCCGCGCTCGGTCAGCATCAGGAGGGCGCCGACCCGCACATTCTTTCGGTGTTCCTGTCCGAAGGCATGGACCTGATCATCGATGCCGACAACCTGCTGGAACAATGGGCCGCCCAACCCAGCCACACGGTGGAGTTGGCGCGCCTGCGCGACGAGCTGGAGCTGCTCGGCGGCAGCGCCCGCACCGCGCGGCTGGATGAAATTCATGGCCTGGCGATGGCCCTGGCAAGCTGCTATTCGGCGGTCAACCAGGATCGTCTGCGCTTTAGCGACCAGTTGCTGGAACTGGTGCGCGAAGGCCATGAAGCGCTGATGAACATGATGGACTGCCTGGCCGCCGGCCAGACCGTGCGCGCCGAACTGGGCCTGGTGGACGCGCTGCGCGATCTGGCGGAAACGCCGGCCGCGCCGGCCAACAGCGGCGCCAGCGATGGCCCCGGCGACCTGGACCCGGCCCTGGTCGCGCTGTTCCTGGAAGAGGCGGAAGAGCTGATGCTCTCCGCCAGTGAACACCTGAGCGCCTGGGAGCACGGCGAAAGCGGCAGCCTCGGCGCCCTGCAGCGTGCCCTGCACACGCTCAAGAGCGGCGCCCGCATGGCCGGCGTCACCGCGGTGGCGGGGCTCGCCCATGAGCTGGAAAACCGCTACGAGCTGGCCGCCGCCCCGGATCAGCCCCATCCGGCCCCGTCCCGATTCGACGCTTTGCATCGCGGCCACGATCGGCTCGCCGACATGCTCGACACCCTGCGTGAGGGCCATGCGCCGGCGCCCGCGCCGGAGGTGATCGAAGTGCTGCGCCGGGACAGCGCCGGCGACGCCAGCCACGAGCGTGATCCAGAGCTGGTGGCGATCTTCCTGGAAGAAGCCCACGACATCCTGGAATCCGCCGGTGCCAGCCTCGACCAATGGATGGCGGAACCGGACAACAGCCTGGAATTGCAGTCGTTGCAACGCGACCTGCACACGCTGAAAGGCGGCGCCCGGATGGCCGAGATCACCGCGCTCGGGGACCTCGGCCATGAGCTTGAGACCCTCTATGAAGCGCTCGGCCTGAACCGGGTGGCGGTGGCGCCAACGTTGAACGATCTGCTGCATCGTTGCCACGACCGCCTGGCGGAGATGGTCGAGGCGGTGGAAGCGGGCGACGAGCCAAGCGGCGCCGAGGACCTGATCGCCAGCGTGCATCAGTACCTGCGTGACCCGGCCGCCTTCGCGCCGGCGATCAGCGTGGCTCCGCGACCCGGTTCCGAACCGGCTCCCGAACCGGCCCCCAAAATGGCCACCGAGCCGGCCAACAATCCCGCCCCCGGGCCTTCGCCCGTCAGCGCTGAAAGCGGCGACCCACAACCGGGTGACGACGGCGCGCCGGCCGACGCCGCGCCGGCCGACGGCCAGACCACCGCGCTTCCCGACGAATTGGACCCGGAAATCCTGGATGTCTTTCTGGAGGAATCCGACGAACTCACCGAGGTGATCGACACCTGCCTGGTGGGCTGGCGCGACCAGCCCGACAGCCGCGCCTACAGCGACGATCTGATGCGCGCCCTGCACACCCTGAAAGGCGGCGCCCGGCTTTCCGGGCTGGAGCGGCTGGGCGACCAGAGCCACCGCTTCGAGACCCTGCTCACCGAGCTGGAAAGCGAGCGGCGCGCCCCGGACGACCAGGAATTTCAAAGCCTGTTCGCCGCCCTGGACGGCCTTAACGAAACCCTTGCCGCGCTGCGCCGCGCGGTCGCCGCGCAGCCGGCGCCGGCGCTTACTCCGGTGGTCGCGGACCAGCCGCAACCGGCGCCGCGCGACGAACGTCGCGCCAACCACCAGGCGCAACCCCAGGAGATGGTGCGGGTCGGCGCGGACGTGCTCGAAGCCCTGGTCAATCTGGCCGGCGAAACCTCCATCAACCGCAGCCGGGTGGAACAAAGCATCAGCGAGTTTGGTTTCAACGTGGCCGAGATGAGCGCCACCGTCACGCGCTTGTACGAGCAGTTGCGCCGGCTGGACGTGGAAACCGAAGCGCAGATTCTTTCCAACTACCAACAGGGCGTGGACCGCGGCGTGTTCGACGACCGCTTCGACCCCCTGGAAATGGACCAGTACTCCGAGCTGCACCAGATCACCAAACAGCTTTCGGAATCGGCCTCGGACCTTCTCGATCTGAAAAACACCCTGCTGGATCGCACCCGCGACACGGAAACCCTGCTGCTGCAGCAACAACGCATCAACACCGAGCTGCAGGAAAAGCTGATGCGAACCCGCATGGTGCCGTTCTCGCGGCTGGTGCCCCGGCTGCGGCGCATCGTGCGCCAGGTGTCCGGCGAAGTGGGCAAGCGCGTCAGTTTCGACGTGATCAACCCGGACGGCGAACTGGACCGCACGCTGATGGAGCGGGTGGTGGCGCCGCTGGAACACATGCTGCGCAACGCCGTTGACCACGGCATTGAGAGCCCCCAGGCACGCCAGGGCGCCGGCAAGGACGGCGACGGCCGGATCAGCCTGGAACTGACCCGTGAGGGCGGCGAAGTGGTGATCACCCTGGCCGACGACGGCGGTGGCATTGACATCGCGGCGGTGCGTCACAAGGCGATCGAGCGCGGGCTGCTGGCCGGCGACGCGGACATTTCCGATCAGGAAGTGCAGCAGTTCATTTTCCACGCCGGCTTCTCCACCGCCAGCCAGGTCACCCAACTTTCCGGTCGCGGCGTGGGCATGGATGTGGTCGCCAGTGAAATCAAGCAACTGGGCGGCTCGGTGATGATCGAGTCGCGGCCCGGCCACGGCACCCGTTTCATGATCCGGTTGCCGTTCACCCTGGCGATGAACCGGGCACTGATGGTGAAGGTCGGTGAAGACAGCTACGCGATCCCGTTGAACCAGATCGAGGGCATCGTGCGCGCCAGCCCATTTGAACTGGCCGAGCATTTCGACGGCGAGCAACCCGGCGATTACCGCTACGCCGGACAACGCTACGAGCTGAGCTATTTGGGCCGCTTCGTCCACGACGTGGCGCGCCCGCACCTGGAAAACCAGACCCAGCCGCTGCCGGTGCTGTTGATCCGCAGCGCCGATCACAGCGTGGCGCTGGTGGTGGACAGCCTGATCGGCTCCCGCGAGGTGGTGGTGAAGTCGGTGGGCCCGCAACTGGCCAGCGTCGCCGGCATCAGTGGCGCCACCATTCTCGGCGACGGCGCGGTGGTGATTATTCTCGACATCCATTCGTTGATTCGCGCGGCGCATGTGCAGCGTTCCGCGCCCGACCGCGACGACCTGCCGGCGCTGAGCGCGCCGGAACCACGGGACAACGAGCGCACCGCGCCGGTGGTGATGGTGGTGGACGACTCGGTGACGGTGCGCAAGGTGACCAGCCGGCTGCTCGAGCGCAGCGGCTTCGAAGTGCTCACCGCCAAGGACGGCATCGACGCCATCGCCGCCCTGGAGGAACACACTCCGGACGCGCTGTTGCTGGACATCGAAATGCCCCGCATGGACGGTTTCGAAGTGGCCACCCATGTGCGCCACGACGAACGCCTGAAGGCGGTGCCGATCATCATGATCACCTCGCGCACCGGCGAAAAGCACCGTGACCGCGCCTTCGACATCGGCGTTAACTGCTACATGGGCAAACCGTTCCAGGAAAGCGAATTGCTCGCCACCCTGCGTGAATTGCTTGGCGAGACCCACGAGGCCGGCCACTGATGGCCGCGCCCGGCCGGGTGGGCGTGATCGCCGACGACCCCCTGCAAGGGCATTTGCTCGCCGCCGCCATCAAGGGCCAGGGTTACCAGGTGGTGGTGTGCACCGACCCGGACAGCCTGGAACCACGCTGGCTGGGTGACAACGCTCTGGATCTGTGGGTGGTGGATCTGTCCCGCGAGGACCGTTGGCAACGTTTTCTCGATCACCTGCTGGAGCAGGCGGTGGCGCCTTTACTGTTTTGCGACGGCCAGGCGCCGGCACGCACCGCGCCCCATTACCCGCGCTGGGAACGCCGCCTGTTGAGCAAACTGGTGGATTACATCGGCCGCCCGGCGCAGCAGGAAAAACTGGAAACGGTGAGCACCACGGCGGCCGCCACGCCACTGCCGGCGCCCCGGGAATTCCAGGCGCTTGCCGATGACGCCGCCACCCGGGTCTGGGTGTTGGGCGCCAGCCTGGGCGGGCCGGCGGCGGTGAAGCTGTTTCTCGACAGCCTGCCCGCGCACCTGCCGGTGGCGTTCGTGCTCGCCCAGCACATCGACGACGGCTTTCTGGACACCCTCCGCCAGGTGCTCGGCCGGCACAGCCGGGTGCGCTGCGAAGTGGGCACCGACGGCAGCCGATTGCGCCACGGCCGGCTGCTGATCGCCCCGGTCACCCAAGCGATTGGTTTCAACCGCGACGGCCGGGTGCGCGCCACCGGCCAGCCCTGGGAAGGCCCCTACGCCCCCAGCATCGACCAACTGCTTGGCAATGTGGCGGAGGGCTTTGGTGTCTGTCACGGCGCCATTGTGTTTTCCGGCATGGGCAACGACGGCGCCATCGCGGCTCCCCGGCTGGCCGCCAATGGCACCGCCATCTGGGCGCAGTCGGCGTCGAGCTGCGCGGTCAGCAGCCAGCCCGATGCCGTGCGTGAAACCGGCTGCGTCGGTTACAGTGGCACTCCGGAACAGCTGGCCCGTCAATTGGTGGAACAGGTCCGCCTGGAAGTGGCCGCCGTGCCGGCCCCCCGATAACTCTTGCAAGGAAAGCGGCATGTCCGACGCTCCGATTCCCGACGACATTCCCAGCCTGCTGATTCCGATGAACGGGCGGCCCTGGCTGATTCCCAATATCGTGGTGGCCGAGGTGATTCCACTGCGTCACCCGGACCGCCCCGGCCATGGCCCGGAATGGCTGCTCGGCTGGTTGAGCTGGCGAGAACAGGATCTGCCGCTGATCTCGTTCGAAAAACTCAATGAATCCGGGCCGGTGACGATTGGCCAGAACGCCCGCATCGCGGTGATCAACACGGTGGCCGGGCAACAACGTTTCTACGCGGTGGTGGTACAGGGCATTCCGCGCCTGCTGCGCGTCAACCGGGACGATCCGGTGGAAGAACCCGGCGATACCGGCCCGGCGGAAGCGATGTACGTGCAGGTGGGCGGCGACCTGGCGGTGATTCCGGATCTGGACGCCCTGGAGCGCGTGGTGGCGGGCCTGAATAGCGGGCGGCTGAGCGACGGTGCGTCATGACCGACTGGGCGCGTCTTGAGCAACTGGCGGCGGAACGGCCCCACGACGGCCAACGGTATCTGAATCGCTATCCGACCCCGGACCACGGCCTGGCCGACTTTCTGCGCTGGCAACGGCAAAGCCGGGGCCGCTTCGCCGCGCCGATGTCTTTCCCGCTGCGGCGCCCGGACCCGGTGGAACTGGCCAGCCCGGCGCCCCAACCACGTTTCACCTGGATCGGCCACGCCACCTATCTGATCCAGTATCGCGGCTGGAACCTGCTCACCGACCCGGTGTTCTCCGAGCGCTGCTCGCCGGTCTCGTTCCTCGGCCCCAAGCGCACCGTGGCGCCCGCGCTGACGGTCGATGAGCTGCCCACCATCGACGCCGTGCTGGTGTCCCACAACCATTACGATCACCTCGACAAAGACGCCGTGGCGGCCCTCAACCACCGTTTTGGCG
Source organism: Alloalcanivorax mobilis (assembly GCF_002864685.1). GTDB lineage: Bacteria > Pseudomonadota > Gammaproteobacteria > Pseudomonadales > Alcanivoracaceae > Alloalcanivorax > Alloalcanivorax mobilis. The sequence goes on from NZ_NMQZ01000001.1 coordinate 134,192, forward strand.
ACCGCCTTACCTGGTTCGCGCCCCAGGGCGTGGGCGCCTGGCTGCGGCGCCGTAAAGTCGCCCGAGTGGTGGAGCTGAGCTGGTGGCAACATCAACGTCACCGCGAAGTAGACGCCTTCTGCCTGCCCGCTCAGCACTTTAGCGGCCGCGGCCCCCGTGACCGGAATCGTACACTTTGGTGTTCCTGGCGCTTGAACTGGCCGGACTTCAGTCTATTCTTCGCAGGCGATACCGGGTACGCACCGGTGTTCGGCGAAATCGGTGAGGTGTTGGGCCCGGTGGACGTGGCGCTGTTGCCGATCGGCGCCTACCAGCCACGCTGGTTCATGGCGCCGGTGCACGTCGACCCCGCCGAGGCGGTGCGCATTCATCGGGACCTGGATGCGCGGCATTCCCTGGCGATGCACTGGGGCACCTTCGTGCTCACCGATGAGCCCATGGACGAACCGCCCCAGGCACTGGCCCGGGCGCTGGCCGACCAGGGGGTTCCGGCGCGGGCCTTTCGCGTGCCCGGCCATGGGCAAACACTGACCCTGCCAGTGGGCGCGCAATGACGCCGCGCCGGTCACCGCCAGCGGGCGCCACCCGTGTTACGGTTAGCGCATCAGGATTTGGAGGAACACTCTCGAATGTCGTCACGGCTACGCGGACAACGCCTGTGGTGGTTGATGCGATGCCTTGCCTGGCTGCCGCTGCCGGTGGCCACCGGCATTGGCGCGCTGGTCGGTGAGCTACTGACCCGCATCCCCCTGCGCTACGCCAAGGCTTACCGGGTGATACTGATCAATTTGCTCGCCACCCACCCGGACCTCAGCCTCGATGACGCCCGCCGCATCGGCCGGCGCAGCATGCGCGAACTGGGCCGTTCGCTGACCGAGTTTTCCCACGTCTGGAATCGCCCGGTGGAGCAGACCCTGGCCCGCATCGCCGCGATCCAGGGCGAACAGGGCTATCTGAAAGCCTGCGCCGACCCGAGCCGCCCGGTGCTGTTGTTGTCGCTGCACCACGGCAGTTGGGAAACCATCAGCCTCTACCTGGGTCGGCAGGGCAACACCACCGTGATGTATCAGCCGCACCCGGCCACGCTGGTGGATGCGGTGGTCAAGTCAGCCCGCGAGCGCACCGGCTGCCGTCTGGTTCCCACCAACAGCCAGGGCGTCAAGGAAGGGTTGGCGACGATGCGCAGCGGCGGCACCCTGGCAATGCTGGCGGACCATAATCCCGGCAACCGCAGCAATCCTTACATCCCGTTCTTCGGTCATCCGGTGCCGTCGCCCGCGCTGGTGGACAAACTGGTTCAGCGCTATCGGCCACGGGTTTTCGTGGTGTCCTGCTACCGGGGTCCGAAAGGAGTAAAGGATATCCGCCTTCTCTTCGAGCCCGCTCCGCAAATCGAAACCGCCGAAGGGCGCGACGGCGTGTTGAGTGCCCTGAACCGGGAGCTGGAGACGTGCATCCACCGCAACCCCAGCCAGTACCAGTGGACCTACAAACGCTTCAAGTGGCGCCCCGGCGGCCGCCGGCTCTGGTATCGGCAATCCTATTCGTTACTGAAACGGGCGGCGCGCGGCGAGAGCCGGGAAGCGCTGGGGCTGGCGCCCAGGGGCACCGACACCGCACCCCCGGAGCAAGAGTCGGAACAGAAATCGTATTGATTTAACGCGCCCTCCGGCGGCGTCCGCGGGTTGGTTTCTCAACCCGCCCCTTACCAGCGATAGCTTATCTTCGCCGTGATCCTGCGCCCCGGATTGTAATAATCGGCGGTACCGGAATTGACCACGTACTGCTTATCGAACAGGTTGCTGACATTAACGGTCAGCTCGGTGTTTCTGACCACCTGGTAGCCAAAGGCGGCATCAAAAAGCGTGGCCGCCTCGCCTTTTGACGTGTTGTCGGCATTAAAGTAATAGGCACCGACGTAGCGCGCGCCAATACCAAAACTCATCCCGGTATCCGGCAGGGTATAATGCGTCCACAGGGACGCCGTTTGTTCCGGTGCCGTGGCGAACTGATTTCCGGTGATGGAGGTGCCATCGCTCAGCGTGCCGCGAATCACCTCCTGGTCCATATAGGAATAGCCACCGGTCAGACTCAGGTTGTCGGTCAACTCCGTTTTGGCTTCCAGGTCGACGCCGCGCACCCGGGATTTGCCCACGGTCTCCGACTCGATGGAGCCGTCATCCTGCACCACACGGATACTCTCGTTTTCTTTTTTCAGCTCGTAGACGGCCGCCGAGAACAGCGCATTCATTCCCTCCGGCGCATACTTCGCACCCAGCTCCTGCTGCTTGCCACGTTCCGGCTTAACGCCGATGGTCGGTGGCGCGATCGACTCCACATAGCTGAAATAGGTGGAAAATTCGTTGTTGAATTTGTAGGTCAGCGCCCCCCGGTAGGAGGTTTCCGACACATCATCGGTTTCCGTGGTGCCGGCGATCAGATCCTTGCTGGAAAGATCCATGCTGTCATTGCGAATCCCGGCGGTGACGATGACACGGTCATAGAAGGACAGATTCTGCGTCAGGAAGACCGAGCGGGTGATGTTGTCCTGGTCATTGGCGCTGTAGGGCGCCAGCGCAACCGGAGCACCGCTGTAAACCGGGTCGGCGACATCAATCGGGCTCGCCAGACCGTAGGAGGAAATACCCTTGCTGGAGGAATCCAGATACTCAACGCCCCCCAGCGTACTGCTATCAATCGGCCCGAAGCTGGCGTCGTATTGCAAAATGGCGTTGCCGATCAGCTGATGGGAATCGATGTCGGAGCCCAGGCCATAACGGTCCAGCGTGGTGCCTTGTCGGCTGGCGGAATCGGCCAAATACACGTAACCGTAGTCGTCGGTCAGATCGCTGTAGCGCAGGTTGCCGTGGAAGGTCAGCCCGTTACTGAAGTCATGGGTGAGCAGCCCGGTAATATTGGTGCGTTCGACATCGTGATAATTGAAATCCGGTTCGCCAAAGAAGTCGCTGCGATCGTATTCCTTATCGAAGGGGTAACCGCCACTGTTGGGCGTGTCGTCACGCTTTAAATAATCCAGGATCACGGTCGCCGAGGTGTAATCCGTTGGCTCCCAGGTCAAGCCCCCCATGAAAAGCTGATTGTTATTCTTGGAGTGATCGTACTCACGATCACCATCCGTGACCTTTCCGGTAAAGCGGTACGCCAGGGTCTCGTTATCGTCCAGGACACCGCCTGTATCAAGGCCGGCTTCCTTTTGATTGAACGAACCATAGCCCAGGTAGCCTTCGCCAAAACGCTTGAACTTTGGCCGCTTACTGACAAAATTCACCGACCCCCCCGGGTCCGCCGGGCCGAACAGCGTGGAGTTGGCGCCACGCAGTACTTCCACGCGTTCGTAGGCATAGGGGTCCTCGCGAACGCCACGCATTGAGCCGAGCGTCATCCCATCCCGATAGGTGGTCGCCTGGAAGCCGCGAATCTTGAAGTAATCATTACGGTCATCGCTACCCCAAAAACCGGCAAGAACCCCGGGCGTGTACTGCAGCACCTCTTCGGTGGTGGTGGCGTTTCGCTGCTTGATTTCCTTTTCCGTGATCACTGACACGGAGGCGGGCGTGTCGGCGATACTGGTGGCCACCTTGCCGCCCACGGAAAGCTCCCGGGCAACCGTGGAGTTGGCGTCATCGTCCGGCACTTCCACGTGAGTGTTCACCAGGATGGGGGCGAGACGGTAGGTCTGTTGGTTCGCCGGGTCACCGCCACCGGCCTGTTGCGCGGTGCCGATCATGGGAGCGGCCATTAAGGTCGCGCCGCAGAGAAGTGTGGTCGCGGCCCGATGCCCGCGTCGCGCACGCACAGTGCGCGGGTTACCCTGATTGCAATTTCCGCCAGCCATTTAACGATCCCCATTATGCTGTTCCACGGACGCGGGCAACCCCGACATGCCGCGCCAAAAGCAACCGCTCCCGACCCGCTCGTCCTGTGGTTTGTATTGGTAAGCCCGGGGATTATGAATAGATGGTATCAATTTGTAAATAATAACGATTTTCGTTAATGCTTAGATTTGCCTCGCCTGAATGGCTGTATTCCCGTGAGAGCCATGAAGTCGGGCGCACGCTGTCCGCCGGCCGAGGCCGCCTAGGCGACCTCCAGCGGCGGTGCCTCGGCCTCCACGAACACCCGCTTGATGCGCGGGTGTTGCTGCTTCAATGAACGGTCCAGCTCGGCGATCACCGTTTCCAGGCGCGCGGCGCCCAATCGGGGCGAGAACTTCACGCTGATGTTCACGAGAATAAAATCCGGGCCCATGTGCATGGTGAGCACCTCATTGACCGCCTCGATACTGGGCATCGACAGCGCGGCACGGCGGATGTCCGCCACCACCCGGGCGTTCGCGGACTCACCGATCAGCAACCCCTTGGTCTCGCGGGCCAGCCACACCGCCGTGAGCGCCAGAATCACCCCAATCAGCATCGATGCCAGACCATCGAACCAGAGTAATCCGGTGGTCTGGCTGAGAATCACGCCCAGGAACGCCACCATCAGGCCCAGCAGGGCGGCGGAATCCTCGAACAGCACCACGAAGGTGGTCGGGTCCTTGCCGCGCGCCACCGCCTCGATGTAGCCCCAGTCGCCTTTGGCGCGCCGGAACTCCTTGAGCGCCACCAGCCAGGCCGCGCCTTCGAACAGGAACGCCAGACCGAGCACCACATAGTTGATGATCGGGTTCTCAATCGCCTCCGGATGGCGAATATGCAAAAAGCCCTCGTACAACGAAATGCCCGCGCCCAACGCGAAAATCAGAATCGCCACCGCGAACGACCAGAAATAGATCTCTTTGCCATGACCGAACGGGAAGCGCTCATCGGCCGGCTGCCTGGCCTTTTTCATGCCGTGCAGCAGCAGCACTTCATTGCCGGTGTCCACCAGTGAGTGAATCCCTTCGGACATCATCGCCGCACTGCCGGTGAGCGCGGCGGCGAAGAACTTGGTCACCGCGATCAGCGCGTTGCCGATCAGCGCCGCGATCACCACTTTTTTCGATCCTGACATGCTGTCTCCTTTTAACGCTTGCGCTTTAACCACTGCTCAACAAAACGCACCAGCACACGGCCCAGCTGCGACGCCAGAGACCGCAACAGACTTTTACTGAACGCTTCACCGGCGCTCTGGCGCCGCGAGGGCCGCTTCAGGCTGGCGGCTTTCTCCGCCTCCGGCGCGTCTTGCTGCTGAGCGCGCCGGGCCTCACGGCGGGCCTGCAGTATTTCCCCGGCGGACTCCCGGTCCAGGTCGTTCTGATATTTGTCGGCCAGCGGCGACGCCGCTTTGAGCGTGTCCAACGCGCTTTTATCCAGAGCACCGATGTGGCTGCGCGGCGGCGCGATCAACGTGCGTTGCACCGGCGCCGGCACGCCGCGCTCATCAAGCACGCTGACCAGCGCCTCGCCCACGCCCAGCTCGGTAATCACCCGCGCGGTGTCGAGATCCGGATTGGGCCGGAATGTCTCGGCGGCGCTGCGCACCGCTTTCTGATCTTTTGGCGTGTAGGCGCGCAACGCATGCTGAAAGCGATTGCCGAGCTGCCCCAGCACCGTGTCCGGCACATCCGCTGGCGACTGGGTAACGAAAAAAATGCCCACCCCTTTGGAGCGAATCAGACGCACGGTCTGATCGAGTTTGTCCAGCAGCACTCGCGGCGCGTTGTCGAATAACAGATGCGCCTCGTCAAAGAAAAACACCAGCAGGGGCAGCGGCTGGTCGCCCCGTTCGGGCAACCGCTCGAACAGTTCCGCCAACAGCCACAGCAGAAACGTGGTGTACAGGCGCGGCTGCTGGATCAGGTCGCGGCCATCCAGCAGATTGACGACCCCCTGGCCATCCTGCTGTTGAATCAGATCGTTGATGTCCAACGCCGGCTCGCCGAAAAACCTTTCCCCTCCCTGGGTCTTCAACACCAACAGGCGCCGCAGCACGGTACCCAGACTCTGCGGGGACAGGTTGCCGTAGCGCTCGGTGAGCGCCTGGCGTTGTTCGATGATCCAGTTGAGCACGCCCTCAAGATCGCTCAGATCCAACAGCGGCAGGTTCTCGGTGCGTGCGTAATCGAAGGCGATGTGCAACAGGCCGGTCTGGGTCTCGTTGAGCTCCAGCAGATTGGCGAACAGCACCGGGCCCATGTCCTCCACCGTGGCGCGCACCGGCTGGCCGCTCTGGCTGCGAATGTCCCACAGCCGGGTCGGACAGGCCGCCGGCGCCCAATCCGCGATTCCGATGCGCTGCACCCGCGAGGCCACGCCCGGCGCGTCGCCGGCGGCGGCGATGCCACTGAGATCACCTTTGATGTCGGCGCTGAACACCGGCACACCGAGGCGCGAGAAACCCTCCGCCAGCAGCTGCAAGGTCACGGTTTTGCCGGTGCCGGTGGCGCCCGCCACCAGACCGTGCCGGTTGGCCATCGCCGGGTTCATCGACAGCCGTTGCCCCGCCACCCCGCCTATCAGAATGCCGCTCATCGATGTTCCCTCATCGTTCCCTGCTCGTTACTGGTCGTTTACTGGAAAGGAAAGCTCCGGCGCCCGCCCATCCGCCGCCGGGCGCGGACGCTGCCTCGAGTATAGAGCACCGTGGCGCGACGCACGCCCTCGATCTTGCCAGCACCGGGGCCGGCCCGCACAATTCCCGCCTCAATCAGGAGAAAGCCCGATGCCCATCGAGAAAAACAAGGTCGTGACGCTGCACTACACGCTGTTCAATGCCGACGATGACCGCGAAGTGGAGCGCAGCGGCGACCACGCACCGCTGATCTATCTTCATGGCGCCGGCAACATTCTCGCCGCGTTGGAGCAAGCCCTGCACGGCAAGGAAGAAGGCGACGCCGTCACCGTCACCCTGGACGCCCGCGACGCCTATGGCGAGCGTGACGAAAAGCTGTTTCAACGGCTCTCCGCCAAGTATCTCAAACACGCCGGTAAACTGACCCCGGGCAAGGTGGTCAGAGTACAAACCGAGCAGGGCCCGCGCATGGTCACGATCGTCAAAGCCGGGCTGAAAACCGTGGACGTGGACGCCAATCATCCGCTGGCCGGCCAACGGCTGCGTTTCGAGATGACCGTGGCCTCGGTACGCGACGCCAGCGCCGAGGAAATCGCCCATCGCCACGTGCACGGCCCCGGCGGTCATCAGCACTGACCGCCGAGCACGCGAATGCACGTGGTCTGTGTGCCGTGCCCGGACAAATTGGCGCGCCAGTGCTATGTTAGGCGCTGTTCGCCGCCGACCTGGCAGGCTCCTTGATCACCGCCGGACGTTGCCATGCCTGAATACAGTTACTGGATTATCCTCGGACTTGCTCTGATCATCCTCGAATTCGTGCTTTCCGGCCTGGTGACGGTGTTTCTTGGCATCGCCGCGCTGTTGGTCGGAGTGTTGGTGTTTCTGGGCTTGCTTGATGACACCGCCTGGGAACTCGCCCTGTTCTCGCTGTTCAGTCTGCTATTGCTGGCGGTGGCGCGCCGTTATTTCAGGCGCTGGTTGTTGGGCAAGGAAACCCGCGCCTATGACAGCGGCGACAGCGCCGGCCTGGTCGGACATCGCGCCACCGTCGCCGGCCCGTTCCACCAGGGCTCTGGTACCGTGCTGTATCGCGGTGCCCGCTGGCAGGCACAGGCCAGCGGGCCGCTCGAGGACGGCCAGATGGTGCGCATCATCGAACATCAAGGGCTTTGGCTCACTGTCGAGCCCTGGACCCCACCTGCCTCCAAGGATTAAAAAAGGATCGTCAGATGACTGGAATCATTATCTCCGCGGTGCTCGCTCTGGGCGTCATCCTGGTGTTGTTCATGACCATTCGGATCGTGCCGCAACGTAGCGTGTTCGTGATCGAGCGGTTGGGCAAATACCGGACCTCGCTGGAAGCGGGCATGCACATCCTGGTGCCGTTCATTGATCGTGTCGCCTATAAGCATTCCCTGAAGGAAATTGTCCGCGACGTACCGCGCCAAAGCTGTATCACCAAGGACAACATCGAAGTGTCCGTGGACGGCATTCTCTACCTGCAGGTAGTCGATCCCAAAGGCGCCAGCTACGGTGTCGACAACTACACCATGGCCGCCCAGCAACTCGCCCAGACCACCCTGCGTTCGGTGATCGGCAAGATCGATCTGGACAAGACCTTCGAAGAGCGCGGCGAGATTAACCTGGAAGTGGTCAAGGCAGTGGACGAAGCCGCCCAGCCCTGGGGCGTCAAAGTGCTGCGTTACGAGGTCGCGGACATCAATCTGCCCGCCTCGATCAAGGACGCCATGGAGAAACAGGTGCGCGCCGAGCGGGAACGGCGCGCCGTGGTGGCCGAATCCGAAGGCGACCGCCAGGCCTCCATCAACCGCTCCGAGGGTGATCGTCAGGCGGCGATCAACCGGTCCGAGGGCGAGAAGCAGGAAATGATCAATATTTCCGAAGGCGAGAAACTCAAGCAGATCAACGAGGCGGAAGGCCGCGCCCGGCAGATCGAACTGATCGCCCAGGCCACCGCCACCGGTCTGCACGAAGTGGCCCGCGCGGTTAAAGAGGACGGCGGCGAAGAAGCCGTCAGCCTGCGCATCGCCGAACAGTACGTGGCCGCCTTCGAGAAACTCGCCAAGGAATCCACCACCCTGTTGCTGCCCGCCAACCTCAGCGATGTGGGCGGCACCGTCGCCGGCTTGCAGAAGGTGCTCAAGAAGATCGACGCCACCCAACCCTGAGCCTTGTGGACACCCACTCTCCGGAGCAGGGCGCCACCGGCAATGGAAGTCGGGCGGCATCGCCCAAAACGCGGCTCCTAACACTGAACACCAGACAAAAAGTCTCCGGTCAACTGAACTGGCCGGGGCTTTTTTCTGGTTCTTCGCGGATTGGAGGGAATCTGGCTACACCGGGGCTTCTCCCATCACTGTTGACGCCCTGTTGGGCGTTCTACTTTCTTGCTTGTCCAAGAAAGTAGACAAAGAAGGACACCCCGTTCTGTCGCCCTTCGGGTACCCGAGTCGCGGGAAATTGATGGCCGGGTCGGCGCCGAGACGACATCCTGTCGTCCGCCGCCTCAGTTGGCCGTCCCTGGCCAACTGACCCTATCAATTTCCCGCGCCTCGGCGACACAACAAGGGGGAAGGCCCTCCAGAAGGGTACGGTAAGGCCACGACCGTCAGAGATAAAATCAGGCGAAGGAGCTTGAACCAAGAGCATTGATGACCCGTGGCGGTGACGCTGCGCCTTGAGCGGGGCGAGGGTGGTGCCTGGAGGGAGCTGTTTGGCCAGGGATGGCCAAACTAACAGCGACCATGGATGGCTTGAGCGGTCCCGGAAGGCACCACTCTTGTCCCGCGTGCCCGGTGGAGCTGCCAAGTCACAAGAGAAAAATCGCTTCCCGCTAAACCTCCATGAATCCAAAAAAAGCCCTGGTCAACAGAAATGGCCGGAGCTTTTTTTAGTTTGGAGTTGAAATTTTTGCCCTTTATGGCGCGCTGGCATCCTCCTCTTCAAGCTCCGGCGCCAGCGTCGGGGCCTGACGCGGGTGCGCCAGTTCCTGATACGCATAGGCCAGCTTGATCAGGGTCGCTTCCGCGAACTCCCGGCCGAGCATTTCCATGCCCACCGGCACCACCGGATCTTTATCGACAGCCATGCCGGCGGGCATGGTCAGCGCCGGGAATTGGGAGAACGGGCTGAGGCGGTTGTTGCTGCCAGTGGTGGGGCTGCGTCCCAGGTCACCGGCGAAGCCGCTGATGGTCGGGTAGATCAGCACGTCATAGGGTTCACCCAGCGAGTCGCCGTTTTCGTCCACGTTGTTGAGCGCGCGCATCACCCGCTCGCGCACGAACACCGGACGCTCAATGGTGTTCTTGTCGTAGATCGCCTGATCTTCGTCGGAGAGATGATTAAGATCGTACGCCCCCCGGCTTTCCAGGCTGCGCTGATTGCCGGGCAGATAACCACCACTGGCGACCAGGTCGGCGTAGTCAAGGATGTGCCCGTCCATGGCGGTGGTCCAGGCATTCAGATAATTCTCGAGATCGTGCTTGAACTCGAAGCTGGACAACGACCGGTAATCCCCCAGTACGCTGCTCTGGTCGGGCAGTACCACATCTTCCACGGTGGCGCCGGCGGCCTGCATTTTGGCGAGCGCGTCGTTGACCACGTTGTTGACCGAATCGTCGGAGCTGAACATGTCACGCACCACGCCGATGCGCGCGCCCTGCAGCCCGTTGCTGTCGAGGAAATTCGTATAGGTGTCCGGCACGCCGGTCACCTCTTGGTACTCTTCCTGGTTGTTGATCAGGCGCGCGTTCAGTTCATAGCTGACCCGCTGATTGCTGTAGGCGCCGTCATCAAAGCCGACCATGGCGTCCATCATCAGCGCGCAGTCCTGCACGGTGCGGCACATCGGCCCGCCGGTGTCCTGGAAGCTGGCCAACGGCATGATGCCATCCTGGCTGACCAGTCTCAGGCTGGGCCGGATGCCGACCAGGCCAGCCAGGGCGGAGGGCACGCGAATCGAACCGCCGGTATCACTGCCGGTGCCGGTGATCGCGAAACTCGAGGAGATCGACGTGCCGGTGCCGGTGGAGGAGCCGCCCGCGCCCTTGGTGAGGTCATAGGCGTTCTTGACCAGACCGCGCACGGAGCTTTCGCCCACGAACCCGAAAGCGAACTCATCCATGTTCGCCTTGCCGATAATAATCGCACCGGCGTCACGCAGTTTGCCAATCGTATAGGCATCCTCGGTGGGCTGGTTGTATTGGAACGCCAAGGCACCGCCGGACGTGGGCATCTGTTCGGTGTTGAAGTTGTCCTTGGGCAAAACGGGCACGCAGTAGAGCGGGCCGTCGATACCGTCGACCGGGAAATCGCGGTCTTTTTCCCGGGCATCGTCGAGCGCGTGCGGATTGATCGCCACCACACTTTTGAATTCGGTTTCCGTGCCATCGTCGTCGTAGGCATGGATACGATCAATGTAACCCTGGACCACTTCTTCACAGGTAATGCCGCCAGATTCCAATGAGGCATGGAGGTCGGCGATGGTCGCTTCCACGAACGAGAAAGACACCGGGTTTTCCGTTTCCGGAGGCGTGCCCGACGAAGAATCATGATCGGATGAATCACCCCCACAACCGGCCAGCAAAGCGGCGATAATCGCCGAACCAACCAGCAATCGTGCATCAGACATAGCAGTATCCTTTAGGCAGAAATCAGACAATCCGCGAAACGGTGTGCAAAAGCAGAAGGGCGATCCGTTCGCCAGTGGCCGATTCACATCGGCCCGTTCCCAGACAACACGAGTTGGGAATGTTCAAAACCCATGCCAGATTGAAATCATCGGCGCGCACGGCAAAGAACATGGAATCGCCGGGGTTTATCGGCGGTTATGCAGGCAATAAAACAGGTAAAGATGGATGTATTTTGGTGCGCGGGGTGATGGCTTGCGCCAAAAGGGAGCTGGGGGGGGCAGTGTTCAGTGTTCAGTGTTCAGTGTTCAGTGTTCAGTGTTCAGTAAAAAGCGTGCGGCTATTGGTCGAGCAGTGTCCAGAGGGCGGCGAGCAGGGCGACCGGGGCGGTTTCCGCGCGCAATACCCGTTCGCCCAGAGCGAACGGTTGGAAGCCGGCCGTCAGCGCCGCGTCCAGTTCGTCGGGGGCAAAGCCGCCTTCCGGGCCAGTGAGCAGGGTAATGCGCTCGGTGCCTCGCAGCGCCGTGGCGCCCAGCGGCGCCTCACCGGGGTGCGCCACCAGCCTGAGGCCGGATGCCTGGTCGATAAAGGCGGCCAGGGTATCAATACCCGCCAAACGCGGTGGCCGGTTCAACCCGCATTGCTCGCAGGCACTGACGATCACCTGATGCCAGTGCTCGCGCTTTTTGCTTTCCCGGTCGCCCTTCAGGCGTACCTCGGTGCGGCTGGTCTCCAGCAGATGGATTTCCGCCACGCCCAGTTCGGTGGCCTTTTGAATGGCGTAGTCCATGCGCTCGCCTTTGATCAGCGGCAGCCCCAATACCACCGGCAGGGGCGGAACGCGATCCCGGTCAATAAAGACCGTGGGCGTGACCGTTACGCTTTTCTTATCCACCGCCTTGATCACCGCGTTCCATTCACCGCCGCTGCCGTTAAACAGGGTTACGGCGTCGCCGGGCGCCATCCGCAACACCCGGCCGATGTGCTGGCTGGCGCCGGTCCCCAGCGCAATCGGCTGGCCGGCCTGAAACGGTTGCGGATCAAAAAAACGGCGGCTCATCACAGGCTCCAGGGGCGGACGTAAACGTTAAAGGCTACCATAGCGGACCCTACCGCACTGCCCCAGGAACACCGCCGATGGGCGAAATCATAGAATCCGGCTTCATGCCCTCCGGTGTGTTGCGCTCGGCCCACCTGCAAACATTGTGGGGGCCGACGCTGCGCCGCCCGCCACCCTTGTCTCGCCGACGCGAGACGCTGCCCCTGGCGGATGGCGACCATTTGCTGCTCGACCACGCCGGGCCGGCACCGCGCAGCGGCACTTCGGCGCTCACCGTGTTGCTGATTCACGGGCTCTCGGGATGCAGCGACTCTCATTATGTGCGTGGCACCCAGGCGCGCCTGGCCGAGGCCGGCATTGCCTCGGTGGCGATGAACTCGCGCGGCGCGGCGCGGCCCAATGACACCGCGCTCTCCTACCACGCCGGCGAGACCGACGATCTGGACGCGGTGATCGAGCATCTGAGTGGCGGCGCCGCGCGCCGGCCGCTGTTGGCGATCGGCGTTTCGCTGGGCGGCAGCCGCCTGCTGAACTGGCTGGCCCAGCGCGACAGCGGTGCGCTGAGCGCGGCGGTGGCGGTGTGCTCGCCGTTGCAGTTGGCGGTCTGCGCTGACCGCATGGAGCAGGGCATATCGAAGGTCTACCGCCGTCACCTGATCAGGCAATTGCTCGCCAATCTGCGCCGCCAACGTCTGCATTTACAACACGTCGCACCGCATCAGGCACGGCGCCTGGCGGCGCTGGACACGCGCGGGCTGAATTCCTTCTGGCGCTTCGACGATCAGATCATCGCGCCGCTGTATGGCTTTCGCGACGCCGCCCATTACTACGCCGAATGCTCCGCGGGGCCCCGTTTGCACCGGATTCGCACCCCGACACTGATGATCCAGGCGGCGGACGACCCTTTTATGAGCGCGCGCACGCTGCCCAGCCAGGCCGATCTGGGCCCGGGTGTGACGCTGGAAATCGCGCGCCATGGCGGCCATGTGGGTTTCATTGCCGGTTCGCCGCGCCGGCCACAATACTGGCTGGAGAAACGGCTGACGGCGTTCGCCGCCGGGCTGATCGGTTGAGCGCGGCGTCTATATCAGGCCGCTCAGGCACACCGTGAGCAGCGCTGCCAGAGAAGCGCCCACCACCAATGAGCACAGCGACAGCCCCAGATTCCAGCGCAGCGCGGCGACCCGGGCGTCGTAGCCGGTAAGCCGCTCCAACAGCAGGGAGTTGGCCGAGTAGGGCGTGCCGGCGGCGCTCTGCGCCCAGCCGCACACCATCGCCACGGCCAGCGCCAGGTGCGCCGACGGCGGCCAGATCGGCCCGAACACGCCGCCCACCAGAGTGCCGACGATGATCGGGTTCAAGCCCAGCAGGCCAGCGCCGAAAAACACCCAGGGCACCACGAACGCGACCAGCGGGTAACCCCAGCCCGGCAACGCCATGTCGCCGCCCATAACATGCAGCACCACGGCGCTGGCCATGACACCAAGAAAAGCCGAGCCGCCCATGATGGTGATCTCGTTCGCCAGCGGCGCCATGGTCGGCAAGCCCGCTTTATCGCCGGCGGCGCGACGGGCCAGCATCAGCAAGATCACCGCCACCAGGCCACTCAAGGTGACCGCCTTGGAATAACCCAGACCAGCGAGCGCGCTGAGCAACAGCGCGCCGCCCCAGATGCCGCCCACCACGGCGGCGAAGCGCAGCCATGGCCACAACGCCCCGGCGCCCTCCACTGGTGTCATCGGGCCGCTTTCGCGATCCCGGAACAAAGCACCGGCAAGCAGGTAGAGCATCGCCAGCGGAAAGCTCACCGCCAACAATTCCCAACTGTGCAGCGTCGGCAGGAAAATCAGGGTGGTGACCACCGAGATCGACAGCGGCGAGAACATCGGCGAAGCGCCGTAACCCCGCAACATGCCACGGGCGGCATTGCCCGCCATGGCGGAATCGCCGTGACGGCGAATGCGGTCGCCAACCAGGGTGCCGATCACGCCCACCGAACCGAAATTGAGCGGCACCGACAAAAAGCCAGTCCCAAACGTAATGCTGTAGTAACGCTTCAAGGGAGTACCGGAAAACAACCCGGTGGAAATGCGCTGCAAATCCGCCGAGCGACTCAGCAGTGCCGCCAGCAACATCATGGTGACGATCAAGGCGGTCAATCGGAGCATGCCGGTGGTTGCGCTGATCAGAGTGGCCGGCTGCAAGACCAGCGCCGCCAGCGTGGACACCGCCACCAGCGTCAGCAAACACCGCGCCACCACGCGCAGCTCGCGCCAGGCCAGCGTCACCGCCACCAGGGCGGCGCCGGTGCCAAGCAACGACACCCCCGGCCACGCCGGCATGATGCCGGCCAGCAACGCCAGGTAGGTCAGCCATGAGCGTGCGCGCTGGCGCGTTTCTACGGTCCGCGAAGCCGGCACGTCAGGCGCGGGCCGGCAGCAAGCGGGTGCCGGTCAACGCCTGGACCTGATCGAACGTATTGTCGCCGTGCAGTTCTCGCACTTGCAGCCCCTGATCGGTGACATCCAGCACCGCCAGATCGGTGTAGATGCGTTTCACCACCCCCGCTCCGGTGAGCGGATAGGTGCATTGATCGAGCAGCTTGGGAGCGCCGTCCTTGGTGGTGTGGCGCATGATCACGAACAATTTCCTGGCGCCCACCGCCAGATCCATGGCGCCGCCCACCGCCGGCGGGAACGTATCGTTGTCGGTGGCCCAGTTGGCCAGATCGCCGTTGGCGGCGACCTGAAACGCCCCCAGTACCGCCAGATCCAGGTGCCCGCCGCGCATCATCGCGAACGACTCGGCGTTATCGAAATAGCAGCCGCCGGGCAGCAAGGTGACAAACTGTTTGCTGGCGTTGATCAGGTCCGTGTTTTCCTGCCCCGGAGCTGGCGCCGGGCCGACCCCGAGAATGCCGTTCTCGCTGTGATAGATCACCTGGCGATCGTCACTGACGTAGTTGGACACCAGCGTCGGCATGCCGATGCCGAGATTCACGTAAGCGCCATCGGGAATGTCCTGTGCCAGGCGCTGCGCCATCCGCGCCGGTTCAAGCCGCGTCATGTCGTTGCCCCTTCCGGGCCACGACCCGGTCCACGAAGATGCCCGGCGTAGCGACGCACTCCGGGTCCAATTGACCCACCGGCACAATGGTGTCCACTTCGGCGATGGTGGTGCGCGCCGCCATCGCCATCAACGGATTAAAATTGCGCCCGGCGGTGTTGTAGCGCAGGTTGCCCCAGCCGTCACCCTGCTCGGCCTTGATCAGCGCCACATCGGCGTGCAGCGCCGTTTCCAGCACATAACCCTTACCGTCGATCAGGCGTGTTTCCTTGCCTTCCGCCAGGCGGGTGCCGTAACCGGTGGGCGTATAAACGCCGCCCAGGCCGGCGCCAGCGGCGCGGATTCGTTCCGCCAGCGTGCCCTGGGGCACCAGCTCCAGTTCGATGGCGCCCTCTTCATAGAGGCGCTCGAACCACACCGAACCCGCCGAACGGGGAAACGAGCAGACGATCTTGCTCACCAACCGCGCCTCCAGCAACACCGCCACATCTTCGTCGGTGGCGCCGGCGTTGTTGGAGATCAGGGTCAGATTGCCGGCACCGTGGCGGCGCAGGGCATCGATCAGACGCACCGGAATACCGGAGCTGCCGAAGCCGCCGATCATCACCACGTCACCCTCGGCGATGTCGGCCACCGCCGCCTGAAACGACTCACACTCTTTATTAATCACAATAAATCCTCTACGGCTCGCGCGCGGTGGCCCGCGCCGCCGGTCCTTTGCTAAAGCGGTGCACCAGATAGATCAGCAGCAGCAGACAAACGCCAACCAGATCGCTGATTTTTTCCGGATAGATCAAGGCCGCGCCGGCCAACAACGCCACCAGCCGCTGAGCAAGGGAGAGCACGCCCACCTTATACAGGTAACCTTCGGTGGCCGAGGCAAGCAGCCAGATGGCGGTCACCGCGGTCACGGTGGAGAGCAGAATCGGCCCCAGCTCGCCCTGCAGGATCAGCGACGGGTTGATCACGAACAAAAACGGCAACACAAACAAAATGCCGCCCAGGCGCATGGCGTAAAGGCCGGTGCGCGTGGCGTTGGATTTGGCCACCCCGGCGGCGGTGATCGCCGCCAGCGCCACCGGTGGCGTGATGTAGGACATCATGCCCCAATAAAGAATGAACAGGTGGCTGGCGAGCGGATTGAGCCCCGCATTGACCAGCGCCGGCGCCAGAAGAATGGAGAGAAAAATGTAGCAGGCGCTGACGGTCATGCCCATGCCCAGCACGAAGCTGGTCACCGCGCCCGCCGCCAGCATCAGCGGAATGCTGCCGTCGGCGTAAAGCAACAGCTCCCGGGAGAAGGCACCGGCCACGCCGGTGTAGGACAAACCGCCCACCACCAGGCCGATGCCGGCGAGAATCGCCACCAGATTGGAAACGCTCAGCGTCAGCTCGTTGATAAAGCCCAGGGCGCGTTTGCCGTTCATGCGATGGTTGCGTTTAAACAGCGAGATCACCAGCAGAACGGCGGTGGCGTAATAGGGCGCGTAGGCTTCCAGCCGCATCACCAGCAGCATATAGATCAGCATCACCAGGCTGAACAGGTATGGCCAGCCGTCCTTGAGCGTTTCCTTGAGGTCGGGAATCTCTTCCTCGGGCATGCCTTTAAGGCCGCGCCGGGCGGCGTAGTTGTCGACCTGAAACAGCAGCGCCAAATAGAACAACAGGGCGGGCAGGAAGGCGGCGATCATAATTTCCGAGTAAGGCACGCCCAGGAACGACGCCATGATAAACGCCACCGCGCCCATCACCGGCGGCATCAAGGTGCCGCCGGTGGAGGCGCAGGCTTCCACGGCGGCGGCGTAATGGGCCGGGTAGCCGGTCTTTTTCATGGTCGGAATAGTGATCGGGCCGGTAGTGAGAATGTTGGAAATCACGCTGCCCGACAGGCTGCCCAGAATACCGCTGGAGAGCACCGACACCTTGGCCGGGCCGCCACGGCTGCGCCCCATCAGCGCAGTGGCGAAGCGCATAAAAAATTCACCGCCACCGGTGGCGGTGAGCGCGGCGCCAAACACCACGAAGCCGATCACCAGTTGCGCCACCACCTGCATGGGAATACCGATCACACTCTCGACGCCGATCACGTGGGCACGCAGGGTTTCACCGAAGCCGTACTGATTGCCCCACAGAAAACCGGGCATCGAATCCGCGTACAGCGGATAGCTGCCAAACAGCAGCGCCACCAGCAGCAAGGGCCAGCCGCCGCAGCGGCGCACGCCTTCCAGCACCAGCACCAGCAACACCGCCGAGGTCACGGTGGCTTCCGGCGGCGCGGAAAATTCCCAGCCCTGCTGAATCATCTCCAGGCCGTGCTGGCCCAGATAGGCGCAACTGATCAGCGCCGCCAGCGCCAATGGCCAGTCGTACCAGGACACCCGGTCGCGGGCACCGGACCAGGCGGGAAAACAAATAAAGGCGGCCGCCAGAAACAGGCCGATCAGATAATACAAATAGGCGTTGCCGAGGGGTTTGAAACCGAGCAGCTCCAGATTGAACGTCTGGTTGATCGCCATCAGCAAACCCAGCGTGCCCAACAGCATCGGCACCCAGTAGGCCACGCCACGCAGCCGCGTGGGCGTCACGGCCGCCGGCGCGGCGGTTTCGGAAGCGTCCAGAGAGGAAGTCATGGTCGAATCTCAATGGTCAGGGGGACAAGACGGAGGGGAAAGAACAGCGGGGGCGGGCGCAATCGTCCACCCCCGTGTCAGGCTCACAGGGTGCCCAAAGCCTTGGTGCGGTATTGCTCCCAGATTTTCGCGAACTCTTCATCGCTTTTGCCTTCGCCGGCTTTCACCGCTTTCGGCCAGGCTTCCAGCAGCACGTTCAAACGGCGCGTGCGTTTGTCGTTCCAGGCCTGGGCTTCGTCGGTCCAGATGCCCTTCTCTTTCAAATAACGGATCGCGCCTTTATGAAACGGCACGTCGGCGGCCGGCACACCGGATTCTTTCAGATCCCAGCGCGGCATTACCGAGGTGGCGTCCTTGTACATGCCGTAGGTTTCATCCAGCGCTTTGATAAAGGCGTACACCTCGTCTTCGCTGGCGTCCGCGCGCACCACCAGAACCGGGTAGCGGTAAGCGAGGATGTCCACCGGGTTCTCTTTGCTGATGCCCGCGCCCACCGTTTCGGTGTAGGGCTGGAAGAACGGCGCGACTTCACGCAGTCGTTTCCAGCCTTCTTTATCGGCGGCGGGCATGTCCAGCCAGCGAATGCCACGGGGCGATTGCTCAAGCTCGTACACGTGGCTGGGGGTGGTGGTGGTGCAGGAGGCATCGGCTTCGTTGCGGGCCAGCGAGCTCATGGCGTTGGCGTAGGTGGGGAACATCACCGCGTCGACGTCGTCGCGGGTAAGGCCGGCGAACGCCAGGAAGGCATCGCACTTGACGTTGATCGACGGGTTGCCGGCCACGTAGGCAAAGCGCTTGCCCTTGAGTTCCTTGAGGTTATGAATGTCGGCATCGGCGGCGGTAAAGATGCCGAACGACGACGGCCGACCCGCCACCGCGCGCAGATCCTGGGGGCCCCAGCGGCGCGCGGAGAAGTCGTATACGCCTTCCGCGGCGAAGAAGGTCTCCGTGGCCAGGAAGCCCACGTCCGCGCGTTTGGACAGCACCGGTTGCAGGCGGCCAATCGCCGAGCCGGAAGGCTGAATACGAATGCGGGTGCCGTATTTCTTGCCGAAGGCGTCGGCGATGGCGGAAGCCTCGGCGTAACCCGCCGAGCCCACGTCGTAGGCTGACCAGGTCATGGTGTCGGGCAGGCCTTCCGCCAGGGCGGGGGCGCTCAAGGAAACGGCGCCGCCCAGAAGGGCTGCAGCGATTGCACGGCGTAAGCCGGTGACAGCGATCATAGCGTTCTCCACGGTCTTGTTGTTTTGGGCGTCCCGCCCGTCGCAGCGATGCCGGTTTCCGGGGCATCGGCGGGAGCTTTAAACGCTAGTCTCGCGCCAAGGGGGTAGTCAACCTGTTTTCCCGAATTAACATAAAATATTCTTGTATATTGGGAAAAATGAGCAAGGGAGCACGCTCTAAAACGCTCCTTATAAGCAGTTATTTGCAAAAAAATGAATTAAATGACATCCGGAAGAGAGCGGATTTCGTCGCGGATTACCTCGATCACCATTTGCCGACGTTCGGGGTTCATACGCGAGACCACCGACGCCACGCTGATCGCCACGTATTGGCCGGTGTCCTGCACCTGAAACGCCACGCCCAGCGCCGCCACCTCCGGCACGATGCGGCCGTTATTAAAGGCGAAGCCATCCCGACGGCACTCCGCCAGGCCTTGTTTGACCTCGTCCAGGGTAATCCCGGAATAACGCTCATAGCGGTCCCGGTTGCGCAGTAACATGCGCTCGCCTTCCGCTTCCGGCAGCAACGCCAGAAGCGCCAGAGCGCCGGCGCCGATGCCCAGCGGCCGTCGTGCTCCGGCCAGCAGGGTATTGGCGCTCACCGGGTAGCTGCCCTCGGCCACGTCGATGCACACCGAATCCTGATTGGAGCGAATCGACAAATAAGTGGATTCCTCGGTGCGCCGGGCAATTTTCGCCAACATCGGCCGCAGCCGGTGGCGCAAACGCAGATCCGGAGCCACCGCCTGGGCGGATTCGGCGATCTGCAGCAACTCGAAACCCACTTGATAGGTTTTCACATAGGGGTCGAAGGTGAGCAGCCCTTCGTGGGCCAGCGCACTGAGCAGACGATGGGTGGTGGCGGTGTTCATCTCCACTTCTCGGGCGATCCGCGACAAAGTGCCGCCGGTGGGAAAGGTGCGTGCCACCGTGCGCAACAACAACGAAGCCTTGGCAAGCGTGGTGCTGGAGGCGCCATTTCTGGCGGAGGTTTCAGTTTTGGCCATGATCCCTGAGAGCCGCTCCCGTCGGACACTTCTCGTAATTTGGTAATTTTATTACAAAATACGATAAATCATCCGGAACGCTTATGCCAATTCACACCTGGGCAGCCGGTCACTCACCGCCGGGCGCCACGCTGACGTCCGTGAACAACAGGTCCACGGTGGCGGCGCTGGCCCGATATTCGCTTTTCATGGCGTCCAGGTGATCCAGTGCCTCGTTGCGCAGGTAAGGCGCTTCCAGGCAGATGATCTGGTAGACCCCTTGGCGCAGCAGGGCGCGGTCCAGGTTTTCATCGCCGGCGGCGTCGGGATTCAGGCCATGGGTAAAGCCCGGCCAGGATGCCGCCAGCAGCCAGGTGTTCATCAGCAGGCCGCGCAGCTCTTCGTCGCTGGCGGCGATCAGACCGCTGTCGCGCAGGCCCTGGTAGATCGACAGGCCGCGCTCCAGGCTGGCGGCCACGAAGGTCTTATAACGACGCCGCAGCTCCGGGTCCTGGAGCAGAAAGTGCGCCAGGTCCCGGTGTAGGAAGCGCCCTTGCCACATGGATTCCAGAATCCCCTCGAAGTAGCGCATTTTATCCTGCCAGGTGAGCGGCCCGCTGGGCGCCGGCAGCCACTCCAACAGGCGCTCCTGATAGCGATCGAACAATGCCGAGACAATCGCCGCCTTATTGCGGTAATGGTAATACAGGTTGCCCGGGCTGATGCCCAGCGCCTCGGCGATATGGTTGGTGGTGACGTTGCGCTCGCCATGACGGTTAAACAGGGCCAGCGCGGTGTCCAGAATACGTGCTTTGGTGCCGGTCATATGGAGCCAAATTTCGCTGTGGTTAAACGGAGTGTTGACCTCTAGAGTATTTACTCTAAAAATCCCGGAGTGGCTAATCAATCACTGAATAACAACGACGCTTCCAGGGAGGCGCATTATGGTCGCCGAAATCAAGGAACTCCAAACCGAAAACCAGCACATCGAGCGCATGCGCGCTGTGTTCGCCGCCCAACAGACGGCGGCGCGCCGGCAGCCCTATCCCGGTGCCGCCCAGCGCATCGAACACATCAAACAACTCAAACCGATGTTGCTGGACAACATGGACGCCTGGATCGAGGCCCTTAACGCGGACTTCGGCAACCGCTCCGCCGATGAAACCAAGCTCGCCGAGCTGCTCACCAGCGTGGAGGGCATCAAATACCACGCCAGGCATCTGAGCAAATGGATGAAGCCCGCCAAGCGCAAGGTCGGCGCCGCCCAGTGGCCGGGCAAGGTGTGGGTGGAATACCAGCCGCTCGGCGTGGTCGGCATCATCGTGCCCTGGAACTACCCGCTGTATCTGGCCATTGGCCCGCTGCTCTCGGCACTGGCCGCCGGCAACCGGGTGATGATCAAGATGAGCGAATCGACGCCGCGCACCGGCGCCTTGCTCGAAGAGCTGATCGGCAAAACCTTCGCCGAGGAGCACGTGGCGGTGATCAACGGCGAGGTCGAAGTGGCGGCGGCGTTCTCCAGCCTGCCTTTCGATCATTTGCTGTTCACCGGCTCCACCTCGGTGGGCAAGCACATCATGCGCGCCGCCGCCGAGAATCTGACACCGGTAACCCTGGAGCTGGGTGGCAAGAGCCCATGCATCATCGGCCAGGATTTTCCCATGAAGGACGCCGCTGAGCGCATCGCCTTCGGCAAATGCCTGAACAGCGGCCAGACCTGCGTGGCCCCGGATTACATCCTCTGCCCGGAGCAGCGTGTCGATGAGTTCGTGGACGCCTGGAAATCCCAGGTGGCGAAGCACTACCCGACCATGCTCGACAACCCCGATTACACCAGCATCATCAACGAACGCCAGCACCGGCGGCTCACCGGCTACCTGCAAGAGGCCAACGACAAAGGCGCGCGCGTGGTGGAGATCAATCCCGCCAACGAGGATTTCAGCAACAGCCGCAAAATCCCTCACACCCTGGTGCTCAACGTCAGCGACGAGATGAAAATCGCCCACGATGAAATCTTCGGGCCGATCATGCTGGTGGTGCCCTACAAAACCCTCGACGACGCCATTGCCTACGTCAATGAACGCCCCCGGCCGCTGGCGCTGTACTACTTCGATTGGAACGCCGACAACGGCCAGCGGGTGCTGCACGAAACCCATTCCGGCGGCGTCTGCCTCAACGACACCATCACCCAGGTGGGCGTGGACGATATCCCGTTCGGCGGCGTCGGCCCCTCCGGCATGGGCCATTACCACGGCCAGGAAGGTTTTCTGACCTTTTCCAAAGCCAAGGGCGTGTACAAGAAAGGCAAGATGAACGCCACCAAGCACATCCTGCCCCCCTATGGCCGTGGCATGCAGAAACTGGTCTACAAGCTGTTGCTGAAATAGACCGGCGACGGCCGCCCCAACCGGCGGCCGTATACCAACAATAACGAAACAGAGTCTACGTTTATGGACCAGGGAATCGACCGGCGCGGTGCCGACCGCCGCGGCATAGGCCGCCGTGGTTTTCTCAAGCTCGGCTTCTGGGGCAGCGCGGCGCTCGCCAGCGGCGCCGCGCTGACACCGCTGCTCACCGGCTGCAGCCGCAGCGACACCCCGGCCGCCGGCTTTGCCCACCTGCGCGACAACGACGTCAGCCTGCTGCGGCCGCTGGTCAAACCGGTGCTTGGCGGCGGCCTGGCGGCGGTACCCGGCGCCACCGCCGACGACGCCCTGCACGCCTTTGATCGCCTGCTGGAAGGCGGCTACGCCGGCACCCGGGATCAGTTGTTCCAACTGATGGACCTGCTGCAACTGGGCGCCGCGCGCTGGTGGCTGACCGGCACCTGGGCCGCGTTCGCCGATCAGAGCGACACCGAACTCGCCGCTACCCTGGCGCAGTGGCAGAGCAAGGAAGGCTTCGCCCAGCTCGCCTTTAAAGGGCTCACCCAGCCGCTCGGCATGGCCTGGTACGTCACCCCGGAAGCCGCCTTAAGCACCGGCTACCCGGGCCCGCCGCGCACCGGCAACGTCTGATTGCCGTGGCGCGAACCACCGCTGTGCAAGCGGATAACAACAACAGCGCGGCGAACAACCGCCATGCGCAGCGAATAACAGCTGTGCATAGCCAATAACCGCCATGCGCAGCCAATAACAGCAATGAGGAGCACGGGTCATGCCAGACCTCTCTATGCCAGACCTGTCCAAACTTGAAATCCGCAACATCCGCGACCCGTGGGAAAACGCCGACCAGCGCTGGCAGGTGATCGACGGCGCCCAACAAACCCGCGACCGCACCCTGGAAGCTGACGTGGTGATCATCGGCACCGGCGCCGGCGGCGGTGTCAGCGCCGAGATCCTCAGCCAGCGCGGCCTTAAGGTGATTCTGGTCGAGGCCGGGCGCCTGCGCTCCTCGCGGGATTTCAATCTCGACGAGGGCGACGCCTATCGCCACCTGTATCAGGAGGGCGCCCTGCGCGCCACCAAGGACGGCGCGATCACCATTTTGCAAGGCCGCACCGTGGGCGGCACCACGGTGGTGAACTGGACCTCCAGCTTTCGCACCCCCGAACAAACCCTGGATTTCTGGCAACGGCAATACGGCGTTCAGGGCACCGGGCGAAGCGCTCTGAACCCCTGGTTTGAGCGCATGGAAAAACGCCTCGGCGTGCACCCCTGGCAAATGCCGCCCAACGCCAACAACGACATCATCAAACGCGGCTGCGAGGCGCTGGGCTGGGACTGGTCGGTGATTCCGCGCAACGTCAGCGGCTGCTGGAACATCGGCTACTGCGGCATGGGCTGCCCGACCAACGCCAAGCAATCGATGCTGGTGACCACCCTGCCGGCGGCCATGGAGGCCGGCGCCACGTTGATCCACAGCGCCCAGGCCCATCGCTTGATCCACGACGGCGGCAAGGTCAGCGCGGTGGAAGTGCGACCCCTGGATCAGCACAAGCAGCCCACCGGCGCCACCCTGACGCTCAAGGCGGCCACCGTGATTGCCGCCGGCGGCGGCATCCAGACACCGGCCCTGCTGATGCGCTCGGAGGCGCCCGATCCCAACGGCCGGGTCGGCAAGCGCACCTTCCTGCACGTCACCAGTTTCGCGTTCGGCCATTACGGCCGCGACATCGCGCCCTTTTATGGGGCGCCGCAATCCCTGCACTCGGACCAGTTCACCTTCGCCGAGGGCGTCGCTGGCCCGGCCGGCTACAAGCTGGAAATGATGCCCCTGCACCCGGGCCTGACCGCCGCCCTGCTGGGCAGCGTCGGCGAGGAGGCCCGCCAGCGCATCACCGAGCTGCCACGCACCGCCGCATCGATTGCCCTGCTGCGCGACGGTTTCCACGACGACAGCGTGGGCGGCACCGTGGAACTGCGCGACAACGGCGAGCCGGTGCTCGATTACCCGCTCAGCGACTACCTGCTGGACGGTGCCCGGCGCAGCCTGCACAGCCAGGTGGAAATGCAGTTCGCCGCCGGCGCTGAACGGGTGCGCCCGGGGCACATTCGCGCCCCCTATTACCCGAGCTGGAAAGCGGCCCGGCAAGGCATGAAGGATCTCGCTTACCAGCCGTTGGAAGTAGCGCTGGGCAGCGCCCACGTGATGGGCGGCTGCGCCATGGGCGAGGACGAACAACACTGCGTGGTGGACAGCCACGGCCGCCACCGCCAGTTGGAAAACCTCTACGTGTTCGACGGTTCGGTCTTTCCCACCAGCCTGGGCGTCAACCCGCAGTTGACCATTTACGGCCTCAGCGCCCGCAACGCCAGTGCCCTGGCGGATCGGCTCAAACCGGTGGCGAACAACGCCTGAGCCGGCCTCACGCCGATTGCCGGGGCGCACCGCCCGGCCGCCGCCAGTGGGAAATACCGCCGGGGCCTGATTCGCTCCGCCAGTTGCGTTATGCTTGCGCCCTCTGAAATTGGACAAAGCGAGCCGAGCATGACCAACCGTGTTGTTTATCCAGGCACCTTTGACCCCGTCACCAACGGCCACAAGGATCTGATCGAGCGGGCCGCGAAGATGTTCGACGAGGTGATCGTGGCGGTGGCCGCCAGCGAAAAAAAGGGGCCATTGTTCTCCGTCAATGAGCGCGTCCAACTGGTGGAGGACAGCATCGGGCACCTGGACAACGTCAAGGTAGTGGGCTTCTCCAAGCTGCTCGCCCACTTCTGCCGGGACCAGGAAGCCAACATTCTGCTGCGCGGCCTGCGCGCGGTGAGTGACTTCGAATACGAGTTCCAGCTCGCCAACATGAACCGCCAGCTCGCCCCGGAGCTGGAAACCGTGTTTCTGACACCGGCGGAGCACCTTTCCTTTATTTCCAGCTCGCTGGTTCGTGAAATCGCCCTGCTGGACGGCGACGTTCGTAATTTCGTGCCCGCGCACGTCGTCGAAGCCCTGGAACTGAAAAAGCAACAACGCGGCGGCTGACGCCGCCCGATCGCTCCCGGAGACCCTATGCGCTGGTTGATCGCTCTCTCGCTGCTGTTCACCGTGGCCGCCCAGGCGACACCGGCGCCGGGTCGGGCCGCGGTGGCCAGCGCCCATCCGCTGGCCACCGAAGCCGGTTTCGAGATCCTTGATCAGGGCGGCAACGCCTTCGACGCGGCGGTGGCGGTGGCGGCCGCGCTGGCGGTGGTGGAGCCCTACTCGGCGGGCATGGGTGGCGGCGGCTTCTGGCTGTTGCATCGCCAGAGCGACGGCAAACAGACCATGGTGGATGCCCGGGAGATGGCCCCCGGGGCCGCCAGCGCCGACATGTACCAGGACCGCAACG
This sequence comes from Alloalcanivorax mobilis, assembly GCF_002864685.1. Classification (GTDB taxonomy): domain Bacteria; phylum Pseudomonadota; class Gammaproteobacteria; order Pseudomonadales; family Alcanivoracaceae; genus Alloalcanivorax; species Alloalcanivorax mobilis. The sequence continues at coordinate 160,086 of NZ_NMQZ01000001.1, forward strand.
GCAAGGTGATCCGCGACAAGGCGATCAACGGACCGCTGGCGGCGGGCATTCCCGGCCAGGCGGCGGCGTTCGTTCACCTGGCCCGGCACTACGGCAAGCTGCCCCTGCGCACCACCCTGGCCCCGGCGATTCGCCTGGCCCGGGACGGCTTCGACGTGGAAGACCACTACCGCACGCTGGCCGGTTACCGGGTCGACGTGCTGAACCGCTACCCGGCCGCCGCCGCCGTGTTCCTGGATCACGGCAAGGTGCCGGCGGCCGGCTACCGGGTGCGCCAACCGGATCTGGCACGCACTCTGCAAGCCCTCGCGGAGCAGGGAAGAGCCGGTTTCTATCAAGGCGCGGTGGCCAGAAAACTGGTCAAAGGAGTGCGCGACGCCGGCGGCATCTGGACCGAACAGGACCTGGACAACTATCGGGTCAAGGAGCGTGCGCCGATCGTCGGTCACTTCCGCGGTGGCCGGGTGGTGAGCGCGCCACCGCCGTCCTCCGGCGGCATCGTTATGATGGAAGCCCTGAATATTCTCAGTGAATTCAATGCCGGCGAGATAAGTGAGGGCTTACTTCCTCATCTTACCGTGGAAGCCATGAAGCGCGCCTATCAGGATCGCGCCCGCTATCTGGGCGACCCGGATTTCGTTCAAATGCCTGTGGATAACCTGTTGAGTAAATCCTACGCCCAACAGCGCGCCGCCAGCATTGATCTGGACCAGGCCACCCCCAGCAGCGAGTTGGGGGAACCGGTGGGCGTGGAGGAGGGCTTCCACACCACCCACCTTTCAGTGCTCGACGCGGACGGCAACCGGGTGGCCGCCACCCTGAGCATTAACCTGCCGTTTGGCAGCGCCTTCATGCCCGCCGGCACCGGCGTGATTCTCAATAACGAAATGGACGATTTCTCCGCCAAGCCGGGCAGCCCCAACGCCTATGGCCTGGTCGGCAGCCAGGCCAACGCCATCGCCCCGGGCAAACGGCCGCTGTCTTCCATGACCCCCACCTTCGTGGAATTCAAAGATCGGGTCGCGATTCTCGGCACCCCCGGTGGCAGCCGCATCATCTCCATGGTGATGCTCGGCGTGATGGAAGCCGCCGCCGGCAAGCCGGTGGACGACTGGGTGCAACGTGTGCGCTTCCACCATCAGTATCTGCCCGACGAAGTGGAAGCCGAACCCGCGTTCATGGATTCCCCGGCGGCGAAAAGCCTGCGCCTGCGCGGCCATAAAGTGGTCTCCGTGGGGCGCGCCTACGGCAATATGCAGGCGATTCTGTGGCACACCGACAACGGCCGGGTCACCGCCGCCAGTGACCCGCGCGCCATTGGCGCCGCCCGGGTCGCCGTGCCACGAGCCGCCAACAAGGCCACGAATGATCCGCAAGCGGTGACCGAAAAGTAACACCCTCTGGCCTGTCGGGACCTGTTCAGCGGGGCGCGCGCCCCGCAGACTCAGCCTTCGCCAATCAGACTGGAGCGGCCATGGGCTTGCAACGCATTGAGATCGATAAGGAATTTCCGTTCACCGTGTCGGCGTTGTTCGACTACCTCAGCCAACACGAGAATCTCTCCGTGCTGTTCGCCCCCGCCAAGGTCCGGCGCATCCAGGACGGCGAGCCGCAGGCCAATGGGGTCGGCTCGGTGCGTGAGTTGTCCCTGCCACTGGCCGCGCCGTTCCAGGAAACCGTGACGGTGTTCGAACCGGACCAGCGCATTGAGTACCAGATTACCCGGGGCAGCCCGCTGAAGAATCACCACGGCGAAATGCTGTTCTCGGAAACCGCCAACGGTTCGCGGCTGCGTTACACCATCGTCTTCGAAGGTAAACTGCCACTGGTCGGCGGCCTGGTGAAACCGGTGCTGGAGCGCGGCATCCGCAAGGGCCTGAACAAGCTGCGGCTGTAAGTCCTGATTGGCGCCTTAGTCCTTACCGTCACGGCTGGCGTCCAGCAGCGAAGACAGCTCTTCACGGCCACGCGCGGACAGCTCGATCAGTTTGTCGAGCTGGTCGCGGTGGGCGAACTGCTCGCGCAGCAAGCGTTCGTCCACATCGCGGAAGGTGCGCACCAGATCAATGGCGGTGGTCTCCGGCACGCCCATCTGGGTGAGCGTCACCTGGGCGGCGCGCAGACTGGAATCCAGGGTTTCACGCACCACGTGTTCGATGCCCTCGGCCATCAGCGAGTAGGCGTGGTGTCGATCCCGCGCCCGGGCGATCAGAATCAGATCGGGAAAATGCTCGCGAATCAGCCGCGCGGCGCGCAGCGACGCGTCCACATCATCGATCGCCAGCACCATCACCCGCGCGTGCTCGACACCGGCGTTCTGTAATAAATCCAACCGGGTGACGTCGCCAAAATACACTTCATTGCCAAACCGGCGCACGGTGTCGATGTGATCCGGGTTGGAATCCATCGCCGTGAAAGGAATGCGGCGGCTGACCAGAATACGGCCGATGATCTGCCCGAAACGGCCGAAGCCGGCGACGATCACCTGGGGCTCGCCGTGCGGCGCCGGTTCATCGTCCATGCTGCGCGCATCGCTGGGCCGGGCCTCGGGCCACAAACGCCGCACCAGCTTCAGCAGCAGCGGCGTGGCGCCCATGGAAAGCGCCACCACCAGATTAAGCCGGCCCACCGTCTCTGCGTCGAGCAGGCCCAGCCCCCGTGCCTGGGTAAACAGCACAAACGCAAACTCGCCGCCCTGGCTGAGCAGCAGGCCAAACAGCACGGCGTTGCGCAGCCGTACTTTCATCACCAGACCGATCACCACCAGCACCAGGGTCTTGATCGCCAACAGCGACACGCCCAGCAAAGCGATGGCGAGCGGTGCCTGCACCAGCAGATGCAGGTCCATGGTCATGCCAATGGCAATAAAAAACAGCCCCAGAAGCAGACCTTTGAAGGGCTGAATGTCGGTATCCAGTTGTTCCCGATAGGGGGAGTTGGCCAGCAGCATGCCCGCCACGAACGCCCCCAGCCCCATGGACAGATGCAGCAGCTCCATCAATTCGGCGGCGCCGAGCACCAACAGCAAGGCGGTGGCGGTCATCAGTTCCCGGTTGTGCAGCTTGGCCAACCAGCCCAGCCAGGGGTTAAGCAGATACCGGCCGGCGAGCACCATCAACACCAGCGCCAGCACACCCAGGCCCAGGTTGGGCTGCTCGACGCCCGCGCTATTGCCAGCCAAAGCGGGCAGCAGAAGCAACAGCGGAATCACCGCCAGATCCTGAAACAGCAAAATGGAAAAGGCATTGCGGCCCTGGGGGGTACCCAGCTGATTGGTCTCCACCAGCATCTGCACCGCGAAGGCGGTGGACGACAGCGCCAGGGTCGCCCCCACCGCCAGCGCCGGCTGCCATGACTGGCCCCAGATCCAGAAAAAGCCGCACAGCAACACGGTGCTCAGCAGCATCTGGCTCATGCCCAGCCCGAGCAGCCGCTTACGCTGCGCCCACAGTTGATTGGGCGCCAGCTCCAGACCGACCAGAAACAGCATCATCACCACGCCCAGCTCGGCGAAATGCAGCACCTGCTCCGCTTCGGGAATCAACCCCAGCCCCAATGGCCCGATGGCGATGCCGGCCACCAGATAACCCAGGATGCTGCCCAGGCCGAGACGCTGGAACAGGGGCAACAGCAACACCGCCGCCGCCAGCAAGGCCAGGGCCTGGGGGAAAAAACCACTCATTGGCATTCCTTTGATCAACAATGAAGCCCGGCCCAGGGGGCCGCGCGGGCGCCAAACCGGATTGTGTTTATACTAGGGCCTGTTCAGGCTGGATACGATATGGCCGCGATCATGGTCACCGCCAGGGAAAACGACAAGGACATTCAGGATGCCCCTCTACCTTCTGATTGCACTGCTGGTGCTGGTGCTACTGATCACCCTGATCCGGTGGCGGCGCCGGCGCGGTGCCGCCACCGCCACGGCCCTTTACCAGCGCCGCGACACCTTGCTGAGCCGGGCGGAGTGGTCCTTCTACCAGGTGCTACGGCGAGCGGTGGCGGAGCAGGGGTTGGTGATGGCGAAAGTACGCATTGCCGATGTGCTGACGCCAACCGAACAACGCGACCGCGGCCAATGGTGGCGGCTGTTCAACCGCATCTCCGCCAAACATTTCGATTTTCTGATCTGCTCGGCGGACGACAGCCGCCCCCTGGTGGCGGTGGAGCTCGACGATGGCTCCCACCAGAACCCGCGAACCCGCGAGCGTGACCAACTGGTGGAATCCGCGGCCCGCGACGCCGGCCTGCCACTGATCCGGGTGCCGGCACGCACCGGCTACGCGATGCAACAGATACGCGAAATGCTGATGATGCATTTGCCGGCAATGCCCAGCGGCGCGCCGTTACCCACCACGGACACACCCATGCCCGAGCCAGAGCCAGAGCCAGAGCCAGAGCGCGGACCCTCGCCGTTGGTCGACGCCGAACCCACGCGGGCCTGCCCCACCTGTGGCGCCAGGATGACACAGCGCAATGTCCGTCATGCCAGCGGCAGCGATCGGTTTTGGGTGTGCGGCCGTTACCCTGCGTGCCGCACCGCGCGGCCGGCCTGAGGCGCCGGTCATGGGGCCAGGGTTCAATCGTTCCAGCGGATCGGCGCTTCCGAGGAGCCCGGCGTCATCGGGTGACCGGCGGCGGCCGGGCGCGCCGAAGAGCGGTTGTCCGGCTGGCGCACCGGGTCACCGGCTTGTGGTGAGCCTTCGCCCGCGGTGATGCGGGCCAGCCCGTAATCCGGGCGCACCTCGGTGACTTCGAGGGTCGCCAGGGCAGGGCTTTCCAAACGAATGTCCAGACCGGTGTCCGGGTCCTTGAGCGTTTCGCCGGGGCGGCGCACCACCAGCTCCTGACCTTGCTCCAGGCGCCCCTGGCCCTGGCTCAGATAGACGGTGTCACCGGCCACCTTGAGCACACGCACCGGGTAAAGCACATCGGTGGCCGTGCCGGCGATGGCCCGGGCGATTTGCGGATAAATCACATCGCCAATACGTTCCGGGTGATTCCATTCATCGATGTTCTGTTGCCGGGCGATCTCGCGCACGCTGGCCTCGGAGCGCTGCCAGTCGAACAGATCGGCGCTGAGAATTTCACCGCTGGCCACATCGATTAATCGATAACGAACGCGGATGCGCGGCTCGTAACCCTGAAATTTGGCGCCGTAGAATTCGCGCTCGCCATCGCCAATGTCGAAATCCTCGATGGTGCCCACCAGCACCAGGTCGGCGCCCTTGCTCTTGCCCAGGCGCACCAGCTCGGCGGGTTCGGTGCTGCCCTCGGCCAGGATCGCCAGCTCTTCGTCGCGCACCGCCAGGTTGGCGCGGTCCAGTACCCGGAAGCGGCCGGACTGCGCGAACGCCTCGACCAGATCCGCCTGCAGGCGCCGGCGCGCTTCGGCGGCCTCAATCCTGACCTTACCCAGTTGATAACTGGCCGCCCGGCTCTGGAACGGCGCCACCACCACCGCCGGCAGATGCGAGCGGGCCGGACCGAGCGCTTTGACGCTCAGCACGCGGGCCTTCACATCAGCGCGCCAGAGGGCGTCATCGATTTGCTGCATGGCGGTTACCTGATAGCTCTCCAGGCTGCCCAGGGTGGGCAGCCGTGGCTCCGCCACCGAGGTGGTGCTGCCGATCCAGGTGCTGGCGTCGCCGTCACGCTGGATCGCCCAGTTGGCCACCTGCCGGCGGAAATCCGGGTTCACCGAGAGCGTCACGCCACCGGCCTGGCGCACCGCCGCCACCAGCGCCTCGGCAAGAGCCTGCTGTGGGGTTTCACCGTAACCCCGGGCGCTGACCTCGGTGGTGGCGGTGGCCGCGTGGGCGGCGCCGGCGAACACGCCGACAACCAGCAGGGCGGCAAAACACAAGCGCTTGAACATGGTGGGACCTCCCTGGCGGGGCGCCGATGGCGCCCCTGTCTCTCGACGAATCAGTCGATCAATCAGACACGCGGTGGATCAGAGCCCGAACAGGGTACGTTTGCGGGTCTTGCGAATTTCTTTTTCGCCGGACCACTCGATGATGCCGGTTTGGATATTGAGCATCTTGAGCGTGAACTTGTAGTAGACGTCCTTGGTGCTGTCGTCGCGCTTCACGATCGAGGAAAGGTTGCCGTAAAGCATGAATTCGGCGCCGATCTGACGGCCCATCTGGGTCGCCGTGGACTGGTCCACCATGCCGGAATCCTGCTGGTATTCCAGCTGCTGACGCACCTTGTTCACCACCGTCATGTCGACAAAGCGGAACTTACCGGAGTTGATCAGTTTGCTCTGAATGGTGTCGGTCACCGACTCGGTGTCGATGTGCTCGCTGGTCTTGTTCTTGACCTGATCCACGAACATCACCGGGCGGCGGCTCTGGGTAATCGCCACGATCGGCGGGAACACCATCATGTCATCGACCATCTTGGCGGCGATCATCTGCAGATCGGTGGAGCCGAAATCGGTGGTCACCGTTTCCCGCGCCTGGGCGTCGCCGTAATTGACCCGGGAAGCACAACCGGAAACCAGCACGGCCAGGCCCAGCACCACCATTGAAAGTACGCGAACCATTCCTGTCTCCTTAATGATGGCACGCGGCATTATTCGCGCGCCCAGATTTCAAAACGTACCGCGCTGGCGTTGGGCGCCACCGCCTGAATATTGTTCTGGCTGCGGCCGGCCATCACCAGTTGCCGCCAGGGCTGCGACTCCGGCGCCACTTCGAAGCCGTCGTTATCGAACCATTTGATCTTGTATTGGAAGTCCAGTTCAAACTTCCAGCCGTTTTCCAGTGTCGCCTGCACATAGAGCAGATCACCGACGCGTTTGCGGCGGATCTCCTCCACCGACAGGCGGTTGCCCAACAGGCTGTTGTTGGAATGCACCACCAGGCTTTCGCCGTCGTCGGAATCCTGCAGCTGGGCCATGTTGCTGGCCGAACAGCCGGCCAGCAGCGCCGCCAGCAACAGCGCATTAAAGGTATAAAGCAGGCGCGTCATAGAGCTCCCTCCTGAACGGGTAGAACGCGGGTCAACAGGCGACCGGGCGGGGCCGCCACATGAATCACGGTAAGCCCCCCTTCCACCACGGGCACGGTCAACGTAGCACTGCCCCCCGGTGTGCTCAATATAAGCGTTTGCTGCCCCGGTGGCAGCAACAGACGGGTGGCCTGGCCGTAGGCGGGCAGGCTCAACCAGCCACGCAGATCCGCCTGCTCGCTGACCACGTTGAACAACTGCGTAAACAGTGCGCCCACTGGCCCGAAGTCATCGTTGGCTTTTTTCTGCAGGTTGTACTTGGCGGTGGCGCGCAAGGTCTGCCGCAACAACAGGCCGGGCACCTGTTCCCGCAGGTTCTTCGCCGCCAGGCCGCCGACATCGGCCAGCACCCGGGTTTTCGACTCGAGCGCGCCGGCGCGCACCGTGAGCGGGTAGGGGGCCGGCTTGCCCTGTAGGCCGTAGGTCGGGAACGACACCACGAAAATGCCGTGCGGCGTGGGAATCGGCAGGCTCAGCGGCTGCCGCTCGGGTACGAATCCCTGTTCGAACAACACCGCCACCAGGCCCTGGCCGCGCAGGGGCCGGGCGCCGTCCAGCGACCGGGATACGCGCTGCACGTCTTCCTTGATGAAATCCAGATCCGGCTGGATCTCCAGCGCCTTCTTATAATCCACCAGGGCATCGTTGTATTCGCCATGGGCTTCCCAGAACAACGCCGACAGATAGAAAGTCCAGGCGTTCTGGAAACTGGCCTTGACGCGGCCGGCGGCGGCGTCCAGGCCCTCGAAATAGCCCTGGTAGCGGGACAGATCAAGATCGTTCGCGCCGCTGTTGGCGTCGGCGATCTCGCCATCACGACGGTTGGCCGCCACCCGCTGCTCGTTGGCGGCGGCGCGCAGCTCCACGGCGGTGCCGGTGACATCGCCATCGGCCCAGTAATTCAACGCCTGGTAAGCGTGCGCATAGATCCGCTCATAGTCCGGGGCAACGTAGGGGCGGGCGTTGTCGTTGATCAGCAGGGCGCCGGTATTGGACACCAGCGACGAAGCGCGCAGACGCGCCGCCTCGTCATTTTGCTGGTAATGCACGAAGGCCCCGGCGAAGGCATCACGGCTGGCCCGGTCATCGCCGGCCAGTTGCTCCACCCGCCCCAGCTCCTGCAAATAGAGCACCCCATCACGGCTCTCCGCGCCGTCCTGAAGACGCTTTATGGCGCTCGCCCCACCGCTCGGCCCCAGCGCGCTCTTCCAGCTTTGCGCCTGGCTTGGGTAGGGTTGGAACAGTGAACGGGTGGCGCAACCGGCCAGCAGCGTGGCCAGACACACGCACAACACCACGTTGCGGATCAGCACTCGCATCGATGCAAGACTTCCCTGGCTCCAGGGCCGTTCCGGCCCGCGATAAACAAGCTCTTCGCGACGGGTTGGGAATCGGCCCACCCCGGGGCAACTCAGAGCACACCCGCCAATCCACGGTGAACCAATAAAAAAACCGGTGCCGGCAAGGTAGCCCGGCACCGGTTTATTGTCGAGCCATCGACGGCTTAGAAAAGCACCCGCGTGCGGATGGTGCCCTCGATGGTGCGCAGCTTCTCGATCGCCAGCTGGCTGCAACCCTTGTTGACGTCGATTACCACGTAGCCGATGTCCTCGTTGGTTTGCAGGTACTGACCACCGATGTTGATGTCGTTGTCGGAAAACACCGCGTTGATCTGGCTGAGCACGCCGGGAATGTTCTTGTGGATGTGCAGCAGCCGATCCATGTCCGGATGCGACGGCAGCGCCACTTCCGGGAAATTCACCGCGCTCAGGGTGGAGCCATTGTCGGAATAACGAATCAGCTTCTCGGACACCTCGGTGCCAATGTTTTCCTGGGCTTCCTGGGTGGAGCCGCCGATGTGCGGGGTCAGGATCACGTTGTCGAATTCGCGCAGCGGGCTGACGAATTCGTCGTCGTTGCCTTTCGGCTCCTCGGGGAATACGTCGATGGCGGCACCCAACAGGTGGCCGTCCTTAATGGCGGCGGCCAGCGCGTCGATGTCCACCACCTTGCCGCGCGCGTAGTTGATCAGGTAGCTCTTCGGCTTCATTGCCCGAATCTGCTCTTCCTTGATCATCCAACGGGTGCCGGCGGTGTCCGGCACGTGCAGGCTGACCACATCGGCCAGGCCGAGCAGCTCATTGAGGCTGCTCACCTGGGTGGCGTTGCCCAGCGGCAGCTTGGCGACCACATCGTAGAAATAGACCTTCATGCCCATCGCCTCGGCGAGCACCGACACCTGAGCGCCGATGTTGCCGTAACCGACCAGACCCAGCTTTTTGCCGCGAATTTCGTAGCTGTCCTTGGCGGACTTCAACCAGCCGCCACGGTGGGCGGAGGCATTGCGCTCGGGAATGCCGCGCATCAGGTTCACGGTGTGCGCGATCACCAGTTCGGCGACCGAACGGGTGTTGGAATAGGGCGCATTGAACACCGGGATGCCCCGCTTGAGCGCGGCCTTGAGATCCACCTGGTTGGTACCGATACAGAAACAGCCGACCCCGATCAGCTTCTCGGCCGCTTCGAACACCTCTTCGGTGAGCTGCGTGCGCGAGCGGATGCCCACGAAATGGGCGTCCTTGATGGCATGCTTCAGGTCATCGCCGGTCAGGGCGGTGGCCACCTGCTCCACATTGGTGTAGCCGTGGGCCTTGAGATTATCCACCGAGTTCTGGTGGATGCCCTCGAGCAGAAGAATGCGGATCTTGTCCTTCTCAAGAGAGGTATTGGCCATGGGGCGGGTCTCTGTAGCCGGTTAAATGGGCGCGTATGGTATCATAGCGCGCCCTGGAATAGACCCACCCCGAGCGGGACTTCCGCTCATCTCGTGTTGAGCATATTTGGAGCTGCCGATGACCGCCTTAGCCCACGCCGCCCTGGCCCAATTGACCGAGCTGCTCGGCAAACGCTGCCTCACCGACGCGCAGAGCGCGCAGCAATACGGTGTCGACTGGACCAAGGTCTGGGCACCGGCACCCAGCGCCGTGGCGCTGCCGGAGACCATCGAGGAAGTGCAGCAGATCGTCGAGATCGCCAACGAACATGGCCTGCATCTGGTGCCCTCCGGCGGCCGTACCGGGCTGTCCGCCGGGGCGGTGGCCGCCAACGGCGAAGTGGTGGTGGCGTTCGACCGCATGAACCGGGTGCTCGATTTCAACGAGTACGACCGCGCGGTCACCGTGCAGCCCGGCCTGATCACCCAGCAGCTCCAGGAGTTCGCCGAGGGAAAAGGCCTGTTCTACCCGGTGGATTTCGCCTCCGCCGGCTCCAGCCAGATTGGCGGCAACATCAACACCAACGCCGGTGGCATCAAGGTGATCCGCTACGGCATGACCCGCGACTGGATCACCGGGCTGAAAGTGGTGACCGGCCGTGGCGAGTTGCTGGAGCTGAACAAGGGCCTGATCAAGAACGCCACCGGCTACGACTTCCGGCATTTGTTTATCGGCTCCGAAGGCACCCTGGGCTTCGTGGTGGAAGCCACCGTGCGCCTGGCCCGGGCGCCACGCGATCTGACCGCCCTGGTGCTCGGCGTGCCCGGCTTCGGCGAGGTAATGAAGGTACTGCACGCCTTCCAGCAGGAAATCGACCTGACCGCGTTCGAGTTTTTTTCCGACAAAGCGATGGCCCATGTGCTCGAACACGGGGTCGCCCGGCCGTTTGAAAGCGAATGCCCGTTCTACTGTCTGTTGGAGTTCGAACAGCTCTCCGAGCACACCGCCGACCGGGCCATGGCGATCTTCGAACATTGCGTGGCGCAGGGCTGGGTGCTTGATGGCGTCATGAGCCAGTCGTTGCAGCAGCTCGATCAACTCTGGCAATTGCGCGAACGCATCTCCGAATCGATCGCCCCGCACACACCTTACAAAAACGACATCTCGGTGAGCGTGTCCAAAGTACCGCGCTTTGTCGAAGACGTGGATCAGGTGGTGCGGGATGCGTACCCGGATTTTGAGATTGTCTGGTTCGGCCACATCGGCGACGGCAACATGCACCTGAACATTCTCAAACCCGCCGACCTGGCCAAGGAAGACTTTTTCAAAAAATGCGGCGACGTCTCCAAGTGGGTGTTCGAAATCGTCGAGAAGTACAACGGTTCGATTTCCGCGGAGCACGGCGTTGGCATGACCAAGAAGCCGTATCTCCACTACTCACGCAGCCCGGAAGAAATCGCCTGCATGAAAGCGGTGAAAAATGTATTCGATCCGAACAACGTGATGAACCCGGGCAAGCTGTTCGACGCTTAGTAGCTTGTAGCGTGTAGCGTGTAGCGTGTAGCGTGTAGCGTAAAATTATTCCACTGAAATTCAGTCAGGAACATCCATGACCCCAGAATACCTTCACCGCTGGATCGACGGCACGCCCATGGATATGCCGCTGGGTAAGGCGGTGTGCGTTGGCCGCAATTACGCGGAACATGCTCGTGAGATGGGCAGTGAAATTCCCAGCGAGCCGTTGCTGTTTATCAAGCCCGCCAGCGCTTTTTGCAGCCTGCACGAAGCCGTGGTGCTGCCCACCGGCCAGGGGCAGGTGCACCATGAGGTGGAAATGGTGGTGATGATCGGCGAGCGGCTGCGCGCGGAAACCGACCTGGAGCGCATCCGCTACGCGATCAAGGCCTATGGCATTGGTCTGGATCTGACCTTGCGTGATGTGCAGAGTGTTCTGAAAGAAAAAGGCCAGCCCTGGGAACGCGCCAAGGCGTTCGACGGCAGTGCTCCGATGTCCGGGTTTATCGACGCACGCGGCGTTTCCGTGCGTCAGAATCTCGAGGTCTCACTGGAGATCAACGGCGAGCAGCGCCAGCACGGCCACACCGGGCAGATGCTGTTCCCCACCTTTGATCTGATTGCGCGGATCAGCCACGTTTTTACCCTGGAACCCGGCGACCTGATCTTTACCGGCACACCGGCGGGGGTCGGACCGCTGCACGCAGGCGACAAACTGACCGCCCGGCTGGGCAACATCCTGCAGGTATTCAGCGAGGTGAGGTGATTAACCTGGCAACACTTTCACGGCGCCGTTTGGCGCCGCGAAGATTTTTTCTTTGTAATTTCTGATCAATCACCAATGTCTTCATCGGACTCGTCCGGATCAAAGACCTGTACCGGCGAATCCTTGGTGCATTCAGGATCGTTGATAAAGGTCCGGGTCACGTCCACCACACCCAGATGCTGGATGGTGCGTCGCCCAAACAGCACCGGATAAATCATCTCTTCGCGGTCCCGCAGGCTGAATTGCTCTTCATGGATAGTGCCGCCCGCGCACACTTTCATCAGCACCACCGGGCGTTCATCCCGGCCACCGGCGCCACGCACGGTGAGATCACGATAGAGCGGTTTTTTATAGTGCTTTTTCACTTTTTCACCGCTGCGCTGATCTTCCACATCAACGGTAAAGCTGACCCAGTCCTCGCCGTCTTTTTCATAAACCTTGATGTCGGTGGCGTGCATGCTTGAGGTCAATGCGCCGGTGTCCAGCTTCGCTTTCAGTTCCGCGCCCCAGGGCTCGATGGACACTTTTTCCACCCAACCGAACACATCCTTATCGGCGGTTTCCGCGTGCGCGGTGGCACCCGCGGCCAGCGCGCCAATCGCGATCAATGAAGCGTAAGCAAGGTTTTTCACGGAAATCTCCTGTTCCATTTTCGTTCGTTGCACGTTGTTAGTTGCACGCCTTCGACGGCGCTCACGGTCGTTCGCGTAATGACAACACCGCCTGACGTATCTGTTCACGGTTGACCGCCTGTGGCGCCACCGCCGTGCCAACGCTGAGTTTGATGCGCGACCAGAAGCGCTTCGGCGGCCGGCTCAGCGCCGGGCCGCCCTTATGACTGAAGAAACTACCCCATAGACCGGAAAGCGCCATGGGAATTACCGGTACCGGCGTTTCCTTTACAATTTTTTCCATGCCGCTTTTGAATTCCGCCAGTTCGCCGTCGCTGGTCAGCTTGCCTTCCGGGAACAGGCACACCACCTGGCCGTCCTCCAGTTCTTCGCGAATGCGCCGGAAAGCGGCCTGATAGACCTCGGGGTTACGTTCCTTGCTGTCGATGGGGATGGTTTTCCCGGTACGGAACAGAATATTCATCAGCGGCAGGTCGTAGATCGGCTTGGCCATGACAAAACGCGCCGGGCGCCGCACCGAGCCGCCGATCAGCAGGGCATCCACATAGCTGACATGGTTGCACACCAACAGGCAGGCGCCCTGGTCGGGAATGTTTTCCAACCCTTCCCGTTTCACCCGGTACAGGGTGTTGGTCAGCATCCAGATCAGCAGACGAATCAAAAATTCCGGCACCACCGTGTAGATGTAGATCGCCACCGCCACGTTGGCCACCGCCAGCACCAGGAAAAACTGTGGCACGCTAAGATCAAACACGCCCACCAACAGCATGCCGGCCACCGCGGAGCCCACCATGAACAGCGAATTAAGAATATTGTTGGCGGCGATGATTCTGGACAGATAACGCTGATCCGCCCGCTGCTGAATAAATGCGAACAGGGGCACGATGTAGAACCCGCCGAACACCCCGATGCCAAGCAGATCGATCAGCACGCGCACACCGGCGGGTTCGACGACAAAATTACTGATCGCCATGGTGACGCCGTGGGGCAGACCCGCGTAGGAAAAAAACAAGTCGATACCAAACGCACTCAGGCCGATTGAACCCAGTGGCACCAGACCCAGCTCGACCCGTTGGCCGGACATTTTTTCACACAAGAACGAGCCCAATCCGATGCCCACGGAAAACGTGCCCAGCAGCAGCGCGTACAAGCCGTCGGTACCCAGCAGGTAGTCATCCACGTAAACCTTTAGCTGAGTGGTGTAGGCGGCGCCGAGAAACCAGAACCAGGAGATCCCCAGCACCGAGATCCACACCGATTCGATGCGGCGGGCGTGGCCGACAATGCGCCAGGTTTCCGCCCACAGGTTCCAGTTCAGCTTGAGAGTGCTGTCCGCCGCCGGCGCCGAGGGAATCATCCGCGCGCACAGGTAGCCCAGCGCCGCCAGACCCACCACCGCGCCGGCGATGATTGCCGGGCTGGCGGCGTCCATTTTCAATAGAACACCGGAGATCGAGCCGAGCAGAATGGCCAGGAAGGTGCCCATCTCCACCAGGGCGTTGCCGGACACCAGCTCCTTGCTGGAAAGGCTTTGTGGAATGATCGAATACTTGATCGGGCCGAAGAACGTGGACTGCAAGCCCATCAGAAACAGCAGCGCCAGCAGAGCGTACACCGCGTTGAAAAAGAACGCGGCGCCGGCGCAGGCCATGATGATGATTTCCGCGAATTTGATCTTACGCAACAACCAGGCTTTCTCGTATTTGTCCGCCACCTGGCCGGCCAGCGCCGAAAACAGAAAAAACGGCAGAATGAACATGGCCAGGGCCAGATTGTTAAGGGTGTTCACGTCAACACTGGCCACCACCCCCGAGGCGATCAGCAAGATCAGCGCCTGGCGGAACACGTTGTCGTTGAAGGCACCCAGAAACTGGGTGAAAAAGAACGGCCCGAACCGGCGTTTCGCCAGCAGGGAAAATACGCGGTCGCTCATGCTTGGTTATTCCTTGACGGGAAATCGTCGGGGGCCGGGTCCCGAGTCACTGGCGGCGCACCCGGCCGCCGGCCGATCGGGCGCGCCGGATTGCCGGCGACAATGGTCCAGGGTGGCACATCCCGGGTCACCACCGCACCCATGCCCACCACGGCGTGATCGCCAATCCGTACGCCATCGACCACGCCCACCCGGGCACCCAGCCAGACGTCCCGGCCGATACGAATGCCCCTGGAGGTAACCGGTTGCGCGCGGATCGGCCGTGCGGCGTCGAGGCCGTGATCGAAGGCGTACAGGGTGCAATAGGAGGCGATGCGGGTCTCGTCACCGATGTCGATGCCGGCGGCGCCCCCTTCCAGGGTGACATGATGGTTCAGGCTAACGCCGTCACCCAGTCGAATGGGGCCATGCAGAACACATTCGGCGGCGATATGTGTGTGAGCGCCAACTTCTATGTCACGCCCCGGTTCGGCGAACAGGTGCGCCTCCGGAGCGACAAAACAGTGCGCGCCGAAGCGCACCGTTTCGAGGCGCTGCAACTCAGCCTGCACCATCTCTTGCCAGGGCAGGGCCCATTGCCGATGGCGTGGTTTCAGGCGCGCATAGAGCCAGGGCATGTAGGACAGCCGGCGCTGATGCTGCTGGCGATAGGGATCACTCATGGCGGTTCGCATTGGTTGCGTTGAGCGCATGCTACCCCATGGACCCGCCACCAGCACCGTGGCAGGCCAGAATCAGGCCGCGGCGGGCTCCACGCAGCGCACGAACTCACCCAGCAGCCCGGCGGCCTGGGGGCACTCGCGAACGTGGGGCAGGGCGTCGTCGGCCTGCTGGTCGCTGAGCCCGTGACCACGCATCGCCTGAACGTAGGCGCGTGTCACGTCGGCACTGAATTCCGGATGGAACTGGCACCCCCATACCGAGTTGCCATAGCGGAACGCCTGGCAGCTGTCATGGCCGGTGCTGGCCAGCACCTGCACGCCGGGCGGTGCGCTGAGCACCGATTGCCGGTGCATCATTTGCACCCAGGGCTGCTGCCAAAGCCCCGAAAACAGGGCATCGGCACGGGCCGCCTCGGTGAGGCGCAGGGCCACCGTGCCCACCTCCATGCCCAGAGGGTGGTCCGCGACTTCGCCGCCGAGCAGCCGCGCCAGCAACTGATGGCCGAAGCAGATGCCCAGCACCGGCAATGTCTCGCCCGGCGCAATCGCCCGTTCCAGCCAACGCACCAGACGACGCATCCAGGGCAGTTCATCACTGACCATGGCGTGCGAGCCACTGATCACTACCCCGCCCAGATCGGCGATTTCCGGCAATGGCGAATCGGCCAGCGCGTCCGTCACCTGGATCGGAATGCCATCGCCCAGACCGTGGGCGATCCACTGCTCGAAATCACCATAATGCTGCTTCAGGCTGGGGAAAGTGCTGCCGGCTTTGACAATCAGTATCGGTTTCACTGGTGGGGCCTCCGTTCCAGGCTTCCGTTTCTGGACATTCCGTTCATGGAGACTTACTGAGCAAAGGCCGTACCAGCTTCCGTGACTCAGCGTAAAAGCGAGCAAAAAAATGTGACCGGGCGCGCAGAGCGTTGCTCAGCGGACCAGAGCGGCGTGGCGATGACAGCTCACCAGATGGTCATTGACCAGGCCGGCGGCCTGCATAAAGGCATACATGATGGTCGGGCCGACAAAGCGGAAGCCCCGCTTTTTCAAATCCCGGCTGATCGCCTCGGCGGTGGGCGTGACCGCCGGCACCTCGGCGACGTCACGAAATTGATTGATTCGCGGTTCGCCATCCACGAAATCCCAAAGCAGGCGATCCAGGCTCGAGCCGGCTTCGCGCAGGGCCAGCCAGGCGCGGGCGTTGTCCACCGCCGCGCGCATTTTCAGGCGATTGCGGATCAGCCCGGCGTTGCCGAGCAGCTTCGCGATTCTGGCGTCGTCGTAACGGGCGATTTTTTCCGGATCGAAACCGTCCATCGCCTGCCGGTAATTTTCCCGTTTGCGCAATACCGTGATCCAGCTCAGCCCGGCCTGGGCCCCTTCCAGCAACAAGAACTCGAACAACCGACGTTCGTCGTGCTCGGGCACCCCCCACTCCTGATCGTGATAGGCCACGTAGAGGGGATCGGTGCCACACCAGGGGCAGCGTTCCATCAGGCATCTCCAGGTTAAAGGCGGCGCCCGGCCGGCCGGCGGGGATCGCGCGGCGGGCTTGAAAACAGCCCGTGGAATCAAGGGCTCACGGTATCACCGGCCCCGGGGTGACGCTATACTTGCCCCTCGATTTTGCACGCCGCGCGGTTCAGTTGGCGTGCCTCGAAACACTCAAATGCTTGGAACAACGGGAACAGTCATGGCGGATCAACCGCAAGCGGATGTCACAACCTTCCAGGGCCTGATTCTGGCTTTGCAGCAATATTGGGCGGAGCAGGGTTGCGTGGTGGTGCAGCCCCTGGATCTGGAAGTCGGGGCCGGCACGTTCCACCCTTCCACCTTTCTACGCGCCATCGGCCCGGAGAACTGGAACAGTGCCTATGTGCAGCCTTCACGCCGGCCCACCGATGGCCGCTATGGCGAGAACCCCAACCGCTTGCAGCACTACTACCAGTTCCAGGTGGTGTTGAAGCCATCGCCGGATAACATTCAGGAGCTGTATCTGAACTCCCTGCGCCGGCTGGGCTTTGATCCGCTGACCCACGATATCCGCTTTGTCGAGGACAACTGGGAATCACCCACCCTGGGCGCCTGGGGGCTGGGTTGGGAAATCTGGCTCAACGGCATGGAAGTGACCCAGTTCACCTACTTCCAGCAGGTCGGCGGCATCGACTGCTACCCGGTGACCGGCGAGATCACCTATGGCCTGGAGCGCCTGGCCATGTATCTGCAAGGTGTGGATTCGGTCTACGACCTGGTGTGGTCCGATGGCCCGTTTGGCAAAGTCACCTACGGCGATGTGTTCCTGCAAAACGAAATCGAGATGTCCACGTTCAATTTCGAGCACGCCAACGTGGACGCGCTGTTTGAACAATTCGATTTGTTCGAGCGCGAATCCGGCAAGCTGATCGAAGCGGGGCTGGCATTGCCCGCCTATGAATACGTTCTCAAAGCCTCCCATACCTTTAACCTGCTGGATGCGCGCAAAGCGATCTCGGTCACCGAGCGGCAGCGCTTTATTCTGCGCGTGCGCACCCTGGCCCGCGCGGTGGCTCAGGCCTATTTCGACACGCGCCGGCGGATGGGCTTCCCGATGGCCGATGCCGCCCTGCGCGAGGAAGTCGAGACCGAACTGCGCAAGCAGGATGAGAAGCAGGCGAAGAAGAACACCAAGAAGGGGGGGAACCCATAATGTCCCGAGATTTACTGATCGAACTGGGGACCGAAGAGCTGCCCCCGAAGGCCCTGCCCGCGCTGAGCGCGGCACTCAGCGACGAATTCGTGCGGCAGCTGGATGAAGCCGGCCTGCGCCACGGCGCCGTGGAGCGCTTCGCCACCCCCCGCCGCCTGGCGGTGCTGGTGCGCGATCTGGACGAAAAGCAAGCCGACCGGGACGTGGAGCGCCAGGGCCCGGCGGTGCAGGCGGCTTTTGACCAGGACGGCAAGCCCACCAAAGCGGCCGAAGGCTTCGCCGCCTCGCTGGGCCTGAGCGTCGACCAGCTCGATCGCCAGGACACCGGCAAGGGTGAACGCCTGGTGGCGAAAATCACCGAACAAGGCAAACCGACCGCCGATCTGGTCGCCGATTTTCTGGCCCAGGCGATTCAGAAACTGCCGATCCCCAAGCGCATGCGCTGGGGCCGCCGCCACGTTCAATTCGTGCGCCCGGCCCACTGGCTGGTGGCGCTGTTCGGCGACCAGACCGTGCCTTTTGAATTGCTTGATCTGCCGACCGGCCGCACCAGTTACGGCCACCGCTTTCACGCGCCCGGCGCCATCGAACTGGCCAACGCCGGCGAGTACGCACAGCGACTGGAGCAAGAAGGCCACGTGATCGCCGATTTCGATCGCCGTAAAGCACTGATCGAGGAACAGACCATCGCCGCTGGCAAACAGGCCGGCGGCACCGCGCAGATCAACCCGGAACTGCTCGACGAAGTCACCGCCCTGGTGGAGTGGCCGGTGGCGCTGGCCGGCGGTTTCGACGTGGATTTTCTGCGCGTGCCCCAAGAGGCGCTGATCAGCGCCATGGAAGAGCATCAGAAATATTTTTCGGTCCTCGACGCCGACGGCAAGCTGATGTCCACCTTTATCACCATCAGCAACATCGAATCCCGCGA
This sequence comes from Alloalcanivorax mobilis, assembly GCF_002864685.1. GTDB lineage: Bacteria > Pseudomonadota > Gammaproteobacteria > Pseudomonadales > Alcanivoracaceae > Alloalcanivorax > Alloalcanivorax mobilis. The sequence goes on from NZ_NMQZ01000001.1 coordinate 178,936, forward strand.
CCCGCGGCAGGTGATCGCGGGCAACGAGAAGGTGATCCGCCCGCGTCTCGCCGACGCCGCCTTCTTCTACGACAACGACTGCAAAAAGCCGTTGGCGCGGCACGCCGACGGCCTCGCCCAGGTGGTATTCCAGCAGAAACTGGGCACCCTGGCGGACAAATGCCAGCGCATCGGCCGGCTGGCCAGTGTGATCGCCAACCAGATTGGTGGCGACAGCGCCCTCGCCAAGCTGGCCGGTGAGCTCAGCAAAGCCGATTTGAACAGCGAAATGGTGTACGAGTTCGACACCATGCAGGGAATCATGGGCTACTATCTGGCACGCCGCGAAGGCCAGCCGGACGACGTCGCCGAGGCCCTGTACGAGCAGTATCTGCCCCGTTTCGCTGGCGACGCCCTGCCGCGCAGCAAGACCGGCATGGCGGTGTCCCTGGCCGACAAGATCGACACCCTGGTGGGCATTTTCGGCATCGGCCAGAAACCCACGGGCACCAAGGACCCCTACGCGCTGCGCCGCGCCACCCTGGGCGTGTTGCGCATTATTATCGAAAACCAGCTGGACCTGGATATCTACGAGCTTCTCCACGAAGCCGCCCAGTCTCTCAGTGGCAAAATCGACTCCGCCCACGTTCAGGACGCCTACGACTTTATCAAGGGCCGCTACCGCGCCATGTACCAGGAGCAGGGCATCGCCACGCCGGTGATTCTGTCGGTGCTGGCCATCGACGACGCCTGCCGCAGGCCGTTGGATTTCGACCGCCGGGTGAACGCCGTGGCCGCCTTCCAGCAGCGCGACGAAGCCCAAGCGCTGGCCGCCGCCAATAAGCGCGTGTCCAACATTCTCGCCAAGCTGGAACAGGCGCCACCGGAGGAAATCGACGGCGCCCTGCTGGAAGAGCCCGCCGAGCAGACCCTCACCGATCTGGTGGTGGATGCCTACGAACGTTCCGAGCCCCTTTTGGAACAGGGCGACTACCAGTCGGTCCTGGCCATGCTGGCCGAATTGCGCGAGCCGGTGGACGCCTTCTTCGACCAGGTGATGGTGATGGCCGAAGACCCGGCGGTGCGCGCTAACCGTCTGGCGTTGCTGACCTTTTTGCGCGATCTGTTCCTCAACGTGGCGGACATCAGCCTGCTGCAGGAATAAGCCGGCCCGGTGCCGCCGCCTTGGCGGCGGCGTGCCGGCACGCCCCTGCCTTGAGATCCGGCCTCACAGACACCACCAGGGAAGGATCACACTGACAAGGAGCGTTCCATGCGCATCGACCTATCTGGAAAAAAAGCGGTGATCTCCGGCTCCACGGCGGGGATCGGTTTTGGCATCGCCCGGGGGCTGGCCGCCGCCGGCGCCGATGTGGTGATCACTGGTCGTGAACGTGACCGGGTGGATCAGGCGCTCGCCAGCCTGACCAAGGCCTTCCCCGACATCCACGCCGAAGGGGTCGCCGCCGACCTGGGCACCGCCGAAGGCTGCCAGGCGCTGATTGCCGCCCACCCGGAGGCGGACATTCTGGTCAACAACGTGGGGATTTTTAAACCCACGCCCTTTTTTGAAATCGAGGATCACGACTGGGAAAGTTTTTTCCAGGTCAACGTGATGAGCGCGGTGCGCCTGTCCCGGCACTACGCCCAGGGCATGCGTGATCGGGATTGGGGCCGGGTGCTGTTTCTTTCCAGTGAATCCGCGCTCAATATCCCCACCGAAATGGTGCACTACGGCATGACCAAAACAGCGGTGCAGTCGATCTCGCGGGGGTTGGCCAAGGTGCTCACCGGCACCCGCGTCACCGTGAACGCGGTGCTGCCCGGCCCGACCCGCTCCGAGGGGGTCGGTAAAATGCTTCAGGAGATGGCCGAGGAGCGCGGCCTGAGCGGCGCGGAAATGGAAGAGCGCTTTATCGAGGAAAACCGCCCCAGCTCCATCATCCATCGGGTGGCCGACGTGGAGGAAGTCGCCAATATGGTGGTGTACCTGGCTTCGCCACAGGCTTCCGCCACCACCGGCGCCGCCTTGCGCGTGGAGGGAGGCATCGTGGACACCATGGCCTGACCGGCCCCGGGTCCGTTACCACAGCAAAGGCTTTTGAATGCAAAACCGCCTGATTATTCTCGACCGGGACGGCGTCATCAACGAAGACTCCGACGCCTATATTAAATCGCCGGCGGAATGGCTGCCGCTGCCTGGCAGCGCCGAGGCCGTCGCCCGACTCAATCGGGCCGGCTACCAGGTGGTGTTGGCCACCAACCAGTCCGGGGTGGCGCGGGGCTATTATGACCTTGATGTCCTGGCGGCGATCCACGATAAAATGAATCGCCACCTGGCCACCCACGGCGCCCACCTGGACGGCCTGTACGTGTGCCCCCACGGGCCCGATGACGATTGCCCGTGCCGCAAACCGAAGGCCGGCCTGGTGGACCAAATTGTTGCCGATTATGGCGATGTCACCCATTGCCCCATGGTCGGTGATAGTCTTAGAGACCTTCAGGCAGGAGCAGCCCGTGGCTGCCGTCCGGTTCTGGTGCTCACCGGTAAAGGCCGGCGGACCCTGGAAAAAGGCCTGCCCGCGGACCTGGGCCCGGTGGAGGTGCATGACACCCTCGCCGGGTTCGTCGATCAGTTTCTCAAGGATGCTCCATGAACCAAGCCGCCGGCGATGTCCGTATTACTCCTGGCATCCGCGTACGCAGCGCCCTCTTTTTTATTCTTTATAATCTCACCGGCATTGTTCACAGCATTCTCTGTGTATTGATCTGCCCGTTTCTGTCGTTTGAAAAGCGGTACCGTTTCGTCAACCTGTGGACCCGTTTCGCCATGTGGCTGCTGGGCGTCCTGAACGGCGTGCGCATCAATATCGAAGGCTATGAAAACATTCCCGATCAGCCGGTGGTGCTGATGTCCAACCACCAGAGCAGCTGGGAGACGTTTTATATGCAGATCCTGGTCTCTCCGCAGGCGATGGTGTTGAAACGGGAACTGCTGTGGTTGCCTTTCTTTGGTTGGGGGCTGGCGATGCTCAATCCGATCAAGATCGATCGCAGCAAAGGCCGAGCGGCGCTCAAAGCCGTGCTCAGCCAGGGCGATGACCGCCTCAAGCGCGGCATCCCGGTGGTCATCTACCCGGAAGGCACGCGACAGCCGCCGGGCACCCTTGGGCATTTCAATCACGGTGGCGCGCTGCTCGCCTGCCGCAGTAAGGTGCCGATCATCGCGGTGTCACACAACAGCGGCGATTGCTGGCCGGCCCGTTCCGGGCTGCGTCTGCCCGGCGAGATCACGTTGCGCTTCAGCCCGCCGATCGCCACCGAAAGCGGCGATACCAAGGCGGTCAGCGCGGCGGTTCGCGACTGGATCGAAGCGAACTATCCCGGCCAGTGGAAAACACCAGGTTCCGATTGAGCGGGCCGCCGGGCCCCGTTAACGGCCGATGAAATGTTAAAACGATGTCCAGATATTAATGTTTTTTATTGATTGATTGAACAAAAACGCTCGTCGATAATTGCCTTTCACCCGGATAGTAATTACAGTTTGCGCCGGATAGCCGAGTTCACTGAACAGGAATACCCCCGATGGATATTAATCTTGACGCTCTTTCCGTTGATGAACTGGAAAAGCTGATTAAACAGGCTCAGAAAAAGCTCGAAAAGAAACGCATGGATGCGGTGAAGAACGCCCAGGCTGAAATTGGGAAAATCGCCAAGGATCTCGGCGTATCCGTGGAAGAGCTGCTTCAGGAGAAAACCACCCGTAAGAAAGCGGCTCGCAAAGGCGCCCGTAAAAAGCCCAAGGCGGCGGGTGTGCGCAAACCGGCTCGGGTCAAGTACCGCAATCCGGTGGACAGCTCGCAGACCTGGACCGGCCGTGGCAAGCGCCCGGTTTGGCTGCGCGAAGCACTGGAAAATGGCGCCAGCCTGGAAAGCTTCGAAGTGTGATCCCCGACGGGCCGGTGTTTCGCGGATTCACCGGCTCGTTTATTCACAGCGGCCATTTTGCTATTTACCGACGGCCCGTTTAAATCAACGCGCTGTCAATCTCTATACTGCCCGACAGGATTTTATGCGTCGGACAGGCATTGGCGATTTGCAGCAACCTGCTGCGTTGCTCCTGATCCAGCCCACCGTGTAATGTGATCCGCCTCACCAGCAGGGTAGAGCCGTCTTCCGGTTTACCTTCGGGATTCATCGTCACCTTCACCTCCAGACTCTCCAGCGGCCATTGTTTACGGGCCGCGTACATGCGCAGGGTGATCGCGGTGCAGGCGCCCAGGCTCGAGCACAACAAATGCATCGGCGTGGGCGCGCTGTCGCCACCGCCCACCGCCTGTGGCTCGTCCGCGAACCAGCGATGGCCGCCATCACTGATTTCCATCCGATAAGGCGTGCCGGTGTCAGCGACCGTGACCGTGGGGGTGTCCATATGCGCTCCTTATGGCTCAGGGAAACGTGCCCTTGGATATTCCCCTTACGATACCCCCGCCCCGGACATAGGGGAACGCACTTGCCCGGGCTGAGAAAGAACAGTTCGGAAAGTGACAGCCAGATCGGGTCAGCCAGACCGGGTCAGGCAAAAGCGGGGCAGGGTGATGCAATCTGGAGAGCGCGCGGGCCGGGGCCCGCGCGCCTTTCGATCAGATGTCCAGGTTGGAGACCTGCAGCGCGTTGGATTCGATGAATTGACGACGCGGGTCCACGTCGTCGCCCATCAGGGTGGTGAAGATCTGGTCCGCGGCAATCGCGTCTTCCACCGTCACCTGGAGCATACGGCGGGATTCCGGGTCCATGGTCGTCTCCCACAACTGGTCGGCGTTCATCTCACCCAGCCCTTTGTAGCGTTGCACGCTGGTGCCCCGGCGAGCCTGTTGCATCAGCCAGTCCAACGCTTCGGCGAAATGGCGGATCGGGCGGCGGCTTTCGCCACGCTCAATCGCCGCGTCCGCGGCGAGAAGGCCTTCCAGTTTTTCTCCCAAATGGCGGATTTTTGCGTAATCCGGGGATTGGAGAAATTCCAAAGATACACGGTATTCACGGGGTATACCGTGAGCGAGTACTTGCACACGTGGCAGGAACAGACCCCGCTCCGCATCCGCTTCCGCGGTAATGGTGTAATGCTGAGTGCCGTCGGTCAGCCGTTGCACGCGCTCGCCCAATTGCTGACACCACTGAGCCATAAAGGCCTGATCGGTGTGGCGCTCGCTGGTCAGCGAGGACATATAGATCATTTGCTCAAGCACCACCGCGGGGAACACCCGCGATTGCCGGTCCACGATCTTCATTACCTTGCGGTATTCGTCGATCAGGTTCGCCAGCGGCTCACCGCTGATCGGCGGAGCGTCATCGCCAGGGTAAAGCGCGGTTTTGTCCAGCGCCAGGGTGGTCAGATAGTCCTCCAGCGCCGGGTCGTCCTTGATGTAGGTTTCCTGCTTGCCCTTCTTGACCTTGTACAGCGGCGGCTGAGCAATGTAGATGTAACCCCGGGTCACCAACTCCGGCATTTGCCGGAAGAAGAAGGTCAGTAGCAGAGTGCGGATGTGGGAGCCATCCACGTCCGCATCGGTCATGATGATGATGCGGTGATAACGCAGCTTCTCGATGTTGTACTCGTCACGGCCGATACCACAGCCCAGAGCGGTAATCAGCGTGCCTACTTCCTGGGAAGACAGCATCTTGTCGAAACGGGCTTTCTCCACGTTCAGGATCTTACCCTTGAGCGGCAGAATCGCTTGATATTTCCGGTCCCGGCCCTGTTTGGCGGACCCGCCGGCGGAGTCACCCTCCACGATGTACAACTCGGACAGCGCCGGGTCTTTTTCCTGGCAGTCGGCCAGCTTGCCAGGCAGCCCGGCGATGTCCAGGGCTCCCTTACGCCGGGTCATATCGCGGGCTTTGCGGGCGGCGTCCCGGGCACGGGCGGCATCGATGATCTTTTGAACGATCACCTTGGATTCGCTGGGGTGTTCGAGCAGATAGTCCTGGAACTTCTCCGCCATGGTCTGTTCCACCGCGCTCTTCACCTCGGAGGAAACCAGTTTGTCCTTGGTTTGGCTGGAGAACTTCGGGTCCGGTACTTTCACCGAAATCACCGCGGTCAGCCCTTCACGAGCATCGTCACCGGTGGGGCTGGCTTTCTCTTTCTTGAGAAACCCTTCTTTGTCCATGTAGTTGTTCAGAGAACGGGTTAATGCGGCCCGGAAGCCCGCCAAATGGGTGCCGCCGTCCCGCTGGGGAATGTTGTTGGTGAAGCAGAACAGGTTCTCCTGGTAGGAGTCGTTCCACTGCATCGCCACTTCCACCCCAATGCCGTCTTCCCGTTCCAGCTGGAAGTGAAACACTTCGTTGAGCGCGGTCTTATTCTGGTTCAGGTAGGTCACGAAGGCGCTCAGGCCGCCGTCGTACTGGAAGATATCTTCATCGCCGGAGCGTTCATCGTTGAGATGAATGCGCACCCCGGAGTTCAGAAAGCTCAACTCGCGCAGGCGTTTGGCCAGAATGTCGTAATGAAACTTGATGTTGGTAAAGGTCTCGGCGGACGGGCGAAAATGCACGGCGGTGCCGGTGCTGTCGGTGCTGCCGACCACATCCATGGGCTTTTCCGGCACCCCATGTACGTAGCGCTGCTCGTAGACGCTGCCATTGCGGCGAATGGTCAGTTTGAGGCTTTCGGACAGGGCATTCACCACCGAAACCCCAACACCGTGCAAGCCGCCAGAGACCTTATAGGAGTTATCGTCGAATTTACCGCCGGCGTGCAGCACCGTCATAATTACCTGGGCAGCGCTGACGCCTTCCTCTTCATGGATGTCCACGGGAATACCGCGCCCGTTATCGGAGACGGAGATCGACTCATCCGGGTGAATCGTCACCTTGATCTCCGAGCAGTGACCGGCCAGAGCCTCATCGATGGAGTTATCGACCACTTCGAAGACCATATGGTGAAGGCCGGTGCCGTCATCCGTATCGCCGATATACATGCCAGGACGTTTGCGTACGGCGTCCAGACCCTTCAGCACTTTAATGCTGGATGAATCGTAGTTTTTCTCCGCCATGTCTTTCCCTTTATGAATCGAACGATATCCGCTGAACCCGACCATGTTCCACGTGGAACATTCTGGCCTCAGCACTGCTGTTTCCAAGCCCCGCGGGGGCCAGTTGTTCCCGATCCACCGCGGTAATGAGCGTTTGATGACTGCCCGATGCCAGATACCGAAGCAGAGTACTTCGATGCTCCTGATCCAACTCCGAGCCCAAATCGTCCACCAGAAGAGTGCACACTTTGCCCGCCTGGGCAATCAACGGCAGCTGGGACAACACCATGGCATAGGCAAGAATCTTTGCCTGGCCACGGGAAACCCGATCCCGAGCCACCGTACCATCGACGGTGATCTTCAAATCGGAGCGGTGGAATCCGGTATGGGTAAACCCTCTCCGGAAGTCCTCGTCCCGGGTACGCTCCAGGGCGGACAGATAACTCTCGCCAGGGCGCAGACCCGTTTGAAGGGCCACGCCGCCTTTCAGGCCGGGCGCCAGAAGCCTGAGTATCTCCAGCCAGTGGGCTTTTAAGCGCGCCAAGTACGCTCTGCGTAGCTGGTCAATACTATCAGAACTGGCGGAGAGTTTCTGGTCCCAGTAGAGCAGCTCCCTCGGTCCTACCTTGCCCGAACGGAGCAGGGCGTTTCTCTGTCTCAGGGCCAGGCTGGCCTCTTTCCAGACAGGCAGGAAAGAATGTTCCACGTGGAACATTCCCCAATCCAGAAAACGGCGGCGCAGCGCGGAGGCGCCAAAAACAAGCTCCACCGACTGAGGATGCAGAGCCAACACCGGTAGAAGGGCGGCCACATCGCTGAGCGCGGCCGGCGTGGCACCATCCAGTTTCAACGACTCAATACCCGAAGGCGCCCGCCTGACACCCAACCGGTGCAGCCCCCCGCCGGCTTCCACCTCCGCGAACAACGTCGCGGATGCCGCTCCGTCCTTTACCAGCCGGGAGAGCCTTCCACCCCGGAAGGAGCGGCCGCCACTGCCAATAAAGTAGATCGCCTCCAACAGGCTGGTCTTGCCGCTGCCGTTATCGCCGAACACGATATTCAGCCCCGGGCCGGGCTCGAAATGGGCCTGCTGATAATTTCGGAAGTCGGTGAGGCGGAGGGAGGCAAGCATCGGGGGAGGGGGGTTGGCCGGGCCGACACTCCCCGAAGGGAAGCCGCTGCCCGGCCCGCAGGCGTTACAGACGCATCGGCATAACGACGTACAGCGCCGACGGCTGTTCCGGGTCCGTGACCAGGGCACTGCTGTTGCTGTCGCCCAACTCCAGCTGCACCTGGCTGCCGTTCACGGTATTGAGCACATCCAACAAGTAGCTGACGTTAAAGCCGATTTCCAGCGGGCTGCCGCCGAAATCCACCGATACTTCTTCTTCCGCTTCTTCCTGCTCCGGGTTGTTGGCAACGATGCGCAAGCTGCCTTCGGACAACTGCACGCGAACGCCACGATATTTCTCATTGGAGAGAATCGCCACCCGGCTGAGGGCCTGGCGCAGGGTATCCCGGTCAGCGATGACCGTGCGGGAGCCGTCCTTGGGAATCACCCTCTCGTACTCCGGGAACTTGCCGTCCACCAGCTTCGAGGTAAAGGTAATGCTGCCCACGACGATACGAACGTGGTTGCGGCCCAGGGTGAAACGCACGTTCTCGCCGGCATCACCGAGAATCCGTGACAGCTCCATCACGCCCTTGCGCGGCAGAATCACCGCGGCTTCCTGATTCTGGCCTTCCAGGGTAGCGTCACAGAGCGCCAGGCGGTGGCCGTCGGTGGAGACCGCCCGAAGCATGTCCGGGCGCAGCTCGAACAACATGCCGTTCAGGTAGTAACGGACATCCTGCTGAGCCATGGAGAAAGCGGTATGTTCGATCAACTGACGCAGGGTGCCCGGCGCGATCTCCAACACCGAGCCACTGTTGTCTTCGTCCTGGTTGGGAAATTCCGATGCCGGCAGCGTGGATAAGGTAAAACGGCTGCGCCCGGAGCGCACCAGCATTCTCTCACCGTCCACCTCGAAACGAATGTCCGCCTCCGCGGGCAGGCTCTTGGCGATGTCCACCAGCTTGCGGGCCGGCACGGTAGTCTCGCCACCCTGGTGCTCCCCTTCCAGGACCAGGCGCGCCACCAGCTCCAGTTCGAGATCCGTTCCGGTCAGGGAAAGCTGGCCATCGCTCACTTCCATAAGCACGTTGGACAGGACCGGCAGGGTCTGGCGTTTTTCAACCACCGCGGCCACCTGCTGAAGAGGCTTAAGCAGTTGCTCACGGTTGATGGAGAATTTCATGTCGCTTTCCCATTGTCAGTGATCAGGACGTCAAGGTCCGTAACAGGTTTTGATAGTCTTCTTCTATTTCCGGGTTGGTCTCGCGAAGTTGCAGCACTTTGCGGCATGCATGCAACACCGTGGTGTGGTCGCGGCCCCCGAAATTCTCGCCGATCTCAGGCAGACTGTGGCTGGTGAGCTCCTTGGAGAGCGCCATCGCCACCTGACGCGGTCTCGCCACCGACCGAGTCCGGCGGGGCGAATGCAGGTCGGGCACTTTGATCTTGTAATACTCAGCGACGGTGCGCTGAATATTATCAATACTGATCTGCCGGGCCTGCAATGCGATCAGGTCCTTGAGGGCTTCCTTGATCAGGCCCACATCAATCTGCTCACCGGTGAAGCGCACATGGGCAATCACCCGGCGCAACGCCCCCTCCAGCTCCCGCACGTTGGAACGTATGCGCTGGGCAATAAAAAAGGCGGCATCGTTGGGAAGCTCCACCCGGGCTTCCTCGGCCTTTTTCTTCAGAATCGCCACCCGGGTCTCTAGCTCCGGCGGCTCCAACGGCTGCGACAGGCCCCACCCGAACCGGCTTTTAAGCCGCTCCTCCAGGCCGTCCACCTCTTTGGGAAACTTATCGCAGGTGAGGATGATCTGCTGACCGTTCTCAAGCAACGCATTGAAGGTGTGAAAGAACTCTTCCTGCGACTGCTCTTTACCTGCAAAAAACTGTATATCATCGATCAGCAACGCGTCCACCGATCGGTAGAAGCGTTTGAACTCGTTGATGGTCTTGTTGCGCAAAGCCGAGATCATATCCGCCACGAAACGCTCGCTGTGCAGGTAGACCACCTTGGCGTTCGGGTTGCGCCGCAACAGCTCGTTGCCCACCGCGTGCATCAGGTGGGTCTTACCCAGGCCCACGCCGCCATATAGAAGAAGCGGGTTATAACCATGGCTGGCGGGATTCTCCGCCACCTGCTGGGCGGCCGCGCTGGCCATGCGGTTCGACTTGCCCTCCACAAAGGTCAGGAAGGTGAACCCGGTGTTCAGGTTACTGCGATGCTTGGCCGCGCCGCCAAGCTCCGCTGGAGCGCTCCTGGGCCGCCTCTCGAGGGCGCCTTCGGGTTCCCGGGGCGGGGGCTGCCGGGGCTCCACCGCGGGCGGCTGCATGCGTGAGCTGCCCACCTCGATCCGGAGCTGCGGCAAGGGGCCCGTTTGCAACTCGCCAAGCACCTCGCCGATGCGCTCCAGAAACTTATCACGAACCCAGTCCACCACGAACCGGTTGGGCGCGAACAGGGTCAATTCGGCACCGTCTCCGGATGCGGTCACCTGCAAAGGCCGTATCCACATGTTGAACTGCTGTGACGGCAATTCGTCCTCGAGCCGCGTCAGACAGCGATTCCAAAGATCCTCGGACACTTCCCCGCCTTTGCCAAACCGTGAATTGAACGTCGCATTCTATACCCTCAAGGCTGCAATTATCCACAGCCCGGCCCGGATTTTTCGGGGCCTTCAGCCTGTGGATAACCACGGCCATAACCCTGTGCGCGAGCGGTCTTGAACCCTGGGGACAAACCGGTGGGCGGATTCCATCCACACTCTGTCACCGCTTATCCGCATACTGTCACCAGAACTTACACACAGCTGTACGTGGGTTACCCACACGCCATCTCACTGATTCCATTAATGATTCCAGGGTTTTCCACAGAAAGGGGCTTCCCCTATAACTACTACTATCACTAAAAACATTTAAATACTTAAATCTGTTTGTAGTGCATCGCATGAAACCCGAACCCGTTGACAACCCCCCATGCCAGGGCTATTATCCGCGCCCTCTTTCGACTCCGTATTCCACTTGGGGATGACGCCATGAAACGGACATTCCAGCCGAGCAATCTGAAGCGCAAGCGCAACCACGGCTTTCGCGCCCGCATGGCTACCAAAAGCGGCCGCAAAATTCTTGCAGCCCGTCGTGCCAAAGGCCGTAAGCGCCTGTCGGCATAAGTTGCTGTGTGCGCTGATGACTTCACCTTTCGTATATTGACGAATGGTTAACCCATCAGCGCCAGCTCCTTCAGAGTCCCTCTGCTTTACCCGCTCACAACGGTTGCTGAGCGCCAGTGAATTCCAGGCCGTGTTCGACGCCCCGGACGGGCGTGTTTCCGATCGGTATTTTCTGATTCTCGCGCGGCGCAATACCCTTAATCAGGCCCGGCTGGGTCTGGTGATCGGTAAAAAAAAGGCGCGCAAAGCCGTTGATCGCGGCGCGATCAAACGCCGGGCTCGCGAGCAATTCCGATTGCGCCAACAGCAGCTGGCCGGCCTTGATCTGATTATCCTTCTTCGCGGTTCCTGTCCCGAGAAAGGAGGACGTTCCCTCACTCCCGAGCTGGAGTGCCTCCTGGACAAGTTGCTTGCCAAGCGTGGGCAAGACTGAGAAACTGCCGTCCGCTTTTCACGCCAGAAATCTAATCTGACTATGGATATCCCCCGCGCGCTCGTTATCACCGGCATTGCCGTTGTCTCTTACCTGATGATTCAGGCCTGGCAGCGGGACTATATCTCGCCGCAAACCGTCGCCACGGAACAACAGGCGGCCGCGCCGGGTGATCATGGCGATGGCGACCTTCTTCCCGAACCCCACAGTGACAACAGCGCCGCGGTGCCGGATCTCGCCGAAGACGGCAAGCAGCCTTCCAGCGTCACGCCCCCCGCCACCGGGCAGGCGGACAATGCTGGTAACCGAGACAACACCATCCGTGTCAGCACCGATGTGCTGTCGTTCCGAATCAATCCCAAGGGCGGCGACATCGTGCGGGTGGCTCTGCCCAAATACCCCCGCCACGTGAACACCCCCGATCAGCCCTTCGTGCTGATGCAGAACGACGCCACCCATACTTATATGGTGCAGAGCGGCCTGGTCGGCAAGAACGGCACCGACACCGCCGCGGGGCGACCCACTTGGAACGCGGCGCAAAACAGCTACCAGCTGGGCGAAGGCGAGAAAGAACTGAACGTCGACCTGACCCTGGAGCAGGGCAACGGCGTACAGATCGTCAAGCGGTATACCTTTGAGCGCGGCAGTTATCTGGTGCGCGTCAGCCATATCGTGCGCAACCAGTCCGCGCAGACCTGGCAAGGCGCGCTCTACGGGCAGATCAAACGCGACGGCAGTGACGATCCGGGCGTGTCCCACCGTGGTTTCGCACCGATGCCCACCTATCTGGGCGCGGCCTACTGGAGCCAGGATAAGCCGTACAACAAGCTGCGCTTCGATGACATGAAAGAGCAGCCGCTGAAGATCACCCAGGAAGGTGGCTGGGTGGCGATGATCCAGCATTACTTCCTGTCCGCCTGGGTTCCCGACCCGCAGGTCAATTACACCTATTCCACTGTCTATCAGCCGAAGAGTGACCAGTTCCTGCTGCGGTTCGTATCCCCGCAGATGGAAGTGAAGCCCGGCGAAGAGAAAGTGCTTTACGCCGAGCTGTACACCGGCCCGAAGATCCAGGACCGGCTTGAGTCGATCAGCCCGGGCCTGAACATGACCGTCGATTACGGCTGGCTGTGGTTTATTTCCCAGCCGATCTTTGCCCTGCTGGTGTTCCTGCAAAGCGGCAAGGTGTCGGTGTTCGGTCTGGATATTGACCTGGGCTTCGGGGTCGGCAACTGGGGCGTGGCGATTATCCTGCTCACCTTCATCATCAAGTCCCTGTTCTTCAAACTCAGCGCCACCAGCTATCGCTCCATGGGCAAGATGCGTAAGGTGGCGCCGGAAATGCAGCGCATCAAGGAAGAGTTCAAGTCCGACAAGCAGCGCCAGCAGCAGGAAACGATGAAGTTGTTCCAGCGCGAGAAGATCAATCCGCTGGGCGGCTGTCTGCCGATGATCGTGCAAATGCCGGTGTTCATCGCGCTCTACTATGTGCTGCTGGAGTCGGTGGAGCTGCGTCAGGCGCCGTTCTTCCTGTGGATCAACGACCTGTCGGTGATGGACCCTTACTTCGTACTGCCGATTCTGATGGGCGCGTCCATGTTCCTGCAGACGCGCCTCAACCCGGCGCCGGCGGACCCCACCCAGGCCCAGGTGATGAAGTACATGCCCCTGGTGTTCGCGGTGTTCATGTTGTGGTTCCCGGCTGGTCTGGTGCTCTACTGGCTGACCAACAACCTGTTGTCGATCACTCAACAGTGGATCATTACCCGCCGCATTGAACGCGAGTAGAAAAAGGGGCTTCGGCCCCTTTTTTTGTGTCCGGACAGGAACACGGTAAAGTAGCCGCCGAGCGAATAAACACTGGAATGAGACCGCCCCGGCCTTGATCGCAACCCCGCTGCATTGAACCGCCATGTCCAACGTCTCCGAGACCATCGTCGCCGTCGCCACCGCCCCCGGCCGGGGTGGAGTGGGCGTGGTGCGCCTTTCCGGAACCCGTGCCCGGGAAATCGCGCTTCAGGTCGTCGGTGAGCGAACCCTTTCCCCACGAACAGTGCATTTTGCCCGCTTTACCGACCGCCAAGGCCAGGTGATCGACGAAGGCCTGGTGGTGTGGTTTCCCGCGCCCCATTCGTTCACCGGCGAAGAAGTGGTGGAACTGCAAGGCCATGGTGGCCCGGTGATTCTGGATCTCCTGGTGGAGACCTGTGTTCACCACGGCGCCCGCCCGGCCCAGGCCGGGGAGTTCTCGCAGCGCGCCTTTCTGAACGACAAAATGGACCTGACCCAGGCAGAGGCGATCGCCGATCTGATCGACGCTGGCACCCGCGCCTCGGCTCGCGCCGCCCTGCATTCCTTGCAGGGGGTGTTCTCCCGGGAAGTGAACACGCTGGTAGAGCAGTTGATTGCGCTGCGTATCTATGTGGAGGCGGCCATCGATTTTCCCGAGGAAGAAATCGATTTCCTCTCCGAGGGTGGGGTCGCCGATGATCTCCAGGCGCTGATCACCCAAGCGCGGACGGTGTTGGCCAGCGCCGAGCAGGGGCGGTTGGTGCGCGAAGGGCTGACGCTGGTGATCGCCGGCCGCCCCAACGCCGGGAAGTCGTCGCTGATGAACGCGCTGGCCGGCTATGACGCGGCCATTGTCACCGAGGTCGCGGGTACCACCCGGGATGTGCTGCGCGAAGCGATTCAGCTGGATGGCATGCCGCTCAATCTGATCGACACCGCCGGCCTGCGCGACAGCCCGGACCGCATTGAGCAAGAGGGCATTCGCCGCGCCTTCGCGGAAATCCGCAAGGCCGACCGCTTGCTGGTGGTGGTGGATTCCGCCGATTTCCCCGAGGATCTGGATAACCTGCCGGCGTTGCTGCCGCAAAGCCAGCAGCAGCTGGATGACCTGGACCTGCCCATCACCCGGGTGCTCAATAAAGCGGACGTCAGCGGCATGGCCGCCGGCGCCTCGCCGGATTATCGCGATACCTTCGTGATCTCCGCGGCCACCGGCGCCGGGTTGCCCGACCTGCGCGCCCATTTGAAACACGCCGCCGGCTATCAGGGCGCGGAGCAGGGGCGCTTTTCCGCCCGCCGCCGCCACATTACCGCCTTGCAGCAGGCCCTGGCCGCGCTCGACAACGGACGCCGGCAACTGCTTGGCCACGCCGCCGGTGAATTGCTCGCCGAGGATTTGCGTGCCGCCCAGCAGGCCTTGGAAGAGATTACTGGTGCCTTCACGGCGGACGATCTTTTAGGGCGTATATTCTCGTCCTTCTGCATTGGTAAGTAACACGGCAACCTCTGAATAACGCCCCGATGGTTTTGCGGGGCGTGGTTCAGAGGTTGCCACGCCGTTCCGGCCCTTCCGGGGGTAACGGTATCATTCTTGCTGTGGCGTTCCCGGTTTCATTACCGGGAGCCCGGCGTGGTACGCGGACGGGAGGCACAACCGTGCAAGCCAGGGTGTGGCGCTTGGGGCGCCCGCCGATGGGAACCAAGAATAATCAGTTTGAGAGGTGGGCCATGGGGGAAAGCCAGGGTGACCCGACGCACTACAGGGATCGCTTTCAGCGCCGTCTTTTGCTGAAAACCCTGATGATCACCACGGCGCTCTCCGGGGTGCTGTTCTGTGTCATCAACCTGCAGCGTGGCGTTTATTTGCTCGGCGGCCTGGAACTGCTGGCGTCTTTTTTCTCATTGATCTTGCTGTGGGTGATCGGCCGCACCCGGCGGCTGCGGTTCTGGACGCTGGTCTATCTGCTGCCCTTCCTGAGCCTGATGATGCTGGCCATGGCTTTGCCCAGGACGCTGCCCACGGTGTTCCTCTGGGCCTATATCATTCCGGTGCTCAGCCACCTGCTGCTGGGCCGCCATCTGGGGTTGCTGGTGGCGTCGTTCTATATGCTCACGGCGCTGGTGATTTTCTTAACCAAATACGCGGGCAACCCGGATTTTATCAATACCGTTACGATGGCCAATATTCTGATCTCCGGGGTAGCCACGCTGGCGTTCACCCATGCCTATGAACGGGGCAGTGAACTGACCCGGGTGGACCTGATGAGGCTGGCCTCCACGGACCCGCTGACCGGGCTGGCCAATTTGTATCGCTTTCGCGAAACCTTTGAATACGAGAAAACCCGGGCGATCCGGCTGGGCGCGCCGTTGTCCCTGCTGGTGCTGGACCTGGACTGGTTCAAGCGCATCAACGACACCCAGGGCCATCAGGTCGGTGACCGGGTGTTGATCCATGTGGCCGCGCTGTTGCGCCGGCGGCTGCGCGCCACTGACCTGGCCTGCCGGGTAGGGGGCGAGGAATTCACCGTGTTGCTGCCGGACACCGGCCTGCGGGAGGCCGGTGTCGTGGCGGAAAAACTGCGTGGCCTGATCGCCTCGGAAGCGTATCGGCAAGGCGACATCCGCGTGCCGATGACCTGCAGCATCGGCGTGGCGCAATGGCAGGGTGGCAATGAAACCCTGGACGCGCTCTACCGGGTCGCCGACGCGCGCCTGTACAGCGCCAAGCAATCCGGGCGCAATGCGGTCGTCAGCGGCTGAGCGTCACGACCAGAGCTGTTCGAAAAGCGTCGCCAGCCGGTTCTTTTCCTGGTCGATCGCCAGGCCGTCCCGGGCATACTGTAAGGCGTGGCTCGCTTGTGCCTGGCAGCAGGGTAGAAAGGTCGGACCGCCGTTTCTGGCCAGCACGGCCAGGGATTTCTGCAGGCGAACCTGCACCTCAAGCAGGCTGGCGCCGTCGCGGGCAATGGGCGAAAACACATCGTCGAACAGATCTTCCAGGCGCACCGCCGGCACCCGCACTCGCGGGTAGGGTGGTTCGGGCTCGGTCGGTTCCCCGTCAGGCACCCACGCCAGCAGTACGCGCACAGCCCGGCCCAGCACATCAATGGCGGTGCCCGGGTCGTTGACCGCCGGCGACAAGGCCCGGGAAGCGATCTCCGCCATCACCGATAGGCCGAACCGGGGGTCCTGATCGAAGGATCGTTCGCGGCCGAGGGTAAATGCCCCCAGCGCCTGTTCGACGTGTTCATCGTCGCTGTCCCCCAGCAGCCAGGCCAGAGGTCGGCTCGGATCGACAAAATTCCCCGGCAGGCAGGCGACCCAGATTTCTCCGTCGAACGCTTTGGCGCAGTGTGCCAGCGCCGCCACATCCAGGTGCTGCACGTAACCCACCCGGGGAGGCAGCACCGGCCTGGCTTCCGGTGGAGGCCGGGCGTCCGCGGGCAGAGGCAGCCCGCCCAGACAGGGGTTGTCCATGCGCCGGCGGCTGGCGGTGAGCGCCGCATCCTCGACGCGCTCAGTGGTCTCGCCGACACGGCCGAACCGGGATAAATGATCGATCCAGCGCAGAATGGTGACCACGATCAGGATAATCACCGCCACCGTCACCGCGAACAAAAGCAGCCGGCCGGCTTCACCATAAATACCGGTGCTCAATGCCACGATGCCCACCAGGCTGAACAGAAAAGTGCCGATGAAGGTGGAAAGCACATTCTGGGTGGTGGTGTCCTGCATCAGCAGCCGGGTGGCGCGAGGCGTCACATTGGAGGTGGCCGCGCTGTAGGCGGAGACCATGACGCTGAGTGAAAAGGTAGTGACCGCCAGCATGCTGGAAGCGAGAATGTTGAGAATGCTTCCCACCGAGTCGGCGCCGATGGCCACCGGCAAATCGGCTGGCAGAATGCGTTGGGCGAGAATCGCCAGAAGAGCGCTGGCCACCGCCAGGACCGCGAACAGTGAAGCCCGCAGCCACAGTTGCCGGGACAGTTGTGACAGCAGCCACTGCCATTTTGAAATCATTCGCCGTGCGCTCCCCGATTTATCCTGATCACCGCAGGATACCGGATTGGCGCCCCTTCGAAAGCCTGGACATCGGTAGACGTCGCGGCCGGACCAACCTTCTGGCGTTTACCGGGTTGTCCGCCGGCCCGGTATTGAATCACTCTATCGGTAAGATGCGCGGTGCGTCGCTGGACGGTGGCCCGGGCCTTATCGATACTGATTGCCACCCACGTTAATGGAGACTCCGATGAGCGAGATGCGAGTGGAAAAGGATTCCCTGGGCGAAGTCGAGGTTCCGGTGGAAGCCCGCTGGGGCGCCCAGACGCAGAGGGCGGTGAATAACTTTCCGATCAGCGGCCGCGGCCTGCCTGCCCGGTTTATTCAGGCGCTGGTAAGCCTTAAGCGTTGCGCCGCCCAGGCCAACGCCGACCTCGGTGAACTGGACGAAGAGAAGAGGGCGGCGATTGTCGGCGCCTGCAACAATCTGCTTGATGGCAATCACCTGGATCAGTTTCCGGTGGACATCTTCCAGACCGGATCGGGCACCAGCACCAACATGAACGTCAACGAGGTGATTGCCCATCTGTGCCAGGAAGCGGGTGTGCAGGTGCACCCCAACGACGACGTCAATCTTGGCCAGAGCAGCAACGACACCATTCCCACCGCCATTCACGTGGCGTCGGTGACGGCGGTGACCGACCAGCTGCTGCCCGATCTGGAGCATTTGATCGCGACTCTCGGCCTGCGCGCCCGCGAAGGGCGGGAAATCGTGAAAACCGGCCGCACCCATCTGATGGATGCCATGCCGGTGACCGTGGAGCAGGAACTGCGCACCTGGGTGTTGCAGTTGCAGAACGCCAGCCAGCGGCTGGCCCGGGCCCGCGATGACCTGCACGCCTTGCCCCAGGGCGGCACCGCGGTGGGCACCGGCATCAATGCGCACCCGCAGTTCGCCGCGCGGTTCGCGGCCACCCTGGCGGACGAAAGCGGCCACCCCTACACGGCGCTGCCGTTCCCCGCCGTCGCGCAGAGCGCGGTGGACGCGCCGCTGGCGTTGTCGGGGGCGCTGCGCGGTCTGGCGGTGGTGCTGATGAAAATCAGCAACGATCTGCGCTGGATGAATTCCGGCCCGATTCATGGTCTGGCGGAATTGCAATTGCCGGCCACTCAGCCCGGTTCATCGATCATGCCCGGCAAGGTCAATCCGGTGATCTGCGAATCCGCCACCATGGTGGCGGCCCAGGTGATCGGCCTTGATCAGGCCAACACGGTGGCGGCGCAAAGTGGCAATTTCCAGCTCAACGTGATGTTGCCGCTGGTCGCCACCAACCTGTTGGACATGACCGGCTGGCTGGCCAACAGCTGCCGCAACCTGGCCGACCAGGCGATAGAAGGCATGACCTGGAATCAAGAGCATCTCGCCGAAGGCGTTGGTAAGAACCCGATTCTGGTCACCGCCCTGAACCCGGTGATTGGCTATGAGAAAGCCTCCGCGATCGCCAAGGAAGCGTTCAAGACCGGCCAGCCGGTGATTGACGTCGCCGAGCAGCGCACTGATCTGGGGCGCGATGAACTGGAGCGGTTGCTCGATCCTCTGAAGCTCACCGGGCCCTGACGCCAGGTGCCAGTAAACAGCGCGACCGGCCGGTTCCGGAGATGACGAACGCGCCGTGCTGTGCGAGTCTTTGCCACCGAATTATTCATGTCCCCGGTGTTTTTAGGCTCGCAGCGGAGGACATTACAACAAGGTGACGGAGATCCATCATGAGTAAAGACCTGACCATCAAGCGCACCGCCGAAGCGGTGGAATCGCCACTGCTCATCAACGCCATTCTGGAAGCCGGCGTGCGTGGTGCTCCAGGCCAGGAGATCGTTTACGCCGACCGCCGGCGCATGACCTATCGTGATTTGAACGAGCGCGTGCACCGTCTGGCCGGGGCCCTGGCCGGGCTGGGTGTGAAGCCGGGTGACACCGTGGCGGTGATGGATTGGGACAGCAACCGTTACCTGGAAGCGTTCTTCGCCATTCCGATGATGGGCGCGGTGCTGCACACCGTGAACGTGCGTCTCAGCCCGGAACAGATTCTCTACACCCTGAATCACGCCGAAGACGATGTGATTCTGGTGAACCGCGAGTTTCTGCCGGTGCTGGAAGAACTCAAGGACCGCGTCGAGACGGTCAAACACTACGTTCTGCTGGACGACGAAGACGGCGAGGCGAGCAGCTCCCTGGCGCTGGCCGGTGAGTACGAGGCGTTGCTGGCCAAGGCGCCGGAAACATTCGACTTTCCGCTGCTGGATGAAAACACCCGCGCCACCACCTTCTACACCACCGGCACCACCGGCTTGCCCAAGGGCGTGTACTTTTCCCACAAGCAACTGGTGGTTCATACCTTCGCCGCGCGCTCCATGCTTTCCGGTACCGGTCATGGCCGGATGAACCAGGGCGATGTCTACATGCCGATCACGCCGATGTTCCACGTGCACGCCTGGGGCGTGCCTTACGTGGCCACATTGCTGGGCGTGAAGCAGGTTTACCCGGGCCGTTATGTGCCGGAAACCCTTCTCAAGCTGCTGGTCACCGAAAAGGTCACGTTCTCGCACTGCGTGCCCACTATTATCCAGATGCTGTTGCAGGCGGAAGCCGCCAAGAGCCTGGATCTGAGTAACTGGAAGGTGATCATCGGCGGTTCCGCGCTGCCCAAGTCGCTGGCCAAGGCGGCGCTGGCGCGCGGCATTGATATCTATGCCGGCTACGGCATGAGTGAGACCTGCCCGTTTATTTCCGTGGCGTTGTTGCCCCCCGAGCTGGAAGACGCCGACCTGGAAACCCAGGCGGAATATCGCAGCCGCACCGGCCGGCCGGCGCCCATGGTGGAAATGCGCATCGTCGATGCCGACATGAACGAACTCCCCCACGATGGCAAAACCCAGGGTGAACTGGTGCTGCGCGCGCCGTGGCTGACGCAGGGGTACCTGAAGGATAAAGACAACTCCGAAGCACTGTGGAAAGGGGGCTGGATGCACACCGGCGATATCGGTGTGATTGACGGCGACGGCTGGCTGAAAATCACCGACCGCATCAAGGATGTGATCAAAACCGGCGGTGAGTGGGTGTCCTCTCTGGATCTGGAGAGCCTGATTCTGCAACACGAAGGTGTGGGCGAATGCGCGGTGGTGGGTGTGCCCGACCCGAAATGGGGCGAGCGGCCGGTGGCGCTGGTGGTGAAGAGCGGTCAGGTCGACGAGCAGTCGATCAAGGATCTGATTACCGGCTACGCGGACAAGGGCGAAATCAGCCGCTACGGCATTCCCGACCGGGTCGTGTTCGTGGATGAATTGCCGCGCACCTCGGTGGGCAAGCTGGACAAGAAAAAGATGCGCGCCGAAATGGTGTAACGCCAAGGGTCGGTTTCAACCGGGTAAGCGGCGGATACCGGCCGTTTACCCGGTGCGGTTGATGGGCGATGGGGCGCACGCCAGACCTCCGACCAGTCTTGCGCGGGCGTGGCGGCAACGCGCCTTTTTACGTGCCCGGGCTGTTTTTCCACCGCCGCCGCGTTATCTTCACTCACCCATACGCAAAACGGTGTAACCTTCCGCGACCGGGACGCCAATCTGGTGGTCCATTGGCCCATGCCGCTGACCAACCCCACATTCAGCCTGTCCGGAGCGCTCCGGCGCACTCATAACGTCTGATCAATTTTGGAGAGAACATGCGGCGAGTGATCGCAAGCCTGGCGGTGGTGATGGCAGTCGCCCTGGTGCTGTGGTGGGGGCTTGTTGGCAACGCGGACATCTCGGATGCGAGACCCGACGGCGCGCCGCCGGTTGCCGCCGTAACGGTCATGACGCTGGCCGCGGGGCCGGTGAGCCGCGAGGTGAACGTACCCGGCACCGCCCGCGCCAGCCGTGCGGTGATTTTGCTCACCGAGGTGGGAGGCCGGGTTGAAAAGATTCACTTTAAAGAAGCGCAGGTGGTGAACGCCGGTGATGCTTTGGTGACGCTGGACAGCCACGATGCGCGCGCCGAGCTGGAAGCGGCGCGCGTTGCCCATCAAAAGGCCCTGTCCGATTACCAAAGCGCCTATCGGGAATCGCTCAGCGCCGGCCCCTCGTCGTCGCCGGCGCTGGCCGCGCTCAAGCGCGCCAGTGAGGACGCTCTGGCGCTGGTGGAATCAAGCCGCGCCGCTCTGGACAACCACGACATCCGCGCGCCGTTCGATGGCGTGCTCGGATTGCGCCAAATCAAACAAGGCGAGTTACTGAGCGCGGGCAGCGCGATTACCTCCCTGGACAGCATTCGTAACCTGGACATCATTTTTCAGTTGCCGGGTCACTATCTGGCCTCTTTGCATCCGGGCCTGCCGGCGCGGGTCACCAGCGACAAACAACCTGGCCGGGTTTTTCCCGCCACCCTGACTTTGATGGGGCCCCAGGGCAACGCCGGTGAGCGTAACCTGACGGTGAAAGCGCGGCTGGATAATGCGGATGGGCGGCTGCGTCCTGGAGAAACCTTGCAGGTGGCCGTGCAGCTGGAACAGGCGGAAGTGTTGATGATTCCGGTCACGGCGGTGGTCACCGATGGCGAAGCCAATTATGTATTCACGGTGATTAAGGATCTGGCGCAAAAGCGCGCGGTCTCCCTGGGTTCCGCTTACCAGGGCTGGGTGGAAATCCTCGCCGGGCTTAAGCAGGGTGATCAGGTGATTGTCAGTGGTCACGATGCGTTGACCAGCGGTACGCCGGTGCAGGTGATCGGACATCAGGAGGGATTTGTCGACGAACCGCCCACCTCAGGGCAGCCGGCCTGATCGTGGCGGCGCTGGATTATGAACTGGTCCGCTCGCGCCGGCGTACCCTGGAGGTGCGGGTGTTCGCCGATGGCCGGGTGCAGGTACGCGCTCCCCTGCGGCTCGCCCGCCACCGGGTGGAAGCTTTTGTCGACGAACGGCGGATCTGGATCCATGACCAGCAACGTAAGGCCGCCTCCCGCCCGCGTCCGCGCTGGCGGCACGGCGACCCCTGCCGGTATCTGGGCGAGACCCTGCTGCTGAATGTGGATTACGGTGCCCGCGTGCGGGTATCTAGCCATCAGAACGAATTGTGCGTGCTGGTGCCCGAACCCGATGACGAAGACCAGGTTTGCGAGGCGGTGCACGCCTGGTGGCGCCGGCTTGCCCGGCAGCAGTTTCAGAACAGCATCGAGCGCCAGTTTTTCTGGTTCGCCGAGCGCGGCCACCGCCTGCCGGTGCTGCGCGTGAAACGCATGCGCACACGTTGGGGCTCGTTGTCCGCGCGCGGTTACATCAACCTGAACCTGGCGCTGATGGCGTTCGCGCCGGACGTGATCGATTACGTGGTGATGCATGAGCTGTGTCATTTGGAGTTCATGCACCATGGCCCGCAATTCCACGCCCTGATGGACCGGCGCATGCCGGATTGGCGTGCCCGTAAGCGGCGGCTGGAAGAGCCCGAAACCGGCGCATGAACATCGATTTTTTACGCTTTTTAAAGCGGCGATAACTTGATATTCACCCTGGCCCCGTTATCCATGGGGCATGGATATCAACGCAGTGATTCAACGTCTCGAACAGCGCGACCCCCACGACACTCACTTTCGCCAGGCGGCTAAAGGTCTGCTCGGCAGCCTAGACGGTTATCTCAAGGACCATCCCGAGATCGCCGATTCCGCTCTTCTGGAACGCTTATTGGAGCCGGAGCGCACGGTGATCTTCCGCGTGACCTGGGTCGACGATCACGGTGCTACCCGGGTTAACCGCGGTTACCGGGTACAGATGAACGGAGCGCTGGGGCCCTATAAAGGCGGTTTGCGTTTTCATCCCTCCGTCAACCTGGACATTCTGCGGTTTCTGGCCCTGGAACAAACCATTAAGAACGCTCTCACCGGGCTGCCTTTGGGCGCCGGTAAAGGCGGCTCGGACTTTGATCCCAAAGGACGCAGCGACGGGGAAATCATGCGGTTCTGCCAGGCGTTCATGAGCGAACTGTACCGCCATATCGGCCCGGACATTGATGTACCCGCCGGTGATATGGGCGTGGGGACACGGGAGGTGGGTTACCTGTTTGGTATGTATCGAAAGCTCAGTGGCACCTTCAGCGGCACGCTGACCGGTAAGGGCCCCACCTTCGGGGGCAGTGCGCTGCGCCCCGAAGCCACCGGCTATGGCTTGGTGTATTTCGCCCAGCAGGCGCTCCGCTGTCAGGACGACACGCTGGAGGGCAAGGCGGTGGCGGTTTCCGGCGCCGGCAGTGTGGCCCGGCATGCGGCTTTAAAAGCCATTGAGATGGGCGCGCGGGTGGTAACACTGTCCGATTCGCGCGGGCTGATTCACCGGCAGCAGGGCTTTGACGCCGAGCAGGTCGGCGAACTGGCGCGGATCAAGGCGAACGGTGGCGGCGTGGCGGATCTGGCCGGGCAGGCAACCGGGGTGAGTTACCACGAAAACGAAAAACCCTGGGCCCGGGCCTGTGACGTTGCCTTGCCGTGCGCCACCCAGAATGAGCTTGATCAGCACGACGCCCGCGCCCTGGTGAAGGGCGGCTGCCGGTGGCTGCTGGAAGGCGCGAACATGCCCTGTACCGCCGGCGCGGTGGCGGTGGTGCGCGAGGCGGGGCTCGGGTACGCGCCGGGTAAGGCGGCCAACGCCGGCGGCGTGGCGGTCAGTGGCCTGGAAATGAGCCAGAACAGCCTGCGGGAGTATTGGTCGGCCAGCGAGGTGGACCGCCGTTTGTACGGCCTGATGGAGAACATCCACCGCCAGTGCGTGGAACACGGCGGTGGTGATCACGGCGGCCCGCCGGACTACGAGACCGGCGCGGCGGTGGCCGGGTTCAGTCGCGTCGCGGAAGCGATGCGCGGGCAGGGCATCCTGTAACGTTCTCTAGGATGCCGGTCGCACCGACAGTTTGTCCTGAACCAGCCGGGGCGTATCCGGAAAGTCGATCAGCAGATCGGCGCCGATGGAGCGCAAAAAGGCGTCCGCGTTGTCCCGGTCGGCGGTATCCAGAGCGCTCAGATGATCACGGATGCGCTGTATCATCCACAGGCTGTAGGGCCGGATAATGCGCCTGCCGCGCTGCCCTTCGAGCAGGAATTCGTGGTCACCCAGCGCCCGGGGCAGGGTCTCGCCGGGGTGCTCCGCCATCCAGGCGCTGACGTGGCGGGCCGCGTCCGCCATCGCCGGTAACTGCTCGCGGGCCATGCGTTGCAGGATCGGCAGCAGTGTGGCCGGAATCTGGTCGCCGTCGTCCAACGGTTTTCTCAGCGCCTCCGGCTGAAACTGCACCTGTTCCACCCAGCGCACCACGTTCGGCGCCAGCCGGTGCATCAGTTCGCCGGGCGTCGGATCGCGGTAAAGATGGGCATAGAGCGGCCCGATCAGACCAAAATCCGCCATCGTTGCCTGCGTGCCGAGTAGGGCGGCGTGCTCGGCGAAATGCGCGTCGAGTTCGGCCAGTAGCCCTTCATAGGCACTCTCCACGGCGCCTTTCATTTCCGGCGTGGCGCCTAGCAGGCTGGCCGCCCGGGAAAACGGCACCGCGCGCTTCTGGCCAATGGCGAACTGCTCTTCCGGCGAGGCATCGGGCGCGTTCAAGGCGCCGAACTCACCCATCGCCCAATCACGATCGTAGTGCCACCGGTAATGCATGGCCGGAATCACCAGCCATTCATCGCCGTAGGCTTCCAGCATCAGGGCCACCAGCTTGCGCAGTGGCGTGGCCGGGTACACCGATGGCGCGGTGGCCGGGCGTTGCGCATCCAGGGTGTCGATGATCACCGTGGTGTCCTGCAGGATGCGATCGTCCTGGGTGCGCAGCACCGGAATAACCGGCACCCCCACGGCGGGCAGAATCACGGTTTTGTAGACCTGGGCGGAGGCGATGATTTCCTGGAAGGGGATATCGGCCCAGCGCAGATAAGCACGCACTTTGCCGGTGAAATAGCTCACCTCGGCGCCGTAAAGCAGGGTTGTTGTTGTCATTGCGATCTCATTGGAGACAGGGTCGGCAGGCGCGCACAAAAAACCCCACATGCCGTGGGGTTTTTTGTGCGCCTCGGCGCTCTTTACTCAGCGACGACGTTCGCCGCTTGCGGACCTTTCGGACCTTGCTGGATATCAAAGCTGACTTTCTGGCCTTCCGCGAGGGTGCGGAAACCAGAGCCGTTGATTGCGCTGAAATGAACGAAAACGTCCGCGCCACCGTCATCCTGGGAAATGAAACCAAAACCCTTGGACTCGTTGAACCATTTAACGGTACCAGTAGCCATTGAATGTATACCTCAAAAAACTGATGGGGTGTTGCTTGCAAACCAGGAGGGGGTGTTCGGAGACTTCTTCGGCTTCACGCGGGGAAGGCAACTACCAAACTGAACCACTGCCGTAATCTGCAGCTATTTCGACTCTACCTCCTTTTTTTTGCTCCGACTACAGGTTTTTTTGAGGGGGGCGGGCCCTTCCTGGTGGCCCTGTTTCGGGTCATCGCTGGCGCCGATTCGGGGCGGGGTTATTTATACCCGCCGCGATTTCCAGGTCGCGAATGGACTGCTCGAGATAATCCAGCAGGCGCTGCATGGAGGGCACCGTGCGGCGGCAGGCGATCAATCCGAACTCGATCTGGTCGCGGTAGCTGGTCAGCGTCATGTTCAGGGCAATGCGATCCAGCACGATCGATACTGGGTACATGCCCTCCAGGCGGGCACCGTTCCAATACAGCGGCTCGCGGGGGCCGGGCACGTTGGAGATGATGACATTGAAGGCGCGCCATTTCGGCGCCAGGCCGGTGAGCAGATTGAGACCGGTGGGCGCCATGCTCAGAGCGGTGAAGTTGAGGATCTCTTCGCTGCTCATTTGCGCGAAGCGCTTCTTGGCCTCTTTGACCGATGCCTGGACCACCCGCAGGCGGTTGGCGGGGTCGCAAATGTGGGTGCCCAGATTGGCCAGAATCATGGCGATCTGATTGCCACCGGCGCTGTCATCCTTGCGCAGAGACATGGGCACCATGGCGATCAGGGGCCGATCAGGCAGGGCGTTCTGGCTGATCAGATACTCGCGCAGGGCATGGCCACACATGCTCAGCACCACGTCATTGATGGTGCAGTTGAACGCTTCGGAAAGCTTCTTCAGCCGTGGCAGCGAGTAACTCTGGGCGGCGAAGCGCCGTGAGCCGGTGATGCATTGGTTGAAGATGGTATCCGGGGCCTGAAAGATGGAAACGAAGTTGGGGTCGTCCTTGGCTTTCTGTCCGACCTTGTAGATCTCCCGGGCCAGCGCCGGCACGGTGGCGATCTGCTTGCTGACGCCGGCGGTCAGCCGCGCCAGGCTGCTGACCGCGTCCACCGGGTTGCTCGGCAACGGCCGGCGGCGGTTGCTCGGCTTATAGGCCCACACCGGCGGCAGGTCACGGCGTTCCGGGTCCGAGGACAGCGCTCTCATGCCCATGCGCATCGCCGAAATACCGTCGACCATGGAATGGTGCACCTTGGTATAAAGAGCAAACTGCCGCCCGCGAATGCCCTCGATCAAATGGGCCTCCCACAACGGGCGTTCCCGATCGAGCAGGTTGGAATGCTCCGCGGACACCAGCGACAGCAACTCGCGAATGCGCCCGGGTTTGGGCAGGGCTTCGTGGCGGAAGTGGTGATCCATGTCGAAGTGCTGATCTTCATCCCAGTGATACTGGCCAAATCGGCGCACCAGCCGTTGATTGAACGGCGGTTCCGGACAGCAGTAATCGCGGATCGATTGCGCCAGTTCGCTGACGTACTTGGGGCCGCTCCCCTCGGGGAACGAAAACAGCTGCAGACCCGCCACATGCATGGGCTGCTGGCGCTTTTCCAGGTAAAGAAACAGCTGATCCACCGGGGTTAACGCTTTCATGCCATCCTCTTTTTGTTATGGGTCGGTACCGGTGGCGCACCGGCGAACCCAGTCTCCTTGGCGTGCCGGATCATGGTAGCAGAGCCGCCATGGCCTGGCCGTGCCTTACTGTTACGACGCCCCCCGCGTGGCGGGGTTCCATGATGGGGCCGGCGTCTTTGCCCCAAAGCCGTGCAAGAAATCTGCCAGTGAGCGCGGGGGCGGGGATTATCGGGCATTGTCATAGTGGTGCATTGGCCCTCGCGCGGGCGTAAACGTCGAGCCGGTGGCCATTCTCCGGTAACATCAACGCCATAATCGCATGGCCTGGCGGAGCGACAGGCCCCGCCAACAGCCGTTTGGGGAAGGGAAGCAATGCCAAGAAAATACGCCGATCGCCGCCGCCGCGCTTTTGTCGTGGCGCTGCAGGAATCCGATGCCCATTGGGGCGCGCTGTTTGGTGATGAAGTGTTTTACGATCTGAACTATTCGGATCTTTTTACCCGCATGTGGCTGGCCCGCGACCGCGCCTTCACGAAGACGGAATTGTACGGGTTCATGCCCAAGGTCAGTCACCGCACCGCGGTAAAATACGTGCAGACCGCCATTGAGCGCGGCCTGCTCAGCGAATGCATCGACAGCGAAGATCGCCGCCGCCGCCGCATTACCATGGCGCCGGCATTGATCAAAACCATCGAGGATTTTCTCGACGCCTCGCTGCAAACCTTCGAAGCCCGCGCGGTGTTCCGCTGATCGCCGACGGTCACGACCATGACGCCCCTCAGCAAACGTGCCGGGCCCGCCGGTCGCCGTCATGAGCCGATATGACGCCGTGGTGTTCGACCTGGACGGTACCCTGGTGGATTCCAACCTGGATTTCGCCGCCCTGCGCCGCGAACTGGGGTTTCCCGAAGGCGAAGGGGTGCTCGAACATCTGGCCACCTTGAGTGACCCGCGCCGGATCGAGCGCTCGCGCACCATTATTGATCGTCATGAGATGCAAGGTGCCGCGTCGGCAACCTGGATCGACGGCGCCCAGGCGCTGCTCGAACGCCTGCATGACCACGCCGTGCCCACCGCCATTCTGACCCGCAACAGCCGCGCCGCCGTGGCCCGCACCCGGGCCACTCTGGGGCTGTCGGTGGAGCTGATACTGACCCGTGAGGACTGTGCCGCCAAACCCGATCCCGACGGGCTATTGAGGATCACCCGGACCCTGGCGCTGGTGCCTTCGCGCACCTTGTACGTGGGGGATTTCATTTACGATCTGCAGGCGGCTCGCAATGCCGGCATGGTCGCGGTGCTGTACTGCAATGGCCGCAACCAACGATTCGCCGCCGACGCGGACCTGGTGGTGGATCGCCTTGAGACACTGCTCGATTGGGTGGTGACCCCGCCCGGGTAATCAGGCGCCATGGGCCGGCGCCTGACACAACGGCCTATTCGTAATCGAACGAGAAATGCTCCGCCGACAACTGCATGGTGCTTTTGGTGGATTTCAACGCAGCCTCGGCGTGGCCTTTGGCGGCGGGCAGCATGCGCTCGAAAAAGAACTCCGCGGTGGCCAGCTTGGCCTGATAGAACTCGGCCGGCTCATTGCCGCCATTTTCCAGCTTATCCAGAGCCACTTGCGCTTGCAGAGCCCAGAAATACGCCATCATCGCGTAGCCGGAATACATCAGGAAATCGTGGCTGGCGGTGCCCACCATTTCCCGGTCCTTGGCGGCGATCAGCATGATGCGGGTGGTCATGTAATTCCACTCCGCGGCGATCTTCAGCAGCTTCCAGGCGAACGGTCTCAGGGTGCTGTTGCCCAGATTCTTGCGGCCAAAGCCGACCAGCTTCTTGGAAAAATCGCGCACGCATTTGCCACGGCTTGAGAGCAGCACCTTACGCCCCAGCAGATCCAGGCCCTGGATACCGGTGGTGCCTTCATAGAGCGTGGCGATGCGCGCGTCCCGCGCGATCTGCTCCATGCCGTGCTCCTTGATGTAACCGTGGCCGCCGAACACCTGCATGGCATCGTTGGCCGCCTCCAGGCCCTTCTCGGTGAGAAAGCCTTTGAGGATCGGCGTCAGGAAACCCAGCTCGCTGTCCCAGCGGTCGTACTTGTCCTTGTCGTCTTCGAGGATGCCGGAAATCATATTGTCCGCGTACTGAGCGGCGAAGTAGATCATCGCCCGGCCGCCCTCGGCGATCGCCTTCTGCTTGAGCAGCATACGGCGCACATCG
This sequence comes from Alloalcanivorax mobilis, assembly GCF_002864685.1. Classification (GTDB taxonomy): domain Bacteria; phylum Pseudomonadota; class Gammaproteobacteria; order Pseudomonadales; family Alcanivoracaceae; genus Alloalcanivorax; species Alloalcanivorax mobilis. The sequence goes on from NZ_NMQZ01000001.1 coordinate 208,581, forward strand.
CCGTGGTGGATCAGTGCATCGGCCACCGAATCCGGGTCTTTCTTGCCGGACAACGCGCGCATTGAGCGGCGTTCCTTGGCGTAGGGCAGTGAGCCCTGATAGGCCAGTTCGGCGTGGGCGATGCCCTGGCAGGCGGTGCCGATGCGTGCCGAGTTCATAAAGGTGAACATGCACTCCAGGCCCTGGTTGGCCGGGCCGATCAGATAACCGGTGGCCCCGTCGAAGTTGATCACGCAGGTGGCGGAGGCCTTGATGCCCATCTTCTTTTCCAGGGAGCCACAGGTCACGCCGTTGCTTTCGCCGATCTGGCCGGGCAGGTATTTGGGCACGATGAACAGGGAGATGCCCTTGGTGCCCTTGGGCGCGTCCGGCAGGCGCGCCAGCACGATGTGCACGATGTTTTCAGTGAGATCGTGGTCGCCGGAGGAAATGAAGATCTTGGTGCCGGACAGCATATAGGAGCCGTCTTGCTGGGGTTCGGCCTTGGTTTTCACCTGGCCCAGATCGGTGCCGCACTGCGGTTCGGTGAGGCACATGGTGCCCGCCCAGGTGCCCTCGGTGAGCCGGCTCAGGTAGACCTCTTTCTGTTCGTCGCTGCCGTGCAACTGGATGGTGTTCATGGCGCCCAGGGAAAGCCCCGGGTACATGGCGAACGACCAGTTGGCGGCGCCCATCATTTCCTGCTTGAACAGGTTCAGCGACATCGGCAGGCCCTGGCCGCCGAATTCCTGAGGGTGAGAAAGCCCCTGCCAACCACCGGCCACGTATTCCTGATAGGCCTCTTTATACCCTTTGGGGGTACGCACCTGGCCGTCCTCGAGCTGGCAGCCTTCTTCATCACCGCTCTGGTAGAGCGGCGCAATGGTGTTTTCGCACAGCCTGGCCATTTCGCCGAGAATCGCTTCCACCATGTCCGGGGTGGCTTCCTCGCCGTTGGGCAGGGTCTTGTAGTGGCTCTCGAAATCGAACACTTCGTTGATCAAAAAGCGCATGTCGCGCAGGGGGGCCTTGTACGCCGGCATAACACACCCTCGTCAAAATATCGGACGCGAGCCGAAGGCCCGCTGAAGTCAGCCGGCATTGTTAGCGAACAGTCGTTGACTGACATTGACGGACAGGCCGTGAAGAGCGGCTTTAAAGTGAATCAGGCGGGGCCATGGAGGCAGGCAAATCGGTGTTGGAAGGCGCTTTTATGACGACCTATTCATCTTTTTTCTTGCCTTTCCAACTGTACATCGAAGTGGAAACACCCGTTCTCCTGGCCAGTTCGTCCCAGAGCTTGCGGGGCAGCACGCCTTTGAGCAATTCCACCGAACGGGCCATGGGCGGCTCGATCACGAACGCCTCGCCCCGGCTGATGCCGCGCAGGATGCTTTCCACCACCCGATCCGGGGTCAGCATGGGTGAGAACATCGGCGCTTTCACGCCCTTGAACATGCCGGTGGCGATGTAACTGGGGCACACCGTGGTGACTTTAACGTTGCGGATGCCGCGCTCGGCCAGTTCCAGGCGCAGTGATTCGGAAAACCCGACTACCGCCCATTTGCTGGCGGCGTAGCTGCTGCCATAGGGCAGGCCGATGAACGCCGAGGCGCTGGCGATATTGACCAGATGGCCGCGAGGCGCGCGGATCAGGTCGTCCATGAACGTGTGAGTGCAGGCCATCAGGCCTTCGCTGTTGACCTTGAAAGTAGCCAGGTGTTTCTCCAGCGGCACCTGTTCGAACTCGCCGCCAAACACCACGCCGGCGTTGTTGATCAGAATCGAGATCGGCCCGAGCTCCTGGTGAATCTGATCGCGCAGCTTGGTGAGGGTGCCGGGCTTGCTCACGTCCAGGCTGTAGGCATGGGCGCGCCCGCCGGCGTTGCGAATACGCTCCACCACCTCGCGGGCGGCGGCGATGCGGCGGGCGGTCACCACCACCTCGGCGCCGTGACCGGCGAGCTTTTCCGCCATCAGACGGCCAATGCCCGCCCCGGAGCCGGTAATCAGAACACGGTGATTGGAGAACTGGGCCATGGGCACCTCGGAGTAGGGGTCAAGATGACGGTATCGGCGCGGCGATGGAGTGGGGAGGCGGTTGAAAGTTAAAAGTTGAAAGGTCGTAGCCGAGTGGTTTGGGCGCGGCCTGCGGCCGGGCTCTGGTTGGCTTTCCTTTGAGCGCGGGCACAGCCTCGCGGCCCCTGAAGCGCCCACCCGCGTTTTAACTTTTAACTTTTAACTTTTAACCTTCAACTGCCCCCTATTTCGGCAGCTTGATACCGACCAGAATCGCCCGGCCCTGCTCGACGGTGCGCGCGCGCAGTTTCATGCCCCCCAAGCGTACGGTATCACCGACCACCGCGTTGTGGCCGAAGTGGCGCTCGAACACCGCCTCCACGGTCAGGCCGTGCAGCAGCGGGTCGAGCTCTTCCATGCCGTACACCGCCACCAGCTGTTCCACGGGCACACTGCCGCGCACGAAAAAGGTGCCGAAGAAGCGCTTTTCGTCCTTGGACATCTTATGGCACAGATCGGAGAGATAATCCCGCTCACCCACCGGTGCCAGCCAGGTCACCAGATCGCCGGCCTGGATGGTGGGGTCCTCCGCCAGGTTGCGGAACTCCTTGTCACGAATAATCAGCAATGGCGTGATGCGCTGGCTGGTGATGGCGCTGAGCCGCTGGCCTTCGGCCTTGGCGCCGGCGTCCACCTCGAACTGGATCACGTAGCGGTTGCTGGTCGAGGCCAGCGGCAGCATTTGCCGGGGCGCGGTGGTGGCGGGCACCGAGACTTTCAGTTTGCGCGCCATGTAACGCAGGCTGGTGCCCTGGGCGAGCAGGGAGATCAGCACCACCACCAGGGTGATGTCGAACAGCAGGCGGGTCTGGGCGACCCCGGCGAGCAGCGGGAACACCGCCAGAACAATCGGCACCGCGCCGCGCAGGCCGGTCCAGGAAATAAAGGTTTTTTCGCGCCAGGTGAAACGGAACGGAATCAGGCTCAGCCACACCGACACCGGCCGCGCGATCAGCATCAGGAAGAAGGCCACCAGCAGTGCATCGACCAGCCGATTGCCCAGCTCCGCCGGGGTAATCAGCAGCCCCATCATCAAAAACATGCCGGATTGCGCCAGCCAGGCCATGGAGTCCATCGAGCGCAGTACGTTGTCGCCGGTGCCGCCGCGGCGGTTGCCGGCCACCAGGCCGGCCAGGTAAATGGCCAGAAAGCCGCTGCCGCCGGCCAGGTTGGTGAGGGCGAACACCATGGCGCCGCCGCTGCACAGCAACAAGGCGTGCAGGCCCTCGTTGCCGCGCACGCGCAGCAGAATTTCGCTGAGCAGCGCGCCCAGGGTCAGCCCCATGACGATGCCCAATCCGAACTGCTGCACCAGGGTCAGCAGCATGGTCCAGCCGAACCCCACATCCGGCTCCACCAGCACCGTCACCAGCATCAGGGTGATAAAGATCGCCATCGGGTCGTTGAGGCCGGATTCAATTTCCAGGGTCGCCGCGACCCGCTCGTTGATGGTGACGCCGGCGCCCTTGATCACATTGAACACGGCGGCGGCGTCGGTGGAGCCGATAATGCCGCCGAGCAGCAGACCCAGGCGCCAGTCAATGCCGATCAGCCAGGTGCTGAACGCGCCGACCATGGCGGCGGATATCGCCACGCCCAGTGTCGCCAGGGTAAGCGCTGGCTTAAGCGCCAGCCGGAAGGTGCTTAACTGGGTGCGCAAACCACCGTCCAGAAGAATCACCGCCAGGGCGATGTTGCTGACCACATAAGCCAGCGAGAAATCGTCGAATTGAATACCGCCCAGCCCGTCTTCGCCGGCGGCCATGCCGACCAGCAAAAAGACCAGCAGAGAAGGCACGCCGATGCGGCTGCCCAGGCTGCCCAGCAAAAGGCCCACGAACATCAGCCCGGTGCCAATCAGCAGGAAAAGGTTCAACGACTCCAAATGCACTCCTGGAATATCAAAGTGGAAAGCAACGCCGGTCCATTATATAGACAATCGCCGATCAACTCATGAGGCGAATCGCGTTTTCATCGCCAGTGGCGGTTTGTATCGCGGTGGTCTTGGCACCTTTATTTTCCCAGCCACAAGACTATACTAGCGCGCCCTGTTGACCAGATTTTGTACAGCGGATTCCATTTATACAGCGGTTCTGCGCGAGCGAGTTCCTATGCAATACCCCCAGCGATTCGGCGTCATTGTGATTGGCGGCGGCCACGCCGGCACCGAAGCGGCCCTGGCGGCCGCGCGCATGGGCGTGGATACGGTGCTTCTGACCCATAATATCGAAACCCTGGGTCAAATGAGCTGTAATCCGGCCATCGGCGGCATTGGCAAAAGCCATCTGGTGCGTGAAATCGATGCCCTCGGCGGCGCCATGGCCCGCGCCACCGATCTGGGCGGCATCCAGTTTCGTGTGCTCAATGCCCGCAAGGGCCCGGCGGTGCGCGCCACCCGCGCCCAGGCCGACCGGGTGCGTTATAAGGCGGCGATTCGCGGCATTCTGGAAAGCCAGCCGAACCTGACCCTGTTCCAGCAGGCGGTCGATGACCTGATCGTGGAAAACGGCCGCTGTGTTGGCGCCATCACCAACATGGGCCTGCATTTTCGCGCCGACGCCGTGGTGCTGACCGCCGGCACTTTTCTCGGCGGCGTGATCCACGTTGGCCTGGACAATCATCAGGGTGGCCGCGCCGGGGATCAGCCCTCCAACGCCCTGGCCCGGCGGCTGCGAGAGTTGCCGTTCCGGGTTGATCGCCTGAAAACCGGCACGCCGCCGCGCATCGACGGCAAGACCGTGGATTTCTCGGTGATGGAAGAGCAGTGGGGCGACACGCCGACGCCGGTGATGAGCTACCTGGGCAAGGTGGAGCAACACCCGCGCCAGATCTGCTGCTACATCACCCACACCAATGAACGCACCCACGAGATCATCCGCTCCGGCTTTGACCGCAGCCCGATGTTCACCGGGGTGATCGAGGGCACCGGCCCGCGTTATTGCCCCTCGATCGAAGATAAGGTAAACCGCTATCCGGATAAGAACAGCCACCAGATTTTCGTGGAACCGGAAGGCCTGGACACCGTCGAGCTGTACCCCAATGGCATCTCCACCAGCCTGCCGTTCGATACCCAGATCGAAGCGGTGCGCTCTATTCGCGGGTTCGAGAACGCGCGCATCACGCGCCCTGGCTACGCCATCGAATACGATTACTTCAATCCCCAGGACCTCAAGCACAGCCTGGAAACCCGGCACATGCCCGGTTTGTTCTTCGCCGGCCAGATCAACGGCACCACCGGCTATGAAGAAGCCGGTGCGCAAGGGTTGCTGGCGGGGTTGAACGCGGCACTGCTGAGCCAGGAGAAAGACGCTTGGACGCCACGCCGGGACGAAGCCTACACCGGGGTGCTGGTCGACGACCTGATCACCATGGGCACCCGCGAGCCCTATCGTATGTTCACCAGCCGCGCCGAGTACCGGCTGCTGTTGCGCGAAGACAATGCCGACCTGCGGCTCACCGAAAAGGGCCGCGAGCTGGGTCTGGTGGACGACCAGCGCTGGGCGGTGTTTTGCGCCAAACGTGAAGGCATGGAAAAAGAGCAGGCACGGCTTAAAGCGACCTGGGTGCGGCCGAACACCGCCGAGGCGGAGCGTGTTAACGGTTTGATCGACAAGCCTTTGACCCACGAGTACAACCTGATGGAGTTGCTCAAGCGCCCGGAGCTGGATTACCGGATGCTCAGTGATGCGGTCGGTCTGGACAGCGTCGACGACGCGGTCATCGAGCAGGTGGAGATCGCCGCCAAATACGCCGGTTACATCGACCGTCAGGAAACCGAGATCGCCAGACTGCGCGCCGCCGAGACGCAACGGTTGCCCGCCGATTTTGACTACGCTGGCGTCAAGGGGCTCTCCAACGAGGTGCGCCAGAAGCTGGCGGAAGTGCGCCCCGGGACCGTGGGCCAGGCGGGGCGCATTCCCGGCGTCACGCCAGCGGCGATTTCACTGCTGCTGATTTACTTGAAAAAGCACCAGCATCAGGTGGCCTGCCAGGCATGAGCGACGCCACCGTGCTCGCCAACGGCCTGGCCGGGCTGGGCCTGGAACTGGACGCCGGGCAGCGCGAGGCGCTGCTCGCCTACCGGGATCTGCTGGTAAAGTGGAACCAGGCCTATAACCTGACCGCGGTGCGCGACGGCGCCGAGATGGTGACCCGCCATTTGCTCGACTCGCTGGCGGTGCTGCCGCACCTGCACGACCAGGACACCCTGGACGTGGGCACCGGCGCCGGCTTGCCCGGCATTCCCCTGGCCATTGCTCTGCCGGCCCGCCGCTTCGTGCTGCTCGACAGCAACGGCAAGAAAACCCGCTTCGTCAATCAGGCCCGCCGTGAGCTGGGCCTGGGCAACGTGGAGGTTGTGCACGCCCGCGTGGAACAGTACCGTAATGCTCCATCACAGATCATCAGCCGTGCGTTTGCCGCCTTGCCGGATATGCTGGAGGTGCTGGCGCCCCTGATCACCGGGAGCACCCGTATTCTGGCCATGAAAGCCGCCGCCGCGGAGCAGGAACTGGCCGCCGTGCCAGCCGGTTGGCGCACCCGGGTTGAACCGCTTGCGGTGCCCGGTCTGGCGGAGGCGCGCGTATTGGTGATTGCTCGCCGAGAACAGCCCAGGCCCTAGGAGAACGCAGTGACCACCGTTTTTGCCGTTGCCAACCAGAAAGGTGGAGTGGGCAAAACCACCAGCAGCGTGAACCTGGCGGCGTCCCTGGCCGCCACCCGCAAGCGGGTGTTGCTGGTGGACATCGATCCCCAGGGCAATGCCACCAGCGGCGCTGGCGTGGACAAATACGAGCCGGAGTACACCATCCACGAAGTGCTGATTGGCGACGTGGACGTGGAGCAGGCGGTGGTGGCCACGCCGGAGCATTCCGGCTTCGATCTGATCGCCGCCAACGGTGACCTGACCGCCGCCGAGGTGCAGCTGCTTGATCTCAAGAGCAAGGAGTTCCGGCTGCGCAACGCCCTGGCGCGCATCCGCGAGCGCTACGATTACGTGATCATCGACTGCCCGCCGTCGTTGAACATGCTCACCGTCAACGCGCTGACCGCGGCGGATTCGGTGATCGTGCCGATCCAGTGCGAGTATTACGCGCTGGAAGGTCTGACCTCGCTGATGAACACCATCGAGAAGATCCGCACGGTGCTTAACCCCAAGCTTCATATCGGCGGCCTGTTGCGCACCATGTACGATCCGCGCAACAGCCTCTCCAACGATGTCTCCAACCAGTTGATCAGCCACTTTGGAGACAAAGTCTACCGCACGATTATTCCCCGCAATGTGCGGCTGGCCGAAGCGCCCAGCCATGGCGCGCCGGTAATCACCTATGACGCCAAATCCCGTGGCGCGGTGAGCTACCTGGCTCTGGCCGGCGAGATTCTGCGCCGTGAGCACGCCATGCAGAACCGGGCGGTGCCCGCCCAGCCCCCTCAATCCCAGGCATAAGTGAGAGTCGATTATGGCGGCAAAGCGTAAACGCGGATTGAGCAAGGGCCTGGATGCGCTGCTGAGCAGCAACGCCGCTCACCTGCACCCCGATGAGGTCAGTGTCGACGCCGAGGCGACGCAGAGTTCCAGTGACGGCCAGCGTGTTCCCCGCGACGGCGATCTTCGTCATCTGCCGGTGGAGGTGATGCAGCGGGGCCGGTATCAGCCGCGCAAGGACATGTCCGCGGACGCGCTCGAAGAGCTTGCCGAATCGATCCGTGCCCAGGGCGTGATGCAGCCGATCGTGGTGCGCCCGATGGGCGATAACCGCTATGAGATCATCGCCGGCGAGCGGCGCTGGCGGGCCGCGCAAATGGCCGAGCTGGCCACCATTCCGGCGGTGATCCGCGAAGTCCCCGATGAAGCCGCCATCGCCATGGCGCTGATCGAGAACATCCAGCGCGAAAACCTCAACCCCATGGAAGAAGCGCTGGCATTGTCCCGCTTGAAAGAGGAATTCGGCCTCACCCACCAGCAGGTCGCCGACGCGGTGGGCAAATCCCGCGCCATGGTCACCAATCTGTTGCGCCTGATGAGCCTCGAGGCGGACGTCAAAAAACTGCTCGAGCACGGCGATCTGGAGATGGGCCACGCCCGCGCCCTGTTGGCGCTCACCGGCATGAAGCAGGTCGAAGCGGCCCGGGTGGTGGTCGCCAAGGGGTTGTCCGTGCGTCAGACCGAAGCCCTGGTGCGCGAATTCGAAAAAGCCAAACCGGCGCGCCCGGCCGCCGCCAAGGAAGACCCCAACGTTCGTCACCTGATCAACGACCTCTCCGAGCGCCTGGGCGCGCCGGTGCAGGTTCAGCAGGGCAACGGCGGCAAGGGCCGGCTGGTGATCAGCTACAACAGCCTGGATGAGCTCGACGGCATTCTCGCGCACATAAAATAGCAGCGGCCGGGAGACGCGTGGGGATAGCCGAGGCCACGCCGGGTTCCATGCCTTGCTTTGCGGGTGAGAGCTGCAAGTGACAAGCCTCAAGCTACATGCTGAAAGAGGTCCGTTGCAGCTTGTCGCTTGAGGCTTGTCACTTGAGACTGTCCTCCCTCGAAAGACCCGAATCCCGCCTCGCCCGCCGCCACATCAACCTGCTTGACGCAAGCGCGGAGCAGGCGTAATTTTGACCTCCCTCACGACAAACAGTCCGCCGAGTTTTGTATATATTGGTGCGTCTGTTCAAATTTTGCACCGCTTCCGGTCTATTCGGGACAAACATTCGTGCCTCACCGGTTGATACCACCATACCTTCCCCATATACTTCCCCGCGCCAAAGATCAGGGGGTGCCCGCGACCTTCTCCTGACAGCAAGCTTCGGCGGCGTCAGCAGCTAAACACGGGAGCACGGTGGCCAGTTTCGATGAAAGAGCCCGCAGAACACTGTTCTGGGGCTTGATGCGCGCCCAGCTTATCGCGGTGGTGGTTGCCGCCACGGTAGCGGCGCTGGTCGCCGGTCCTGGTACTGGCCTGGCGGCCGCCTGGGGCGGCGCCATCAGCCTGATCGCTTATGCCTGGGGTGGCTTCCAAGTGTGGCTGCACCCGGGCAATCGCGCGCCCAAGCGCATGGCGACAGCCGCCATGCGCGCGGAAGCTGGAACAGTGGCCATCATGCTGGCCCTGTTCTGGCTCACCTTTTCGAAGGTGCCGTCCATGCGCGAGCTAATACATGTAATGGGTTTGTTTTTCGGGTTCCTGCTGGCGCAGATCGCCGGTTGGATTCAGGTCGCGCGCCTGGAGAATGCCGGGGCCCGGGAAACGGACCGGCAAGACGACTAGACTGGACTGACTGTAGGTATCGATATGGCAGCGAGCTCCGCCAGCGAGTACATCAAGCACCATCTGGGCAATCTCACCTATGGCCAGCTGCCCGCCGGCTATGACCGTAGCTGTCACGGTCACGAACAGACTCTGACCGACGCCACCTGGACCTTCGCCTGCAACGGCCAGGAAGCCTCCGACATGGGCTTCATGGCGTTCCACGTGGATTCGCTCGCCTGGTCCGGTGGCCTGGGTATCATCATGTGCCTGCTGTTCTGGCTGGGCGCCCGCAAAGCCAGTGCTGGCGTGCCTTCCGGGTTCATGAACTTCGTCGAGATCATCATCGAATTCATCGACACCCAGGTGCGCGATTCGTTCCATGGCAAGAGCAAGCTGATCGCACCGCTGTCGCTGGTGATCTTCTGCTGGGTGTTCCTGATGAACCTGATGGATCTGATCCCCGTGGACGTGGTGCCGATGACCTTCCAGTGGATCATGGTGCATTTCTTCGGCTGGTCCGCCCACGAAGCCTATTTCCGTATCGTGCCCACCACCGATCCCAACATTACCCTGTCGATGTCGATCTCCGTGTTCCTGCTGGTGATTTTCTACAGCATCAAGGTCAAGGGCGTGGGCGGTTTCCTGGGTGAACTGAGCTTCAAACCCTTCGAGGCCAACGGCCTGCTGGGTAAATTGATTCTGCTGCCGATCAACCTGGTCCTGGAAGTGATCGCCCTGCTGGCGAAACCGGTTTCCCTGGGCTTGCGGCTGTTCGGCAACATGTACGCGGGTGAATTCGTGTTCATCCTGGTGGCCGGCATGATGGGCACCTGGCAGGCGGTCGCCGCCTGGCCATGGGCGGTGTTCCATATCCTGGTGATCACCCTGCAAGCGTTTATTTTCATGGTGCTGACCATTGTTTATCTGAGCATGGCGGTGGAAGAGCACTGATCCACACTGATTTCTTAACTCAACTGAAGCACTTAACGGGAGTGTAAAATGGAAGATGTGAACCTTCTCGCGGCGGCACTGGTTGCTGGCATGGCGGGCATCGGCGCCGGTATCGGCTTCGGTCTGATGGGTGGCCGGTTCCTGGAATCCGTAGCGCGCCAGCCGGAGCTGGGCCCGATGCTGCAAACCCGCATGTTCATCATCGCCGGTCTGCTGGATGCTGTTCCGATCATCGGTATCGCCATCGCGTTCCTGCTGATTTTCCAGTAAATCGCGCTTATCAAAACAAGCCCCGATTCTGGGAAATCTATGCAACGCGGATTGAGGTGTTGGCATGAACATTAATGCGACACTAATTGGCCAGGCCATTTGGTTCTTCCTGTTCGTCGCCTTCTGCATGAAGTTTGTCTGGCCGCCCATTTCCCGGGCGCTGGAAGAACGTAAACAGAAGATTGCCGAGGGCCTGAGCGCCGCGGATCGGGCGGAACGTGATCTGGTTCTGGCGCAGGAAAAGGCGTCTGCCAATCTTAAGGAAGCCAAAGAAAAGGCGGCCGAGATTATTGAGCAGGCGAACAAGCGGGCCAATCAGATTGTGGAAGAGTCCAAGGGCCAGGCACGCATCGAAGGTGAGCGTCTGATCGCCAAGGCGCAATCCGAGATTGATCAAGAGATCAATCGGGCTCGTGAGGAGCTGCGTAAAGAAGTGGCCGCCCTGGCTCTCGCCGGCGCTGAGAAAGTGCTCGGCCGGGAAGTAAACCGGGACGCCCACAAGCAGCTGCTCGACGAAGTGGCGGCTGAACTCTGAGTGCTACGGATGGCACCCCATGGCTGAATTGACCACCATCGCACGCCCCTACGCCAAGGCCGCGTTTTTGTTCGCGAAAGAGCAGAACGCGCTGGGGGAGTGGGAAAAGATGCTGGGCCTGGCAGCGGCGGTGGCGCGTGATGCCACCATGCGTACCTACCTGGACCAACCGGGACTCGACAGCGATAAGCAGGTTGAGGCGTTCGTGGCGGTTTGCGGTGACGATCTCGATGAGAGCGTCCGCAACTTTCTCGCCCAGATGGCGAGCAACAAGCGCTTGCCGCTGTTGCCCGTCGTGGTGGCGCTGTTCCACGACTTCCTGGCCGCCGATCAGCGGATTACCGACGTGGAGTTGATCTCCGCGTTCGAACTGGAAGACGCCGAAACCGACAAGCTGGTCAGTGTGCTCAAAGAGCGTCTGGGCCAGGAGGTGCACGTTTCCACATCCGTGGATCAGGCACTCATTGGAGGCGTGCTGGTGCGAGCCGGCGATACCGTAATTGATGGCAGTGTGCGCGGCCGGCTTACCCGTCTGGCAGAGCAACTGAACTCTTGAGTTTGAGGGATTAGAGATGCAGCAACTCAACCCGTCCGAAATCAGCGAGATTATCAAGTCGCGCATCGCGAAACTTGATACCTCCACCGAGGCACGGAATGAAGGTACGGTAGTGTCCGTATCCGACGGTATCGTGCGCATTCATGGTCTGGCCGACGTGATGTTCGGCGAGATGATCGAGTTCGAGGGCGGCGTCTTTGGCATGGCCCTTAACCTCGAGCAGGATTCCGTGGGTGCCGTGGTACTGGGCGATTACCTGAGCCTGGCCGAAGGCCAGAAAGTCCGCTGTACCGGCCGCATTCTGGAAGTGCCGGTGGGCCCGGAACTGCTCGGCCGCGTGGTCGACGCTCTGGGTAACCCGGTGGATGGCAAGGGCCCGATCAACGCCGCCGTCACCGACGCGGTGGAAAAAGTCGCGCCCGGCGTAATCTGGCGTCGTGAAGTGAACCAGCCGGTGCAGACCGGTCTGAAGTCCATCGACTCGATGACCCCGATCGGCCGTGGCCAGCGTGAGCTGATCATCGGTGACCGCCAGATCGGTAAGACCGCCGTCGCCGTGGATACCATCATTAACCAGAAGAACTCTGGTATTAAGTGTATCTACGTGGCCATCGGCCAGAAGCAGTCCACCATCGCCGGTGTGGTGCGCAAGCTCGAAGAGCACGGCGCCATGGACAACACCATCATCGTTGCCGCTTCCGCGTCCGATCCCGCTTCCATGCAGTTCCTGGCGCCCTTCGCCGGTTGCGCCATGGGCGAATACTTCCGCGATCGCGGCGAAGACGCCCTGATCGTTTACGATGATCTCACCAAGCAGGCCTGGGCGTATCGTCAGATATCCCTGCTGCTGCGCCGTCCGCCGGGTCGTGAAGCTTACCCCGGTGACGTGTTCTATCTGCACTCCCGTCTGCTGGAACGCGCCGCCAAGGTAAACGAAGACTACGTCGAGAAATTCACTGACGGCAAAGTGAAAGGCAAAACCGGTTCCCTGACCGCGTTGCCGATCATTGAAACCCAGGCCGGTGACGTGTCCGCGTTCGTACCCACCAACGTGATCTCCATCACCGATGGCCAGATCTTCCTGGAAACCGACCTGTTCAACTCCGGCATTCGCCCGGCGATGAACGCCGGTGTGTCGGTATCCCGGGTCGGTGGCGCCGCTCAGACCAAGATCATCAAGAAGCTCGGCGGCGGTATTCGTCTGGCTCTGGCTCAGTACCGTGAACTGGCGGCTTTCGCGCAGTTCGCTTCCGATCTCGACGACGCCACCCGCGATCAGCTCGAGCACGGTCAGGCGGTCACCGAGCTGATGAAGCAGAAGCAATACAGCCCGCAAAGTGTGGCCGAAATGGGCGTGGTTCTTTACGCCGCCAACAACGGCTACCTGAAAGGTGTCGAGCTGAGCAAGATCGGCGATTTCGAAGCCGCTCTGCTGGATTACATGAACAGCGAACACAAAGCGTTGATGGAAAAAATCAACGAAAAGGGTGACTACAACGACGACATCGAAGCCGGTATCAAAGAGGCGATCGAGAAGTTCAAGGCCACCCAAACCTGGTAATTCGCTAAGAAAGGATTAGTCCTATGGCTAGCGGTAAAGAGATCAAAGGCAAGATCGCTAGTGTCCAGAGCACGAAGAAGATTACTCGTGCCATGGAGATGGTGGCGGCCAGCAAGATGCGCCGTGCGCAGGAGCGCATGGCCGCCAGCAAACCCTACGCATCACGCATGCGTCAGGTGGTTGCTCATCTTGCCAATGCTGATCTGGAATACCGGCATATCTACCTGCAGGAACGCGACGTCAAGAACGTGGGTTACATCGTGGTGACCTCCGACCGGGGTCTCTGCGGTGGCCTCAACGTGAACCTGCTCAAGAGCGTGGTGAAAGGCGCTCGTGAATGGGAAGAAAAAGGCGCGAAAGTGCGTTACTGCCTAGTGGGTTCCAAGGGCATTACCTTCTTCAAGAGTGTGGGCGGTGACGTGCAAGCCACCGTCAACGGCATGGGCGACACCCCTCACCTGAGCGATCTGATCGGCTCCATCAAGGTGATGCTGGATGCCTACGAAGAAGGTGAGATCGATCACCTGTACGTGGTGTACAACGAGTTCGTCAACACCATGACGCAGACGCCCAAGACGATCCGGTTGCTGCCGCTGGAGCCTTCCCAGGACGAAGAGCTGCAACACCACTGGGACTACATCTATGAACCGGCGCCCAAGGAGCTGCTTGATTCGCTGCTGGTGCGGTTTATCGAATCCCAGGTGTATCAAGGCGTAGTGGAGAACAATGCGAGTGAGCAGGCGGCTCGGATGGTGGCCATGAAGGCGGCCAGCGACAACGCCGGCGATATCATTCGTGATCTTCAGCTGGTGTACAACAAGGCCCGTCAGGCCGCCATTACGCAGGAAATTTCCGAAATCGTTGGTGGTGCCGCCGCGGTATAGCGAACCGGCAAACAAATAACCTGGTTAACGCGGCGAAAAACGCAAGTTAAGAGGAAGCAAGCATGAGTAGCGGTCGTATTGTTCAGATCATCGGTGCTGTAATCGACGTCGAGTTTCCGCGCGAGAACGTACCCAAGGTGTATGACGCTCTCACCGTGGACGGTACCGAAACCACGCTGGAAGTTCAGCAGCAGTTGGGTGATGGCGTGGTGCGGACCATCGCGATGGGTTCCACCGAGGGCCTGAAGCGGGGTCTGGACGTGACCGATACCCGCGAGCCGATCCAGGTTCCGGTGGGCACCGCCACCCTGGGCCGGATCATGGATGTACTCGGTCGCCCGATCGACGAAGCCGGCCCGATCGGCGAAGAAGAGCGCATGTCGATTCACCGTGCCGCTCCCTCTTACGCGGACCAGGCCGCCTCCAACGAGCTGCTGGAAACCGGCATCAAGGTGATCGACCTGGTCTGCCCGTTCGCCAAGGGCGGTAAGGTTGGCCTGTTCGGCGGCGCCGGCGTGGGCAAGACCGTGAACATGATGGAGCTGATCCGTAACATCGCGATCGAGCACTCCGGCTTCTCCGTGTTCGCCGGCGTGGGTGAGCGTACCCGTGAGGGTAACGACTTCTACCACGAGATGAAGGATTCCAACGTACTGGACAAAGTGTCGCTGGTTTACGGTCAGATGAACGAGCCGCCGGGCAACCGTTTGCGCGTGGCGCTGACCGGTCTGACCATGGCCGAGAAGTTCCGGGACGAAGGCCGCGACGTGCTGTTCTTCGTGGACAACATCTACCGTTACACCCTGGCCGGTACCGAAGTGTCCGCGCTGCTCGGCCGGATGCCCTCCGCGGTGGGTTACCAGCCGACCCTGGCGGAAGAGATGGGCGTTCTGCAGGAGCGGATCACCTCCACCAAGACCGGTTCCATTACCTCTGTACAGGCGGTATACGTGCCCGCGGATGACTTGACCGACCCGTCCCCGGCCACCACCTTCGCCCACCTGGACGCCACCGTGGTACTCAGCCGTGACATCGCCTCCAAGGGTATTTACCCGGCGATCGACCCGCTCGACTCCACCTCCCGCCAGCTCGACCCGCTGGTGATCGGTCAGGAGCACTACGAGGCTGCCCGTGGCGTGCAAACCGTGCTACAACGGTACAAGGAACTGAAGGACATCATTGCGATCCTGGGCATGGACGAGCTGTCCGAAGAAGATAAGCTCACCGTTTCCCGGGCTCGTAAGATCGAACGCTTCCTGTCCCAGCCGTTCTTCGTGGCGGAAGTGTTCACCGGTTCACCGGGCAAGTATGTTTCCCTGAAAGACACGATCCGTTCCTTCCAGGGCATTCTCGGCGGTGATTACGATCACATCCCCGAGCAGGACTTCTACATGAAGGGCTCCATCGACGAAGTTGTAGAGGCCTACAACAAACGTGGTGGCAAATAACCTGCACGGGGAGGAACGCAAATGGCGATGACCGTGCATTGCGATATCGTTAGCGCAGAAAAGCAGCTGTTTTCCGGCCTGGTTGAGCTGGTGGTGGCGTCCGGCGTGGAAGGTGACCTGGGTGTGATGCCCGGCCACGCTCCGCTGCTGACCCGCCTCAAGCCCGGCCCGGTTCGAATCAAGACTCAGGACGGCAACGAGGAAGTGTTCTACGTTTCCGGCGGCTTTCTGGAAGTGCAGCCGAAACTGGTGACGGTGCTGGCGGATACCGCCGACCGCGCCCAGGACATGGACCAGGCGGAAGCCGAGCAGGCCAAGCAGCGCGCCAAGGAAGCCCTGGAAGGCAAGAACACCGAGATGGATTACACCCGTGCCGCCGCCACCCTGGCCGAGGCCACCGCTCGCCTGCGCACCATCGAGCAGATCAAGAAAATGGCGAAACGGTAAGGCCCGGCTTGAAGTCCTGTGTTTTGCGGGATTTTGCAAACGGTGCATTTAAAAAGGGTAGCCTTGGGCTACCCTTTTTTGTTTTCAGTCATGGTGATCCGGGCTGTGCCACGCGGTCGGGAAAAGTCACCGGGAATCAAGGAATACGAGCATGAGTCTAGCCGTTGTGATTCTGGCCGCGGGCAAGGGAACCCGCATGAAATCCGAGCTGCCCAAGGTGCTTCACCCGATCGCCGGCCGGCCGATGGTGCAGCATGTGGTCGAGGCCGCCGCCGCGCTGGAGCCCGCCAACACCGTGATCGTATACGGTCACGGCGGCGAGCGCGTGCGCGAGCAGGTCAGTGGCGAGCGGCTGCGCTGGGCGGAGCAGGCCGAGCAGCTTGGCACCGGCCACGCGGTGGCCCAGGCGCTGCCGGAACTGGAAGAGGACGTGGTGCTGGTGCTGTACGGTGACGTGCCGTTGATCCGCCCGGACACGCTGCGTGATTTTGTCGCCACGGTGAACGATCACACCCTGGCGTTGATGACGCTGACCCCCGACGATCCCTCGGGTTACGGCCGCATCGTGCGCAACGAGCAGGGCGCCGTGGTGCGCATCGTCGAGCAAAAAGACGCCAGCGACGAAGAGCTCAGGATCGCCGAGATCAATACTGGCATTCTGGCCTGCACCCGGCGCTTTTTGAACGACAGCCTGCCGCGCCTCTCCAACAGCAACGCCCAGGGCGAGTATTACCTCACCGACCTGATCGCCATGGCGGTGGACGCGGGCCTCACCGTGGCCGCCAGCCAGCCGGCGTTCGCTTGGGAGGTGGATGGCGTCAACGACCGCCTGCAACTGGCCCGTCTGGAGCGCGTCTACCAGCGCGTGCAAGCGGACACCCTGATGCGCGAAGGCGTGACCTTGCTCGATCCCGCGCGCCTGGACGTGCGTGGCCGGGCCACCGTGGCCAATGACGTGGTGATCGACGTCAACGTGATCCTGGAGGGCGATGTGACCATCGGCACCGGTGTGCGGGTGGGCCCGAACTGCCTGATCCGCAACGCCACCCTGGGCGCCGGTACGGTGGTCGAGGCCCACTCGGTGATTGACGGCGCGGTGGTCGGCGAGCACTGCCAGGTGGGGCCGTTCGCGCGGCTGCGCCCGGGCACCGAACTGGCCGCGCGGGCCAAGGTCGGCAACTTTGTGGAAACCAAGAAGTCCCAGATTGGCGAAGGCTCCAAGGTCAATCACCTGTCCTACATCGGTGACAGCCGCGTTGGCCGTAACGTCAATGTGGGCGCGGGCACCATTACCTGTAACTACGACGGTGTGAACAAGTTCCAGACCACCATGAAGGACGGAGCCTTTATCGGTTCCAACTCGGCGCTGGTGGCGCCGGTAACCATCGGCGAGAATGCCACCGTGGGTGCCGGCAGCGTGGTCACCAAGGATGTGCCGGACAACGGCCTGGCGGTGGCCCGTGGCCAACAGCGCAATGTGGACAACTGGCCTCGACCCAGCAAGAAGTAGGCCCTGGCGGAAAAGGAAGAACCCATGTGTGGAATTGTCGGGGCGGTTGCCCATCGTAATGTGTCCAATATTCTGATCACCGGCCTCAAGCGCCTCGAATACCGTGGCTATGACAGCGCCGGTGTGGCGCTGTTGAATAAGGACGGCCTGCAACGGGTGCGCCGCCAGGGCAAGGTGGCCGCGCTGGAACAAGCGGCCCGCGAGGCTGGCGCCACCGGCTTCACCGGCATCGCCCATACCCGCTGGGCCACCCACGGTCGCCCTTCCGAGGAAAACGCCCACCCGCACATGTCCGGCAACGGCCTGGCGCTGGTGCACAACGGCATCATCGAGAACTTCCAGGAGCTCAAAGAAGAGCTGGAGCAGGACGGCTACCGGTTCGAATCCGAAACCGACACCGAGGTGGTGGTGCATCTGGTGCACCAGGAACTGGAAAAGCGTGGCGACCTGTTCAGCGCTCTGCAGCACACGGTGAAGCGGCTGCACGGCGCCTATGCCCTGGCGGTGATCCACGAAAGCGAGCCGGATCATCTGGTGGCGGTGCGCAGCGGCTCGCCGCTGGTGGTAGGCCTGGGGATTGATGAGAACTACGTCGCCTCGGATCACCTGGCCTTGTTGCCGGTGACCAACCGCTTTCTGTTCCTCGATGAAGGCGACCTGGTGGACGTGCGCGCCGATCAGGTCACCGTCACCGACGTCAACGGCGAGCCGGTCAGCCGCAAGGAACACCAGTTCGACAGCACCCATGAGGACGCGGAGAAGGGCGAGTACCGCCACTACATGCAGAAGGAAATCTTCGAGCAGCCGGCGGCGATTCAGCGCACCTTGGAAGGCCGTATCGATTCACCGCAGGCGGTCAGTGAGGCCTTCGGCGAACAAGCGGCAGCGATTTTTGATCGGGTAAAATCGGTTCAGATCGTTGCCTGTGGCACCAGCTATCACGCTGGCATGGTGGCGCGTTACTGGATGGAAGCGCTGGCGGGGATTCCCTGTCAGGTGGAAGTGGCCAGTGAATTCCGCTACCGCCAGCACGTGGTGCCGGAAGGCACCCTGTTCGTGACCATTTCGCAAAGCGGCGAAACCGCCGACACCCTGGCCGCGCTGCGCGATACCCACACTTCCGAGTACGTGGGTCGGCTGGCGGTGTGCAACGTGGACGGCTCCTCACTGGTGCGCGAATCGGAGCTGACCTTCCTGACCAAGGCCGGCCCGGAAATCGGGGTGGCCTCCACCAAGGCGTTCACCACCCAGCTCGCCGGCCTGTTGATGCTGGTGCTGGCGCTGGGCCGCCGCAAAGGGTTGACCGACGAGCGCATCGAATCGGTGCTCGACGAATTGCGCCAGCTGCCCAACCTGCTGGAGCAGGCCGCCTCGCTGGACACACCGATCCGCGAATTGTCGCGGGCTTTCGTGGAAAAAAACCACACTCTGTTCCTGGGCCGGGGCGTGCATTTCCCGGTGGCCATGGAAGGCGCGCTCAAGCTCAAGGAAATCTCCTACATCCACGCCGAGGCGTATCCGGCCGGCGAGCTCAAGCACGGCCCGCTGGCGCTGGTGGATAAGGAAATGCCGGTGGTGGCGGTGGCCCCCAACGATGAACTCTTGGAGAAACTGAAATCCAATCTCCAGGAAGTGCGCGCACGCGGGGGCGAGCTTTATCTGTTCGCCGACAAGAAAGCCAAGGTCACCGCCGGCGAGGGCATTCATGTGCTGACCATGCCGGCGGTGCCGGAGATCATCGCGCCGATCGTCTACACCGTGCCGCTGCAATTGCTCAGCTATCACGTGGCGGTGCTGCGCGGCACCGACGTGGATCAGCCCCGTAACCTGGCCAAATCGGTGACCGTGGAATAACCGCGAGGGCCGATACCGGCATGGTTCCTGTATGCTCCCGGAGAAACCCACTCCCCGGGAGCCTGTTATGCCTGATCCTCTGATTTTCGACGTCAACGAGACGCTGCTCGACATGGCGGCCATGAACCCGTTGTTCGAACGGCTCAGCAATCGGCCCGGTTTGAGGGGCGAATGGTTTTCGATCCTTAAGGAAAGTTGGCTGGTGGACACCGTCAATGGTGATTATCAGCCTTTCGGTGTGCTCGCCAAGGCGGCGCTGGTGGCGCTGGGCCGAGTTCACGGTTTCCCGGTCAGTGATGCCGACCAGGGCGCGCTCATCCAAGCGCTGACCCACCTGCCGGCTCACCCCGAGGTGCCCGCTGCGTTGGCGCGGCTTCGCAACGCCGGGTTCAGCCTGGTTGCTTTCAGTAATGGCACCGACGAGGCGTTGGCGACGCAACTGGACCACGCCGGCCTCAGGAATTATTTTGACCGCGTGCTCACGGTGCAAACGAAGCGCAACTACAAGCCGGCGGTGGCGGCCTATCGGTGGGTGGCTGGCCAACTGGCGGTGGAACCGGAGGCAATGACGATGATCGCGGCCCATGGCTGGGATCTGACCGGAGCCGCCCGAGCCGGCTGCCGCACCGCCTTCGTGGCACGGCCCGGCAAGGTTCTCAATCCCAGTGGGGCGACACCGGACATGACCGGCGCGGATCTGAATGCGGTGGCTGATCAGTTACTCGCTGCCTCCGGCTAGCTGCGTTGCTATTTGAACAACGTCAGGTATTCCCCATAGCCCAGCTCTTTCATCTTCTCCTTGGGGATGAACTGCATGGCCGCGGAGTTCATGCACCAGCGCTTACCGGTGGGTTCCGGGCCATCGTCGAACACATGGCCGAGATGCGAATCCGCGTAACGGCTGCGCACTTCGGTGCGGGTCATCCACAGCAGATTGTCGTCGTGCAGGGTCACGGCGGTATCGTCGATGGGCCGGGTGAAGCTGGGCCAGCCGGTACCGGAATGGTACTGGTCCGTGGAAGAGAACAACGGCTCGCCGCTGACCACGTCCACGTAGATGCCCTCACGCTGGTTGTCCCAGTAGGCATTGTTGTGGGCCGGTTCGGTGTCATCCTCGCGGGCCACGGCATAGCTTTCCTCGGGCAGCGCCGCTTTGAGCACCTCGTCGCTGGGTCGTTTAAAGCGGTCGGCGCCTTCCCATGGCGCGCCCAATGACACCGCCTCTTCTTCTTCCTCTTCTTCCTCGGTTTTCCAGGGCCGCTCGTCCGGGTGGCTCCAGTGCTGGTCCAGGAACTGGTCGCGGCCGGAGTTAAAGCGGTAGAACTTGTAGCGCACCGCGTGATTCTTGTAGTAGTTCTGGTGGTACTCCTCGGCGGGGTAGAAGGCCTTCAGCGGCACGATTTCAGTGACGATGGGCTTATCGAAACGACCGCTGTTGGCCAGCGCCTGTTTGGACGCCCCGGCCTGTTTCTCCTCAGCGTCGTTCTGGTAGAAGATTTCGCTGCGGTACTGCTTGCCCCGGTCAACGAATTGGCCGTTGGCGTCGGTGGGGTCCACGTGGCGCCAGAACCAGGTGAGCAGATTGTCATAGCTCACCACCGCCGGGTCATAGACTACCTTCACCGCCTCGGCGTGGCCGGTGCCGCCCGCCGAAACCTGTCCGTAGGTGGGGTTGGCGACGTCGCCACCGGCGTAGCCGCTGATCACCTCGGACACGCCCTCGAGCTTTTCGAAATCCGATTCGGTACACCAGAAGCAGCCGCCGGCGAACACAGCGGTGGCTTGTGCCGCGAACGCTTGTCCGGCGCTCAGCAGTAGCAGTACAGCCAAAATACGTTTCATCACCTGTCTCCTCAACAAGATACCGGTTGGATGCCGCCGGGCCCCGTTTGTTACATAGGCGGGTTACATCGGCGGGCCGCATGAGCCGACGGGCCCCTTCACTGTGCGCCGCCGCGCGTGGATATGGCGAGAAGACGTTTCTCCGCTTCGCCATCCGGGCTAACATGTTTTTCGCAGGCTCGCCCGGGCCGGAGCAATGGAGAATAAAGATGGCAATCATCAAGGAATTTCGTGAGTTCGCGGTCCGCGGCAATATGGTGGACATGGCGGTGGGGATCATCATCGGTGGCGCCTTCACCACCATCGTCAAAAGCCTGGTGTCTGACATCATCATGCCGCCGATCGGCCTGCTGATCTCCGATGTGGACTTCGCCGATCTGTTCGTGGTGCTCAAGGGCGCCGGCGATTACGCCACCCTGGCCGACGCGCAGGCCGCCGGCGCGGTCACGCTGAATTACGGCATGTTCATTAATAACGTGATCAGCTTCCTGATCGTGGCCTGGGCGGTGTTCTTCCTGGTGCGCGGCATCAACCGCCTCAAACGCAAGGAAGAAGCGGCCGCCCCGGTGGAAGAAACACCCACTCCCGCCACCCCGGAAGACGTTCTTCTGCTGCGTGAGATCCGCGACAGCCTCAAGCGTGGGTAATAAGGCGCGGCGGCAGCCGCACTTCGTTCAGAACGGGGCACCACGGCGGCCGCGCGCGGCGCGGGCGTATCCGTTGTGAGCGAAAAGAATGGTACCCCGGCGCTGAATCACTCCCGCTTTTGTCTGGTGGACAGCAGCCGCGAAGCCTTTCTGCTGCGCGTCGCCAGCGCCCGGCTGGCGCGCAAGACCCTGGATTTGCAGTACTACATCTGGGACGACGACACGGTCGGCAAACTGCTCGTCTACCGTGTGCTGGAAGCCGCCCGGCGAGGGGTGCGCGTGCGGCTGCTGCTCGATCATGCCAACCGACTGGGCCGGGACGTGAAATGGGCGGCGCTGAACACCCATCCAAACGTGGACGTGCGCCTGTTCAATCCGTTTCGCGGGCGTTACAAGCACTTTATTCAATGGCTCTACCACGCCCCCCGCCTCAACCACCGCATGCACAACAAAGCCTGGATCGTGGATGGCGAGCGCGCCATCGTCGGTGGGCGCAACATCTCCGATCAGTATTTTGGTGTGCACGCGGGGTCGAATTTCCGCGATCTGGACCTGTATGCACGCGGGCCGATCGTCGCCGACACCCAGGCGGCTTTCGACAGTTACTGGCACAGCGATATCACGGTAAAGCTGAAGAGCCTCAGGCCGCGCTCAGCGATCAACGCGGAGCGGCTCTGGCGTCAGCTTGAGGCCTGGCGAGAGGGCCTGGAGCATTTCCCCTATCAGGACCGGCGTGATCCGCGCCGACTGGAAGCGATCCTGGCGGCGGCGGATCAGCGGCAGATCAGCGCCCCGGCGGCGCTGTTGTTTGACCCGCCGGACAAAGCCAAGGGCCTGCCCCAGCGGCTGATGGGCGATCAACTGGCCCGCCTGCTCGGGCGCCGCTCCTTGCGCGAAATACTGATTGAGGCCAGTTACTTTATTCCCGGCGACGATTTCGTGGCGGCGCTGGGCGGCTTGCATCGCCATGGCTGCCGGGTGGCGCTGCTTACCAACAGCCTGGCCACCAACGACGTGATCGCCGCCCACGCGGCCTACGCCCGCTACCGCCCGGGACTGCTGAAAGCCGGCGTGGAAGTGCATGAACTGCAACCCAACGCCCGCGCCATGCTCCGCCAGACCCGACTGCTGCGCGGCCGCTCAAAGGCCAGCCTGCACACCAAAGCAATGGTGCTGGACCGCCACGAATTGTTCGTCGGCTCGTTCAACCTGGACCCGCGCTCGGTCAATCTCAATACCGAGATGGGCTATTACCTGTACAGCGAAACACTCGCCAGCGAAGCGGCCACGTTCGTGGAGGAGGGCATGGCGCCGCAAAGCAGCTACCGGGTCATCGAACAGGACGGCGCGCTGCGCTGGGGCGGAGGCGACCACAACCGCCCTTTTCTACACCGTCACGAACCCCAGGTCTCGGTGCCCCGACGGCTGGCGTCGAGGCTGTTCTCGTTGCTGCCGATTGAGAATTTGCTTTGACGTAATGCGCTGGCGCGCAACACGCACGCGCTTCGCGCTACACGCAGCACGCTTGCACGCTTAGAGCCAACCGTTCCATCTTGGTTGTGCGCGATAACCGGTCCAGATGCGTAGCCGCAATGCCGGAAGAGCCGGGTTTTGACTTTAGCGTGCAGGCGTGTAGCGCGAAGCGCGTGCGTGCTGCGTGTTGCGCAACCTCTCATTCCCGCTCAGTCTGCGCCTGCTCCTTCCAATACGGGTCGCGCAGTTCGCGTTTGAGAATCTTGCCGATGGTGCTGCGTGGCAGGTCGTCGCGCAGTTCCACCTGGGACAGACGCTGCCCTTTGCCGAGCTGGGCGTTGGCCCAGTCGCGGATCGTGTCCGGGCTGGTGTCGGCGCCCGGGCGGCGCACGATCAGGCCGAGCGGGGTTTCGCCCCACTGCTCGCTGGGCACCGCGATCACCGCGGCGTCGATCACGTCATCGTGCTTGAGCAGCACTTTTTCGAGATCTTCGGCGTAGATGTTGAAACCGCCGGAGATGATCATGTCCTTGCGGCGATCCAGCACCGACAGGAAACCGTCTTCGTCGAGGCGGCCCATGTCGCCGGTACGGTAGAACACCTCGCCGTCCGCGCTGGTCCACAGCAGCTCGCTGGTTTTGTCTTCGCGCTTGTAGTAGCCGCGCATCATGGCGCCGCTGCGGCCAACGATTTCACCGATCTCGCCGGCCGGCAGTTCCTTGAGGTCCTCGCCGATGATGCGCAGCTCGCAGCCCGGGCTGGCTTTGCCCACGGTGGCCCATTTAGTGGGATTCTCCGCGCAGTTGAGGGTGGTGGTCACACCGCCCTCGGTGAGGCCGTAAAACTCGATGATGTTGCCCGGCCAGCGCTTCATCGCGTCGGCGATGATATGGGCGCGCAGCGGCGCGCTGGTGGAAAACTTTACCTTGAAGCTGCTCAGATCGAACGAATCGAAGTCCGGTTCGTTGAGGATGCGCTGATACTGCACCGGCACCAGCATGGTGTGCGTGACCCGGTGCTCCTGGGCCAGCTCCAGCCAGCGGTGCGAGTCGAACTTGCCCATCGTCACCAGCGTGCCGCCGCCGAACAGGGTCGGCAGGACCGACACCAGGGTGGTATTGGAATACAGCGGTGTGGAGATCAGGTTCACCGCCTCCTGATCGTAGCCAAGCACCTCGACCCGGGCCATCTGGCGGGCGCGCAGACGATGGTCGTGCAAAATGCCCTTGGGGACGCCGGTGGTGCCGGAGCTGTAGATGATATTGAACGGGTCATCCAGGCTCGGGACGTGATCGGGGGCCTCGCTGGAGGCGTCGCCCAGCCAGTCGGCGAAGGAAGTCCAGCCGTCGGCTTCGAAATCCAGGCTGACGCGCTGTTCCGGGGCCACATTGCCGAGATCGCCGAGCAGCGGGGTGATCAGTTCGCGGTGCTTCTCGGAGACAAACAGGAAGCGCGCGTCGCAGTCGTTGACCATCAGCGCCAGGGTTGGGCCGGCGGCCATTCCCGACAGCGGTACCATGCAGCCGCCGGCGGACAGGGTGCCCAGGAACAGGGTCAGGTAGCGGGCGCTGTTCTCGGACAGGCCAGCGACCGTGTCGCCGCGGCGCAGACCGGCGGCGCGCAGGCGATTGGCCACCTGGTTCACGTTGTCCACCAGTTGACCCCAGGTGAGCATGCCGGTCTCGTCGTGGACCGCGGGACGTTCGCCCTGAACGGACGCCCAGTGGCGCAGGCGCTCGGGGACGGACACAAAGGCTTCATCCGCCACCTGGGGGGCGTAAACGGGCATCGCTTCACTCACCGCGGTCATGCTGCTCTCCCTTATAATGGAACTTTGTTTTAAATTTGGCCGAAAAGGATACTCCTCGGTATGACGCTTCTCAATACCGGCCGGTCACGCTTTCTCGGCGACCGTCTGACCTAAGGCTAATAACGCCTTACCGGGGGACTGTGCTAGTAGGAGGGAGACGATAATAAAAACGGGGGACGACAGATGTTCAAGTCACTGAAACCAGTGTTGTGCGGGATATTCAGCTTGCTTGCCATGGGCGCTCACGCAGCGGTACCGGTGAAGCTGGGGCTGAATTACCCCCACTCGGGGGAGTATCGGGAAGAGGGCCTGATGCAGAAGCGCGGTGCCCTGATGGCCATTGATGAGATCAGTGCCGCCGGCGGGGTGCTGGACCGGCCACTGCGGTTGATCGACCGGGATTCGGCGTCCCAGGTGGATCGGGCCCGGGCCAATGTGGATGCGCTGGCCGCCGAGGGCGCCGCCATGCTGTTCGGAGGCTCCTCCAGCGCGGTGGCGATTGCCGCCAGCCAGCAGGCCCGCAAGCATGACCTGCTTTATTTCGGTACGCTCACCTATTCCAACGATACCACCGGCAAGGATGGCCACCAGGGCCTGTTCCGGGAGTGCTACAGCGCCTGGATGGCGGCGCGGGTGCTGGGCGACTACCTGCGTCAGGAGCACCGGGATCAGACCTACTTTTACGTTACCGCCGATTACACCTGGGGCCACACCACCGAGGCGTCGATGCGCGCCTTCACCGGTACCGAAAAGGCGGACCGCCACCAAAGTGTGCGGGTGCCGTTTCCCGGCGGCCGGTATCACGAGATCCAGGAGGCCATGAAGCGGGCCGCGCAAAGCGACGCCAAGGTGCTGGTGTTGGTGCTGTTTGGTGAACAGATGGTGCATGGCATGCGCATCGCCCAGCAACTGGGGTTGTCCGAGCGCATGCAGATCGTGGTGCCGAATCTGACATTGAGCATGGTGGAGCAGGCCGGACCCTTTATCATGGCCGGTGTGATCGGCGCTTCGCCGTGGACCTGGAACGTGCCGCTGCAGTTTGATTACCCGCGCGGACGGCAATTCGTGGAGGCGTTCTCCAGCCGTTATCGCACCCGGCCGTCGACGTCGGCGGCGTCCGCGTACAGCATCATTTATCAATGGAAAGACGCGGTGGAACGGGCCGGCCGTTTTGACAGCGCCGCGGTGCGCCAGGCGCTGGAGGGCCACCGTTACTCCCTGCTCAAGGACGAACAGATCTGGCGGGCGTTCGACCACCAGAATGTGCAAAGTGTCTACGCCGTGCGCATCAAGGCGCGCGACCAGGTGATGAAGGATGAATACCGGCAGAATTTCTTTGAGATCATCAGTGTGATGTCCGGTGAGGACGCCGCCCCGACCCTGGCTCAGTGGCAGCAGGCGCGGCGCGATGCCGGCAAACCCTTGCAACTGGAATAGGAGTTTTCATGACCGATCAACCGTTCCGCTACCGCCTTCGGGTGCGCTACAGCGAATGCGATGCGCAACAGGTGGTGTTCAACGCCCGCTACGCCGATTACGTGGATCTGGCGATGACCGAGTTCATGCGCTCGCTGGGGCGGGATTACACCGCCCTGCTGGAGCGCGGGCTGGACAATCAGGTGGTCAAGTTGACACTGGAATGGCAGGCCTCGGCGCGTTTTGATGACATCCTGGAGGTGCGTGTGCGCACCCTGCACCTGGGCAACACCTCGTTCAGCCTGGAGCACCAGATCGTCAACGCCAGCAGCGGCGAGAACCTGTGCCGGGCGGAAGCGGTGTACGTGATGATGACCACCGAGCCGTTCGAGAAAACCCGCGTGCCCGACGACCTGCGCACCGCTTTGCAAGAGGGCGCGGCTGGGAAGATGGTGGATCAGAGTGGGGGAGTTAAAAGTTAAAAGTTAAACGTTGAAAGGGCGCGGGCACGGCCTTTGCAGAGCGGAGGCGCCATGCCCGCGTTTCAACTTTTAACCTTCAACCTTCAACTTTGGGCCAGCCGGTTCAGTCGCTGACCTTCAACACCACCTTGCCTTTGGCGCGGCGTGAGGAGAGCGCGGCGAGGGCGTCTTCGTATTGCTCGAAGGGGAACACCTCGCTGACGCGCGGATTAATCTTACCGTCGCTGAACAGCTGCATCAGTTCTTTCACGTTTTGCAGGTGTTCCTTGGGTTCCTTGGCGGTGAACGCGCCCCAGAACACACCGACCACGCTGCAGCCCTTGAGCAGGGTCAGGTTGGCGGGAATCTTGGGGATCTCGCCGGCGGCGAAGCCGACGATCAGGAAGCGACCATTCCAGGCCATGTTGCGCAAAGCCGGCTCGGTGAAGCGATCGCCCACCGGGTCGTAGATCACATCGATGCCCTGGGGGTAACGGCTTTTCAGCGCGTCCTTGAGGTCTTCATCGGTGTAGTTGATCAGGTCGTCGGCGCCGGCTTCCTTGGCCACCTGCAGTTTGTCGTCGGTGCTGGCGGCGGCGATCACCACGGCCCCCATCGCTTTGCCCAGCTCCACCGCGGCCAGACCGACGCCGCCGCTGGCGCCCAGCACCAGCAGCGTCTCGCCGGGCTGAATGTTGGCGCGCTGTTTAAGGGCGTGGTAGCTGGTGCCGTAGACCATGCTGAAGGCGGCGGCGGTTTCATCCTTCATGCCGTCCGGTACTGGAATCACCCGGTTCGCGGAGACCACCATTTCTTCGGCGAAAGAACCGTAGCCGGTCAAGCCCATTACCCGCTGGCCGGGCTTCAGGTGCTTCACTTCGGGGCCTACTTCCATGATCTCACCGGCCATTTCGCCGCCCGGAGAAAACGGCAACTCCGGTTTGATCTGGTACTTGCCCTGGATAATCAGGGTGTCGGGGAAGTTCAGGCCGGCCGCTTTCACCTTCACCTTGACCCCGTCGCCGCTGACCTGCGGAGACGGTACGTCTTCGATCACCAGCTTGTCCGCCGGCCCCAGTTCCTTACACAGAATGGCGCGCATGGATACTCTCCCGAAATGATTGAAGCAGATTTACGAAACCGACACGCTAACGTCGGCCTTGTGATTAAACAAATGCATAAGAATGATCGGATACTATAAGCCACACTTATCAAGAGGAAGTGTGTGTTAGCGCTCGCTTACTTCGAAACGTCCGGAACCTGACAATTGTTCCACCAGTTCCAGACCACAAAGTCGAGCTGGAGTGTAGCAGCCCGGCGCCGGCGAGTGTTCTTCGATATGACGGCGCACCGCCAGGGCGCCGTGCACGGTCAGGGAATAGCCGTTGGCGGTGCGGATGCGCACCACCCGCTGCTGGCCGGCGCCGTTGCGGGCTTCGCCCCATATATAGGTGGGCTGGCGCTCCCGGGTGGCTTCGTCCGGACCGCTGACGCGGCGCTCCACCTGGGCTTTCAGAAAATCCTGAATCGAGCGCCGGCCCAGCAGCGGGCGAGTCAGGTTGCCGGCCTTGGCGGCCCAGATAAACCAGCGAGGGGAGGGGATGTACACCTGGATGTTGGCGATGCCGGTGGTGTGCCAGGCGGTGCTGACGTCGCCCCAGGGGATGGTCATCGCCCAGCGCGGGCCATCGCCGAAATCCAGCCGCCGCACCTTCCAGGCCAAAGGTACCTCGCACAGCTCGCCGCGAATGCGGGCGCGCCCGCCCTGAGCCAGGCCCTCGACGGTGGATTTGGCGGTGCCCGGCGACAGCCCGGAACGGGTCGAAAAGCCCAGCGAAAGGTGGGTGGCGTCTGGCAGTTCCTCCTTGAGCTTCGCGGCCACGCAATCGGTGGGGATCACGTCCATGCCCACGCCCGGACAAGCCACGATGCCCGCCGCGCGAATTCGCTCAGCCTGGGCGAACAGATGCTCGAACACCGCCACTTCACCGGTGATGTCCAGATAGTGGGTGCCGGCGCGCAGGCAGGCTTCCAGCATCGGCGCGCTGGTGGCCGAGAACGGGCCGGCGCAATGGATCACCAGATCAATGTCGGCCAGTTCGTCCGCCACCAGCGCCACGTCATCCAGGCCAAACACCCGGTATTCCAGACCTTCTTGTTCCGCCAGCGGCGCCACCCCGGCCTCGCGCCGCCCGGCCAGTACCGGTTTGAGGCCCTGGCCACGGGCGGCCCGGGCGATCAACTCACCGGTGTAGCCATTGGCACCGTAAATCATCCAGCGCATGTCGTTGTCCTGTTGCCCGCCGAAGGAGCGGTCCAACGTCGATTGTGGCACGGCGCAAATCGATGTTGGAACCGCTCGCTGTGAAAGGAGGGCCGGTCAGCGGTGGTTGGTGAATTCCACCACCTGCTGGAAGGTGGGGCGGTTCTGCCAGTGAATGGCGGGCACGCTGGAAAGGCCGATGGCGCGGTGTTGGATGGCGTCGGCTTGTTCGTCCACGTTCCAACTGTTTTGGCTGGCGAGGCCGCCCAGGTCTTCCAGCGCTTGGTCCAGGCTGGTGGCGAGGGCCGTCCGACAGGCTTCGGCCGTGTCGCTGTCGGCGCAGCGCAGCCGCTGGTAAGGGTGTTCGCTGGCGCCCAGCGCCTGGTCGAGCACCCTCTGCAGGTAGCCGTAATAGCCTTTCTGATAGGCCGAGCCCATCTCGCCGGGCTGGTTATCACGCTCCATCAGCACGAAGCCCTGGCTGTCGTCGTCTTCCACGGCGGTGAGCTGGGGCAACAGCGTCTCGATCATGCGTGGGTACCAGGCGTCCATCAGCGCCACGGCCGCCTCGTCGTCGTAATCATCGTTGGCGTCGCGGTCGCGGCGTTGTGCCTGATTGTCGATCCAGTCGCGCAGCAGGGTCACGGCGCTGCCTTGGTCGGCGGTCAGCGACGCGCTTTCCAGCAGGTCCAGGGCGCGTGGCAGCACTTCCTGACCGCGCAGATCCACGGTGGCGGCGTCGCCCATGGCCTCGACCAGATTGGCCAGCGTCACGCCGCCCTGATCCACCAGATCGCGCAGCCGTACCTCAAGCATGTCGTTGCGGTGCACCGGGCCGAAGCTGGCGTTGCCGTCGGCGGCCCACCAGTCTCGCGCCGGGCGGTTGTTCCAACTGGCCAGGTAGCCACGCGGCGGATTGGCTTCGTGGGGGTGGGCGTCCTGGCCGATAAAGCCCTGCCAGTCGTACTGGCCATTGCCCCAACTGGGCAGTTCCGGGTGCACGCCTTCGGCCCGTTGCGGGTAGAGCCCGGCGTGGAAGTAGGCGACGTCGCGGTCATCGATGTAGAACCAGTTGAAGCTGCCGGTGGTGTAATTGAACACGTCGTAGAAGCTCTGAACGTCGTGAACGTCGTTGCGGGTGGCGAGCAGGAACGGCAGCGCGGTGTCCAGCTCCGCGAAATAGGTGCTGCGCTGGCGGGTCAGCGCCACCGGCTGGCCGTTCACGGCGGCGTAGCCGATCACCGGGCCGTATTCGGCGGTGCGCAGAGCGCGGCGATGCACGGCGAAGTTCTGGCCGATGGCCGCCGGGTCGTCGGTGGGCACCGCCACGTTCCAGCGTGCCGGCCACTGGTCCTCGATCACGTCGAACGGTTTGCAGGCACCGGCCAACTGGTAGCCGTCACCGCCGTTGCACAGCCGCACCACGCGCACGTCGGCGAGATCGGAACTGCCAGAGGTGGCGCTCCAGGCAAAGTCCGGGCCGCGGCCGATCACCACATAGGGCAGGCCGGTGAAGGTCATGCCCCGGGTGTGGATGTCGCCGCCGTTGACCGACATTTCCAGCAGCAGTTGTGGCACGAAGTAGCTGGTTTGCGGGCCAAACACCGCCATCGGACGACCGCTGGCGGTGTGCTCGCCACTGAGCAGCAGAGCGTTGGAAATGGCATTCGGGAAGCCGTCACGCAGCCCGTCCAGGCCGGCCACCAGATTGCCGACCTTGGCGCGCAAGGCCAGCCGCTGGGCATCGCTCAATGTGGTCCGGGACGGTGCCGCCTCGGGCGCCGGCGCGCGCCAGTGGCGCCACAACCGATGCGTTTCGATTTCCACCCGCGCCCAGCGGCTGGCCAGGTCCGGCGCGCTGTCGCTGGAGGCCAGCGACAGCAGGCCGCCGAGCAAATCACCGACGGCGTCGAGCAGGCCGCCGACCACGCCGGTGCCCGGCAGGGCGGGCAAATTGCCAATGGCCGTGGGGCAGGTGGTCTGCCCGGGCCGGCCGCACGGTTCCACGGTAAGCGGCTGATAGGCCTGATAGGTGCCGGCGTCGAACAGCACCGCGCCGGGGAAACGTCCGGCCAGCTCGCCGGACAGCGGACACAGCGCTTCGTCGATGGCCGGTGGTGACTGGGTGGCGAACGACAGCTCGGTGGTGACCGTGGAATCGGCGTCGGTGGCGTGGCGCAGATCGCGCCACAGGTCGCAGGCGGCCTGATCGGAGCCGGTTTGCTCGCGCAGCGTTTGCAGCAGCAGCACGTTGTTCTGCTCGTCGCCGCCGCCGCCGGCGAAGATGCCCTGGATCAGGGTGGCGATGGCGACCACATCCTCGATCACGAACGGTTCCAGTTGCACCCCCAGGCCCAGGTATTCGATCGGTGCTTTGAGCAGACCGCTTTGCACATCGCTCACATAGCGATTGAGGCCATCCACGAAATGGGTGGAATCGGTGTAAATCTGGGCGCCATCGTCGCCGAAGCGCGCCACCGCGTTGGCGATTTGCGCGGTGCGGTCCTGCTCCCGGTAGGGCGCGTCCAGGGCGATGTCGCGGTCAAAGGAAAAATCCGCCGGGCCGAGAAAACGGGACAGCTCGCCGCGCCCGGCGCGGCGCAGCACGTCGAGCAGGAACAGGCGATCGGCGGCGGTCACATAGCCGGTGCCGAACAGCGCGTCGGCGCGGGTGTCGCCGAAGATGTGAGGCACGCCGTAGGCATCGCGTTTGATCGATACCTTGATCGGCCCCTCTTCCACCACCTGTTCGCTCTCCCAGTTGCCGGCGTCCGGCGCGCTGATCGGCGCGCGCTTGAAGTAATCGACGATCTGGTCGTCGCTGAGCCCCGGCGGGCTTGAAGAGAGCGCGTCGTAGAGTGCCAATTGGTCATCGAAATGCGGCTCTTTGCTGAGTGCCGGCACCAGGCCAGTCTCGGCGACCAGATCATCAAGCAGGGTACTGATCAGGTCGCCGAGCCCGGGGACATCGGCGGTCAGGTTGGCCAGGCCACCGTTGTCGTCCTGACCCGGGGGCAGAATATTGAACACACGGCCGTAATCGGCGTAGGGCGCGGAGACCTGGCTGGGCCGGGCTTCTGGTGTGCTCGGGCCCTCGGGGGGCGGCGTGCCCGGATTGGGCTCGTTGGGGGTCGGGGTGCTGGCGGAACCGCCGCCGCCACCGCCTCCACAGGCGGTCAGCAACGCGGCAAGCATCAATACGGGTACGGTCAACCTGCGGCTCATGGGGCCTCCGGCAATGTCTTTGTTGTTTTTGGTGGCCGCCGTCCATGGCTATACATCGGTACAGACGTGCCAGAATGGCACGACGGTTCCGGCGCCGGGAGACGCCGACACAAAAATGCAGCGAAACGAAACGCGCCGTAATAGGTTGCTCTGGGACCCTTTGTCTACGCCGTTCGCGTCAATGATTCTGTTGGCGTGGAATACCGCTGCTGTGGTTCCGGGTGGATCGGGGAATGACGATGAAGGGCACAGGCGCGGGGAGAGGGTGTGCCGTGCCCGCGCTGAAAGGTCATTTGGCGAGCAGAAAAAAGAAAGAAGATAAGAAAAAAGCCGTTGCGCTCACAACGCCCAACGCCACCTTGATAAGCTTGAAGCTTGAAGCTTGAATCCGCCTAGTGATGCTTCTCCAGATGGGCGAGCACGTTTTCCAGGCGGTCGACGAGAATCTTGTTGATGCTGGTTTCCAGCACCCGGCCCAGTTCGTCGTTGACCACCGCTTCGGCGAGCGGGCGGATGCGGGTGATGAATTCCGCCAGGCGGGGTACGTCCTCGCCTTCGGGCAGGCTGTTCTCGCCGTATTTCTCGTCGATGATGTGCTGGGCGATCATGCTGATGAAGCGCTCGGCGAGCTTGTCCACTTCCTGGCGCACCAGGCGCACATGGGTGAGCACCGCGTCCAGCGGCACGCCCGCTTCCACCAGCTCCTTGCCGGCGTTGTAGATGCGCGGGTAGGGCACGCGCAGGCGCATGCCCTCGGGAATGATGTAACCCAGGCTGACCGCCTTGGTCATCACTTCCGGGGTAATGTTGTCGCCGAAGTCCTCAAGCAGATTCTGATAATCCAGATAGGAAGGCACTTCCGGATTGCGCCAGGAGGTCACCGCCACTTCCAGGCCCAGCACATCATTGAGATCGCGGCCCTCTTCCCAGGCGTTGAGCAGGTCGCGGATGTTATTGAGCGTGTAGCCCCGCTCGAGCAGCGCGCCGATGATCTTCAGGCGAGCCAGGTGCACGTCGGTATAAATGCCGGTGCGACCGCGCTTCTCTGGGGGCGGCAACAGGCCGCGATCCTGGTAGGCACGCACGTTACGCACCGTGGAACCGGCCTCGCGGGCCAGTTCATCGATGGTGAATTCCTCGCGCTTTTCCAGGTTGGGCGCGCCGGCCCCGGGTTTCGGGGAAGTCTGGCGCAGAGTGCGGAGGATGGCAGCGGGTGTTTTGCGTGATGAGCTCATGAGGCGATGATAAAGCGGTTGCCCTCGGGGCGCCAGGGAGCGCGTTACGCCCCCCTGACAGTGGGTGTTACAGGTTCATTTCCAGGCGCGCCAGCCGCCGCGCCAGGGTCGGTGCCAGCCGGCCCACCAGGCGCATACCGGTGGCTTCCACGCTCACCGGCACTTCGGCGCGGTTATCGCGCACCGCCGCGACGATGGCCTCGGCGACCCGGTCCGGGGTAAAGCCACGGCGCTGATAGAAGCGCCGGGCGGCGTCGCGGCGCCGGCCCTGTTCCTGATCGTCGACGCCGACAAAGCGGGTGCGGCCGGTGATGGGCGTGTCGATAATGCCCGGGCAAATGGCGGACACGCCGATGCCCTGGTCGGCCAGTTCCGCGCGCAGGCATTCGGTGAGCATCAACACCGCCGATTTGCTGGTGGCATAGGCGGGCAGCACCCGCGAGGGCAGATAGGCGGAGGCCGAGGACACGTTGACGATATGCCCGCCCTTTGCCTGCTCAATCATCTGCTTGCCGAACAGCCGGCAACCGTGGATCACGCCCCACAGATTCACATCCAGCACCTGTTTCCAGTCCGCCACGCTGGTTTCCAGCAGCGGGCCGGCCAGGCCAATGCCGGCGTTATTGACCAGCACGTCCGGCGCGCCCAGGTGTTTGTCCACGTAGCGGGCCAGCGCTTCCATGGAACGGGCATTGCCGACGTCGGCCTTGCGGCTCAGGGCGTTGCCGCCGGTAACACGGATCAGCTCGGCGGTGCGCTCGGCGGCGTCGGTGTCGATGTCGGTGCACAACACGGTGGCACCACGCTCGCCGAACGCCAGCGCCGTTTCCCGGCCGATGCCGGAGCCGGAGCCGGTGATCACCACCAGCTTGCCGCTGTGCTCTTTTTGATCGCGGGTGACCCGGGCGCGGCGCAATGCCGGGTTCGCCGGCGCGCCCTCCAGATGATCAATGAACTCGCGCAGATAGCGCGCGGTCAGCGCCGGGTGGCTGAGCAGCGGGCCCCAATGGCCGGTGTTCAATTCACGGCGCCACAGCGCGCCACACCAGCGGCTGGCCAGATCCGCCAGGGCCGGGCCCACATAGCGGTCGCGGCGGGCGACCAGCAACTGCACCGGGATGGTGGTGTGGCGCTCGCGGGGATGGCGCAGGCACGGCAGCATGTTGGCCCGGTAAAGCGCGATGCCCTGGGTGCCGTCGCGGGTCTGGGTGGGGTTGACCGGCGCGCTGATCCGCTCGGTGCGCCGCAGCAGGGCCGGCCAGGCGTCGCCGAGGCCCAGCTTCCAGGCCATCGGCGCCAGCCCCGGCACATGGAAGGCGCCGATGTACCAGCTTTTGGCAAGCTGACCGAGGCTGCCGGCCAGATCGCCGGCGCCGGTCTCGCGCAGGTTTGCGCCAACATGGTCCAGGCAGGGCCCGGACAGGCTGGTGTAAGAGGCGATGCGGCGCTCGGCGCCGGCTTCGGTGACCGCCTCCCAGCTTTGTATCGAGCCCCAGTCGTGGGCCACCAGATGCACCGGCCGGCCGGGGCTCACCGAGTCGATCACCGCGAACAGGTCATCGCGCAATTGCGCCAGTTTGTAGGCGGCCAGCCCGGCGGGGGCGGAGGACGCGCCGGCGCCGCGCACATCGTAGGTCACCAGGTGGTAATCCTGATCGCCCAACGCCTCGGTGACCGCGTCCCAGACTTCGCTGTTGTCCGGATAGCCGTGCACGAACAGGACCGTGGGGCGTTGCGGGTCGCCGCGGCGACGAGTGGCGATATTGACGCCGTCGCGGGTCACGGTGCGGTGTTGCCAGGGCTCCATCAGGCAGCCTCCTTGATAGGCAATATAGGCAATATAGGCAATGAAGAGCAAGCCAGCCGGGGACAGCGGGCAGTGCCATTGTCGGTGTTTTGGCTGGCCGGGCCATTAGCCGGTGAGCCCGGCCGGCCTGACGGCACGGGCCGATGCGGGCTGTTAACATTTACATCAACCGATGTAATAGTCAAAGGGCGCCATTGGTCCCGGAAACCCCCGCCCTGGCCCTTGCGGCCAATCGCCCGGGGCGCCGGGAAGCAGGGCAGTGATTACAAGATTTTAATTTTCACGCCTTGGGTTCGCCACCGGATCGCGACAAGCTCTGCGGGGTTTTGCTTTTTATCCGCTGAAAATGAAAAACGGATCGTCTTGGCGTAGCCTTCACTCGTTAGTGCCGCCGAGCCGGTTAGGGTTTTTTGCGCTGTTGTCAGAGCGGCAGCGTCGCTGAAAGAAACAGGTTTCACTCCTAGGGAGGGTTGTAAGAGTGCCTACACTTCGTGTCATTAAGACGGGCCTGCTGGGCTTGCTCACCTTGCTGGTGCTGCTGCATGCGCCATTGGCCAGTGCGCAGGCGCAGCCGCAAGCCGCCCACGGCGGGACTGCCGAAGCGCCGGGCTATGCGGCCCTGGCGGACATTCTCGAAAACGAAGGCAGCCGTCAGGCCCTGATTGATGAGCTGCGGGCACTGCAAGCCGCGCGCGGCGGCGATGCCGCCAGCGAACCCCTGGGCGTGCAAGGTGAAGTGCCGCCAGAAACCATCGCCGCCGAAGCGCCCAGTGGCCAGAGCGCCGAGCAGGTCTCGTTCGCGCGCCGGCTTGCCGAGGCCACCGCCAACGTGGCCAGCAACATGGGCAACAATGTGGACGCCCTGCTGACCGCCGTGGCCGGGCTGACCGGCGCCGATCAGGTGAGTGATGCCGGGCCGCGCATCGACAGCGCCGCGGTGACGCGCGCGGCGATTCATCTCGCCATCGTCATTGTTGGCACCTTCGTGGTGTTCTTTGTGCTGCGCGCCGTTGCCGCACCGATATTCCGAGGGCTGAGCCGGTGGTGCGCCCACGGCTCGGAAAAAATGGCCATGCTGCGCACCCTGCTTGGCGTGCTGGTGGCCGCGGTGGTGGACCTGATTGTGGTGGCGCTGGCGTACACCGCCGGCGGGCTGATCGCCACTTTTATGATTGGCGAATCGGGCACCATGGAAACGCGATTCTCCCTGTTTCTGAATGCCTTTTTGATCGTCGAGCTGGTCAAGGCGGCGCTGCGCATGGTGTTCGCCGCCCGCTACGACAGCCTGCGGCTGATGCCGGTGCAGGCCGACCAGGCCCATTATGTGAACCGTTTTCTGGCCAACCTGGCGGGTTGGATCGGCTACGGCATGCTGGTGCTGGTGCCGATCATCAACTTCAATCTTTCCCCCGCGCTGGGCGCCAGTGTCGGCACCCTGATCATGCTGGTGGCGCTGCTGTACGCGGCGGTCGTGGTGATCCGCAAGCGTGCCGTGGTGCGCCACGCGCTGTTCGCCAAGGCCGAACAGGCCAGCGGCCCGGGGCGGCTGTTGCTGCGTTTGCTGGGGCGCACCTGGCATCTGCTGGCGCTGGTTTACGCGCTGATCGTGTTCGGGGTCACCGTGATCAACCCGGATACGGCCTTGCCGTTCGTCGCCCTGGCCACGCTTAAAACCCTGATCTATGCCGGCGTCGGGATGTTGGTGGCGGTGGTGCTCGGCCAGTTGATCGGCAAGGAAATCGTGCTCTCGGAGCGGCTCAACACCAGCATGCCGAGGCTGCAAACCCGGGTAAATCTGTACGTGCCCACGGCGCTTAAGGTGATCCGCGCCCTGATTCTGATTCTGGTGGTGCTGTTGTCCCTGGATGCCTGGCAGGTCTATGACCTGGCCGCCTGGTACGCCACCGAAGCCGGCGCCCACGCGGTGGCCGTGCTGCTGCACATTCTGCTGATCCTGATTGTCGCCGGGGCCATCTGGATTGGTCTGGCGAGCCTGATCGAGCAGCGCCTGAGCCCACGGGAGAACACCAGCCCGGCGGCGGCGGCGCGCGCCGAAACGCTGTTGGGGCTGTTCCATACCACGCTGGCGATCACCATCATCATCATGACCGTGATGATCGTGCTCTCCGAGATCGGCATTAACATCGGACCGCTGATCGCCGGTGCCGGGGTGCTGGGTCTGGCGGTCGGCTTTGGCGCGCAGAAGCTGGTGCAGGACGTTATTACCGGTGTCTTTATTCAGCTTGAGAATGCCATGAACACCGGCGATTTCGTCAGCGCCGGGGGCAATTCGGGCACCGTGGAACGGGTCGGCATCCGCTCGGTTTCCCTGCGTGATTTGTACGGTACCTTCCATATTATTCCGTTCTCTTCGGTGGACGCGGTGTCCAACTTCACCCGCGAGTACGGCAATCATGTGGGTGAGTACGGCATTGGTTATCGCGAGAGCATCGACGATGCCATCGTTCAACTGGAAGCCGCCTTCGAAGAACTCAAGGAAGGGCCGCATAAGGACAATATCCTGGCACCGATGACGGTGGCCGGGGTAACCGCTCTGGCGGACAGCTCGGTGAATATCCGGGTGGTGATCAAGACTACCCCAGGCAATCAATGGGCGGTGGGGCGTGCCTACAACCGGCTGGTCAAGATCTACTTCGATAAAGCAGGCATTGAGATTCCGTTCCCGCACACCACGCTGTACTTTGGCGAGGACCGGGACGGCAAGGCGCCGCCGGCCAACATCCGCGTGCTCGGCGATGAGCACCGCGTGGTGGACACTCAGAACGGCGACGGTGACGGTAAAGCCTGAGTCGTGGCCGGCGGGCGGCGTTTCGGGCCGCCCGCGCAACCGCCAACAAAGGCGCCTCAGGGCGCCTTTGTTGTGTCAGGGCGAAGTTGTGTCAGGGCGAATCACATTCACCGCCGCGCTTAAACAGCCAGGGCCGGGCGGAGCCGCCGATGTGGGCGCGACCCGAGGTTAATCCGGGCAGCATAAAAAAGGTTCATCGCGGAATAGCGGGAATTGACTCAATGCCGATCCATTTCCCATCGCCGCTGACGCCCTGTTGGGCGTCCTACTTTCTTGCTTGTCCAAGAAAGTAGGCAAAGAAGGACACCCCGTTGTGTCGCCCTTCGGGTTCCCGAGTCGCGGGAAATTGGTGGCCGGGTCGGCGACGAGACGACATCCTGTCGTCCGCCGCCTCAGTTGGCCGTCCCTGGCCAACTGACCCTATCAATTTCCCACGCCTCGGCGACACAACAAGGGGGAGGGCCCTCCAGAGCGGCACGACCGGGCCGTCACGGTCCTGGCGGTGCTATGGACCCGTGGCGGTGACGCTGCTCAGTGAGCGGGACAAGGGCGGTGCCTGGAGAGAGCTGTTTGGCCAGGGATGGCCAAACAAACAGCGGCCAGGGATGGCTCGAGCGGTCCCGGAAGGCACCGCCCTTGTCCCGCGTCCCCAATCAAGCTGCCCACCCAATCACGATCCAGGAAAGTCGCTTCCCGCTAAAGCGCGAAGAACCATAAAAAAGGCCGGCATAAGCCGGCCGAAGGATGCGTTCAGGCGCAGGGCAGGTATCAGGCGGCGTCGCGCTGCAGGGCGGGGGCCACCAGGGTGTCGAATTGCTCCAGGAACTCACGGTTGTCGTGGTCCCACGGGTGAAAACCGGGTTTGAACCAGTCCAGCCAGGCGCGCGCGCTATAACGGAAAATGCCGCGTTTGCCCAGGCTGTGGCGCATCACGGCGCGCCAGGATTTGCCATCGAACAGGCCGCCACTAACGCGTACGTTGTTCAGGTAGAAAGGCACGAACAGGGCGAAGAACACCGACGTGGAAAGCACCAGCGAAAAGCTGCGCAGCGCGTAGGCGCCGGGCTGGTCATCGGAGCCCACCACCTGTCGGTAAACATCGAACGCCACCGCCTTGTGTTCGGTCTCTTCCAGGGCATGCCAGTTCCACAGGGCCTGGTAACCTTCATCGGCGCCGTCGAGAATTTCCGGCAGGCTGAGCAGCCCGTCGGCGAGGATCGCGGTGAGGTGCTCAAGGGCCACGGTACCGGCCAGTTGGAAAGCGGCGGGGGTGCGTTTCTGGATCTGTTTCAGTAGCGCCGCCACCGACCTTTCCTGGGCGTCAATCGGCACGCCGGCCCGGGCCACGTGCTCGTTATACTCTTCGTGCTCGCGGCCGTGCATGGCTTCCTGACCGATAAAGGCGGCCACCGCTTTTTTCAGATCCGGGTCCTGGACCCGGTCACGGTAGTGGCGCACGCTGTCGATAAAGAAGCGTTCGCCCACCGGGAAAAACAGGCTCAGCGTATTGAGAAACTGGCTCACATTGCGGCCATCGCGGTGCCAGTCGAGGGCCTTGGCGGCGTCCAGATTGAAGTGCAGATTGCGGCGTGTCGGCAGTATATTGATGGCCATGATCACGTACCTCTAATGATTGTTACATTACTCAATGATACCTTTGGTCAAACATACGGCAAGTGGTTTTTCTAGAAGGGGTTGGCAGCAGTGACAGACGATAAACACAAAAAGGCAAGTCGTTTACTCGACGCCCTGGTGGCGCACTTCCAGGAGCAGCTGGCGCCGGCGCACCTGGACGCCTGGCTGGAGCAGGAGCTGGATGCCCTGTTGGCGCAGGCCGCCACGGTGCGTCTGGACGAGGTGGTGAGCGCCGAACAGATCAATACCACGGTGCGTAAATACGCGGTGCAGATGGAGCTGGGCGGTGGCATTCCCGAGCTGGTCGGCGATCTGGTGGAGCGGCTTTACCATCACGGCATTCAGGAGCAGCGCAGCATTGGCGAGGTGGTCGATGAAGCCACCATCACCGCCCTGCTCGATAAGATTCTGGAAATTCCCCTGTCACGGCGCGGCATCGGCTGGCTGAGCCGTAACCCGGTGCTCCTGGCGCTGCTCGCCGGCGGCGCCCAGCTGGGTGTGAAAACCTGGCTGCATCAGGGCATTCCCGAGAGCGTGCGCGGTCTGGTCGGCCAGCGCATGCCGGCGCGCTGGCGGGCGAGTCTGGAGGTGCGTCTCCAGGAGTGGCTGATCGAACGGGTGCGGGCGCTGATGGCCGACCCCTGGTTATACAGTGACGACAATGTGGCGTCGTTGCGCGAACTGATTCTGGTGGCCTGGCAGGAATTCTCCGAACGCCCGGTCACCGAGCTGCGTGAACTGTTGAGCAGCGAGGACATCCAGGAACTGTTCGTGATCGGCTACGATTTCTGGCGACAGTTTCGCCGCAGTGAGTATTTTGCCACCCTGCTGGACACCGCCATCGGCGCGTTCTTCGAGACCTATGGCCGCACCACGCTGGTGGAGATGATCGATGAAGTCGGTATTCAGCGTGATGACCTGCTCGACGACGCCCGCCGGTTTGCGCCGCCGGTGGTGGAACTGCTGCGCGAGCGGGGCCTGCTGGATGCCTGGCTGCGCCGCCACCTGGAGCCGTTCTTCTTCAAGCCCGAAACCTTGGCTCTGTTATAAAGAGCGATGCAGGATGAAGGATACAGGCGCGGGGAGAGGTGTCTGAACAGGCACGCCGTGCCCCGCGCTGAAAGGCCATTCGGCCGGGTAAAAAAAGAAAGAAAATAAGAAAAAGCCGTTGCGCTCGCAACGCTTAACGCCACACTGATAATCCTGAATCCTGAATCCTGAATCCTGAATCCTGAATCCTGAATCCTGAATCCTGTATCCTTCTAAGCCGGTCCCGGTCCGGGGGCGCCGATCAACGGCCTTTGACGACGCAGCAGGTCCAGCAGCAGGTCTTCGGCCACCGGCTTGCTGATCAGGTAGCCTTGAATGCTGTCGCACCCCATGTCGCGCAGGATTTCCAGATGCTGGTGGGTCTCCACGCCCTCCGCCACCACGCTCATGTTGAGGCTGTGCGCCATCTCGATGATGGCCTTGGTGATGGCGGCGTCGTCGGGGCTGTGGTCCAGGTCGGTGATGAAAGAGCGGTCGATCTTGAGCGTGTCCACCGGGAAGCGTTTGAGGTAGTTCAGTGATGAGTAGCCGGTGCCGAAGTCGTCCAGGGAAAGCCCCACCCCACGGGCCCTGAGCCGCTCCAGCAGGGCGATGTTCTGATCCAGATCCTCCATGATCAGGCTTTCGGTAAGCTCCAGCTCAAGCAGGCGGGCGGGCAGGTCGGTGAGTTCCAGAATACGGTCGATCACGTCCGCCAGATTGCCCTTGCGGAACTGGTGCGCGGACAGATTCACCGACACCCGGATATCGCCCAGACCGTGCTGATACCACTGCCGCGCCTGGCGGCAGGCGCGCTCCAGAACCAGTTCGCCGATCGCCGAGATCAAGCCGGACTCCTCGGCCAGGGGAATGAACTCCGACGGCGGCAGCAGGCCCATGGTCGGGTGTTGCCAACGCACCAGCGCCTCCACCGCGGAGATGGTGTTGTCGGCCAGGTCCATCTTCGGCTGGTAGTGCACCACGAACTCGTTCTTGAAAATCGCCTTGCGCAGGCTGGTTTCCAGCGCCAGTTGTTCCACCGAGGCCATCTGCATGCCGGTGCGGTAAAACTGGTAATTGTTGCCACCGCTGCGCTTCGCCTGGTGCACCGCCAGATCGGCCTGATTGATCATGGCCTGCGCCTCGGTGGCGGTGTTCGGGAACACGCTGATGCCAATGCTGGCGCCCAGCAGAAGCTCGTGACCGTCGATCAGAAACGGCTTTTTCATCACGTTGATGATGCGCTGACAGACCGCGCCGATCTGGGTCTCGCTGGCGCAGGATTCCAGCACCAGGGTGAATTCATCGCCGCCCACCCGGGCCAGGTTTTCATCGTTGACGCCGCTTTGGCAGATGCGTTCGGCGGCCAGTTTCAGCAAACGGTCACCGATCTCATGGCCAAGGCTTTCGTTGATCGGTTTGAAGCGATCCAGGTCGATCATCAACAGGGCCGCTTTCTCCCGGTTCACCCGCGCCACCGTTAACGACTTCTGCAGCCGTTCTCGAAACAGCGTGCGGTTGGGCAGCCCGGTCAGGCGGTCGTAGTTG
The DNA here is from genome assembly GCF_002864685.1 of Alloalcanivorax mobilis. Lineage (GTDB taxonomy): Bacteria > Pseudomonadota > Gammaproteobacteria > Pseudomonadales > Alcanivoracaceae > Alloalcanivorax > Alloalcanivorax mobilis. Next base: position 251,096 of record NZ_NMQZ01000001.1, read on the forward strand.
GAGAGAAACTGCACCCGCTCTTCGGCTTCCTTGCGCGAGGTCAGATCGGAGATCATCCCCACATAGCGAATCACCCGCTGCTTTTCATCGAGCACCGAACTGATCTGAAGCCACTCCGGGAACATTTGCCCGTTGCGGCGTCGCTCGCTGATTTCCCCTTCCCAGAAGCCGTGCCGGCGCAACGCCCGGGTCACGGTTCGGTAGTTGTCACGGCTGCGCTCGGCGTGCTCGCTGTCGGTGACCTTGAAGCCCAGCACTTCGGATTCCCGGTAGCCGGTGATCTGCTCGAAGCGGGCGTTCACCGCCAGGAAGCGGAAATGGTGGTCGAGAATGAAAATGCCCTCCGGCGCGTTCTCGAACACGGTGGCGGCCAGCCGTTGCTGCTCCTGAGCATCGCGGGTGGCGGTGATGTCCCGGCGCGTGCCGATCATGCGCGTGGCCTGGCCCACCGCGCTCCATTCCACCACGCGGCCCTCGTCTTCGATCCAGCACCAGTGCCCCTTGGCGTGACGCAACCGGTAAATGGCGTGGTAGCGGTGCGTCTCGCTGCGAAAATGCGACAGCATGGCGCGGCGAATGGCCGGGAAATCATCCGGGTGCACCAGTTGCTGCAAGTCGCCGAAGAAATTGCGGAAATACTCGCTCTCGTAGCCGAGCAGCCGATCAAAGTTGGTGTGGTAGTTGGTGCCGGTGCTCAGATTCCAGTCCCACAGGCCGATGTTGCTGGCGTCCAGCGCCAGTTGCAGGCGTTCGCTGGTGGCGCTGAGGTCGCGGTTGGCCTGCTCCAGCGCGTGGGTGCGGTCGCTGACCATGGATTCGAGCCGGTCGTTGGCCTCCTGCAGCCGCCGCCGCGCTTCCTTGCGCTCGCAGATTTCCTCGGCGAGCTTTTCATTAAGGGCCTCGGCGTTGGCGCGGGCGCGGTCCAGATAATCAATCAGCGCGGTGTTGCTGGTTTGCAGATCCAGGGCCTGGTGGGTGGTCAGGTTGATGCGCCGCGCCGCCACCAGCAGAAAGCCGGCGGTGGCCACCAGCATCGCCACCAGGGCCGGTTCGTTGCCGTTGGCCAGCCCCAACTGCACGCACACCGGCGCCAGCAGGCAGAACTGATACAGCATCACGGTGGGCAAATGGCTGCTGTAGGCGGCCAGCGCAACGATACTCAGGCCAATGCCGATGCAGCTCATGGTCAACTGCGCGTACAGCATGCTGCTGCTGAGCATGGAATCCAGCGGGTTGAGCAGCAGGCCGCCGGCGCCCATGGTCACCGCGGTGGCGAGAATCGCCACGGACAACCGCCGGCGCGCTGGGGCGTCGTCCTGGAAATGATTGCGGCGCAGCATCAGCCAGATCACCCGCAGCAACACCAGCGTCGCCACCAACGCCGCCCAGGGCAGCATCAACGCGCGCGGTGCCGGAGTTTCCCAATACGACCACAGCACCACCAGCACCGCCATCACCTCAAGGATATTCATCCCTCTCAACCCGGAGTTGAGGTGCTGGCACTGCGCGCGGATGACCGCTTGCTGCTGCTTATTGGACGGTGTCTGTGATGACGTAGGCACGGGTCAGGTTCCAGGCTCGGGAGTCTCGCTGCGCGTGCTCCGATCAGTGCGGCCCGGGGCCGTACTCCCCGGTGGTGCTGATGCACACGGACCTGGCGAGAGCGCTCGCTCGACGTCCTGCGTTTTTTGGCAGTTTACCCAGCCCCACCGGGAAGGGAAACCGAATCCGCCGTGTTGGCGAAAATGACCCCCGCACGGCGGTTTCGCGATGATCGCCACCCGTTGGCTGCGAAAAGCCGCCTGCGCAAGCCCCGTGCAAACCCTGATCGGTGCGGTTTGCGGGGCGATTGACGTGCCGCCTGGTGGCTGCGTTCTGGTAGACTTAGCCGCCATGGATGATGTGACTTCCCTGATCGATGGTTTGAATCCGGCCCAACGCGACGCGGTGGCCGCCGAAGATCGCCATTTACTGGTATTGGCGGGCGCCGGCTCGGGTAAAACCCGGGTGCTGGTGCACCGTATCGCCTGGCAGATCGCCACCGGCCAGGCTTCCCCGTTCGGTATTCTCGCCGTGACGTTCACCAACAAAGCCGCCGCCGAAATGCGTGGCCGCATCGAGCAGTTGCTGGAGATGCCCGCCAGCGGCATGTGGGTGGGCACCTTCCACGGTATCGCCCATCGTCTGCTGCGTGCCCACTGGCAGGAGGCACGGCTGCCGCAGAGCTTCGAGATCATCGACGCGGACGATCAGCAGCGGCTGGTCAAGCGGGTGATTCGCGAGCTGGGCCTGGATGAGCAGCGCTGGCCGGCCCGTCAGGCCACCTGGTTTATCAACGGCCAGAAAGACGAAGGCCTGCGCGCCGCGCACATGGACGTGGCCGCCGGCGATTTGTTCCTGGAGACCATGCGCAGGATCTACACCGGCTACGAAGAGGCCTGTGAGCGCGGTGGCCTGGTGGATTTCAACGAGATGCTGTTGCGGGTGCTGGAGTTGTTCCGCGACAACGATGAGCTGCGCGGCCATTACCAGCGTCGCTTCCGCCACATTCTGGTGGACGAATTCCAGGACACCAACTCGATTCAGTACGCCTGGCTGCGGTTGCTCGCCAATAACGATAACGCGGTGACCATCGTCGGCGACGACGATCAGTCGATCTACGGCTGGCGCGGCGCCAAGATCGAGAACATCCACAAATTCAGCCGCGATTTCCCGGACACCCGCACCGTGCGCCTGGAGCAGAACTATCGCTCCTCCGGCACCATTCTCAACGCCGCCAACGCGGTGATCGGCAACAACAGCGATCGTCTTGGCAAACAACTGTGGACCGACGGTGGTGACGGTGAACCGATTCGCCTGTACGCCGGTTTCAATGAGGTGGACGAAGCCCGTTTTATCGCCGGTAAAGTGGACACCCACAGCCAGCAGGGCGGGCTGCGCCGCGACGTGGCGGTGCTGTATCGCTCCAACGCCCAGTCGCGGGTGCTGGAAGAGGCGTTTTTGCAGGCCGGTATTCCCTATCGCATCTACGGCGGGCAGCGCTTCTTCGAGCGCGCCGAGATCAAGAACGCGCTGGCCTATCTGCGCCTGCTGGGCAACCGGCACGCCGACGCCGCCTTCGAACGGGTGGTGAACACCCCCACCCGTGGGATTGGCAATAAAACCCTGGAGACGCTGCGCGATCTGGCGCGCCAGCGTGGCGTGTCGCTGTGGGAAGCGGCCACCGCCCTGGTCAACGAGCGGCTGGTCACCGCCCGCGCCAGCAATGCCCTGCTGGTGTTCCTGCAATTGATCGACCAGTTACAGGCGGACACCGGGCCACTGAACCTGGCGGAAACCACCGAACACGTGATCGCCGCCAGCGGCTTGCTGGATTATCACGGTCAGGAAAAAGGCGAGAAGGCCCAGCAGCGCCTGGACAACCTGCACGAACTGGTCTCCGCCACCCGCCAGTTCGGCGACGAAGAGGGTGAAGAAGACCCGCTGCTTGCCTTTCTTGACCATGCCGCGCTGGAATCCGGTGAGGGGCAGGCGGACGCCCATGAGGACGCGGTGCAGATGATGACGTTGCATTCCGCCAAGGGCCTGGAGTTTCCGGTGGTGTTCATCACTGGCTTGGAAGAGGGGTTGTTTCCCCACCAGATGTCCTCCGACGACCCGGCCCGTCTCGCCGAGGAGCGCCGGCTGTGCTACGTAGGCGTGACCCGCGCCATGCGCGAGCTGTACCTGACCCACGCGGAGAGCCGCCGGCTTTATGGCAACGACACCCTCAATGCGCCAAGCCGTTTTCTGCGTGAAATTCCCGCCGAGCTGATCGAGGAAGTGCGCACCCGCGCCGCCATCAGCCGGCCGGTGGGCCGGCGCGGCACGGTGCGCCAGGAAGAATCCAACGGGGTGACCCTGGGGGCGCGGGTGGTGCATCCGAAATTTGGCGAGGGTACTATTTTGCACTTCGAGGGACAGGGGCCCAACGCCCGTCTGCAGATCAATTTTGACGACGCGGGCACCAAGTGGCTGGTCAGCCAGTACGCGCGGCTGGAAGTGATTTAGAAAAGAAGTCAGACGCTCCGCAGTGGGGCGAAAACAACAAAGAGTGGGAGAGAGTCAATGGATCGTCGTAAGTTCGTTTCCGCCCTGGGGCTGGGGCTGGGCGCCACCGCGCTGGCCGCCTGTGGCCAGAAAGAAGAGCCGGCCAAACAAGACGCCGCCAGCACCGCCGCCGCGGGCACCGGCCAGGGTCAGGACGGCGCCAAGACCTACGAGTGGGACATGGTCACCACCTGGCCGCGCAACTACCCGGGCCTGGGCACCGGCGCCAACCGGTTCGCCGAGCGGGTCGAGAAAATGACCAATGGCCGCATGAAGATCAAGGTGCACGGCGCCGGTGAGCTGGTGCCGGCCATGGGCGTGTTCGACGCGGTGCGCTCCGGCAGTGCGCAGATGGGCCACGCCGCCTCCTATTACTGGAAAGGCAAGCACCCGGCCACCCAGTTCTTCACCGCCGTGCCGTTCGGCATGACCGGCCAGGAACTCAACGCCTGGGTCAACTTTGGTGGTGGTCAGGCGCTGTGGGACGAACTGTACGCCCAGTTCAACATGAAACCGTTCGCCTGCGGCAACAGCGGCAGCCAGATGGCCGGCTGGTTCAACAAGGAAATCAACAGCCTGGAGGACATCAAGGGCCTGAAGATCCGCATGCCCGGCCTGGCCGGTGAAGTGATCCAGCGGCTCGGCGCGATCCCGGTGCAGATGCCCGGCGGCGAGGTGTTCACTGCCCTGCAGACCGGCGCGCTGGATGCCGCCGACTGGGTCAGCCCGTACAACGATCTCGCCTTCGGCCTGTACAAGGTGGTCAAGTATTACTACTACCCCAGCTGGCAGGAACCCGGCGCCATGCTGGAACTGACCATCAACAAGGAACAGTGGGACGGCCTGCCCGCGGACCTGCAGTCGATCATCGCCAACGCCGCCGAGGCGGAAAACCAGCGCATCTACGACGAGTTCACCGCCCGCAACGCGGATGCCCTCAAGCAGCTGGTGGACGAGCACGGCGTCAAACTGCGGCGCCTGCCCGAAGACGTGTTGATGGCGCTCAAGGAGACCAGCGACAAGGTGGTCGCCGACCTGGTCGCCAACAACCCGGAAGCCAGCAAGGTGTATGACTCTTACCGCAGCTTCCGCGACAGCATCCTGCCGTCGATCGCGGTGGCCGAGCAGGCCGCGCTCAACGCACGCTCTCGTGTGCTGGGTCGTGAGGAGGATATTTAAGCGCCGCCTGGGGCGGCGCACGCTGGACGCTGGACGCCTGACGCCTGACGCCTGACGCCGGACGCCGGACGCTAAAGTCAAAACCCGAGACGGAAGGCATTGCGGCTGCGCAAACGCTCTTTGCGTAGCCGCATCGCTCTGAAACCAGGGGGTTTTAGCGTCCGGCGTCAGGCGTCCGGCGTCTAGCGTTCTACCCCCGCACCGCCCGGGTGCGACCATTCTCATCGATGGCCACGAACGTAAAGTGGCCTTCGGTGACTTTGGCCAGGCCGCCCAGGTCTTCGCGTATCCACACCTCCACCAGAATCTGCATGGAACTGCGGCCGATGTCCTGCAATTGGGTGTAGCAGCTGACCACCGCGCCCACCGGTACCGGGCGCAGGAATGCCATGGAATCGATGGCCACCGTGGCCACCCGCCCCTTGGCCGTGGCGCGGGCGGTCACCGACCCGGCCAGATCCATCTGTGAAACCAGCCAGCCGCCGAAGATGTCGCCGTTCCAGTTGGCGTTCTGAGGCATGGCGATGGTTTGCAGCGCCAGGGTGCCTATCGGCTGAGGCATGTCGTCGAGAGAATGATCAGTCATGTTGTTATTTATCCGTATAAAAGACCCGGCAGCCAGGTGGCCAGCTGAGGGAACAGGCCAAGAATGCCGAGCATGGTCAACTGAATCAGAATAAAGGGTATCACGCCTTTGTAGATGTCGGCGGTACGCACTTCCGGTGGTGCCACGCCGCGTAGATAAAACAGCGCGAAACCGAATGGCGGGGTCAGGAATGAGGTCTGCAGGTTCAATGCGATCATTACCCCCAGCCAGATCGGGTCCAGCCCCATGCCCAGCAGCACCGGGCCGACAATGGGCACCACCACGAAGGTGATCTCCACGAAATCGAGAATGAAGCCGAGCAGGAAGATCACCAGCATCACCACCAGCGTGGCGCCGACCACGCCGCCGGGCATGTTGTCGAAGAAATGCTGCACCACTTCATCGCCGCCGAAGGCGCGGAACACCAGCGAAAACAGGCTGGCGCCGATCAGGATCATAAACACCATGGTGGTCACGCGGGTGGTGCTGCGTACCACTTCGCGAAGAATGTGACGGTCAAGATGGCGATTCATCATTGCCAGCAACAGGGCGCCGAACGCGCCCACGCCGGCGGCTTCCGTGGGGGTGGCGTAACCGCCCAGGATGGAACCCAGCACGGCGATGATCAGTACCAGTGGCGCAAGCAGCCCCTCGATCAGCGAAATCGGCTTGCCGTCTTCGGTGCCGGGCTGGCTCACCGGTGGTGCCTGCTCCGGTTTCAGCCAACTGATCACCATCACGTAAATCAGGTACATGGCCACCAGAATCAGACCCGGAATCATCGAGCCGACGAACAGGTCGCCCACCGACACCGTGTCCAGTGACCAGATGCCCTGGCGCAGCTGTGCCTCCTGGTAGGCGGTGCCCAGCACATCGCCCAGCAGCACCAGCGCGATCGAGGGCGGAATGATCTGGCCGAGGGTGCCGGTGGCGCAGATCAGACCGGTGGCCAGGCGCGGGTTATAGCCATAGCGCAGCATGGTGGGCAGCGACAGCAGGCCCATGGTGACCACGGTGGCGCCGACGATGCCGGTGCTGGCGGCCAGCAGGGCGCCGACAATCACGATCGCCAGCCCCAGGCCGCCGGGCAGCCGGCCCATCAGCCGGCCCATGCTGGCCAGCAGTTTCTCGGCCACTTTCGATTTTTCCAGCATTACGCCCATGAACACGAACAGCGGCACCGCCAGCAGGCTGGTGTTCTCGATAATGCCGTACAGGCGGCCGGGCAGGTAGGTCAGGTCCGAGGGCGAAATCACACCGGCGACGAGGCCGCCGAGCGCGAACATCAGCGCCGTGCCGCCCAGACAAAACGCCACCGGGTAGCCGGTCAGAAGCACCAGACACGCCACCACGAACATGCCCAGGGGGATCAATTCCATGCGTCCCCCTCATCGTGCTGGGCCACCGGCGGTGGTGTGTTGCCGGCCAACACCAGCCCGTGGCGGATCAGATCGGCGATGCCCTGCAAAATCAGCATCACCGGCAGCACCAGCAGCAGCGTTTTGAGCACGAACACCAGCGGCAACCCGCCGTTGTCGGAGTTCTCCAGGCCGGCCCAACTGCGCAGCACGTAATCCCAGCTCAGCAGCAGAATGGCCAGGCTGACCGGCATCAACAGCAGCAGGGTGCCAAGCACATTGACCAGGGCGTTGCGGCGGGGGCTGAAATGCTGGTAGAAGACGTCCACCCGGACATGCTCATCCAGGGCCAGTGTATAAGCGGCGGCTAGCGTGAACAGGGCGGCGTGCAGGTAGGTGATGCTTTCCTGAAGGGCAATGTTGCCGATGCCGAAGAAGTAGCGCAAAACCACCACCAGCACCATTAATATCACCATCAGCAGGGAAAACCAGGCACACAAGTGGCCGACGGAGCAGCTCAGAGCGGTCAGACGGCGCTGCCAGCGCAGCAGATATTGTTGTCGTTGTGAGATCACGGAACTTCCTTGGCGCGCACCGGCCCCCCGCAAGAAAGGTAAAGGTGGCGCTCTTCGACGTCGAATTGAGCGCGATTATACGGATACCGGGCCTCCGGGTCAGCAAAGTGCCGGCGTAGCGCGGTGGGCGGGCCTGCAAAATGCCATCTTGCGGGTGGCCTGTCACTTGCCTGTCACAAACACCGCCTAGTCTTTGGCTGGCTGATCGAATCCGCCGGCGGGGGGAATGCCGGCCCAAATAACCAGGAGTCTGATCGTGAAACTGAAAACCAACATGATTATTGCCGGGGCGGTTGCCGCCGTGGCCCTGGCCGGTGCCCCGGCCACCGCCTTGGCCCGCGACACCATCTCCATTGTCGGCTCATCGACGGTCTACCCGTTCGCCACCGTGGTGGCCGAGCGCTTTGGCCGCAGCAGCGGCCAGCCGACCCCGAAAATCGAATCCACCGGCTCCGGCGGCGGCTTTAAGCTGTTCTGCCAGGGCGTGGGCACCGACACGCCGGACATCACCAACGCGTCGCGGCGCATGAAGAGCTCGGAATTCGAGATGTGCCAGAAGAACGGCACCAAAGAGATCACCGAAGTCGTGATTGGCTATGACGGCATCGTGCTGGCCAATTCCGCCGAAGCCAAGCACATTGATCTGACCCTCAAGGACATCTTCCTGGCGCTGGCCAAGGAAGTGCCGGACCCGAAGGGCGGTGACAAGCTGGTGGCCAACCCTTATAAAACCTGGAAGCAGGTCAATCCGGAACTGCCGGACATGAAGATCGAAGTGCTGGGCCCGCCGCCCACCTCCGGCACCCGCGATGCCTTCAACGAACTGGCCATGGAAGGCGGCTGCAAGCAAGTACCCAGCGTCAAGGCGCTGAAAGAGAAAGACGAAGACAAGTTCGAAAGCGTCTGCCGCAGTATTCGTGAAGACGGCGCCTTCGTGGAAGCCGGCGAAAACGACAACTTGATCGTGCAGAAGCTGGTCGCCAACCACGGTGCTCTGGGGATCTTCGGGTTCTCGTTCCTGGACCAGAACCGCGGCAAGGTACAAGGTGCGCACATCAATGGCGTGGCCCCCACCTTCGAGACCATTTCCAGCGCCGATTACCCGGTGTCCCGCTCTCTCTACTTCTACGTGAAGAAAGCGCACGTGGGCGTGGTGCCTGGCATTGAGGGCTACGTGAAGGAGTTCACCAGCGAGCGCGCCTGGGGCCCCGAAGGTTACCTCGCCGACAAGGGTATGATTCCGCTGCCCGACGACGAGCGTGCGAAAATGGCCAAGCAGGCCCAGAGCCTGGCGCCGATGACCGGCAAGGAACTCTGAGCAGGACGCAAGGCGAGACAGCGCAGGGATGCGCACCCGAACAGCCCGGCAGCCGATGTTGTCGGGCCGTTTGCGTCACGGTTGAGTTGAAAATAGCGGTTTTCTCGCCCAAGCCCGGCGGCTTGGGCGAGAAAATCCTGAACGGGAGTCGTTGAATGCAAACCGGCAATCTGCTGCTGCTGGTACTGATATTGGTGGCGCTGGCCTATTACCTGGGGCTGCGCCGCTCGGTGGCGCTGGCCCGGCCATTGGGGGGCATTCGCCACCTGCAATCCCTGCCATTCTATTACGCCATGCGCGTGGCCTTGTGGTGCGCGATCCCGGCGCTGGTGGTACTCGGCCTGTGGATGGTTCTGGATGACACCCTGATCCGTCAGTTGGTGATCGGCGGCCTGCCCGAGGGGCTGCGCCCGCCATCCCCGGGGGCGCGCGGTTTGCTGATCACGCAGATCCAGAACGTCGCCAGTGGCGCGCTGCCGAGGGGCTCGGTGGCGCCGGAGCTGGCCGCCGCCGCCGATCGCCTGGTCGGCCTGCGTGGCATCAATCGGTTGGCGCTGGCGGTGGCGGTGCTGGCCGCCGCCATGTTTGGCGCCGCCTGGGGCTGGGCGCGCATTTCGCCGAGGTTGCGCGCCCGCGAGCAGGTCGAGCGCATTCTGCGCGGCTTGTTCATGCTGTGCGCACTGGTGGCGATTCTCACCACCGTGGGCATCGTGTTGTCGGTGTTGTTCGAGTCGATCCGCTTCTTCCATAAAGTGTCACCCATGGAGTTTCTGTTCGGGGTGCACTGGAGTCCGCAAACCGCGTTGCGTGCCGATCAGGTGGCGTCGTCCGGGGCGTTTGGCGCGGTGCCGCTGTTTTTGGGCACCATGATGATTTCCGCCATCGCGTTGCTGGTGGCGGTGCCGGTGGGGCTGATGTCGGCGATTTATCTGGCCGAATACGCGCGCCCCTGGGTGCGCTCGTTCGCCAAGCCGGCGCTGGAGATCCTGGCCGGGGTGCCGACCGTGGTGTATGGCTTTTTCGCCGCGCTGACGGTGGCGCCGTTTATTCGTGGCCTGGGCGAGAGTCTGGGGCTGGACGTGGCGTCGGAATCGGCGCTGGCGGCGGGCCTGGTGATGGGCGTGATGATCATCCCGTTTGTTTCGTCGCTGGCCGACGATGTGATCACCGCGGTGCCCCAGGTGATGCGCGATGGCTCCCTGGGGCTGGGCGCCACCAAGTCCGAAACGATCCGCAAGGTGGTGATTCCGGCGGCGTTGCCGGGGATCATGGGCGGCGTTCTTCTGGCCGCGTCGCGGGCCATCGGTGAAACCATGATCGTGGTGATGGCCGCTGGCCTGGCCGCCAACCTCACCGCCAATCCGCTGGACGCGGTAACCACGGTGACCGTGCAGATCGTCACCCTGCTGACCGGCGACCAGGAGTTCGACAGTGCCAAGACCCTGGCGGCGTTCGCCCTGGGCCTGATGCTGTTTATCACCACCCTGGCCCTCAACGTGCTCGCCCTGCACATCGTCAGAAAGTATCGGGAGCAGTATGAATAAGTCCAGTCACCCGGCCGGCGAAGAGGCTGCCACCGTGAGCCCGACCACCGTGCAAGTGCGCAAAAGCCTGGCGCGCCGTTATCGCGCGGAAAAACGCTTTCGTTTCTATGGCGTGCTGTCGATCTGCATCGGCTTGCTGGCGTTGCTGATACTGTTCACGGACATCATTGGTAAAGGGCACAGCGCCTTCTTCGAGCATTACATCAAGCTCGAGGTCACCTTTGACCGCGACACCCTGGGCGTGGACAACGCCAGCGACAAAGAGCAGCTCGATTACGCCAACTTCGACGGCATCGTCAAGCAGGCACTGCAGGCGCGCTTTGCCAACGTGCAAGACCGCCAGCAACGGCGCGAGCTTAACGAACTGGTCAGCGTCGGCTCCGCCTACCAGCTGCGCGACCAGCTTGTCGAACACCCCGGCTGGCTGGGCCAGAGCCATTCATTGTGGCTGCTCGCCGACGACGATGCCGATCTGTTTTTGAAAGCCGGCGAGCGTGGCCGTGCCGATTCACGGCTTACCGAGCAACAACAGCAATGGTTGGCAGAACTGGAGCGCGACGGTGACACCGAGCGCCGTTTCAATGCCTCGTTTTTTACCCATGGTGATTCCCGGGAGCCGGAGATGGCCGGCATCTGGGGCGCCGTGGTGGGTTCATTCCTGACCATGCTGGTAACGCTGTGTCTGTCGTTCCCGATCGGCGTGGCGGCGGCGATTTACCTGGAAGAATTCGCACCGCGCAATCGCTTCACCGATTTCATCGAGGTGAACATCAACAACTTGGCGGCGGTGCCTTCGATCATCTTCGGCCTGTTGGGGCTGGCGATCTTCCTGAACGTGTTCGGCATGCCACGCTCGGTGCCGGTGCTGGGCGCCGTGGTGCTGACACTGATGACCTTGCCGACCATCATTATCTCCAGCCGCGCGGCGATCAAAACCGTGCCGCCCTCGATCCGCGAAGCGGCCCTCGGGCTCGGAGCCTCGCGCATGCAGGTGGTGTTGCATCACGTGCTGCCTCTAGCGATGCCGGGCATGCTCACCGGCGCCATCATCGGCATGGCCCAGGCGCTCGGCGAAACCGCGCCGCTTTTGCTGATTGGCATGGTTGCCTTTATCGTCGACGTGCCCGGCGGGCCACTTGATCCCGCCACCGTGTTGCCGGTGCAGATTTATCTATGGGCGGACAGCCCCGAACAGGCCTTCGTGGCCATGACGTCGGCGGCGATCATGGTGCTGCTGGCCTTCCTGATCACCATGAATACGCTGGCGGTGATACTGCGTAAACGCCTTGAACGCCGCTGGTAAGGAGCGATGCCCATGGATACCGCCCAATCACTGGATAACCGCGATGCCGAGGCCGGCCGCACGCCGGCAACGCAAGACAAGGATCACCGACCCGCGATGCAAGATACCCCCTATCCCGAGCACACCGTCGGCCATCCGTTTCTTGATGATCCGAAAATGCGATTGCGTGACGTCAATGTGTTCTACGCCGACAACCAGGCGATCCACAATGTCAGCCTGGACATCGGCAAGAACGAAGTGATTGCGTTGATCGGCCCGTCCGGTTGCGGCAAATCCACATTCCTGCGTTCACTGAATCGTATGAATGACACCATCGATATTTGTCGGGTGAACGGTGAATTGTTCCTTGAGCGCCAGGATCTTTACGACTCGAAGATGGACGTGGTGGAACTGCGCGCGCGCGTCGGCATGGTGTTCCAAAAGCCCAACCCGTTTCCCAAATCGATCTACGACAATGTGGCATATGGACCGCGCCTGCATGGCCTGGCGGACAAAAAATACGACCTGGATGAAATGGTCGAGACCAGTCTGCGCAAGGCTGGCCTGTGGGACGAAGTGAAGGACCGCCTGCACGCGCCTGGCACCGGCCTTTCCGGCGGCCAGCAGCAGCGCTTGTGCATCGCCCGCACCATCGCCGTGAGCCCGGAAGTGGTGCTGATGGATGAGCCCTGTTCGGCGCTTGACCCGATCGCCACGGCGAAGATCGAGGAGTTGATTGCCGAGCTTACCGAGTCCTACACCATCGCCATCGTCACCCACTCCATGCAGCAGGCGGCCCGGGTTTCCCATCGCACCGCGTACTTCCACCTGGGTCGATTGATCGAGGTGAACGATACCGACACGGTGTTCACCAAGCCCGAGCACGCTCTTACCGAAGCCTACATCACCGGCCGGTTCGGTTAGGGCCTGTTCACACTAATTTTGATGGCCGCGTTGCTGTCCCAAAGCGGGCCAGGCAAGGCGCGAGAAGAGAGGTTTAGTATGCTAAATAACCGACGAGCAACACTGCCTGGCCCGCTTTGGGGCGCAACCCGAAGGGCCGGGACCGTTTTCGCGCAACCCCGCGTTGCGATTCGCTTGTGTGGCGGCCCACACCGCGCTCACCGCGCCTTGGCTTGCGCGAAAACGGCCTCCGGCGCGACCATCAAAATTAGTGTGAACAGGCCCTAGGAGAGACCCGTTATGGATCGCATGCATTTCGGCCAACACAGTTCGTCCCAGTTCAACGAAGCCCTGGAGTCGATCCGCAACCATTTAATGGAGATGGGCGGACTGGTTGAAAAACAGGTGGTGGATGCGCTCGAGTCGTTGTTACACGCCGACTCTGGCCTGGCTGAAAAAGTGATGCACACCGAGGAAAAAGTCGATCAGTTGGAAATACAGATCGACGAAGAGTGCGCCCGGGTGCTTGCCCTGCGTCAGCCCGCTGCTTCGGACCTGCGATTGATCATCGCGGTGTCGAAAGCGGTGTCCGACCTGGAACGCATCGGCGATGAATCAGCCAAGATCGCCGCCATGGCGTTGCAGCTTTCCGAACAGGGCGAATCGCCGCGCGGTTACGTGGAAGTGCGCCACATTGGCAACCACGTGCGCAACATGCTGCGCGATACTCTGGATGCCTTCGCCCGTTTCGACGCCGACAAAGCCCTGGACGTGGCCGCCGAAGACAACGAAGTGGACCTGGAATACCGCTCCGCGATGCGCTCGCTGGTGACCTTCATGATGGAAGACCCGCGCGCCATTTCCCGGGTGCTCAACATCATCTGGTCGTTGCGCGCCCTGGAACGCATCGGCGACCACGCCCGCAACATCGCCGAGCAGGTTATTTACCTGGTCAAAGGTAAGGACGTGCGGCACATCTCCGTCGATGAGATGCAGAAGCAGGTTAAGAAAGACTGAACACCGGCGGGGGCCTGCAGGCCCCGAGCCGCATGCTCCAAGCTACAAGCCTCAAGCTAAAAAGGTGCTACGTAGCGGCCCTTGCAGCTTGGGGCTTGCAGCTTGTAAGCCTGTCTACACGCAGGGCGTCCCGTCAGGGCAGCTGTGCTCTATTTCTTCTTGGTTTTCTTTAGGCTAATATATCCGTTATTCCGAATATACGGATAAAGGAAGCGCCATGGATCTCAGCCCAACCCGGCTTTGCAAGTGCCTCGGCGATGATCTGCGCCTGGGGTTGATTTGCCTGATGCGGACCGACTCGGAAATCTGCGTGTGTGATCTGGTTGCCGCGCTGGGCGCGCCGCAGTCGACTGTTTCCCGCCATTTGGCGCAGTTGCGCGGGTGCGAGCTGGTGGTGGCGCGGCGGCAGGGCACCTGGATGCATTACCGCCTCAACCCGGCCTTGCCCGATTGGGCGCGCACCGTGATTGAAACCCTTGCCGAGCCGGCCCGCGCGCAACTCGGTCTGTGCGTGCCGGCCACGCTTTGCGGATAACCCTGGAGAAACCCTGGAGAGTGGAATGGAAATGCCTCTGAACCTTCTGTTTCTTTGCACCGGCAACTCCTGCCGCTCGATCATTGCCGAAGCGCTGGCCAATCATCTGGGCGCGGGTCGTCTGCGCGCGCACAGCGCCGGCAGCCACCCCACCGGCGAGGTGCACCCGCGCGCCCTGGCGGTGCTGGCAGGCCATGGGGTGCCGGTCGCCGCGCCGAGCTCGAAATCCATGGACGACCTCGAAGGCGAGCATTTCGATGCGGTGATCACGGTATGCGACGCCGCCGCCGGCGAGGCCTGTCCGATCTGGCTGGCCGACACCAGCAAGAGCCATTGGGGCTTGCCGGACCCGGCCGCCGCGCGCGGCAGTGATGAGCGGATTGACGCGGCGTTCGAGGCCACGTATCAGGCTTTGCAGGCGCGCCTCGTCAGCCTGCTCGAGCTGGAGCTGGAAACACTGCGCCCACTGGCGCTCACCGCCTGGCTGCGGAAAATCCACGAAAGCCATTCAGCGCGCACGTCAGCTTGAAATTGGCGGCATCGGCCGTCGTGATAAAGGGAGAGCACCATGCTGCTTGCCGCGGCCATTTTTATTGTCACTCTGACGCTGGTGATCTGGCAGCCCAAGGGGCTCGGTATTGGCTGGAGCGCGGCGGCCGGCGCCCTGGTGGCGATGCTCACCGGGGTGATTCACCCCGGTGATATTCCGGCGGTGTGGCAGATTGTCTGGAACGCAACCTTCACGTTCATCGCCATCATCATCATCAGTCTGCTGCTCGACGAGGCCGGTTTCTTCGAATGGTCGGCGCTGCACGTGGCGCGTTGGGGCGGCGGTCGTGGACCACGCCTGCTGGTGGCCGTGGTGTTGCTCGGTGCCCTGGTCTCGGCGGTGTTCGCCAACGATGGCGCGGCGCTGATTCTCACCCCGATTGTGTTTGAGATGCTGCTGGCACTGGGGTTCGGCCCGGCCGCTACTCTGGCGTTCATCATGGCCGCGGGCTTTATCGCCGACACCGCCAGCCTGCCGCTGGTGGTGTCCAATCTGGTCAACATCGTGTCCGCCGACTTTTTCCGAATCGGTTTTGGCGAATACGCGGCGGTGATGGGGGCGGTGAATCTGGTTTCGGTGGTCGCGTCGCTGACCGTGCTGTGGTGGATGTTCCGCCGCGACATCCCCGCCGGCTACGACCTGGCCCGGCTAAGAAAGCCGGCCGACGCGATCCGCGACCCGGCCACCTTCAAAGCGGGCTGGTGGGTGTTGGGGCTGTTGCTGGCGGGCTTTTTCATCGCCGAGCCGCTGGGCGTGCCGGTCAGCGCCATCGCCGCGCTTGGCGCGCTGGTGTTGTTCGTGATTGCCCGCCGTGGCGAGCACATTTCCACCGTCAAGGTGCTGCGTGGCGCGCCTTGGAACATCGTGGTGTTTTCCCTGGGCATGTATCTGGTGGTCTACGGCCTGCGCAACGCCGGGCTGACCGATGTGATTGCCGATGGCCTCAATCTGCTCGCCCGCCAGGATCTGTGGCTGGTTACGCTGGGCACCGGTTACATCGCCGCCGGCTTGTCCTCGGTCATGAACAATCTGCCCGCGGTCCTGGTGGTGGCGCTGTCCATCGACGCCAGCCAGGCCGCCGACCTGAGCCGCGAGGCGATGATCTACGCCAACGTGATCGGCAGCGACCTGGGGCCCAAGATCACCCCGATCGGCAGCCTCGCCACCTTGCTGTGGCTGCACGTGCTGGCGCGCAAGGGCATGACCATCACCTGGGGCTATTATTTCCGCATCGGTATTGTGCTGACCCTGCCGGTACTGACCGCCACGCTGCTGGCGCTGGCCGGGTGGCTGGCGGTGATTCGTTAGAAGCCGCAAGCCGCAAGCCGCAAGCTTCAAACGACAAGAGCTCGCACTGGTCACTCGAGGCCTACTTCGAGCGTGCAATTCGTGACGCTGGCTGAACATTGTGGAGAAAACCGTGAACGATTTGCCCAACCTGAAGGCTGACCTGTTGCCGGCCCTCGACCTGCGGCGCCTGGGCGCTGGCGGCGGGGGGGCGCCGCGCATACTGATGCTCTATGGCTCGCTGCGGGAGCGCTCGTTCAGCCGCCTGGTCACTGAAGAGGCGGCCCGCTTGCTGCGGGCAATGGGCGCCGAGGTGCGGGTGTTCGACCCGCGCGGCCTGCCGTTGCCCGACGGCGAGCCCGAGGCCCACGCGAAAGTGGCGGAGCTGCGCGATCTGGCGAACTGGGCGCAAGGTATGGTCTGGTGCTCACCGGAGCGCCATGGCGCCATGACCGGCATTATGAAAGCGCAGATAGACTGGATACCCCTGGCGCTGGGCGGCATGCGGCCCACTCAGGGAAAAACCCTGGCGGTGATGCAGGTGTGCGGCGGCTCGCAATCGTTCAATACCGTTAATCAGTTGCGCGTACTGGGGCGCTGGATGCGCATGATCACGATCCCCAATCAGTCGTCGGTGCCCAAGGCGTTCCTGGAATTCGACGACAACAACCGCATGAAGCCCTCGCCGTACTACGACCGCATTGTCGACGTGATGGAAGAACTGCTCAAATTCACCTGGCTGACCCGCGAGCGCAGCGATTACCTCACCGACCGTTACTCCGAGCGCAAGGAAAGCGCCGCCCAGGTTTCCCAACGGGTCAATCAGCGGTCGATGTAGGGGGGAAGGGGGCCGCAAGTCTCAAGCTACAAGCTGCAACAGCTGGCCGCGCCTGTAGCTTGCCGCTTGCCGCTTGAGGCTTGCAGCGTGAGCCGTACCGGCCTACTGCCTCTGCCGCGCCGCCAGCGCCACCATGATCAGCATCCAACCGTTCATGATCAATTCGATGGCCAGGAACAGGCCGATCACCCAGTCGCTGGATTCCGGCCAGCGCAGGAAAATCAGCAACGCCAGCACCAGGCCGACGAGCCCGCTGACAGCCGGCCACAGGGCGCGACTGACGCGGCTCAGTTCGAACGCCAGCCACAGACGCAGCAGCGCAATGGCGCCGATGCCGAGCGCCACCACCAGCGTCAGCGCCGCCGAGGCGATGCCTGGCTGGGCCATCACATAGACGCCCAGCGCCACGTACAGCAAACCGATCAGCAGCATGGTCAGGCTGCGTGGCAGCCCGGGGGTGCGGAAGGCATGCAACATCTGGATCACGCCGGCGGTGAGCAGCAGGGCGCCGAACCAGATCACCCCCACCAGGGTGAACAGCCCGACCGCGCCCAGGCCCAGGGTGCCGAGCAACACCAGTACGATGCCGACCGCCAGCAGGCCCCGCCAGCGCCGGGCCAGCGTTTCCAAGAGGTCGCGGATACGCGGTTGCCGCGGCTGCATGCTGTGCCTCCTCAACCGAAAAGAAATCCCACCATAGCGCGCCGGTTGCGCCGATAACAGACAGCGGCACGACACTGACCACTGAACACGCCTTAAGTCTTAAGCCTTCCAGTTCTCCAGTTCCACCGCCACGTTGTGGGCGTCGTCGCCGAACCACAGCTGGCCGTCCTGGATCAACGCGTTCAAGCGCATCTGCCGGCTCACCAGTGCCGCCAGCGCTTGTTCGCTGGCGTCGGTGACGTGGCGCACGCAGAGGTTGTCCAGGCGCGCCAGGGCATTGCCATGGCTTTGCCACCATACCATCGGCGCCTGGCGGCCGTAGCAGTACAGCGTCACCTGGCGGGCCAGCCCGCACGCCTTGCGCAGCCGCTTTTCGTCGGGTTGGCCCAGCTCAATCCAGTGCGCCAGGGTGCCGTCCGGGTTGCGCTGCCACAGGTCCGGTTCGTCGCCGCTTGAGATGCCGCGGGTAAACGCCAGATCCTGATTGGCATGCAAGGCGAAGGCCATCAGCCGCAGCATCATGCGCGCTTCGGTTTCAGACGGATGCAACGCCACCGTGAGGGCGTGAGTGGCGTAGTAATCCCGGTCCATGTCCGAGATCGTCAGTTCCGCTTTATGAATGGTGGCTTTCAGGGCCATGGCAATACTCGTTTGCGGGCTGCACGCATCGCGCTTGCACGCCAGGATTTACACCAGTGCCCAGATACCGAAGGCAATGAACAGAACGGCGCTGACCCGGTGCGCCCAGATTTCAAAGCGGGCGCTGGCGAGACGGTGGGCCACCCAGATCACCGGCAGATTGGCCGCGATCATACCCGTGGTGGTGCCCAGTAGCACGGCCCAGAAGTCCTGGAAACGCACCGCCAGGGCAACGGTGGCAAGTTGGGTCTTGTCGCCGATCTCGGCGATAAAGAACAACACCAGGGCGGTCAGGAAGGGGCCGAAGCGACCTTCACCTTTCACTTCTTCGTCTTTGTCCGGGATCAGCATCCACAGCCCCAGGGCAATAAAGCCAATGCCCAGAATCCACTTCAACCAGTCGCTGGGGATGTGCGTGCTCAGCCATTCCCCGAACCACACGGAAAGGCCATGGTTAACCAGGGTGGCGATGATCACGCCAGCAAGAATGGGCCAGGGCTTGCGGTATCGGCAGACCAGAGCGAGAGACAGCAGTTGTGTCTTATCGCCGATTTCGCCAATGGCCACCAGCAGGGTGGAAGAGGCGAAGGCATCCAATGAAGCTAGCATCGAGAGGCTCTCAGGGGCGGGATCAAGCGAATACCAGAGACACCATCCACCGATCCCGCCCCCGCGGAATGCAGATAGTGTCTCAGGTCTCGTCAATCCGAGGACACGGCCACCATGCGCATGAGGCGCAAATGTGTTGATGACCGTCAAGGGCGGGGCGCCCAAGCGACTACTCCCCTAAGACGGAGGCAACTTTAGCCAGAGAATGACCCCGGCGCAAGCGTGGTTATGCCGGCAGAGGGTATAATCGGGCGCCCGGCCAGGAGACCTCCATGAGCGAAGACCGTTTTCTCGACATCGAAACCAAACTTGCCTACCAGGAAGACCTGGTCACCAGCCTGAACCGCATCGTCAGCGACCAGCAACGCAAGATCGACGAGTTGGAAACCGCCTGCCGCAAACTGGTGGAACGGCTGGTGGAGCTGAATGAGGAAGTCAGCACTCTGCGCATCGAAGACGCCCCGCCGCCGCATTATTAGCCGGCAGGGAGGAGCCGCAAGCCGCAAGCCGCAAGCTGAGAAAGGTTCGTTGTAGCTTGTAGCTTGTAGCTTGTAGCTTGTAGCTTGCGGCTTGTCCCTAAGCGATTCTTTCTACCGGAAAGTGACAAGTAAACGTACTGCCCCGGCCGATTTCGCTTTTGATTTCCAGTTTGCCGTTGTGGCGGATCATTACGTGTTTGACGATCGCCAGGCCCAGGCCGGTGCCGCCGGTGTGGGTGACGCGGCTGTTGTCCGGCCGGTAGAAGCGTTCGGTAAGGCGGGGAATGTGTTTGGGGTCGATGCCGACGCCGTTGTCGTTGACCGAGAAATGGGCGCCCTGGTCGTCGCGCCACCAGCGGATGCGCAGGTGCCCGCCGGCGGGGGTGTATTTCACCGCGTTGGTGATCAGATTGCCGAAGGCGCTTTCCAGCTCCGCGGGGTTAGCGATCAGGCGGGTGTCCGCGTCTTGCTCCAGGTCCAGATCAATCCGTTGCTGTTTTTCCGGCGCCAGGGCCAGGGCGCTTTCGCGCATTCGTTTAAGCATGCCGTGCACGCTCACCGCCTGTTCGCGGCTTTGGTCCGCCTCGGTGTTTTCCAACCGCGACAGCAACAGCAGATCCTGCACCAGCGCTTCCATGCGCTGGCTCTGGGCATCCATCTGGGTCAATGCCCGCCGCAGCCGGCCCTGCTCCTCGGGCACCGTGGCAAGCAGGGTTTCCAGGTAGCCTTTCAGCACCGTCAGTGGCGTTTTTAATTCATGGCTGACGTTGGCGACGAAATCCTTGCGCATTTCTTCCAGGTGGTGAAGCCGGGTCACGTCGCGGGCCAGAATCAACTGATCGCCGAGGCCGAATTCCGTGACCCGCAGTTGCAGAATGCGGTTGTCATCCACCGGTGACGGCAGTTCCAGGGGTTCGTGGAAATCGCCTTTGGCCAGGTATTCGGCGAAGCGCGGGTGGCGAATCAGATTGGTCAACGGCTGGCCCAGATCCTGCTCCTGACGGAAGCCCAGATGGCGACCGGCGGCCGGGTTCCAGTATTCCAGGTAGCCATGCCGGTCGATCAGCACCACCACGTCTTCCAGGGCGTTCACCGATTGCTGGGCGCGCCCGATGATGCCCTGCAGGTTTTCCTGGGCGCGGCGCTCTTGTTGGAAAAGGTGTTCAAGGCGGGTGTAGAACTCGCCCCACAAGCCGACGCTGTCCGGCGGCTCGGTGTGTTCCTCGCGCACCAGCCAGGCGTACAGCGCGAACAGCTGGCGGGTGCTCCAGATAATGTACAGCACCGGCCCCGCCACCAGGGGCCATAAATGGCCGGCCAACACCGCGGCGGCCAATGAGGCCAGCATCAGCATGATGATGCGGTTCACTTCCTTGGCGAGGCTGGCTTTCATGCCCGCGCTTCCTTTCTTTGCTGCCGCCATTGCTGCTGCCATTGCTGTTCTCTAGGCCGGACTGTCAGCCGGCAGCCTAGCCCGAAAATCCGGGGGCGTCACGGTTCAGGTCAGCTCGCTGGTCTTGGCGGAGAAGCGGTAGCCGGTGCCCCGCACGGTCTGGATAAAGCCGTCGAAGCCGTGCGGCGCCAGGGCCTTGCGCAAACGGCGGATGTGCACGTCGATGGTGCGGTCTTCCACGTAAACGTTGGCGCCCCATACCTGGTCAAGCAATTGGGTGCGTGAATAGGCGCGCTCCTGGTGGCTCATAAAGAACTCCAGCAGGCGGTATTCGGTGGGGCCCATGTCCACCGGCCGCTCGTGGGCACTGATGCGGTGGCTGACCGGGTCCAGACACAGGCCTTCCACATCGATGGCCTTTTCCGCCGCGCTCAGCGAGGAGCGGCGCAGCACCGCCTTGATGCGCGAAATCAGCTCGCGGGTGGAAAACGGCTTGGTGATGTAATCGTCGGCGCCCACATCCAGGCCCTGGATCTTGTTGTCCTCTTCGCTTTTCGCGGTGAGCATGATGATCGGCACCTCGCTGGTGCCCTCGTCGCGCTTGAGGCGGCGCGCCAGTTCGATGCCGCTCACCGAGGGCAGCATCCAGTCCAGCAGCACCAGATCAGGGCGCTCATCGACAATGCGCTCGTGGGCTTGCTGGGCGGTTTCCGCTTCCAGCACCTCGAAGTCGGCCAGCTCAAGGGCCACCGCCACCATTTCGCGGATGGCCGGTTCATCATCGACGATCAAAATACGATTTCGGGACATGGCGGATCTCTGGGTTGCCATTTATCAGGCCCTATTAGATGGCTTTTTTATGACACCCTTATGACAACTTAGCCAGTTTGTTCAGCGCGCGGCGCGCCGTCCACGCCGCCGTTCAGGCCGGCCCGGCGATCAAATAGTGGAAATACAGCCCGGCGAACACGCTGGCCCCGGCCCAGTGGTTGTTCAGAAAAGCGTGGAAGCTGGGCCAGCGCTCGCGATAACGGATGCGCAACTGCTGGTGAACAAAGCAAGCCGCCATGCCCGCCACGCCCAGGTACCAGGGCCAGGTGAAGCCGAGCTGTTTGCCGGCCAGTAACAAGGCCGCCAGGGTCAACAATTGCAGCAGGCCGATCATCAGGCGGTCCAGGTCGCCGAACAGGATCGCGGTGCTTTTGATGCCCAGTTGCAGATCGTCTTCCCGGTCGCACATGGCGTACTCGGTGTCGTACGCCACCGTCCACAACAGGTTGGTGATGAACAGCAGCCAGGCGATCTGCGGCACGCTCTCGGTCTCGGCGGCGAACGCCATGGGAATCGCCCAACTGAAGGCGGCGCCAAGAAACATTTGTGGCAAATAGGTGAAGCGCTTGGTGAACGGATAGAGCACCGCCAGGCCCAGCCCGCCAAACGACAGCATCAGGGTGAAGCGGTTGAGAAACAGCACCAGCACCAGCGCCACCAGCCCGAGCACGCAAAACAGGATCAGTGCCTGCTTGCCGCTCAGCGCGCCGGTGGCCAGTGGCCGGCCACGGGTGCGCTCCACCGCGCCATCGAAGTGGCGGTCGGCGTAGTCATTGATGACGCAGCCGGCGGCGCGCATCACGTAAACGCCGAGCACGAAGATAACGATGTTCTTCAGGCCCGGGGTGCCGTCGGCGGCGATCCACAGCGCCCACAGGGTTGGCCACATCAGCAGCATGCTGCCGATCGGCCGATCCAGGCGCATCAACTGAATCCAGGGCCAGAGTGGCGGGTAACGGTGCTCAACGAAGGCGAACATGAAAACCTCTGATCTATGTCCCGAGCCGCCATGTTACCGGCCCGGGGCGCGCTCAGATACGGTCCACTGTCTCGCCCAGGCGTTGCCACACGCCGGGCAGGAAATACTCGGCCACCAGCAGCGGGCGGCCGCGCTTGAGAAAGCGCGATTGACGGCCCCAGCAGGGGCCGCGGCCATGGGGCGTGGTGCCCAGGCGCGCCCACACCTGATCGCGCTCGGCGGCCGGGCGGCGATACAGTTCGCTGCCCAGCGAGCGGCTGCCCATATGGCCGAGGCCGCGATTGGCCTGGTTCAGCGTGGTCAGCGGCAACACACTGCGTGCTTCCACCGCCGGCTCGCCGTCGAGCAGCAGGATCACTTCGCGGATCAGCGCCCAGCGCCGGCCGCTGTGCCCCAGCAGGCGGCGTTCGGCGGGTTCCGGCAAGCCCACCCGGGAGGCGCCGGGGCGCACTTGGAAACGCCCATGGCGGCGCAGCCGCGCGGTCAGCGAACCGGGGTCCGACAGCCAGTCGCGGACCGCCGGCGGCAGGGTCAGGGTATCAAGCTCGCGCCATTGGAGGTCGGCGCGCAGCGCGGTATTTGGCATAGTGGTTGCTCAGCATAACGCGGGCGGCGGCACTATGGCCCAAGCCGCCGGCGCCGGCAAGCCGGGATTGGCCACTCTGCCATTCCGCACTGTCATTGATTTTTGCCGCGCCCGTGGCTACGTTAGCGGGCCCCTGGCGGCCCCGCATGCGGCGGCGCGCCCGATAAGATGATTTCAGAGGTTGCTCATGAAGAAGTGGGAATGCGTGGTTTGTGGCTTCATCTACGATGAAGAAGAAGGTCTGCCCGAAGAGGGCATTGAGCCGGGCACCAAATGGGATGATATCCCCGACGATTGGGTCTGCCCCGATTGCGGCGTCGGCAAGGAAGATTTCGAGATGGTGGAAATCTAAGGTTGCTGATTCGCGTTTCGCTCACCGCCTGACCCAAGGACTTCGCCATGAACCCAATCGTGATCATCGGCTCCGGCCTGGCCGGCTTCAACACGCTCAAGGAATTCCGCAAGCTCGATAAGGAAACGCCAGTGGTGGTGCTCACCGCCGACGACGGCCGCAGCTACTCCAAGCCGATGCTTTCCACCGGTTTCACCAAGCAAAAGAGCGCCGACGAACTGGCCATGGCGAATGCCGAGCAGGTCGCTGAACAGTTTAACGTGACGGTACGCACCCACGTGCACGTGGCCGGCATCGACACCGCCAAACAACGGGTGCTGCTGCCCGACGATCATCTGGATTACAGCGCGCTGGTGCTGGCGCTGGGGGCGGACACCTGGACCCCGCCGCTGGAAGGCGACGCCGTGGGCGAGGTGTTTTCGGTCAACGATCTGATCGATTACGGCCGCTTCCGCCAGGCCCTGGAGGGCAAAAAGAGCGTCACCATTCTCGGCGGCGGCCTGATCGGCTGTGAATTCGCCAACGACCTGAGTAACGGCGGTTTCCAGGTCAGCCTGGTGGAGCCGGTGGGGCGTTGTCTGCCGATGCTGCTGCCCGAACCGGCCTCCGCCGCCGTGGGTCGGGGCCTGGAAGAGCTGGGTGTGACGTTCCATTTTGGCCCGCTCGCCAAGGCGGTGCATCATCGCCACGGCGGGCCAGGCGAAAGGGACATGCTGGTTACCGAGCTGTCCGATGGCAGCCATATTGAATCCGATGCGGTGCTCTCCGCCATCGGCTTGCGACCTCGCATCGACCTGGCCAAACAGGCGGGGCTGAACACCAATCGCGGCATCCTCACCGACCAGACCCTGCGCACCAGTGCCGACAAGGTCTATGCACTGGGCGACTGCGCCGAAGTGGGTGGCCACGTGCTGCCCTATGTGCTGCCCTTGATGGCCAGTGCCCGGGCGCTGGCCAAGACACTGGCCGGCGAGGTCACGCCGGTCAGCTACGGAGTGATGCCGGTGACCATCAAAACCCCGGCCTGCCCGGTGGTGGTGTGCCCGGTGCCCGATGAGGTTGAAGGTGAGTGGCGCATCGAGGAAAACGGCAACGATGTGACGGCGCTGTTCGAGGACCGCGACGGCAAGCTGCGCGGTTACGCGCTTACCGGCGAGGCGATCAAGGAAAAGATGAAGCTCAATAAGGAGCTGCCGGCTCTGATGCCATAACGGCGCCGCCGGCCGCCACAAGGAGAACGCGATGAAATTCCGTTTGATACTGCTGCTGCTGGGCTGGCGGCTGGTGTGGCTGGCACGGCGCAACCCGGGCTTTCGGGGACAACTGGAAAACCGCGATGTGATCATGCAGTGGCGCACCTTTGACGGTTCGGTGGCACGCTGGTATCACTTCCGCCCCGCCCGGGTGGAAAGCCACCACGGGCTCAACCCGGCCCCGTCGGTGACGCTCAACTTCAAAGACGCCGACTACGCTTTCCGCACCCTGCAGGCCGCCGGAAAAAACCAGATGGCGTTCATGGAAGGCATGCAGGCCGGCGACATCAAGGTGGAAGGCGACCCGGGTCATCTGATGTGGTTCATGACGCTGATGAAGTTCATCGCTCCGGGCAAGAGCAAACGTTAGGGCTTCGATGGGGCGGACGCCGGACGCCGGACGCTAGACGCTAGACGCTAAGATCAAAACCCTTCACGGAAGGCGTTGCGGCTGCGTAGGTGGTCTTCCTCGTGTCGTGGACCGCGATGAGTCACGGGTCTAGCATCTGGCGTCCAGCGTCCAGCGTCCAGCGTCCAGCGTCCAGCGCCAAACCGCTATTGCCTCGGCGTTCACGGGCGGTAGGATGGAAGCGTGGTGTTGAGCCACGCCTTCGTCGCCGACCAGGAAGTCCGCCATGCGCACCCCCCGTTTTGTTCTGCTCGTTCTGTTCGCCGCGCTGCTCAGCGCCTGCGCCCCCCCCACCGAAGTGACCTCCGGCTGGCACGCCAAGGTCGAGCCCAAGCCGCATTTTCAGCGGTTGTTCGTGATTGCTCTGCTCAGCGACGACGACGCCCGGGTGGCGGTGGAGGATGCCCTTGGCAAGGCGCTCAGCGGCCAGGGCGTGCAAGCGGTGCTGGCCCACCAGAAGATTGGCGACGTGTCCGGCAGCGACGATCTGCGCGCCCGCGCCGAGCAGGCGGTGAAAGCCGCTGGCGCCGATGGCGTGCTGGTGGCCTCGTTCCTGAAAGCGGACGTGCGCGCCGATTACGTGCCTGGCCACCTGGCCCGTGGCAGCGATTTCGGCAGCTCCGTGGGTGCCTCCTACGACACCGTCTACCAGCCCGGCTACTACGTGGAAAACCAGGATTACTACATGCAAAGCACCCTCTATCGGGTCGGCAGCGACGCCGCCGTCTGGCAGGCCCAGTCGCGGCTCATCAACCCCACCAGCCTGAAAAAAGCGGCACGCGGCTACGCCGGCGATCTGGCGGACCGGTTGCGCAAAGATGGCGCGCTGGGGAAGTGAAGTTAAAAGTTAAAAGTTAAAAGTTAAAACGCGTCACCTGCCGCGCCGGCACCAACGGAGTGCGCCGCGCTGCGGTGGTGGGTTGCATCGATGTTTGCGGACAATCCATCACCGGATAGAGGCAGCGAGCGCTCCTTTCAACTTTCAACTTTTAACTTGTTTTTCCCTCGAACCCAGACCCACCCCATCAACACCCCCCGGCTGGCCATCATCGTGTTCATCGCCAGCCACAGGCCGTGGTTGCCCCAGGCGCTGGTGAACCACCAAACCGGGAAGAACAGGCCGGTGGCCACCAGCATGGTGTTTCTCATCGAGCGCGCCAGGGTGGCGCCGACGAACACGCCGTCCAGCCAGAAGCCGGCGCTGGCGGTGATCGGCAGCAGCAGCATCCAGGGCAGATAGTCGATGGCGGTGGCGCGCACCGATGGCAGATCGGTGCGCAGCCGGATCAGCGCCGCGCCGCCCAGGGCGAAGCCGAGCAACCCGGCCAGCGCGATGATCGCCGACCATTTGCCGGTGGCCGCCACCGCCCGTTTCAGATCCCGCGCCCGGCCGCCGCCGAGTGCCTCACCGACCAGGGCTTCGGCGGCGTTGGCGAAGCCGTCGAGAAGGTTGCTCAGCAGCAATAGAAATGTAATCAGCACCGCGTTGGCGGCCAGAATGGTGTCGCCCAGGCGGGCGCCCTGGGCGGCGAAAAAGAAGAACACGCTGAGCAGCGCCAGGCTGCGCACGAAAATATCCCGGTTCACCGCCAGCAGCCGCAGCATCGCCGTGGGTTGCCACAGGGCGCCGCGCGGCCGTGCCCGCCAGGCGGCGCCGAAGATTTCCTCGCGCAGCCAGAACAGGCCGCCGGCCAGGCCCAGATATTCCGCGGCGGCGCTGGCGGCGGCGACGCCGCGCACATCGAAGTGCCACACCTGCACCAGCAGCACGTCGAGCAGGGCGTTGGCCAGGTGCATCAACACCGTCATTTTCAGCGCCACCCGGGTGCGATGCACACCAATGGCAAAACCGATCAAGGCGAAATTACCCAGCGCCGCCGGCGCTCCGAGCACGCGCAGATCAATGTACTCCCGCGCCAGGCTCCGCACCTCGGGGCTGCCGCCGAGCAGCCACAGGCCCAGCTCCCGCAGCGGTACGTGTAACGCCACCAGCGCTACGCCGACCAGCCCGGCCAGCAGCAGCGCGCGCAGCAACACCACCAGGGTATTGTCGCCCGCGCCCCGTGCCTGGGCGGTAAAACCCGTGGTGCCCATGCGCAGGAAATTGAAGGAAAAATACAGAAACATGAAGAAGTTGCCGCCCAGCGCCACCGCCGCCAGATAAGACGGCGACGGCAAATGGCCGACCACGGCGGTGTCCACCAGGCCCAGCAGCGGCGCGCTCATGTTGGCCAGCAACAGCGGCCAGGCCAGCGCCCAGATGCGTCGGTCCAGCCCGTTCATGAAACGACAGTCATGAAAAGAGCGTCATGAGCGCGGCGAGCGCAGCAGCGTGGCGACGAACAGAGCGGCGGCGGCCACCACGATGGACGGCCCCACCGGGGTGTCCGCGTACCAGCTCAGTGTCAGCCCCAGGTTGACCGCCAGCAGGCCAATGGCGCTGGCGATCAGCGCCATCTGTTCCGGGGTGCGCGACAGCCGGCGCGCACCGGCGGCGGGGATCACCAGCAGCGAGGTAATCAGCAGCACGCCCACGGTACGAATGGCGCCGGCGATCAGCAGCGCCAGCAGCAACATCAGCAGCATGCGAGTGCGGGTCACGGCGATCCCTTCCACCCTGGCCAGCTCTTCATTGACGGTAATGCTCAACAGGGCGCGCCACTGCCAGGCGAGCAGCGCCAGGATCACCGCCGCGCCGCCCCACAGGGCGGCGACATCGCGCCAGTTGACCGCCAGCAGATCGCCGAACAGGTAGGCCATCAGATCCACCTGCACGGTTTTCTGCAGGCTCAGGGCGATCACCCCCAACGCCAGCGTGGTGTGCGCGACAATGCCCAGCAGGGTGTCGCCGGCGATCTGACGCTGCTGTTGCAGGCCCACCAGGGCGGCGGCGATGGCCAGGCAAATCACCACCACCGCCAGGTACAGATTGACGTCCAGCGCCAGGGCCAGGGCCGCGCCGAGCAGGGCGCCGTGGGCCAGGGTGTCGCCAAAAAAGGCCATTCGCCGCCACACCACGAAGGCGCCCATCGGCCCGGCCACCAGGGCCACTGCCAGGCCCGCCAGCAGCGCCGGAGCAAGCAGTTCAATCATGGTGATCCCCGTGGTGGTGGTGCTCGTGATCGCCGTGTCCGTCACTACTCACGTCACTACTCACGTCACCGCTCACGCCACCGCTGAGGCCGTGGTCATGGTCGTGGTCGTGGGTGTAGACCGCCAGGTTGGTGGCCGGGCCGGGCAGGCCGAACAAGCGCTGGTAGCTGGGGTCGCGGCTGACCGCCTCGGGGGTGCCCGAGCAGCACACATGGTGATGCAGACACACCACCTGATCGGTGCGCGCCATCACCAGATGCAGATCGTGGGAGATCAACAGAATGCCACAGCCGCGCTGGTCGCGGACTTCGTTGAGCAGACCGTAGAGCGCGTCTTGCCCGGCCACATCGACGCCCTGGGCGGGCTCATCGAGCACCAGCAGGTCCGGCTGGCGCAGCAGGGCACGGGCCAGCAGCACCCGTTGCAGTTCGCCGCCGGAAAGCTGCCGCACCGGCCGCTGGCGCAGGTGCGCCACGCCGGTGCGCGCCAGCGCCTCGCGGCGGGTCCGGGTGCGCCCCGGGGCGCCCAGCCACAGGAAGCGGTCCACGGTGAGCGGCAGGCTTTCGTCCACGCTGAGCCGCTGCGGCATGTACCCCACGCGCAGCCCGGTACGCCGGCGGATACGCCCACGGTCGGGTTGCATCAGCCCCAGGATCAAGCGCGCCAGGGTACTTTTGCCGGCGCCATTGGGACCGATCAAGGTGGTGATGCGGCCCGGTTCCAGGGTCAGCGAAACGTCTTCGAGCACCGGGTGGCCGCCCAGGCTCAGGGCGACCTCTTCCACGGTGACCAGCGGTGCGGTCATAGAAATCCGGCCAATCAGTGAAACCCGTATGATATATTATTTCATTCCCGCGACGGTCTCTTTCCGGAGGCTTTTTTCGCCAGCCCTCATCGCCAACCCTGGACGGCCCTTGATGCGCGTTACACTGCTGCTACTGATCGCCCTGCTGGGCACCGTCTCGACCGTGGCGCGGGCGGCGCCGGCGCCGCCCACCCTGGTAGCCAGCGTGGAGCCGTTGGCGATGGTGCTGCGCCAGCTGTACGGCGAACACGCCCGGGTGGTGACCCTGCTGGAAGCCAACCAGAGCCCGCACCACCCGATGCTCTCGCCGCGCCAGATTCTCACCCTGCGCCAGGCCGATCTGCTGGTGTGGCTGGGCGCCGACGCGGAGCCGGCGGTGGCGGCGCTGGTCAAGGAGCGTGACGGGCCCAGTCTGGCGCTGTTGGACCTGCCCGGAGTGGTGCGCCGTGAGGGTGGCCACGATCATGACGACGACCCTGCGCAGCACGGCCACGACCATCACGAACACGATCATCACGGCCAGGTCGACCCGCACCTGTGGCTGGACCCGGACAACATGGCGGCGCTGGCGCGGGCGCTGGGCGAGCGCCAGGACCCGCCGCCGCCGGCCGGCCAACCGGCGGCGTTTCTGGCCGCGCTGGACGCCAGTGACGCGACCATCCGCGCGTGGCTGGCGCCACTGCAAGCGGTGCCCTGGCTGACCTATCACCACCCCTGGGCGTATTTTCAGCGGCACTTTGGCCTGCGCGACCCGGTGATCGTCAGCGAGCGTCTTGGTGCCGGCCCCAGCAGCCGTCGTTTCGTGGCGCTGGCCGCCACCGTGAAGCAACAGGGGCTGGCCTGCGCGGTGGTCGAACCGGAAGCCCAGGCGGACCTGTTGCGCCGCCTGTGCCCGGCCTGTCGGCTGCGGCCGCTGGACCCGCTCGGGCGCGACCATTCAGGCGGTTACACCGCCTGGTTAGAGGGCACCGCCACCGCCCTGCGCGAATGTCTGGGCCCGGCCTGACCGGCGCGCCGGGCGCGGTTCCGGCCGGGCCCATTGAGCCATGCAAGGAAACCGGTATGCTGATGCGTTTCCTGCTTCGAGGTGATTGATGGGGCTGCGGCTGGCGGACGGCGGACGACTCGCGATGACGTGCTGGGATTACGCCTGGCCGCTGTGTCGCGATTACGGCGCCGTGGAGAGAATGCTGGATGAAACCCGCGCGCGCGGCTTCAATGCCGTGCGTCTGGACCCCTATCCCCACCTGCTCGCCACTCCGCTCAATGGTGTCCACCTGGACCGTTGCGAAATCCTGCCCGAGGCGGACCGGCGCCGGAGAATCGTCGCCGGCGCGCACACCGTGGAAATCCGCAAAGCGTTTCAACGGCTGTTGGGCGCCGCCCGCGACCGCGACATCAAACTCTGGTTCAGCGGCTTCTTTGTGCCCGACAGCCGTGCCCGACGCTCGTTTGTGCGCCGCCCCGCCGATTACGTCGATGTCTGGGCCCAGACGCTGGAGCTGGCTCGGCGTTGGGGCTATCTGGACACCATCGTGGCGGTGGATTTCGCGCATCATTTTCCGTTCCCGCCATGGAGCCACGGTGTCACCCGCCGCCTGTTCGACCGCGCCCCCCAGCGTGGCTTACCGGAACGCTGGAGCGGCGAACAGGAGCGCGCGGTGGAGCGCTATCTGCTGGAGGTGCCGCGTGCGCTAAGGGCGCTGTTCCCCCAGATCAGCTTCGGATTGAGCGCCGCCGCTGGCCACTGCGAGGCGCTGCGCCAGTTGGACACCAGTGAACTGGATTTCCTGGATCTGGGCGTGTGGCTGGATGACGATCCGCGCTTCCGGCTGGTCAGCGGCGCCGGCTTGCCGGTGCCGGACGCGCTGCGCCGCCGGCTGACCGCGCCGGTGCACCAGGCGTTGTTGGAAACCACCGGCGATCATTGGCGCGAGCGGATTCAGGACCAGCTCAACCGGCGCCTCGCCTTCGCCCGCCTGCGCCGCCTGCAGCCGGTGCTCGGAGAGGGCTATCTGAGCGTTGCCGGTGAACCAGACTCACCGCCGCGCCGCTGGGCGGCGTTCACCGAGGCGGTGGTGGCCCGGGCGGTGGAAGACGGCGTCTCGGTGATCACCCCGACCAGCCTGGCGCGCCCGCACACGCCCTGGCTGTGGCGGCAGGTGGACTGGCTGGCGCGGTTGAACCACCTGATTATCACCGGCCCGGGGCGTTAACCAAACGGCGCCGACGCCTCCACGCCGCCCAGGGCGCTGAACCGGTAGCCGAATATGCGCGCGAACTCGGAAGGGTCTTTACTGCCTTCGCCTTCGGATTGCTCGGACACCGGCCCGGCCAGCCGCGACAACCAGAAGCGCAACGCCGCCACCGCCAGGGCCAGAGCCAGTATCGATTCGTCCCAATGGCCACCGGCATCGCGATAGGCGGCCAGCAGCGCCGCCTGCCGGCGGGGTACCGGGCGGCCATCGTGGGCCACCGCCCAATCGTTCAACGCCACCGCGAGGTCGTATTCGGGGCGCTCCAGGCAGGCGTTGTAGAAATCCAGTACCCCGGTGAGCCGGCCCTGGTCATCGAACAGGGCGTTGTCACGGAACAAATCCGCGTGCACCGGCACGTCGCCGGGATCAACCCCCGCCCATTGCTCGAGAATCTGCCGGGCGTGCATTTGGTCGCCTTCGCTGAGACGGCACAGATGATGGGCGAAGGTGTCCAGCCGCTGGCGCTCATCGGTTAATGCCCGCGCCGGCGCCGAGGGTTGCCGATGCAGGCGCGCCAGCAGCGCGCCGATTTGCTGACAATGCGGCACTTCCGGTTCGAAGCAGTGGCCGCCGGGCAGGCGCGGGGTCAGCACCGCCGGCTTGCCGACCACCTCGAACAGCCGCTGGCCATGGTCATCACTGAGCGCCGCCGGCACCGGCAGACCCGCCGCCGCGAGGCTGGCAAGCAACTCCAGATAAGGCGCCAGCGCGGCGCCGTCGAATTGCTCGAACACCGTCAGCACCACCGGCCGGGGCTCGCCCGAGGCGGTATCGGCGTCGATCAGGAAGGTGCTGTTCTCGATGCCGTGGCGAGCCGCCTCGGCGCCTTTCAGCGTCAATTCAAAGCGCGCCAGCAGGCGGGCCAGGTGTTCGGTTTCAATGCGGGTGTACACCGACATGGGGCTCTTCCCTGAAAACAGCCCGGGATGACCGGGCCAGGCATCTCAGGCGATGTTATAACCGCTGGCGTCCCGGGGGAACTGCCGCGTCAGGTCGAGCCCCACCGGTTTGTTGGCGCCCGCTACGGGCCTGAGGAGAAATCATGTCGCTGCAGGAAAAGATCGAACGCGCCACCGTACGCTCGCTGATGAAACTGCCCGGCCCGGTGCTGGGCCGGCTCGCCGGCCTGGTGGAAAAGGTTAACCGTGAACGGCTCGACCCGCGGCTGCGCCTGCTGCTGGCGCTGGGCGATGGCCGTAAAGGCTTCCACCAATTGCCGTTGCCCAAGGGCCGGGCCTTGTATGGCCAGATGATTCGCATGCTCGACGTGGATTTCCAGCCGGTGGCGGAAACCCGCGACCTGCGTGTGCCGCTGGCCGCTGGCGACGGCGATTTTCTGGTCAAGCTGTACCGGCCCAAAGGCGCCGCCAGCGAGGCGCCGGCGATCGTATACTTCCACGGCGGCGGGTTCACCATCGGCAGCGCCGAGCAATACGACCACCTGTGCCGCTATCTGGCCAACCGCACCGGCGCGGTGGTGCTCAACGTGGATTACCGCCTGGCGCCGGAGTTTCCCTCGCCGGCCGCCGCCGACGATGTGCTCAGCGCCTGGCGCTGGCTGCTTGAAAACGCCGCCGAGCTGCGCATCGATGCGACCCGCCTGGCCACCATGGGCGACAGCGCCGGTGGCAACCTGTGCATCGTCGCCGCCCAGCAGGCCGCCGTCCACGGGCTGACCCTGCCCAAGCTGGTGGTGGCGGTCTACCCGACCACCGACGGCGCCATGGACAGCCCGTCGGTGGCGCAGCTTGGCGGCGGCCAGGGTGGCCTGGATCTGGCCATGATGAACTGGTTCCGCGACCACTATCTGCCGGACAAGTCGGTGCTCGACGACCTTCGCGTCTCGCCGCTGCGCAACCCGGACCTGGCCGGCCAGCCCACCACCGTGCTGGTCACCGCCACCGACCCGCTGCGCGACGAAGGTCTGGCCTATGGCGAAAAGCTCAAACAGGCCGGTGTCACCGTGATCAATCTGGACTACCCCGAACTGGTGCATGGCTTTATCACCATGGGCGGCGCCATCCCGGCCGCCCGCGCGGCGGTCAACGCCATCTGCCGGCGGATTACCGAGCGGTTGTAGGGCTACAAACTGCAAGCTGCAAGCCACAAGGGTTGTTCTTGGAGTGGCCCGAGAAAAGTAGACACCTTTCTGAGAGAGGAAAGGTGTATGAAATTCCGGGCACGTCGATCTTTCAGCGACGACTTCAAAGGCGAGGCGGTCGAGTTGTCGCTGTCCAGCCCGCAGACACTGGCCGAAGTCGCTGGCAAACTGGGTGTTCATCCCAACGTGTTAAGCCGCTGGCGCAGTGAGTGGATCATGGCTCATCAAAGATCGGATCAACCGGCTCCCCAGCCGGGGCCGGAGAAGAGCGTTCGGGAGCTTGAGCGGGAAAACGCTCGGCTGAAGAAGCAACTGGCACGGGCGAAGCTGGAGAACGACATCCTAAAAAAGGCGGAAGAGTACGTTGCCAAGCACCGGAAATGAGGTTCGCCTTCATTGACGGCCATCACGACGCGGCGTGGCCGGTCGCGCTGATGTGCAGCGTACTCGATGTCTCCCGGGCAGGGTATTACCGTTGGCGTCAGCGCCAACACCGGCCCAGTCCGCGCCAGCGGCACCACCAAGCCTTGAGTTCGTTCTTGCTGGAAGCCGCCGAGCAACAGGAGAGCGTTCCGGGGTATCGTAAACTCTGGCTGGACGCTCAGGATGCCGGTTTTGCTTGCGGCAAGAATCAGGTACAGAGGCTGTTGCGGGAGGCGGGCTACCGGTCGTGTGTCGCCATGAAGCCCGGGCATCGCCGCCCAGATCCCGGCCTGCCGGTGCCACCGAACCTGCTGAACCGTGACTTTGAGGTCTCTGAGGCCAACCGGGTATGGGTCTCAGACATCACGCAGATACGGTGTCGGGAAGGCTGGCTGTATATGGCGGTGGTGTTGGACCTGGGGACTCGGGACGTAGTGGGCCGGGCGTTGGGCCCGGTGAACCACTCCAACCTGGTCCTTGAGGCTCTTGAACAGGCTTGGCGCCGGCAGTGCCCCAAAGGCGAGGAGTTACTGTTCCACTCGGACCAAGGCAGCCAGTATCGCAGCGAAGCGGTAGTGGGGTGGTTGAACGCCCGAGGCGTGACGATCAGCATGTCCCGCCCTGGAAATTGCTGGGACAACGCCTGCGCAGAGAGCTTCTTTGCGCTGCTCAAGAAGGAGTGGACCCGACGCCTGGGGCTGATTGGGCGGGACGAGATGGCGAGTGAAATCCGATACTACACGGATCAATTTTACCCCAAGATGCGGCGTCATATGGCCTTGGGGGGACTTACCCCTCATGCCTATGCCGCCGCCTAAACCGGTGTCTACTTAAACCGGTCCACTCCATCTTGAAGCTTGTAGCTTGTAGCTTGCGGCTTGCAGCCGCAACCTGACCTGACCGCTTGGCGGCGCTACACTGTGCGCTTCACCGATCTGACCAGGGAATTCCATGGCCGAGCGCGCTCCGATCATCCTTGTGGATGGCTCCTCCTATCTGTACCGGGCGTTCCACGCCCTGCCGCCGTTGAGCACTTCCAGCGGCCAGCCCACCGGCGCCGTGCGTGGGGTGGCATCGATGCTGCGCAAGCTGATCAAGGATTACGATCCCGAGTACATGGCGGTGGTGTTCGACGCCAAGGGCAAGACCTTCCGCGATGAGCTGTTCGAAGAATACAAATCCAACCGCCCGCCGATGCCCGATGACCTGCGCGCCCAGGTGGAGCCACTGCATGCGCTGATTCGCGCCATGGGGTTGCCGCTGATCATCGAAGAAGGCGTGGAAGCGGACGACGTGATCGGCACCTTCGCGCGCGTTTTCAGCGAGCAGCAAAAAGCGGTGCTGATCTCCACCGGCGACAAGGACATGGCCCAGCTCGTCAATGAGCACGTCACCCTGGTCAACACCATGAGCGACACCCTGCTCGACATCGCCGGCGTGGAAGAAAAGTTCGGCGTGGGTCCGGAGCTGATCATCGATCTGCTGGCGCTGATGGGCGACAAGGTGGACAACATTCCCGGCGTGCCCGGTGTTGGCGAGAAAACCGCCCGCGCCCTGATCAGCGGGCTCGGTGCCATCAGTAACATTTACGACCACCTGGATCAGGTCGCCACGCTGGATTTTCGTGGCGCCAAGACCATGGGCAAAAAACTGGAAGAGCACCGCGAGCAGGCGTTTCTTTCCTACCGATTGGCCGCCATCAAACTGGACTGTGCGCTCAACGAGGACCTGGACGATCTGAAACTGCGAACGCCGGAGGCGGAAAAACTCGCCGAGCTGTATCGCACCTTTGAATTCAAAGGCTGGCTGGCGGAATTGCTGGAAGGCCAGGACCCGGCGGTGGACGGCGACGTGGCCGCGCTGCAGCCCGAGCACGCGGTGGACCGCGACAGCTACGACAACGCGCTCACCGGTGAACAGCTGGACGCCTGGATCGAAAAGCTGAAAAACGCCGATCTGTTCGCGTTCGACACCGAAACCACCAGCCTGAATTACATGGAAGCCGATCTGGTGGGCGTCAGCATGGCCACCGCCGAAGGCGAGGCCGCTTATATTCCGTTCGCACACGATTACCCCGGCGCCCCGGATCAGTTGCCCCGTGAGCAGGTTCTGGAAAAACTCAAACCCTTACTCGAAGACGAACGCATTAAAAAAGTCGGCCAGAACCTGAAATACGACATGAGCGTGCTGGCGCGCGCCGGCATTAGCCTGCGCGGCATTGCTTTTGACACCATGCTGGAATCCTACGTGCTTGATTCGGTGGCCACCCGCCACGATATGGATTCCCTGTCGCTCAAGTATCTGGGCCATAAAACCATTTCTTTTGAAGAAATCGCCGGCAAGGGCGCCAAGCAGCTCACCTTCAATCAGGTCGGCCTCGACGAAGCCGCCGCCTACGCCGCCGAAGACGCCGACATCACCCTGCGCCTGCACCGGGCCCTGTGGCCACAACTGGAACAGCACGCCGGCCTCAAGCGCGTGTTCGAGGAAATCGAACTGCCGCTGGTGCCGGTGCTCAGCCGCATCGAGCGTAACGGCACCTACGTGGACGCGGACATGCTCAGAAAGCAGAGCACCTTTCTCGCCAAGCGCATGATGGAACTGGAAGAAAACGCGTTTCAGGAAGCGGGGCAGAAATTCAACCTGGGCTCGCCCAAACAGCTCGGTGAAATTCTGTACCAGAAGCTGGAAATCCCGGTCATTAAAAAGACCCCCAAAGGCGCGCCTTCCACCGCCGAAGCGGTGCTCCAGGACCTGGCCTTGCAGGGTTATCCACTGCCCCAGGTGATCATGGACTACCGCGGTGTCTCCAAGCTGAAAAACACCTACACCGACAAACTGCCGGAACTGATCAACCCCACCACCGGCCGGGTGCACACCTCCTACCACCAGGCGGTGGCCGCCACCGGCCGGCTCTCCTCCAGCGACCCCAACCTGCAGAATATTCCGGTGCGAAGCGAAGAAGGCCGCAAGATCCGCCAGGCGTTCCTGGCGCCGACCGGCCGCAAAATCGTTGCCTGCGACTACTCACAAATCGAACTGCGCATCATGGCGCACCTGTCCGGCGACAAAGGCCTCACCGAGGCCTTCGCCAACAAGCTAGACATCCACCGCGCCACCGCCGCCGAAGTGTGGGGAAAAGACCTGGATGACGTCACCGACAACGAACGCCGCAACGCCAAGGCCATCAACTTTGGCCTGATCTACGGCATGAGCGCCTTCGGCCTGGCCAAGCAGCTGGGCGTGCCCCGTGGCGAGGCTCAGGAGTACATCGACCTTTACTTCGCCCGCTATCCCGGCGTGAAACGCTACATGGAAAACACCCGCGCCGACGCCGCCGAAAAAGGCTACGTGGAAACCCTGTTCGGCCGCCGCCTGTATCTGCCGGAAATCAACAGCCGCAACGGCCAGCGCCGCCAGGCCGCCGAGCGCACCGCCATCAACGCGCCGATGCAGGGCACCGCCGCCGACATCATCAAACGGGCCATGATCAAGGTGGACGCCTGGCTGGGCGAAAGCGATCTGGACGCCATGATGATCATGCAGGTGCACGATGAATTGGTGTTCGAAGTGAAAGAAAGCCAGGTTGACGACCTGGTCAAGGAAGTCACCGCGCTGATGGAAAGCGCCGCCGAACTGGACGTTCCGCTGATCGTTGACGCCGGCATGGGCGGAAATTGGGAAGAGGCGCATTGATCACGCTCGCTCCCGACGGAGAACAATATGGAAGGGTCGTTCTGGAAAGATAAATGGCAAAAACACGAGTTGGGCTTTCATCTCCCTTTCGTGCATCCCATTCTTAAACGGTCGCTGCCTCTGTTTGATCTGCCCGATCGGGCCCGCGTGTTTCTGCCGCTGTGCGGCAAAACTCTGGACATGGGTTACTTGCTTGAGCAAGGCTATGGGGTGGTGGGCGTGGAGCTGAGCGAATTGGCGGTGCGCGAGCTGTTTCAGGAGCGCAACCTGGTGCCGGAGATTTCCGACTGGGCCGGCGGACAGTGTTGGCGCCACGCTGACCTGACCGTGTTCCAGGGCGATTTTTTCGCTCTGACGGCGCAGAGTCTCGGACCGGTGGATCTGATCTACGACCGCGCCGCGCTGGTGGCGCTGCCGCCGCCCATGCGTGAGCGCTACGCCGAAGCGCTGCCGGGGCTGACCGCGACCGCGCCGCAGTTGCTGATCAGCTTCGAGTACGACCAGGCGCGCATGGACGGCCCGCCGTTCTCGGTGCCGCCGGCGTGGATCGAACGGGCCTACGGCAGGGCGTATCACCGACAAGAGCTGTCCCGCAAGGATGTGATCGCCCACCAGCCCCGGTTCCAGCAGGCCGGGCTGGGCCGTTTTGAAGAAGTGGCCTGGCGATTGGTCCGCTCTGATCGCGTTACCGTTGATGCATCTTCTCGGTACGGGGCGTAATTATGCCAGTAGTGTTCCGCTATAAGGGAATCCGATTCTTCTTCTACTCGAATGAGGGTAACCCCAGGGAGAAGATGCATATCCATGCCGAGAGTGGTGCCGGGGAGGCTAAATTATGGCTGTATCCCGAGGTGTCTATAGCAGATAGCGCGGGTTATAATCGTTAGCAACTTTCCCAACTGACGGCCATCGTGGCGAAACGTCGTGATGAGATTGAACGAGCATGGCATGAACATTTCAGCGAGCGCTAAAGCGGTGAGCTTTGATGACGACACCATGTGGGTGGAGCTTAATGACGGCCGCTCATTAGGTATCCCACTTGCCTGGTTTCCCCGCCTTTTGAACGCACGGCCGGAGCAGCGAGATCAATATCGAATCAGTTACTCCGGCAAGGGTATTCATTGGGA
Organism: Alloalcanivorax mobilis; assembly: GCF_002864685.1. Taxonomy (GTDB): domain Bacteria; phylum Pseudomonadota; class Gammaproteobacteria; order Pseudomonadales; family Alcanivoracaceae; genus Alloalcanivorax; species Alloalcanivorax mobilis. The sequence continues at coordinate 289,853 of NZ_NMQZ01000001.1, forward strand.
TGTGCTGAATGAGGACATCTCCGTGGAGGGCCTGGTCGCAGGGCGAGGCGACGTCGTCTCCGCTCGTAACGAGGTCGCGTAGTTCGCACTTCCGCTTCTCCCCGGCCACCTTTTACAAATTCCTCCTTGTGGTTGCCTCCGCCGTCTTCAGATTTGAGGTTAAAGCCACGCGGGTTCTCGTTTTGAGAGCCGACAGGCAGGGAGAATCCTATGTTGAACGTGAGCGGCGAGACCGTATGTCGGTTGGTGGAATTGGCCCAGGCCTTCCAGGCCCGTGACACGGTGAGCATGCCGGAGGACGCCGGCAACCCCATCGACGACGCCGCCGGCGCGGAGGCGCTGACGGAGCCGGCGGCCGGCAAAGAGGACGGCTCAGTGGCGGAGTTTCGCACCGTGATTGAGGACCTGGAGCCGGATCAGCAGACCGAGGTGGTGGCGCTGATGTGGTTGGGTCGTGGCGATTTCCAGGAGGACGAGTGGGAGGAGGCCCTGCGCATGGCCCGCGACGAGTGGACGCCGGACACCGCCGACTTCCTGCTCGGCCACCCGCTGCTGTCCGAGTACCTGGTGGAGGGCCTCGCTGTGTTCGGCGTGCAGTGCGACCTCTAGGGAAGCCAGTCCCGTTGTGCTTTACCGATCTGCCGGGCTATCACGGCCTTGGCATTGTCGAGTTCGCCGGCGAGGCGGTGTTCTTCGATGAAATTTCGGTGCCAGGCATCAAGGTTCTCACTGAGTGCCGAACTCTGCTCCTGGATTAGCCGTTGAATGCGCTTCGTCGTCATGCCCAGTTGTTCGGCAAACACGTCCCAGTGCTTGCGGTGCAGGTTGCCGGGGTCGGTGTGACGTCCCACGGGCAGCGCCAGTTGGTGGCTGATGTTATCGATGGCCAGCGTGCAGACCAGGTCGTAAAAGGGCGCGAGCGACCAACCGTCGTGTCCGTGAGAGATCAGTGAAAGGTTCTTCAGGTGGCCGTCGGCGTTTCCCGCCAGCGCATTGAAGATTTGCCAGCGGGCCAAGGCCTGCAGATCCACGGCGGGTGCTTGGCAGTGCTGTTGGATCACCGCCGCTAACTCGGAGAACGCGTTGCTTCCGGCGTCGTACTTTGAAGCGTGTGAGCGCCCCTGCGCCTGGCAAAGGTCTTCTTGGTGCAATCGTGATACCAGACCGTCGCGGCTTTGGCGGTCGTAGCGTTCGGCCAGGGACGCGATATGTGGACCGATACGCACAAGGCGTACCGGGGCCACCGGCAGGCCTAGCTTCCCAGCGATATAAGTGGTGTAAATCTCCAGCAACGGCACCTGCTTCAGATCGCGCACCGGGAGTTTCAGGATGTGCGTGGACGCGGCGCCGCTTTCCGGCAGTTGGAAAGTCCAGATACCGTGCTCGCCGGCTGTGGCGCGAACCGGTACTTTGTCTTGAGCGCCGGCCAATGAAAGGCGCGGGGCGTCGTCGCCATCCAACCATTGGGCTCGGCCCCGTTCGATGGCGGTAATCAGATCGGCTTCCCGGAGCGGGCGCAGAGCGTTGCTGCTGACATTGGGAACCTGGCCTTCGGGCAGCAGCTGCAGGGCCCCGGCGCAATCATCGCCCAAGGTTTCCAGCAGCGTGAAATCGTCGTCGGCGATACCCAGTTGCCGCACCAGCCGGTCCCGGGCGTTTCCTTCCGGCAACAGATTGGCGAAGAAATGATGGCCGCGCAGGTCCGGCGGCAGGAAGTCGCCGGTTTCGTTCACGGGCAGGCTGCAGGAGATCGCCCAGCCGTGTTCCAGCCAGTCGCCGTCGTAGATAAAGGCCATGCGCCCGTCGCCGCTGTCCAATAAGCGGCCGACCTTGCGGTCTTGATACCAGACGTTCAGTGCCCGGTTCATGAGGTACCCCCTCGTGGCACGGCGAACAAATCCAGCCCCACCAGGCGCGCGATCTTCAGCGCCAGCCCCAGGCGCACCGTGTCCTTGCCGCGCTCGAGCTCCGACAAAAAACGTGGGCCGACGCCGGCGATTTCCGCCAGATCCACCTGGGTCAGGCCCTGGGCCTTCCGAGCGGCGCGGATGCGCCGCCCCAGTTCTGCCGGGTTGTCCACGTTGTATTGTCGCGGCACGGCGCTCATTGGGGTCACTCCAAATATTCCTGATCGGTAATATTAGAGCGATATCCAGTCTGAAGTCCAATAATCATACCGATCGGGACTAAAAAGTGGATTCTGAGAAAAACCGAGCATTTTTTTCCTGATCGGTACTATTTTCATGGCTGGAAAGGCCGCTTGTCGGGTTGGCGCGGCCCGAGCGTTTACCAGGGCAGCACGCTGCCGTCCGAGTGCCAGAAGGTGCCGGTGTTATCCAGGTTGAGCTGGTCCATGCGCTCGAGCAGACGTTCGGCGGACTGTTCCGGGGTGAGATGACCGGTGTGGCCGGTCATGTCGGTTTTCACGTAACCGGGATGGAAAATGCCCACCGCCACGCCTTTCGCTTTCAGATCCAGAGCCAGGGACTTGCCGGCGGCATTGAGGGCGGCCTTGCTGATCCGATAGCCGTAGCGGCCGCCGGAGTCGTTGTCGTCAATGGAACCCATGCGCGAGGTCATCAGGCCCACCTTGCTGCCGTTGGCGAGGTTGCCGGTGAGCGCGATGGTAACGCGCAGTGGCCCCAGGGTGTTGACCTCGAACTGGGTGCGAATGCGGTCGTAGTCCATGTCGTCCAGGGTTTCGTCGCTCATGGTGCCGGCATTGTTATAGAGCGCGCCGATGGTGACACCCTCAAGCGCATTGCGCAGAGCCGCCATGTCCTGGTCCCGGCCCACGTCGATGCCTTCGATAATCTGTGTGTCGAGCCCTTTCAGCGCTGCCGAGGCTTGCCGACAGACGGCGATCACCTGATCGCCGCGCGCTTTCCAGGCGCGCGCCATTTCCAGCCCGATACCCCGGTTGGCGCCGGTGATTACCACGGTTTGAGTCATCGCTGTCTCCATTCATTGCGTCTGCGTTGACGCAGAGATGGGGATGCCCGCCACCTCCCTCAACCGCCATGACGGAACATTGAAGCCTGGTGCCGGGGCAGGGGCGCAAGCCGCGCCAGCGGGAAGCCGGCGCCGGCGCGATCTGCTACATTGGAGGGCCTCGCCGCCCACCCGGGCGGTACCGATTGTTCGTCAGCAGGAGCCACACATGACCATAGCCGTAGGCGATAAAATCCCCGACGTTACCATCAAGACCAATGGCGATAAGGGCCCTCAGGATCTTGCCACCGGTGAGTTCTTCAAAGGCCGAAAGGTAGTGCTGTTCGCGGTGCCAGGCGCCTTCACGCCGGGTTGCTCCAACACCCATATGCCCGGGTTCGTGGTCAGCGCCGACGACATTCTGGAAAAAGTGGATGCGATCGCCTGCATGGCGGTCAACGACGCCTTCGTGATGGACGCCTGGCAGCAGAATCAGAACGCCGAGAAAATCACCATGCTCGCCGACGGCAACGCCGAGTTCGCCAAGGCGCTGGGCCTGGAGCTGGACGCCACCGCTGGCTGCATGGGTATCCGCAGCAAGCGCTTCGCGCTGATCGCCAACGATGGCGTGGTGGAATACCTGGGCGTGGACGCCAAGGGCGTCGACCAGAGCAGCGCGGAAACCGTGCTTGAGCAGCTCTGAGGCGCCAATGAAAATCTGGGGCCGGTTGGATTCCACCAACGTTAAAAAAGTGCTTTGGTGCGCCGATGAGCTGGCGCTGGACTATCAGCGCATCGACGTGGGCGGCCGCTTCGGCGGCCTGAACGAGCAGGATTACCGGGCGCTCAACCCCAATGGTCTGATCCCGTGTCTGCAAGACGGCGATCTGGTGCTGTGGGAGTCCAACGCCATGGTCCGTTATCTGAGCGCTCGTTATGGCGAGGGCCGCTTGTATGACGCCGACCCGGCGGCACGCGCGGTGGCGGACAAATGGATGGACTGGGCCACCTCGACCCTGGTGCCGCCTTACATAGCCTGGTTTATCAACCGGGTGCGCAAGGCGCCGCCGGAGCGTGATGACGAAGCCATGGAAAAGGGCCGCCAGACCCTGGCCCGGGCCCTGGCGGTGGCCGACCAGACGCTGGCCAGGCAGCCTTATCTGTCCGGTGACCGCTTCGCCATGGGCGATATTCCCCTCGGTTGTCTGGTTTATGCCTGGTTCGAGCTGGACATCGAGCGCCCCCCGATGCCCCATCTGGAAGCCTGGTACGGCCGGCTGCGCAAGCGGTCGGCCTACCGGGACCGGGTGATGATCCCGATCACCTGAGCCCGGCGGCGGCGTGCCACCGGGTCGCGCCGCCTTTGTTGTCGAGCCCTGTGCCGGCGACTTCGCCGGCGCGCGGCCCCATCCTGTTCTTGCGCGTTTGCACAATTTCCGTGTGAGCGACGCCACTTCAATAAAGTGCGCCAGTACACAAACCTCGAACTTTGCCCTTTCAGAACGTAAAAAATCACGAAATCGTTACACGGCGCACACAGAAGCTGCACTTATCGCCGCTTTTGAACCAGGCCGTAACATGACTTAAATCACGCTCTACATTTTTTCATAGCCATCCTTTGTACATTCAAAACGTTCACGGTTACCGGCTGTTTTTTTCCTGAGGGGGAAGGGGTAGCGCCCCCCGGTGCCGGCGAGACGAATTCCTTGAAAAATCTCTGTGAGAGGGTGGAAAAATGATCACGTCCCTGGCAAGAAGCCTGCTTATGCTGATGATGGTCGCCGTACTGGCGGCTTGTGGTGGCGGTGGGGGAGGCTCCGGCGGTGGTGGGGATACCCCCAACAATCCGGACAACCCGAGCAATCCCAATAACCCGGACAATCCGGATGATCCGGATGACGGCGGCAACAACCCGGATAACCCGGGCAACCCGGACGATCCCGATAACGGCGGCGATCCGGATGACGGCATGACCGATGAGGAAGAAGCCAAGGTGGTCAGCCTGATTGACACTCAGAACCATTTCACCTTGTCGGTGTGTCCGGAAGTTGCCGGCCTGCCCAGCGAAGGTCTGCTGGCGCCGATCGATGTGCTGGCTTGCGAAAATGAAGCGCTACAGAATATCTCCCTGGGCAACGACAATATCCTCGGCTTATTGTGTGCCGATACCGTGGCGGACACCGATACCTCCCTGGTGGGAAGCGCTACCAAACCTGAATTCCTGACCGCTTGCGTAAAAGAGAGCGGCGTTTACTTGAAAGACACGCTCACCGGTTTGCTGGACGGCAGCGCTCCCTTGGCTCAACAGCTTTGCCCTGACTCGGATAATCCCGTTACCTGCCTGGTCGATGTACTGAAGTCCACCCCCGATACGGTCCAGGGTGCGCTGTCGCTGCTAGGTTGCGACGATGCCACCAACCCGCAGGTGTGCCTCAGCGGCGTGGCGCAAAGTCTGACCAGCGGTGAATTGCTGATCTCCACCAGCAACACCTTGACCGGCGCGCTGTGCCCGGTCACTTCCACCAACGGTTTCGAGCCGCAAGCCTGCCTGAATGAAATCATCGGTGGCGTGACTACTATTCTGGACCCCGGCGCGATCACGGTTCCCGGTTTGGGTGAGATCTGCAGTGAAGACACCAACCCGCTGCAATGTCTGCTGAGCGCTGGCGGCCTGCTGGCGCCGGTGACCGACGCACTGGGTGGCGTGCCGGTGGTGGGCGACCTGGTCGACAGCCTGCTGGCGGGCCTGCAAGACCCCACCAACGTGGACCTGCTGGAAACCCTGCCGGAACTGTTGGCCGGTATTCCGGTGCTCGGTGATCTGATCGGCGGTGCCTTGGAAGGCGGCGAAGGCGACGACGCCAACCCGCTGTTCGCCCTGCTCGGCCAGCTGCAAGGCCTGCCCGAAATGGTCGCGGAAATCCCCGTGCTCGGCGACCTGCTCAACGGCCTGGCCGGCGGCGACACCGGCGGCCTGCCGCTGGACGCCCTGGATCTGGAATCCCTGCTGGGCGGCTTGTCCGGCGGTCAGCTTGACCAGGTCAACGAAGTGCTTGAGCAAGTGCCGGTTCTTGGCCCGCTGGTCAATCAGTTGCTTGGCGCGGTGGCCTGCGAATCCGAAAACCCGCTGGACTGCCTGACTTCCGCCAGCGATCAACTGGGTGACTTCAGCGAACTGCTGGGCGAAGTGCCGGTGCTGGGCGACCTGCTCAACCCATTGTTGGAAACCCTGCTGGGCGCGGTCCCCGGTGGTGACGGTGGCGACGGCGCTGACCCGCTGGCGACCCTGACCGACGCGCTGGAGAACATTCCGGTGGCCGGTGACCTGCTCAACCAGGTGCTGGGTACACTGCTGGGCGGCGAAGGCGGCGTGGACCCGAGCAACCCTGGCGATCTGCTCAGCCCGGCCACCGACCTGCTCGGTCAGGTGCCGGTGCTCGGTGATCTGGTCAACAGCCTGCTGGGTGGTCTGCTGGACGGCGGTGCCCTGGAAGGCGAAGCGGGCCTGGATAATCTGCTCGGCGGCGTGCTCGGCGAGAACGGTGCTCTGGTGCCGGCGTTGGGCGATCTGCTGGGTCAGATCCCTGGGCTGGGTGAGCCGCTGGTGGGCTTGATCGATACCCTGGCCGGCGATGACGGCGTGCTCAAGCAGATTCTTAACCCGATTGCCGACGTTCTCGAAGGCATCCCCGGGCTGGGTGATCTGTTGGGTGGCCTGCTGGACGGCCTGTTCGGCTGGACCTGAGCCCCACGGTCAAACCGGCAATAAAAACGCCCCGGCTTGCCGGGGCGTTTTACGTTGCGGCGCGTTAGCGTTTCAGATACTTCGCCGCCATCGCTTTCAGCGACTGGCGGATTTCCGCGCCGGCTTCCGGGTCGCCTTTGAGAATGGAGCCCAGGTAACCTTTCACCTGATCCAGCTCCAGGTGGGTGGGCAGGGGCGGCACATTGGGGTCCACCACCGCATTGATCACCACCGGCCGGTCCGCCGCCAGGGCCTGATCCCACACCGGGCCCACCTGATCCGGGTGATCCACGCGCAAGCCACGCAAGCCGAGCATTTCCGCGTAGCGGTCGTAGTCGAAATCGGGCAGCGCCTGCGAGGTCTCGAACTTCGGGTCTCCTTCCATGACCCGCTGCTCCCAGGTCACTTGATTCAGATCGCCGTTGTTGAGCACCAGTACGATCAGCGTCGGGTTGCTCCATTGGCGCCAGTAATGGGCCACGGTGATCAGGCCATTGTTGCCGATCATCTGCATGGCGCCGTCACCGACCAGGGCGATCACCGGCTTGTCCGGGGCCGCGAACTTGGCGGCCAGCGCATAGGGGATGCCGTTGCCCATGGACGCGTGGCCGCCGGAGGTGGAGCCGATGGCGTGGCCGCCAACTTTCAGAAAACGGGAATACCAGTCGGTGGCGGTGCCGACATCCGCGGCCAGGCGTACGCCCTCGGGCAGGCGTGGCGAGAGCTCCCAGAACAGCTTCTGCGGATTCAGCGGCTCGGCGCTGGTGTTGGCGCGCGCTTCCAGCGTTTCCCACCAGTCGCGGACACGGCCCTCCAGCGTTTCCCGCCAGCTTCGTTCTGGTTTACGGGTTACCCGTTCCAGCAATGCCTGCAGGGTGGGTTTGGCGTGGCCGTGCAGGTTGACCTCGTTGGGAAAGCGCAGGCCCAGATTGGCGGCGTCCACATCGATCTGCACCCCTTTCGCCTGGTCGCAGGCGGGCAGAAACTCGGCGTAGGGGAAGCTGGTGCCCACCATCAACAGGGTGTCGCAATGCCGCATCATGTAATCGCTGGGTTCGGTGCCGAGCAAACCGATGCCGCCGGTCACCCCGGGGGCGTCGTCGGCGATCATGGTCTTGGCCAACACCGCTTTGGCGACGCCGGCGCCGAGGGCGTCGGCCAGTTCCAGCAGTTGCGGCACCGCGTCCTGGACGCCGGCGCCGGCCAGAATCGCCACCTTGTCGCCCTGGTCGAGTAGCCGCGCGGCGGCGTCCAGATCGGCGCTCTTGGGAAGGCGCTCGGAGGCACGATAGCCGGTGCCCGACCAGGTCGAGCCGTGGCCGGCCGGCGGCTGGGCCGTGGCGGCGTCCTGCAGGTCGTTGGGCACGATCACACGGGTCACGGTGCGCTCCGCTTCGGCGATGCGCAGCGCCCGATCAACGACATGGCGGGTCTGCTCCGGCGCCATCAGCGTCTGCACGTAGCCGGCGACGTCCTGGCACAGGCTTTCCAGGTTCGCCTCTTGCTGGAAATCCGAACCCAGACTGACGCGCGCCTGTTGGCCGAGAATCGCGACCACCGGCATGTGGTCCTTGGCGGCGTCGTACAGACCATTGAGAGCGTGAACCGCCCCCGGACCGGAGGTGGCGACCACCACCCCGGTTTCGCCGGTGTATTTGGCATGGCCGCTGGCCATGAAAGCCGCCAGCTCCTCATGGCGCGGTTGCACCAGGGTGATTTTGTCCTCGGCGCGGCGCAGCGCGCTCATCACGCCGTTGATGCCGTCGCCGGAGTAGCCGTAAACGCGCTGAATGCCCCACTGGTGCAGGCGCTCGACGATGAAATCTCCTACCGTTTGGGTGCTCATGATTCCTCCTTGAACAGGGCTGATTCAGCCGATGAACCGGCGCAACCGTTGCAGGCCGGTGTCGATGGTCTCGCGACTGGCGGCGAAGGAAATACGCAGCCGCCCGGGGGCGCCGAAGCCGCTGCCGGGCACCACCGCCACGCCGGCCTCGTGCAGCAGCCGTTCGGCCAATTGCTGGTCGTCCTGCAGATCGGTGCGCCGCTCAATCAACGCCCGGGCATCGGCAAAGGCGTAAAAAGTGCCGTCCGAAACCGGGCATTCAATGCCTTTCAGGGCGTTCAGGGCCGGTACGATGTGATCGTGACGGCGCTTGTATTCGCGCACCATCTCGCGCACCGGGCGCTGATCTCCGCTCAGCGCGGCGTGCGCGGCGTGCTGGCTGATCGAAGCGGTGCCGGCGGTACTCTGGCCCTGCACCTTTTTTATCCGTGCGATTGCCTCCGCCGGGCCGCCGACAAAGCCAACCCGCCAGCCGGTCATGGCGTAGGCCTTGGAAACGCCATTGACCACGAAGCAGCGCTCAGCCAGGTCCGGTGCCACGTTGAGAAGGTTACGAAACGGCGCCGGGCCCCAATTCAGATGTTCATAGATTTCATCGCTGACAATGCACAGGCGAGAATGCTGGCGCAGCAGATCGGCGATGTCGGCCAGCTCGCTGTCACGGTAAACGCGACCGGTGGGGTTGTTCGGGCTGTTCAGAAAAACCAGCCGGGTGCGGGCGGTGATCGCAGCCTGCAGGCGCTCGGCGGTGAGCGTATAACCTTCTTCGGCGGGGGCGTCCACGTACACGGGATCGGCGCCGGCCAGCATCACCTGGGCCGGATAGGTCACCCAATACGGGCGCGGCACCAGGGCTTCGTCGCCGGGCTGCAGCAGGGTCTGGCAGATGTTATAGAGCGCTTGCTTGGCGCCGCAGCTCACCAGGATCTCGTCGCTATCAAAAGCCAGGTCGTTATCGCGTCGGAATTTGTCGCGCACCGCCTGCTTCAGGGCGGGGTAGCCGTCCACGGCGGTGTAGTGGGTGTAACCTTCATCAATGGCGCGGTGAGCGGCGCGTTTGATCGCCTCCGGGGTATCGAAATCCGGCTCTCCGGCACCCAGCCGCGCCACCGAGCCGTCGCCGTTCTGGAGCGCCGCCGCCTCGGCATTGATCTTCAGCGTCAGCGATGGCTGGATCCGTTCCACCCTTTGCGCGTAAATCATGGGGCCTCCGTGTTGCTGGCGGGGCCTACCATGAGTACGCCTGATCGGTGCATGAAAACACCGGTTTGATTAAAAAAGGTGTAAAAGCAGTGTCAGGCGCCCTAGCGAAGGCGGTCGGGTTCGTCCACGAATCGGTGCGGCGGCAGGGTGACCCGCTCCACGCGCTCACCCAGCAGCAGCGTTTCGCCGCGGTAGCGCTCGCCGCCGGTGACGGTGAATTCGAACTCGTAAACGCGCCATAGACGCAGCTTCCCCTGGTTGTCCCGGCGCAGCCGCAGGCGTTTCAGGCCAACGGTTTCGTCCAGCAGCATGACGTCCTCGCGTTCGCAATAGCGGCGGGTAACGCGCAGGGCGGTCTCGCGGATGCGCTGCGAGCGCCAGAACAACGCGGCACCCAGCACCAGCGCGGCAAGCAGCAGCAGATCGGTCAGGTCGAGATTCAAAGCGATTCCCCAGGGTCACGGCAGCGCCCATGGTACGAAGCTGGCGCCATGAAGGGAATGGCGGGGTGGGCGGCGTGGTTGGGCCGGCGTAGCATGGAGGGGGACCCGCCTGGCCCGCAATCCGGAGCAAACGATGGGCTCAATCTGGAAACGCCGATGGCGCGACTGGTGGCGGCGCTTTCCCCGGCGCCCGGCCAAACAGCCGCCGAAGGAACCGCCGCCACAGCTTGGCGACAGCGCCGCCGCCCACGCCGGCGACGACCCGGAGCCGCTGCACCGTGGTCGACGCCGCTTAAAAGAAAGTTACACCAATCATTGGGACCTGGATTATCTACCTCGTGATGAGGTGGAAAAAATCGTCACGGATCTCAATAAGAAGCGCTAAGTCGGTGTCAGTGACAAGCCCGGCCCGCCGCGACATCCGTCGGGCCGGCTTGCCGTGTTCAACGCCGGCACTCAACTCTTCAACCGATAACCGGTTTTGAAGATCCACCATACCGTGCTCAAGCACAGCAACATGAACAGCACCGTCATGCCCAGGCTGATGCCGATGCTGACGTCGGCGATGCCGTAAAAGCTCCAGCGAAAGCCGCTGATCAAGTACACCACCGGATTAAACAAGGTCACCGTTTGCCACGCTGGTGGCAGCATATCCACGGAATAGAAGGTGCCGCCAAGGAACGTCAGCGGCGTCACGATCATCATCGGAATGATCTGCAGCTTTTCAAAGCCATCCGCCCAGACGCCGATAATAAAACCGAACAGGCTGAAGGTGACGGCGGTCAGCACCAGAAAGCCCACCATCCACAGCGGATGGGCTATATGGAATTCCACGAACAACCGTGAGGTGGCGAGAATCAACAAGCCGAGAACCACCGATTTGCTGGCCGCCGCGCCGACATAGCCGAGCACGATTTCCACATAGGAGATCGGGGCGGAGAGCACCTCGTAGATGGTGCCGGAAAACTTCGGCATATAGATGCCGAACGAGGCGTTGGAAATACTTTCGTTGAGCAGCATCAGCATGATCAGGCCGGGAATGATAAAGGCGCCGTAGCTGATGCCATTGATTTCCACCATGCGCGAGCCGATGGCGGAACCGAACACTACGAAATACAGCGAGGTGGAAATCACCGGCGAGGCGATGCTCTGCATCAGCGTGCGCCAGGTGCGCGCCATTTCGAACAGGTAGATCGCACGGATCGCGTGAAAATTCATACTTCTTCCTCCGGGCGCGGTTGTGATTGCGGTTCATGCACCAGGCTGACGAAAATCTCCTCCAGGGAGCTTTCCCGGGTGCGCAGATCCTTGAATTCAATGCCCAGCTTCGCGAGACGGCGCAGCAGACCGGCGATGTCGCCCTGACCGTGGCGCGCATCGAAACTGTAGACCAGTTCGTGACCGTCGGCGGCCAGTGCCAGCGATTGATCGCGCAGCCCTTCCGGCAGAGCCTGCAACGGTTCGCTGAGTTGAAGACGCAGTTCTTTCTTGCCCAGCTTTTCCATCAGCGCGTGCTTGTTTTCCACCAGCACGATCTCGCCGTGATTGATCACGCCGATGCGATCGGCCATCTGCTCGGCCTCCTCGATATAATGGGTGGTGAGAATAATGGTCACGCCGCTCTCGCGCAGAGCATGCACCATCTCCCACATGTCCCTTCGCAACTCCACGTCGACGCCGGCGGTGGGCTCGTCCAGAAACAGGATCTTGGGCTCGTGCGACAGCGCCTTGGCGATCATCACGCGCCGCTTCATGCCACCGGAGAGCGCGATGATCTTGTCTTTGCGTTTGTCCCACAGCGACAGATCCCGCAGCACTTTTTCCACATAAGCCGGGTTGGCGGGCTTGCCGAACAGGCCGCGACTGAAAGTGACCGTGGCCCACACGGTCTCGAAGGCGTCGGTGGAAATTTCCTGGGGCACCAGCCCAATCGAGGACCGGGCGGCGCGGAAGTCGCGCAGAATATCGTGGCCATCGGCGTCGACTTGGCCGGCGCTGGGATTGACGATGCCACAAACAATACTGATCAGAGTGGTCTTGCCGGCGCCGTTGGGGCCGAGCAGGGCGAAAATTTCGCCCCGGCGGATTTCCAGATCCACGTTCTTCAGCGCCTGGAAGCCGCTGTCGTAGGTCTTGCTCAACTGCTTGATGGAAATGATCGGGTCCACGGCGGCTCCTTGCTGCGTCGGAAACGGTGTGATTGGGTCGGGGAGGTAGTCGACCGGGGTCGGGCTGTTTCGACCCGGCCCCGATGATACTACGGCGAACGTTTAACCGGGGTGGCGATTGGATTCTTTAATCACGGTTGCCATGCCCGCGCCGGCAGTGTAAAACCTCAACTAAACTTGAGGTCAAAGAGTGGCGCATGGGCACGGTCAACGAGAGTACTGTTAACGAGGGCACGGTTAACCAGCAGACCGTGAACAAGGAGCTGTCGGTGGGCGAGGTGGCACGCCGCAGCGGCGTGGCGGTGTCGGCGTTGCATTTCTATGAAAGCAAAGGGCTGATTCAGAGCCGCCGCAATAACGGCAATCAGCGGCGTTACCATCGCGGTGTGCTGCGCCGGGTGGCCCTGATCAAGGTGGCCCAGCGTACCGGCATTCCGCTGGCGGAGATCGCCGACGCGCTGAATGAATTGCCGGATGGCCGCGCGCCCACCGCTCGGGATTGGCAGCGTTTGTCGCGGCGCTGGCGTGGTGATTTGAATCGGCGCATTGAGCAGCTTACCCGATTGCGTGACCAGCTCGACGGCTGCATCGGTTGCGGCTGTTTGTCGATGGAAGCCTGCCCGCTGCGCAACCCCTGGGACCAGCTTGGTGACGAGGGGCCGGGGCCGCGTCTGCTGGAGACTGACTGAACATGGGGGAAGGTAAACTCCGGTAAAGCTGTCCGGGAATTTCTCTTTTCCAGGGTATGGTAACGGTCATTGATCGGACCGATTGAAATCGTACCGCGGGCTTTTTTTGGCGCGACTCCGACGCGCCGGCCCGGTGCACCCCCCTGAGGAGGCCATATCCATGACCATTTTCGAAGCGCTGCGCGCGGACCACGATAAACAGCGGACTCTGCTGGAACTGTTGGTGAAAACCCACGGCGACAGCGAAGGGCGCGACGAGCTGTTCGAAAAGGTGAAAACCGAGCTGAGCGCCCACGCCGCCGCGGAAGAACGTGCCCTTTATATCCCCATGATGGAAGTCGATCTGACCCAGGAAAAAGCGCGCCACAGTGTGGCCGAGCACCACGAGATCGACGAACTGTTGGAAACCCTGGAAGAAACGGATTTCAGTTCTTCGGCCTGGTTGAGCACCGCCAAGAAACTGCAACATCTGGTCACCCATCATCTTGATGAAGAAGAGCAGGAAGTATTCCAGCTTGCCGGGCGAGCCCTGCCCGAGCAGCAAAAGACCAGCCTTGCCCGGACCTACCAGAAGGAGATGGCGGCGCACAAATAACGCCGCCGCAATAAACAGCCATTCCCTTTAACCGGTGGCCTTACGTAACGCGGCCGCACCCACCGCCTGATCCTCCATGCGATGCCAGGGGTCCTGCCTCTGGCCGAGCCGGCGGAACAGGTTGGCCACGGTATAGCGGCGCGCGGTTAACCGCGCGTCATCCAGTTCCGACCATTCCAACGGCGTCGCCACCGGCGCGCCGGGGAGAGCGCGCACCGAATAAGGCGCCACCGCGGTCTGGCCGAAAGCGTTGCGCATGATGTCCAGGTACAGCCGTCCTTTTCGCTTGTCCTTCCGCTGCTCCAGCGTCAGCGTGTCGGCATGCTGATGCGCCAACTGCGCGGCCATGTCCCGTGCCAGATCCCGGGCGCGGTCGAAATCCAGCTCCGGCTCCAGAGGCACCACCACGTGCAGGCCCCGCGAGCCGGTGGTCTTCACGAACGGCGTGATATTCCGTTCACGCAGCCACTGGCCGAGCTGTAACGCTGCCTGGCGCACCGGCTCGAAGTCCTGGCCCGGCGGGTCCAGGTCGAAGATCAATTGGCTAGGCTTATCCAGCTCCGGCTGGCGGCTGGGCCAGGCGTGCAGGGCGATGGCTGCCTGCCCGGCCAGGTAGACCAGATCCGCGCTGTGTTCGCACAGCACGTGGGTTACTTCACCGGTGTCGCCGCCATGCTCGATCGTTCGCGCCGGCAGCCACTCAGGAAAGTAACGCCCTCGAGCTTGTTGGAAGAAGCCATCTTCACCGATGCCATCGGGGAAGCGATGCAGGGTCAACGGCCGCCCTTTTATATGCGGCAACATCACCGGCGCCACTCGGCGGTAGTACTCAGCCAGCGCCTGCTTGGTGATCTTCGGTTCGGGAAACAGCGCCTTGTCGGCGTGGCTGACAGCAATGTCATGGCCATCCAGGTGGTAGTGTTTTTCAGTCATCGTGGTTACCTTTTGGCCGGTCCTGGCCAGCGGCGCGGGCGATGCCGGCCAGGGTCTTGCCGCTGAGTACCGAACGGTTTTCGGTGTGGGTGGGGCGCCGGCGCGCGTCGGCCTGATCATCGCTCATCTTGATCAGCAGCCATTGCGGTTTGTCGCCCTCGCGAAACCGTTTCAACGCATAGCCGCCGCGAATTTTCTCGCCGTCCAGCCAGATCTCGATCAGCCCTTCTTGGTGGCTTTGTTCCATGTCACGGGGCGAGTCGTTGTCGGCGCGCAAATTGCGATACCCGCCGTGGTCCCAGACCATCACCGTGCCGGCGCCGTAATGGCCGGCGGGGATGGTGCCTTCGAAATCCGCGTAGTCCAAAGGGTGATCTTCCACTTGCACGGCGAGCCGCTTCTCGCGCGGGTCGGTGGAGGGGCCCTTGGGCACCGCCCAGGATTTCAGCACGCCCGCCACCGCCAGCCGGAAATCGTAATGGAGCCGGCTGGCATCGTGTTTCTGAACCACGAACCGCGCGCCACGCTCATGACCGGCGGCGGGCTCGTGGCTACTGGTCAGCGTCCGTTTGTCGCGATAGCGGCTCAGGCGATCGTCACTCATCTCAGGCCTCCTGCTCGTTCCTGGTAACTGGGTGCGCGGGGCGGTTAAAACAGCGTTGGAAACGTAAAAGATTGGCACCGGTGCGGCGGCGCATGCGGCCGGAATCCGGTAGGGTAAGGGCTCCCCCGGTGGAGAGGAGCGCACCATGAGCATCCTGCAGTTGCCCGGCGCCCGGCCGGAGACGGTGTTGATCGACTGGCACGCCACCCTGGTGGATACCCACGATGCGATGTACCACGCGGTGGACGATGTTCTGCCCCGTCTGGAGGAGCTGGACCTTTGGGATAAGCTGCTGGGTCCGGACCAGTCGAAAACCCTGGAAGACGCCAAACTGGTCAAATACGTGCGTGAGCACCACCGCCTTCATCCCAAAATCACCGCCCAGCGCAAGATCTCCCGCACCGACATTTTCGAGGTGCTGTTCGGCGATGATGATGGTGCCAAGCGCACCATCCATCAGGCGTTCGACGCGTGCTACAAGAAGTACGTGGACCAGGTGTTCCCGCTGGAGCCGGACATCAATGAGCAGTTACGCCGGCTCAAGGCCAGCGGCGTACCGGTGGGGGTGATTTCCAACCGCCGTCGGGAATATCTGGAACATGAACTGGGGCTGGTGGACGAAGGGCGCTGGCGCGACCTGTTTGATGTGATCGTCTGCGGCGACGATGTGCAGCGGCGCAAACCGGCTCCGGACATGATTTTGCGGGCGCTGGAGAAACTGGATGTGCCGGCGTCGGAGAGCGTCTGGTACGTGGGCGACAGCACCACCGATGTGATTGCCGGCAAGGAAGCGGGTGTCACTGCGATCTTTTACAACGGCGCCCACTGGTCCCCGGCCTGGATCGACAAGATCTTCCCCAATACCCTGCGCCACCCGCACCGCCCGGACGCGGTGGTGGACAGCATCGCCGAACTGGTCACCCTGGCCCGGCGCATGCTGGCCAACGGCCTGCGCGTGGAGCGCGACCGCGCCTGACACCGCCAGACGCTAAGCCAGAGCGTGGCGAACGGGCCGGGGCTTTGGCGTGCCAGCGTTTTTCAGAGGCTTCCTAGCCGGCTTTTTTATCCAAGCCACTTTTTATCAGGCTGGCGAGGGTGGTGACCACCAGGGTGCCGACGATGATCGTCATCGACAGCCAGATGGGAATTTCCGGCAGCAAATGGATCGGTTCGCCGCCGTTGATGAACGGCAGATTGTTGGTGTGCAGCGCCTCGATCACCAGCTTGATGCCGATGAACGCCAGAATCGCGGACAGACCCAGCCCCAGATAGACCAGCCGTTGCAGCAGACCACCGATCAGAAAATACAGTTGCAGCAGGCCAAGCAGGGCGAACGCATTGGTGGTGAAAACGATATAGGGTTCTTTGGTCAGCCCGTAAATCGCCGGAATCGAATCCAGCGCGAACAGCACATCGGTGAAACCCAGCGCCGCCACCACCATGAACAAAGGCGTCACCAGCCATTTACCGTCGACCCGGGCGAACAGATTCTGGCCGTGGTAATCGCTGGTCGAAGGCAGGATTCTTTGCAGCAGGCGCACACCCGGGCCGGGCTGGTAGTTGTCGCCGGCCTCTTTTTTGCTGAAAAATTCCAGGGTCAGATGGACGGCGGTATAGAGCAGAAATACGCCAAAAATGTAGAAAACCCAACTGAAGCGGGCGATGGCGGCGGCGCCGGCGGCGATAAACAGGCCGCGCAGAATCAGCGCGATCAGCACGCCGATCAGCAGCGCTTTTTGCTGATAAGGACGGGGCACGGCGAACTTCGCCATGATGGTGACGAACACGAACAGATTGTCGATGGAGAGGCTTTTCTCGGTAATAAAGCCGGCGAAGTATTCGGCGCCATGCTGGTGCCCCCACACCACCCACAGACCGGCGCCGAACAGCAGCGCCAGCGTGATGAAAAACGTGGACCACCAGGCGGCCTCCTTGAACGTGGGTTCATGGGGCTTGCGCACATGGGCGACGAAGTCGAACAGGAATAAAGCGGCGATGGCGGCGATGGTCGCCAGCCAAACCCAAAGTGGTACGTGCACGCAAAAACCTCCGGCAGATGAATACGGGTCATCCCCGAAAGTCTCTCCCCCGGTCGCCATGGGCGGGCCGGTTCCGGCGCCGGGGCCACTGGGCCCGTGCTGACGACGGCGGAATGGCGGGGCGCCGCCTCATGCGAGCGGCACCGCCTGGGATACTCCCCTTCAAGTGCGGCCAATGTGGCGGCATTCCGGTGCCAATGCAAGCCCGACGTGCGCGCCGGCGGGCTTGCCACCGAGGCGGTCAGCCGAGTACTTGCCCGCCATCCACCACCAGGGTCTGCCCGGTGATCCAGCTGGCGTAGTCGCTGGCCAGGAACAGTGCCACGTTGGCCACCTCCTGGTCGCTGCCCATGCGGCCGAACGGAATGCTGGAAAGGGTGCGCTGGTAAAGCTCGGGATTGTGTTGTCTGGCGTTGTCCCAGACGCCGCCGGGAAACTCGATGGAACCCGGCGCGATGCCGTTGACGCGCACTTTGTGCGGCGCCAGTTCCAGCGCCAGGGTGCCGGTGTAGTGCGCCACCGCCGCCTTGATGGCGCCATAGGGTGGGGTGCGCGGCGAGGCGCGCAGCGCGGAGATCGACGCCAGGTTGATGATCGACGGATGTTCGGATTGCCGCAGCGCCGCCAGGCAGGCGTGGCTGGCGCGCACGGTGCCCATCAGATCCACGTCCAGGCTCACCGCCCAGCCCGCTTCGTCGTCGGTACGGCCAAACCCGGAGGCGCAATTGACCAGCACATCGAGGCCGCCGAGGGTTGAAAGCGCATCGCTCAGGTAGCCTTCCAGCGCCGCCTTGTCGCCGATGTCGCAGCGGCCGGTCAACAGCTCCAGCCCGGCGGCGGCGGCATCTTCGCGCAACGCTTGCAGGGCCTCTTCGTTACGGGCGCACACGCTCACCCGCGCGCCAGCGCCGGCGAAACCCAACGCAATAGCCCGGCCGATCCCCTTGCTGCCGCCGGCGACAATCACCCGGTACCCACTGAAATCAAACGCCATGACGCTCTCCCCTTATATTGGTTGTTAAGCGGGTACTTTACGCCTAAATCGGGCTCTTGCCCCAGGGCGGCATGGCGAAGCGGGGCAGCTGGGATTGGCCCGTCCTGAAGCTGGCACCATGGTACATTCCGGCATGGCTCCGATGGCCCCATCGGGGTGGGCATGTTGATCAAACGAAGGGCAAAAAACGCGATGAACGACCCCAATAAAAAGCGCCACGCTTTCGGCGACGATGCCCTTGGCGATCTGGACGCCACCGCCGTGGCCGAGGGCATTCGCAGCGGCGCCTTGGGCGCCGCCGAGGTGACCGACGCGGCCATTGCCCGGATCGAACAGGTCGATCCGCGATTGCACGCGGTGGCGCTGGCGACGTTCGAGCGTGCGCGCGCCGAGGCGAAGCGGCTCGGCCGGGGCGCCGGCGCGTTCGCTGGCGTGCCGACGTTGATCAAGGACAATCTCGATCTGAAAGGCCTGCCCACCGGACAGGGCGCGGCGGCGGCCCATGCGCGCCCGGCGGCGCGCGACAGCGCCTTTGCGCGTCAGTATCTGGCGCAGGGTTTCACGGTGCTGGGCAAGAGCCGGTTGCCGGATTTCGGCTTTAGCGCCTCCACCGAGTTCATGGACGCGCCGCCGGCGCGCAACCCCTGGCACACGGACTATTCCTGTGGCGCTTCCTCCGGCGGTGCCGCCGCGCTGGTGGCCGCTGGCGCGGTGCCGATCGCCCACGGCAACGACGGCGGCGGCTCGATCCGCATTCCCGCCGCCTGTTGCGGGCTGGTGGGGCTCAAGCCGACCCGTGGCCGGCTGGTCAAATCGGAAGCCTCGCGGGCGCTGCCGGTGGACTTGATCTGCGAGGGAGTGCTGACCCGCAGCGTGCGCGACACGGCGCGTTTTTTCGCCCACGCCGAGCGCTACTACCGCGACCCGCGGCTGGCGCCGATTGGCGAAGTGAGCGGCCCGGCCCGCCGACGCTTGCGTGTCGGGTTATTGGTCGATTCGATCACCGGCAGCGCCACCGACCCGGCCACCCGCGCCACCGTGGAAGACACCGCCCGCCTTCTCGAGGATCTCGGCCACCATGTGCAAGAGGCGCCGATCCCGTTGGGGCGGCGCTTTATCGATGACTTCGTGCTGTATTACGGCTTTATGGCATTCATGGTGCACCGCTTCGGCCGGCGCATCGTCAGCCCGGATTTCAACGCCGCCGAACTGGACGATCTGACCCTGGGGCTGAGCGCCTATTACCGCTGCCACATGCTGAAAACGCCGTCCATGCTGTTTCATCTGAAACGCACCTGGCAGCGCTACGCCAGCGCCTTCAAACAGTACGATGTGGTGCTTTCGCCGGTGCTGGCGCACACCACGCCGGAGCTGGGTTATCTGAGCCCGACAGTGCCGTTCGACACGCTCATCGACCGGTTGATCAAGTACGCCAGTTTCACCCCCGCCAACAACGCCTCTGGCAGCCCGGCGATCTCGTTGCCCATGGGCCAGACCGAAAACGGCCTGCCCATTGGCGTGCAGCTGGCGGCGGTGCAGGGCGGTGAACGCACGCTGTTGGAGCTGGCTTTCGAATTGGAGCTGGCGCGCCCCTGGCGGCGCATTCAAGACCGGAAATAGTCCTTCTTCATCCCCCCCTGTGTCTGGCCCGCCAAGGCGATGAACCGATTTGGCGCTTTGTTCCACGGCGAACGACGGCCAGATTTCGAAACGCCGGCACGTCGGCTCGGTGGCGAACTCGGCGAGACCATCGCGGGTACCACGATCACGGATCGATACAGACAGAGGTCATCGCCCCGCAGCGACTCACGGCTTAGGAAGCCGAGGTGGATTGGTCGGCGTCCATTTCCCGAGAGAGAAATCGGCCAGCTACCTGTGCGACCTCAATAAGACGTTTGCGAGACATGCCGTTGCAAGCCGCTGCCGACAAGCCGCGCAAAGTGACCGCCATGTAATCCGCCAGCGCCTGGGCCCCTCGCGGGTGAACCTGATCAAGGTAAGCGCGGATCGCCTGAAGCCCGCCATTGCCAAGATTCCGAGCCATTTGGCGTGCCACCTGGTCATTCGCTCGCATGCCCTCGGTAATCATGCAGCCACGCAGCAGGCTGTGCCGCCCGTATTGTTTGGCGGCGGCGAGCAGCAATGCGGAAAGCGCTTCAGCGGGAGGCCGGTCGGGCGCGAGAAGATCGTCCAGGGGCAGTGCGTTTTCCTGGGCATAACGCAGCATCGCCCGCTCGAACAGCTCCGCTTTGCTGCCGTAGGCGGCGTAAAAACTGGGCGGTTTGATGTCCATGGCTTCGGTCAGATCAGCAAGGCTGACCCCGTCATAACCACGTTCATGAAAAAGCGCCTGAGCGATAGCGACTCCCGCTTCGCGATCAAAAGCAGGGCGGCGTTGTCGGGTCTTTTCGTTCATGGTGGCCTCGCGAGATGAGAAATTCAGTGTAGCGGCCGCTATATCCACGAGCAAACGTTCGGCAAACGAAGATTTATATAGTGATTGCTAAATGGGTTGCGCAGTATGCGCGCACTATGTAGTATCCACTACATATTTTATGCGCAGTCCCATTCCTTTGCTCAGGTAAATGTTCATGTCATTCAAAGATAAAGTTGTGCTGGTCACCGGTGGGTCATCAGGTTTAGGGCTCGCGATTGCACGAGAGTTTGTCGAGCAGGGCGCTCAAGTTGTCATTACCGGGCGCCGACAAGAGCAGTTGGACGAGGCCCTGGCCGGCCTGGGCGATGAGGCCGTCGCCATTGCCGCCGATGTTTCGAACGCGTCCGATCTGGCGGCACTCTTTAGCCGTATCGAGTCGGATATCGGCCGTATCGATGTCCTGATCGCTAACGCGGGGACGGGGGAAATAGGGCCGCTGGGTACGATCACCGAAGCAAGCTTTGATCGGCTTTTCAATATCAATGTGAAAGGCGTGACCTTTACCGTCCAGGGAGCGCTGCCCCTTATGGCCAAAGGGTCCAGCATCGTCATCATCGGCTCCACTGCCTCGATCAATCCCGGCCCCGGCCTGAGCGTCTATGGCGCAACCAAGGCTGCCCTGCGTGCCCTGGTGAGAAGCTGGGTTCTGGACATCAAGGGTTCCGGCGTCCGCATCAATCTCCTCAGCCCTGGCCCTGTCGATACCCAGTCCCTGCGAAGCATGCTCGCTGAAGACGCGGAAAGGGTTATCCAAGCGTTCAGTGAAAAAAGCACGCTCGGGCGGATAGGTGAGGCGCGGGAGATTGGCAGGGCCGTTGCGTTTCTGGCGAGTGATGCCTCGAGTTACATCAACGGCGTCGAGTTGTTCGCCGATGGTGGGGCGTCCCAGGTGTGACCGGGATCAATCCCACGTTTGCAGTCGCCGTGGATTGCTGCGGATGATCAGAAAACGATCATGGTGCACTGATCACTGATCACTGGCACACGGGCCCTTCGGGGCCGACTTCATGCTGTGTCAGCCCCGGCGGGACGTTCTGTTTGATCGCCGCCTGCAAGGGCCAGCGCCAAAAAATGTCGCCGGCCCCGTGCATTGAGGCCTCTTTGTTGGTGATTAATGCGATAACACGCACACCGGGCCGTTCTTTATGCGTCGACGATTGCTGCGAATCAATCCGCGTCGCGGCTTCGGAAGTAAGTCTGGATGCTGGAAAAATCCAGACCGCCGTGGCCCTGGTTGGCGTGGGCGGCGTACAGGCTGCGCGCCAGCGCGCCCATCGGCGTGGACGAGCCGCTGGTCAGCGCCGCTTCCAGAGCCAGCCCCAGGTCCTTGTTCATCAGGTTCACGCCAAAGCCGCCCTGATAGCCGTTGGAGGCGGGCACATTGGGCATCACGCCGGGCCACGGGTTGTACACTTCCAGCGACCAGTTGCCGCCGGAACTGGCGCGCATGATCTCCGACAGCGCCGCCGGGTCGAGGCCATGATCGACGCCCATCTGCAGCGCCTCGGCGGTGCCGATCATGTGCACCGCCAGCAGCATGTTGTTGCAGATTTTCGCCACCTGGCCGGCGCCGCTGTCGCCGGCGCGGAAGATGTTCTTACCCATGCATTCGAGCAGGGGCCGGGCTTGTTCCACGGCGTCGGCGGGGCCGCCGCAAATAAAGGTGGGGGTGCCGGCCTTGGCGCCGCCGACACCGCCGGAAACCGGCGCGTCGATCATCACCCGGCCGTTGTCGGCGGCGATCCCGGCCACCCGCCGTGAGGTGGCCGCGTCGATGGTCGAGCAATCGATAATCAGGGTGTCCGGGTCGATCAGATCAAGAATGCCCTGCTCGCCAAGATACAGGCCGGTGACCGCCTTGGCCGAAGGCAGCATGCTGATCACCACCTCGGCGCCTTGCACCGCCAGCGCCGGTTGGTCCACGGCGCGGGCCCCGGCGGCGCTGGCCGCTTCGAGCAGCGCCGGCACCAGATCAAAGGCGGTGACTTCATGGCCGGCCTTGACCAGATTGGCGGCCATCGGGCCGCCCATGTTACCGACACCAAAAAAGCCGATTTTCATTGTTTTCTCCTTATTGTCCGCTGGGCGGGCGTGATTTTGCGCGTTTATAAGAATGACAAATCCTGAAGCACCCGGCGGGCGATGATCACCCGCATGATTTCATTGGTGCCTTCGAGAATCTGATGCACCCGGCTGTCGCGCACATAGCGTTCCAGCGGGTATTCCTTGATGTAACCGTAGCCGCCGTGCAACTGCAGCGCTTGATTGCAGATGTCGAAGCACAGGTCGGTGGCCAGGCGCTTGGCCATGGCGCACACGGTGCTTTTGTCGTCGTGGCCCTGGTCCAGTTTCCAGGCCGCCAGCCGCACCATCTGCTGGGCGGCCAGCAGGTGGGTGGCCATGTCGGCCAGGGCGAACTGGGTGTTCTGGAAGGCCGCCACCGGCTGGCCGAACTGCTGGCGTTCCTGCACATAGCTCTGCGCCTGGCGCAGCGCGGCGGTGGCCGCGCCCAGGGAACAGCTGGCGATGTTGATGCGACCGCCGTCCAGGCCGGCCATGGCGATCTTGAAGCCCTGGCCCTCGTCGCCGATGCGGTTCTCCGCTGGCACCCGGGCGTTGTCCAGAATCACCGCCCGGGTGGGCTGGCTTTTCCAGCCCATTTTTTCTTCGTTGCGGCCGTAGCTGACGCCCGGCGTGTCGGCGGCGATCGCGAAGCAGGAAATGCCGCCCGCGCCGGGGCCGCCGGTGCGCGCCATCAGAACCAGCACATCGGTGTCGCCGGCGCCGGAAATGAACGCCTTGGCGCCGTTGAGCACATAATCATTGCCGTCGCGGCGCGCGCTGGTGGTGAGCGACGCGGCGTCGGAGCCGGCGTTCGGTTCGGTGAGGCAATAGGAAGCCAGTTTCTCTCCGCTCATCAAGGCGGCGCCCCAGCGTTGCCGCACTGTGTCGTTGCCGAAACGGGTGAGCATCCAGGTGGCCATGTTGTGAATGGTGATAAAGGCGGTGGTGGAGGTGCAGCCGGCCGCCAGTTGTTCGAAAATCAGAGCCGCGTCCAGCCGGCTCAGGCCCATGCCGCCGTGCTCCTCGTCGCAATACAGCGAGCAGAAGCCCAATTCGCCGGCGCGGCGGAGGGTGTCTTTGGGGAACACGCTGCCGGCGTCCCATGCGGCGGCGAACGGCGCCAACTCCTTATCGGCGAACTGGCGCGCGGTGTCGCGGAACGCCAGTTGTTCTTCATTAAGAGCGAAATCCACGGCTTGGGTCCTGTGCTGGTGGCGGCCGGTGGCAACCGCGCCCACGACCAACGGTGTTCGTCGGGGCGCGGTCCCGGGCGCGTTTATTTCAAATGAATGGTCATGTTCGGGCCGCTCTGGATGTCGTCCTCGAACCAGCGGCTGGTGACCGTTTTGGTTTCGGTATAGAAACGCACCGCCTGCTTGCCGTAGGCATGTTGGTCGCCATAGAACGAGCCCTTCCAGCCGGTGAAGCTGAAGAACGGCAGCGGCACCGGAATCGGTACATTGATGCCGACCTGGCCCACTTCCACCTGGTGCTGGTATTTGCGCGCGGCGGCGCCGCTGGCGGTGAAGATCGAGGTGCCGTTGCCATAAGGGCTGTTGTTGACCAGCTCGATGGCTTCTTCCAGGGTGTCCACGCACACGCAGCACAGCACCGGGCCAAAGATCTCTTCCTGGTAGATGGCCATTTCCGGTTTGACGTCGGTGAACAGGGTCGGGCCGACCCAGTTGCCGTCGGGC
The DNA here is from genome assembly GCF_002864685.1 of Alloalcanivorax mobilis. Lineage (GTDB taxonomy): Bacteria > Pseudomonadota > Gammaproteobacteria > Pseudomonadales > Alcanivoracaceae > Alloalcanivorax > Alloalcanivorax mobilis. The sequence continues at coordinate 314,241 of NZ_NMQZ01000001.1, forward strand.
AGGCCGTCCACGGTGCACTCGGAGCCATCCAGCAGACAGGTGGCGCCTTCCTCCTTGCCCTGTTTGATCAGCGTCAGCACCCGGTCGCGGGCCTTGGGGCTGATCTGCGGGCCGTAGCCGGCGTCCTTGTCGTCCCAGGCGCCGGGGCGGATCTTGGCGAACTCGGCGCTCAGTTCTTCGATCCATTGTTGCGATTCACCGACGAACACCGCCACGCTGATCGCCATGCAGCGCTGGCCGGCGGCGCCGCAGGAGGCCCCCACCAGGCTGCCGATCACCTGGCTCTTCTGGGCATCGGGCATCACCACCATGTGGTTCTTGGCGCCGGCGAAGCACTGGGCGCGTTTGAGGTGGTCGGTGGCGGTGCGATACACATGCTGGCCCACCGGCACCGAGCCGACGAACGACACCGCCTTGATCGCCGGGTGGGTGAGCAGGGTGTCGACCTGCTCCTTGCCGCCGTGCACCACCTGCAGCAGGTTTTTCGGCGCGCCCGCTTCCAGGAACAGCTCGGCGAGCATGTTGGGCGTCATCGGGTCCTGTTCCGAGGGCTTGAGCACGAAGGTGTTGCCGCAGGCGATGGCCATCGGGAACATCCACAGCGGAATCATCGCCGGGAAGTTGAACGGGGTAATACCGGCGCACACGCCCAGTGGCTGGGTCCAGGAGTGGGTGTCGATGCTGCGCGCCACGTTCTCCACAGTCTCGCCCATCATCATCGAGGCCACGTTGGCGGCCTGCTCGACCACTTCGATGCCGCGCCATACATCGCCTTTGGCGTCCTCGAAGGTTTTGCCGGTTTCCTTGGCCAGCACTTCAGCGATCTGGTCGTGGCGCTCCTTGAGCAGGTGTTGATAGCGCAACATCAGGCGCGCCCGTTCGGACACCGGCACTTCACGCCATTCAAGAAAAGCGGCGCCGGCGGCGGCGATGGCCTGCTCCATTTCCTCCGCGGTGGCGGCGGGGGCCTCACAGAGCACTTCCTGGGTGGCGGGGTTGGTCACCGGAATCCAGGTGCGGGTGTTGCTTTCGGCGAACTCGCCATTGATCAGTTGGGGCAGTCGGGTCGACATGAGGGTCTCCGCTTTGATATCAGTGATGCGTTAGGGGTACCGGAATCCGCCCATCGCGGGGCGGACAAGGTGGCCGCCTGATGGAGAGCATCCCCATCAGGAAAACACTTCGTATAGCCATTTGCCAGCTTCACCGGCACGGCTCAGAACAGGGTGTACAGCAGCACCGCGAGCATCAGTACCGCCGAGGGCACCAGCACGCTGGCGACGAAAATCATCGGGTACGCGCGCTGGTGCGTTTCTTTACAGATGGCGCGAATGGTGGTCACCACGTAGCCGTTATGGGGCAGTGAATCCAGCCCCCCGGAGGCGAGCGCCGAGATCCGGTGCATGGCGCCGTTGTCCAGGCCCATGCCCTGGTAAATCGGCGCCAGGATTGGCAGCGCGATGCCCAGCCCGCCGGACGCGGAACCGGTGATGCCGGCGATCACCGTGACCGCCATGGCCAGGCCGGCGTACTCCAGGCCGGGCAGGTCGGTGAGCACCGCGACGATCTCCTTGAAGGCCGGCGTCAACGCCGCCACCGCGCCGAAGCCGACCACCGCGCAGGTATTGGCGGTGGCCACCAGGGCGTTGTCGGCGCCGGCGGCCAGGGTGCCGGTGCTGTGATCAAGCGCATGGCGAAACAGCACAAAGCCCAGCGCCAGGCTGGTGACCATGGCCACCAGCAGCGCTTCCACGGCGCGCAGTTCGAACACCAGCGACAGCAGATTGAAACCCCCCACCAGCACCACCAGCGGTACCAGTGCCGCCAGGGCCGGAATGCGCAGGGCATCGTCGTCGCCGTGCTGGCGGCTGGCGGCGGGCGGATCGAATTGCTCGCCGGCCGCCACCGCGCGGCCCACCGCCAGCTTCAGGGCATAGGCACCGAGCAGCAAAATGGTGAAACCGCAGATCACGCCAATAAAACCGCCGGCCACGGCGGTGGTGCCGAAGTGTTCGGTGGGAATCAGGTTTTGCACCTCCGGCGAGCCCGGTGAGGTCATCGTGAACGAGATCGAACCGAACACCATGGCACCGGGGATAAAGCGGTGCGGCAGGTTGGCGCTTTTGAACAGCTGGTAGGCGATCGGATAAACGCTGAAGCCGACCACGAACACGCTGACGCCGCCGTAGGTGAGAATCGCCGAAGCGCCCACCACCGCCATGATGGCGCGTTTCTCGCCGAACCAGTCGCGCGCCTTGCGGGCGATGGTCTTGGCGGCGCCGCTGTCGTCCATGATCTGGCCGAAAATGGCGCCCAGCAGAATGGCGGGAAACCAGGTGGTGAAGAAGCCGGTGAAGCCGCTCATGTAGGTGTCCAGCATCGCCTCGTCGAGAGCCAGGCCGCTGAACAGGGCCACCAGCACCGCGCACAGCACGGCGGAGATGATGATATTGACGCCCTTCATGGTCAGGAAGACGAGAAGAGCCAGGCCGAGGAACAGGCCGAGGAAGCTGATCGCAAGCATCGCGACATCCTTGATTGTTGTTGTAATCACTACGACCGGAGCGTTTTGATACCGGTCACTGACAAATATATTGCTATTGGTATCACAATGACGGGCCGGTTTAGATGGCTTTGATTGAGAAAAGATGGATAAAATTGCTCCCATGACTGAATTCACGCCGCCCCTTGCCGAAACCTCGAAATGGCCTTTGCCCAAGGCGGGCCGGCGGGTGGTGATCCCGCAAACGCTGGTCGATGAACTGGCCGGGCACCCGCTGTGCCGGGACTGCCAGCCCCACGGGGTGGGCTATTATCCGGCGGCGGCCGGCCACCATATGGGGCGCGTGGCGCCGGCGGACGATCTGTTTATTTACTGCCTGGCCGGGTCCGGCGTAGCGGAGGTCGAGGGGGTGCGTCGGCCGGTGCGGGCGGGTGAGGTGCTGCTGCTGCGCGAGGGGCGCCGGCATCGCTATCGGGCCAATCCCGGCGATCCCTGGACGATTTACTGGGTGCACCTGGGCGGCGCCGGCGTGGCCGCGTACTTCGACGAGATTCAAAGCGATGAGCGCGCCTTCACGGTGTCGGTGGGGGTGCACTCACGCCTTACCGAGGAGTTGGAATTGCTGCTCGCCACCGCCACCCGTTTTCAGCGCCAGCATCAACTTTACGCGGCCAATCTTTTGAAGAGCGTGCTCAGCTACATGGCGCTGATGCGGCGCCAGCGCCAGAGCCGTAACGCGGCGCTGGATGTGGCCCGGGTGCAGGCCTGGCTGCAGACCCGTCTGCACGAGAAAATCGACCTCGGCGAACTGGTGGCGGCCACCAGTGCGTTGTCCCGTTATCACTTTATCCGCGAATACAAACGGCACACCGGGCAAACGCCGATGCAAGCGTTTCAGCATTTGAAAATCAGCCGCGCCTGTTACCTGCTCGACATCACCGAGTTGAGCGTCGCCGACGTCGCCGCCGATCTGGGTTACGAAGACCCGTATCACTTTTCCCGGCAGTTCAAGAAGGTCATGGGCGTGGCACCGCGCGACTATCGCCGCGAACGCTCGGCGCATTTGCGTGACTGACCGCCGGCCTGGCCGGCGCGGTCACGGCGAGGTTTGGGTGCGCCATTGCAGGAAGGCGTCGCCGCATTCCGACACGGCCTGTTCCAGAGCCCGCCGGCGTTTGCTGTCGCCGTCGTCCCGTGGCGGGTTCTGCAGGGCTTTTTGCAGCGTCTGGCGCTGGCTCCGGGACAGTTGCTCCAGCCAGTGGCTGTCGGCGTCGCCGAGGGTGAGCGGGTCGCGGCCGGCGTGGTTGCGGTGGCTGACCCGGTACCAATGCTCCAGGGCGCGGCCCAGCACCACGTAGCCGAATTGCGGGTCGCGCACCGGCCCGAAATGGGCGCGCTGGCCGCCGCTGGACAGCGGGCCGAGCTTGAGGCGGTCCAGCTTGCCGGCGTAATAGAGACTGCCGGCGGCGCCCAACAAGCCGCCGACCAGAGCGCCGGCGCCCAGCGTATGGCCAGCGGTGAGTGCGTCCACGCCAGCGCCACCGAGGGCACCGGCGCCGAAGCCGGCGGTGGCCAGATAGGTGCGGCTGACGCCCCAGGCGCGGCGGGTGGTTTCGCTGAACAGATCGGCGCCCGGCTCCCAGGCCAGATCGCTTTCCTGGCGCTGCAAATGGTGGTGCAGATAGAGGCCCTCGATGTCCCGGCGCAAGCCCTGCTCGCGCTGGCGCTGCCATTCCCGCCAGCGTTGCCTCAGGCCGTGTTCCAGCTCGTCGCGGTTGCCGCCCACCGGCAAGGTGGCGCTTTGCACCCGGGTGAGCATGGCGGCCAGGGTGGTGGCGATCAGCCGCATCGCCTGCTGCTGACGCCGCTGGCGTTGCTCGGCCAGGTGGTTGATGGCTTCGTCCAGGGGCGCTTCCCATTCCGGCGCCAGCTGGCCGAAGCTGCGCAATAACCCCAGGTGGGTGTCGAACGGCGCGTGGACCGCGTCGAAGTGGCGCACAATCTGAAAATACTGCCCCAGCGCCGCGCGCCAGCGCTCACCGTGATCCTGCTCGCCGATGCGGTTGATCAGCGCCAGGCTGGGGCGGCCGGTCCAGCGCAGGATGTTCATCTCCGCCTCATGCTCGCTGGAATAGGGCACCGAGCCGTCGACCACGTAAATGATCCCGGCGCCGTCCAGAATCGGTGTCAGCAATTCGCACTCGTCGTGGAAGCGCGGGTCGTCGCGATGCTGGGTGACAAAGGCGCGCACCGTGTCGGGCCGGTCCGAGGCGCTCTGGCTGTGTTGTTCCAGCCAGGCCAGCACGCGGCGCGGACGTTGAAAGCCAGGCGTGTCGATCAACTCGTAGAGTGGCCGGCCGTCCACGCTCAGTGGGTAGTGCCGGCTGTCCCGGGTGGTGCCTGGCTCCAGGGCGATGGCGATGTCGTCGTTCTGCGCCAGCGTGGCGACGCTGCTGGATTTGCCCTTATTGGGGTGGCCGACGACGGCGAAACGGGGCGTCTGGCTCATTGATCGGCCTCCGCGACGCTAAAACCGGCGACGCTGAGCCGCGGGTCTTTCTGACGCAGAGCGAAGCGCTGCCACTGGGCAAGGGTGTCGTCGCGGGCCGGCGCCGGATCGCCGTCCGCCGCCAGGGGCACCAGAATCAAGGGCGTGCCGGCGGCGCAGCGCTGGCGGGCGTCGGTGAGAAAATCCTGCAGCTCGCCGGTGGGCGGCTCCCAGCCCCGAGTTACGATCACCAGCGGCCGATTGCACTGCGCGGCCTCCGCCAGGGTCTCGGCATCCTGCTCCAGGCTGGCGGCGCCACCGGCGTTCAGCACCAGCGGCTCGTCGCCTTGAATCAAATGACGGGCCAGCCCGGGCTGGCCGGCGCCGGCGCCGGCCCAGCGGATCAGAGTACCCGGCACCGGCAGGGCCGGGCCGCCGTCGATGCCCGGTGAACGGGAAGCGGGCAGAGGCTCGTGGTCGGCGGGTCGATCGCTTTCCACATAGGCGGTGTTGAAACGCTCGAGCAGGGCGGCGTGGCCCGGGTGATCGCGCAGCAGCGCCAGAGCGCGCCGCCGCAGTTGCCAGCTGCCGAAGGCCAGCAACAGCAGCCTTGGGATCACCGCGTAGACCGCCCACAGCATGGCCAGAAACGGCCACCAGCCGCCCAGCAGCGCCGGTTCGGCGGGGGCGCCCTGGCCGAGGCGGAAATACCGCGAGCGTTCCACCAGCTCCAGGCTCGGCACCGCGCCGGGCAGCCACTCCCGCCAGGGCCAGGCGAGGGCGCGCATCAGCTCATGGTAGCCAGCGGCGGAGGCTTGCAGGGTGGTGCTCCAGCCGAACGCCAGATCCTTGATCAGCACTTGGGTGAGCAGGGTCAGCAACGCACAGAGGCCGAATGCCAGGCCGCCGCCGTGGGCGATCCGGGCGGCCAGATGGGGCTGCAGAAGCCGCAGCATGGGGGCCGGCTCCGGCAACGGCCACCAGCGCGGCACGCCATCACGGAACAGGCCGCGCCAAGGGCGCGCGCCGACCATTGCCTGGGCGCTGGTGAGCAGCGCCAGCAACAGTTGCAGCAGGGCCATGGCGACGATCAGGGTGACATTGATGCGCCGGCCGCCGTCGTAATAAAGCAGGCCGAGCATGGTCAGCACGCCCAGCACCGCGCCCAGCGCCATGAACAGCAACCGCAGCCGCCGCCAGCCACGGAGGCCGGCGGCGCTGTCAGCGTGTTTGCTTTGCTCGGGGCCGCTGGCGGCGCCGATTTCGCCGAGCCAGGCGGCCTGGCCCGGCAATGAGCCGTGCCGGCGTTGATAATCAAGCGCCAGACGCCGGTCCCGGCGATGCAGGAAGTCGGCGCTCTGGCGTTGATCGCGGTGATACTGGTGGTCGAAGTCCAGCAGCAGGGGTAAGGGCGAGGACGGCAAATCAGGCTTCCCGGTCGAGAAAACGCGAACCGTCAGTGTAACGCACCCGTCCCCGCCGCGTATCCTCCCGGCACCGGCGGATCAGAGCTTGTTGGCGGGGACCGTGTAGTTGACGCTGCGCTGCGAGCAGGCATTGCAGGCGTTGCTGTATTCGCCGGCTTTGGTGCCGCTGGCGAAGTAGCCGACCACCGGCCGGTAATCCATGGTGCACATGGCCGGGCGTGGCGACGGACACGAAGTGGCGTTGTCGGGCAGGGTGGGCTGATGCGCGCAACCGGCGGCGCCGAGAACCACGGTGGCGCCAAGTAACAGGTGCTTCAAGCGTAACATGGGCATCTCCTTCGCTATTGTTATGGTTAGGGAACCTCACAGGGCTTGCCGAGCCCTGGCGCTAGTGTGCCCCGCCTCGCCCCCTTTTGCGATTGGCCCGATAGCGGCGAAGGTTAGGCGCGAGCGTCGTTGCGTGGCATACTCGATGATTCAGGAGGCTCAGCTATCATGGAATGCCACTCGCGGCACAACATTACTCTGATCACCCTGTCGCACTGCCCGCGACGGGGCAGGCGCCCCTATTTTCCCGATCCCCCGTTGTCTCATTGATGCCGTTTTTCGATACCATCAAGCAGGCCATGCCCCACTGAAAAAGCCTTTCATGGGTATTTCCCTGGCCTGTTAAGCTCAAAGCGGCCCCGACCGCGACTGACGACAACGGATTGCCTATGAATCTCGCCCTTATGGTTTTGCTGCCCTTTCTGGGGGCGGTACTGCCACCGCTGGCTGAGCGTCTGCGAGCATCACGCACCGTGCTGGCGCTGACCGCCGCGGCCTTGCCGTTGCTGGCGCTGGTCTGGCTCTGGTGGCCGGCGCAGCGGGTGCTCAGTGGCGGCATCGTGCAGTTTTCCCGGCCCTGGATGCCCTCTCTCGGCCTGGACCTGGCGTTCCGGCTGGATGGCCTGTCGTTGCTGTTCGCGGTGCTGGTGCTGGGCATTGGCCTGCTGGTGGTGGTGTACGCCCGCTATTATTTGTCCGCCAACGAAAAGGCCGGGCGCTTCTATGCGTTCCTGCTGTTGTTCATGGGCGCGATGCTCGGTCTGGTGACCAGCGACAACCTGATTTTGCTGGTGCTGTTCTGGGAACTGACCAGCCTCAGTTCGTTTTTGCTGATCGGCTTCTGGTCGCACCAGAGCGCCGCCCGCAAAGGGGCGCGCATGTCGCTGGCGGTCACCGGCATGGGTGGGCTGGCGCTGCTCGCCGGGGTCCTGTTGCTGGGCCAGGTGGCGGGCAGTTACTCCCTTGGCGAGGTGCTGGCGGCCGGCGACCGGATTCGCGCCAACGCGCTTTATCCACTGATTCTGGTGCTGGTGCTGCTGGGGGTGTTCACCAAGAGCGCGCAGTTCCCGTTCCATTTCTGGCTGCCGCACGCCATGGCGGCGCCCACGCCTGTGAGCGCTTACTTACATTCCGCGACCATGGTCAAGGCCGGGGTTTTTCTGCTGGCGCGCTTCTACCCGGCGCTGTCGGGCACCGATCTGTGGTTCTATCTGGTCACCGGCGCCGGCCTTGCGACCCTGTTGTGGGGAGCGGCGGTGGCCCTGTTCCAGCACGACCTGAAGGGCCTGCTGGCCTATTCCACGATCAGCCACCTGGGGCTGATCACCATGCTGTTCGGGCTCAACTCGCCGCTGGCGGCGGTGGCGGCGGTGTTCCATATCATCAACCACGCCACCTTCAAGGCGTCGCTGTTCATGGCCGCCGGCATCATCGACCATGAAACCGGCACCCGGGACATGCGCCGCATCAATGGTTTGTGGCGTTATATGCCCTACACCGCCGTGTTGGCGATGGTGGCGACCGCGGCGATGGCCGGGGTGCCGCTGCTGAACGGTTTTCTCTCCAAGGAAATGTTTTTCGCCGAGGCGCTGGAAGCCGGTGCGGTCAGCCCGTTGAGCTGGCTGTTGCCGGTGGGCGCGACCCTGGGCGGGGTGTTCTCGGTGGCCTATTCGGCGCGCTTTATCCACGACGTGTTCTTTAACGGCGAGCCGGTCAACCTGCCCAAGTTTCCGCCCCATGAACCGCCGCGCTATATGAAAGTGCCAGTGGAGATCCTGGTTGCTTTGTGCGTGGCGGTAGGGGTATTTCCGGGGTTTACCGTCAGCGCGCTGCTGGCGGTGGCGGGCACCGCCACCCTGGGCGGCACGCTGCCTGAGTACACCCTGTCGATCTGGCATGGCTTCAATCTGCCGTTGCTGATGAGCTTCGTGGCCCTGGCCGGCGGCGTGCTGATCTACAGCCAGCGGCGCCGCTTGTTCGCCGCCTACGAGCGGTTGCCCGCGATGGACGCCAATCTGATTTTCGAGGGTCGGGTTCAAGCGCTGGTGCGCCTTGCCGCGGCGCTCAGCGAGCGCCTGCGCAACGGTTCCTTGCAAAGCTACGCCGCCTGGCTGCTCGGCGTGGTGGCATTGATGCTGCTGGTGTATCTGACGCCGGCCCTGCTCACGGACTCCGGCGCGATGTTGCCGCTGGACGGCGCCGCCGCGCTTGGTGGTCTGATTCTGATCGTGGCGGCGTTGATCACCGCCTTCCTGCACCGGCACCGGATGACCGCGATCATGTCGGTGAGTGTGGTGGGGCTGGTGGTGTCGTTGATCTTCGTGCGCTTTTCGGCCCCGGATCTGGCGCTCACTCAGCTGTCCGTGGAAGTGGTCACCATGCTGCTGCTGATGCTGGCGATGTACTTCCTGCCGGTGCGCACCCGGGTGGAATCCGGTGCGCTGCGGGTGGGCCGGGACGTGCTGCTGGCGGTGGTGATCGGCGGCGGCGTGGGGGTGATGGCCTTCGCGATGATGACCAGTGGCTTCGATTCGATCAGCCCGTTCTTCCTGGAGAACGCCAAGCCCGGTGGTGGCGGCACCAATGTGGTGAACGTGATTCTGGTGGATTTCCGCGGCTTTGATACCTTCGGCGAGATCACCGTGCTGGGCATCGCCGGGCTGGGCATCTATGCGTTGCTGCGCGACCTGGAACTGGACTCGGCGGCCACCGATTCAATGGGCCGGCCGTGGGCCCGGGACGCCCACCCGCTGGTGCTGGTGACCATCTCGCGGCCGCTGTTGCCGCTGGCGTTGCTGGTCTCGGTGTACATCTTTCTGCGGGGCCACAACCTGCCCGGCGGCGGCTTTATCGCCGGCCTGATCACTTCGGTGGCGCTGTTGCTGCAATACGTTGCCTCCGGGGTTGAGTGGGTGCACCGCCGCATGCCTGGCGATTACCACCCGCTGGTGGCGGTGGGCCTGTTGCTGGCGGGCATTACCGGGCTGGCCTCCTGGATGTTCGGCTACCCGTTCCTGACCAGCACCTTCGATCACATCCACTGGCCCCTGGTCGGCGAATTCGAACTGGCCAGCGCCATGCTGTTCGACACCGGCGTGTTCTTCACGGTGGTGGGCGCCACGCTGTTGATGCTGGCCAATCTGGGCAAGTTGTCGTTGCTTGACGATAAAAGGAGGGCCGGCTGATGGAAGCGATGATCGCTATCGTGATTGCCGTGATGGTGGGCACCGGCGTGTATCTGGTGCTGCGGGCCCGGACCTTCCCGGTGATTCTCGGCATCACCCTGCTCAGCTATGGGGTCAATGTGTTCGTGTTCGTTTCCGGCCGCCTGAAACTGGACCAGGTGGCGGTGGTGGGGGTGTCCGATTCGCCCACCGACCCGCTGCCCCAGGCGCTGGTGCTCACCGCCATTGTGATCGGCTTCGCGATGACCGCTTTTCTGGTGGTGCTGGCGTTGCGTGGCCAGGGTGAATTGAAGTCCGACCATGTGGATGGCCGGCGCGATGAGGAGATCGACTGATGGACCACCTGATCATCGCGCCGATCCTGATTCCCGCCTTCGCCGGCATGTTGCTGTTGCTGGAAGTGCGCGAGCGGCTCTGGCTGCGCCGCGCCACCGGCTTGATCGCCACCCTGGCGCTGGTGCCGGTGACCCTGATGCTGTTCCAGCGTGCTTTCGCCGGCGAGATCACCGTCTACGATCTGGGCAACTGGCCGGCGCCGTTTGGCATCGTGCTGGTGCTGGACCGCCTCAGCGCGCTGATGCTGCTGCTGACCTCGCTGCTGGCGGTGCCGGCGCTGCTGTACGCGAGCCAGGGCGATGACCGTATCGGCGCCAATTTCCAGGCGCTGTTTCAGCTGCAGTTGATGGGCATCAATGGCGCCTTTCTGACCGGCGACCTGTTTAACCTGTTCGTGTTTTTCGAAGTGCTGTTGATCGCCTCCTACGGCTTGGCCCTGCATGGGCGTGGCCCGGCGCGGGTGGGCGCGGGCATCCATTATGTGGTGCTCAATCTGATCGGCTCGGCGCTGTTTCTGATCGCCCTGGCGTTGATCTACGGCACCACCGGCACCCTCAACATGGCGGATTTCGCGGTCAAGGTGAATCAACTCGACGGCCAGGCCCGCACGCTCGCCGAAGTGGCGGGCCTGATGTTGTGGATTGTGTTCGGGCTCAAGGCGGCCCTGTTCCCGCTGTATTTCTGGTTGCCCGCCACCTACGCCAACGCCAGTGCCGGCGTGGCGGCGCTGTTCGCGGTGATGACCAAGGTGGGCATCTACGCCATCGCGCGGGTGTACGGGCTGGCCTTCGGTGCCGGTGAGCTGGCCGGGCTGGGCCGCAACGCGTTGTGGGTGGTGGCGCTGGTGACCCTGGTGCTGGCGGCGCTGGGCGCGCTGTCGGCGCGCCGTCTCGGCGAGCAGATCGCGTATCTGGTGGTGATGTCGGTGGGCACGCTGGTGGCTGGCGTGGCCTGGGGCACGCCGGCGGCGTTCGGTGCTTCGCTGTACTACCTGATTCATTCCACGTTGGTGTGCGGCGGGCTGTTCCTGCTTGCCGACCTGATCGGCCGGGGTCGCGGCGACCTGGGTGACCGGATCATGGCCGGGCCGGTGCCGGCCGGCCGGGGGGGCCTGGCGCCGTTGTTCTTTATCGGCGCGGTGGCGGTGGTGGGCTTGCCGCCGCTGTCCGGGTTCTTCGGTAAAGTCGCCCTGATGCAGGCGGTGCCGGCGCCGCTCTACTGGGCGCTGTTGCTGAGCGCCGGCCTGGTGGCGCTGGTCGGGCTGAGCCGTTCCGGCTCGACGCTGTTCTGGCGCGCCACCGGCGAAGCGGATGCCCCGCGGCTGGACTACTGGCGGTTGTTCGCGGCGGCTCTGTTGCTGGCGGCGGCGCCGGCGATGGCGGTGTGGGGCGGCCCTCTGCTGGCGATCAGCGATGCCACCGCCGGCCAATGGGCCGATCCATCCCAGTACATCAATGCGGTGCTGAACACCGCCGGAGGTGGCGGATGATCCGGATACTGCCTTTCCCGCTGTTGAGTCTGTTGTTGTGGCTGGCGTGGATGCTGCTCAATGGGTTCAGTTGGGGCCATGCGCTGCTCGGCCTGCTGCTGGCCCTGTTGTTGCCGTTGGCGACCCGGCCGTTCTGGCCGAACGTGCCGCGTTTGCGCAATCTGCCCCGGCTGCTGCGTTTTCTGGCGCTGGTGCACTGGGACATCGTGGTCGCCAACCTGACCGTGGCATTGCTGATTCTGCGTTCACCGCGCCGTTTGCGGCCGGCGTTCGTGGAATTGCCGCTGGCGCTCACGGATGACTTCGCCATCACCGTTCTGATGAGCACCATTTCCCTGACCCCGGGCACCGTCAGTGCCGACGTCAGCGAGGACCGCGCCACCTTGCTGATTCATGTGTTGGATGTGGACGACCCCGAGGCCCTGGTGGCGGAGATCAAGCAGCGCTATGAACGGCCGCTCAAGGAGATTTTCGAATGCTAGAGATCGCGCTTCCGGTGGGGTTCGCCCTGATCGTGCTGGCCCTGCTGCTCAATCTGTACCGGTTGTTGCGCGGGCCGACCCTGCCGGATCGGGCCTTGGCCCTGGACACCATGTACGTCAACGCCATCGCGCTGATCGTGCTGTACGGCATCGCCACCGACAGCAAGCTGTACTTCGAAGCGGCCATGCTGATTGCCTTGATCGGCTTTGTCAGCACCGTGGCGGTGGCCAAATACATGACCCGTGGCGACATCATTGAATAGCCGCTCACGCGGTGCTGATGGCAGGAGAGAAAATAATGGATTCCCTGGTTGAGTTTCTGGTCGCCGCCTTCATATTGCTGGGCGCGGCGTTCGCGCTGATCGGTTCCATCGGTCTGGCGCGGCTGCCGGATTTTTACCTGCGGCTGCACGGGCCCACCAAGGCCAGCACCCTGGGCGTGGGGGGCATGATCATGGCGTCGCTGCTGTTTTTTTCCTGGCAGGCGCAAACCCTGCAGCTTCAGGAAGTGCTGATCGTGTTGTTCCTGTTTATTACCGCGCCGGTGTCCGCGCACATGCTGGCCAAGGCGGCCATGCATCGGGGTCTGGCACGGCGTAAAGACACAAAAGGCCGACCCTGGAAACAGTAGTTCCAGGGCGGTATTAGAAAGATTCAGTGAAAATTGTAAAAGGTCCGAACCGATGGAAACTTTTTCTCAAGGCGGCCGGTCCTAATCAATAGCTACGGACTGGTAACCCCCGATCCCCCAGTACCCTCGCCGGTTCGTAGCTTCTGGACACCCCAGCCTCTCCCCCAGGAGGCTGGGGCGGCAAGCCTCCCTGGCAGCGCAGTCGTTCCCTTCCCCCCACTTGCTGCCAGGGATTTTTTTTGCCCATCGAAAAGTGGGCTTTGCGTACCTGCCTCCTGAAAAGCAACTCCTGTGCCACTTCCCGAAAAAGAGAGAAATCCTTTCTAAATCAACGTGTTGCCGTGAAATGGCGCGATCAGCCCGCCGCCGGTGCCGGGCGCCAGGGTGTCGCAAAATGTCCCGGGGGTGACGCGGCCGGTCAGTTTTGTGGCGCGTCGGGGATTGCCAGCCATTCGCCCAGCAATGCCCAGGCGTCTTCACTGCCGGTGCCGGCGGTGGCCGAAAACAACTGCGCGGACAGCGGGGCGGGGTGGCCGGTGAGTTCCTTGCGTACCGCCAGCAGGGCGGTCTTGGCGGCGCCGTACTTGAGCTTGTCGGCTTTGGTCAGCAACAGATGCACCGGCATTTTGGCGCGCGCCGACCAGTCCAGAATCAGGCGGTCGAATTCCTTCAGCGGGTGGCGAATGTCCATCAGCAGCACCAACCCGCTGAGGCATTGCCGGCGCGCCAGATAATCGTCCAGGTGATGCTGCCAATGCGCTCGGGTGACCTTGTCCACCTTGGCGTAGCCGTAACCGGGCAAATCCACCAGCCGTCGTTGCGGGTCCAGTTCGAAAAAATTGATCAGTTGGGTGCGCCCCGGCGTTTTCGAGGTGCGCGCCAGGCTGCGCTGTCCGGTGAGCCGGTTGATGGCGCTGGATTTGCCGGCGTTGGAGCGGCCGGCGAACGCCACTTCGAAACCCTCGTCGGGCGGGCATTGCTCAACGGTCTGGGCGCTTTTAAAAAATTGGGCCTGGTGCAACAGGCGTTCGGCGGGGCTCTGTGACATGGCCTGATGTCGTCCGTACAATCAGCGGAAATCACCGCCGGGGCGGCGCTTGGCGCCGGAGTGGATGCGTATGTACTCAACACCGGCTGCGTAGTATATAATGCGCGCCGTCACGCGTTTGGCGCGTGGCCGGAGTTCTACAGGTGTTTGTCTATAAAGGCAAATTCCGCTTGCCAGCATGTCGCCAGCTCCATGGGGAGATACCGCATGAAAGGTTTGATCGCCGGGCTCGGCCTGGTAGCCGCATTGGGTCTCGTTTCCGTTGCCCAGGCCGCCACGGTCAAGGAACGTTACGACCAAAGCTGCACCTACTGCCACAGTAGCGGTGCCGCGGGCGCCCCCAAAACAGGCGACCAGGCAGCGTGGAAACCGCGCCTGGAAAAAGGCGAAGACACGCTGGTCAAACACGTCAAAGAAGGTTTCAACGCCATGCCGCCGGGCGGCATGTGTGGTGACTGCTCCGATCAAGACTATCGTGCTCTTATCGAGTACATGTCCAAGACCTCAAAGTAACTCCCCGTTTTTGAAGGAAGGGCCATGAAGTTTTTCAAGCTGTTTGTGCTTTTGGCTGCCGTGCTGGCCGCCCCCGCCGCGCTGGCCGCGGGCGACGCGGAAGCCGGTAAAGAAAAGGCGACCCCCTGCGCGGCTTGTCATGGCCAGGATGGTAATTCCCCGTCTGGTCAGTACCCGAGCCTGGCCGGTCAGGGCGCGCCCTACCTGCTTGAGCAGCTCAAGGCGTTCAAATCCGGCGCCCGCAACAACGCCATCATGGCCGGCATGGTCGCCAACCTGAGCGATCAGGACATGCAGGATCTGGCCGCCTACTTCGCCGATCAGAGCATTCAGCCGGGCCAGGCCGATCCGGAGCTGGTGGAAGCGGGCGAGCGCCTGTACCGCGGCGGCGACATGAAAAACGGCATTCCCGCCTGCTCCGGCTGCCATGGCCCCGGCGGCCAGGGCGTGGCCGCCGCGCACTTCCCGGCGCTGGGTGGTCAGCATGCCGAGTACCTGGAAGCCCAGCTCAAGGCGTTCCGCGCCGCCGGCCGTGGCGACCTGGGCGATAATCTGGTGGTCCGTGAAAACGACCCGCAGGCGATGATGCGCACCATCGCGGGCAAAATGAGCGACGGCCAGATCAAGGCCGTGGCCAGCTTCCTGTCCGGTCTTTCCGTTGAGGAAGAGGGCGACGCCGAGTAACGGCGAGGTTCACGCCCGGCAACACAAAAAGGCAGCCCGCGGGCTGCCTTTTTTTGGTTCATCGCGCTTTAGCGGGAAATCTATGCGGGAGGTCTCTATCCGGGACGCGAATCTGTGTGGGTGCCTTCCGGGATCGCTCCACCCGGCGTCTGCAGCGGCCCATGTCGCCGAGGCTCACTGCTAAGCGGCTCAGGGCGTCGCGCCCTGAGCCGCGCCCCCGGCTGGAGCGAGACTTCCCGCTAATCCGCGAAGCACCTTTTTTGTGGCTCGCCGCCCCTGGCGGCCACCGTCGGAGCCACCGCCCGTGGCGACATCAGAATCGCTCCCGGCGATTTTTTGTTTGCCCCGGGTTGGGCGGTGGCTGGGCGTGGGCGCCATATATCCCCATAATGGTTTCTTGAGCTTGAAACCCGTGTCGCCGGGGAGCATTTTCGCTTCGTCGCGGTCACACTGGAGAACCCGACAACAAGGAGAACCACATGTTGCGTACCTTTATGGCATTGCTGCTCGGCCTGGGGCTGATGTCCACCGCCATGGCGGCGGACTCGAATCAGAAAGAATATGCCGCTGGCACTCACTACAAAGTTCTGGAAACCCAAGGCGCACTGGAAGAACCGGGCAAGATCGAGGTGCGTGAATTCTTCTCATACATCTGCCCGCACTGCTACCACCTGGAGCCGACCGTGACGGCCTGGGAAAAGAGCAAACCGGATAACGTCAATTTCGTGCGCAGCCCGGTGACCTTCCTGCGTAACTCCGAGCCGCTGGCCCGCGCCTACTACGTGGCGGACAGCCTGGACCTGCTGCCCAAAACCCACCGCGCGGTGTTCGATGCCATTCACAAGCATCGCGAGCCGCTGTTCACGCCCACCGCTCTGGCCGACTTCTTCGCCAAGTACGGTGTGGATAAGGAAGAGTTCAACCAGCTCTACAGCTCTTTCGGGGTGTCCACCCAGGTGCGGCAATCCGACGCTCTGGCGCGCGACTATCAGATCAGCGGTGTGCCTTCGTTCGTGGTGAACGCCAAGTACCTGGTGTTGCGTGATCATCTGGAAAGCAATGAAGAGATGTTCGATGTGATCAATTACCTGATCAACAAAGAGAGCAAATAACGCCCCGCCATGTTGTTGGAGCGAGCCCGTAACGCTTATCAGAATTGGAAGGCCCGCCCGGCGGGCTTTTCCTTCGCCCGGGAGGGCCACCGCCGCACCCGCCGGGTGCGTGAAGTGGCACTTCCCGCGGACACCCTTAAGCTGCTCAGTTTCAATATCCAGGCCGGCATCGGCACCAGCCGGTTTCGCGAATACCTGACCGGAAGCTGGAAGCATCTGGTGGCGCACCCGCGCAGTATCGAAACCATCGAGCAGATCGCCGACGTAGTGCGTCACTTTGATGTGGTCGGCCTGCAGGAGGTCGATGGCGGCAGCCTGCGCTCACGCAATCTCAATCAACTGGTGCATCTGGCCTCGCTGGCCGACTTCCCGTTCTGGCACCAGCAGCTCAACCGCAACCTGGGTCGGCTGGGTCAGTTCAGCAACGGTTTCCTGAGTCGGTTGACGCCGTTCGCGGTGGAGGACCACACGTTGCCCGGATTACCCGGGCGCGGCGTGATCGTGGTGAAATTCGGTCATCCGGCGGAGCCGCTGGTGATCGCCGTGGCGCATCTCGCCCTGGGCGAGAAGATGCGCAACACCCAGCTTGGCTATGTGGCCGGGTTGCTGGCGCCGTACCGCCACCGGCTGGTAATGGGCGATTTCAACTGCCGCCTGGAGCACCTCGCCAACTCGCCCCTGGCGGAGCTGGGTATGGTGCCGGTGGAAGGGGAGTTTCACACTTACCCGAGCTGGGCACCGGACCGGCACATCGACCACATTCTGGCGGCGCCGGAATTGAAGGTTCGCCATTCCCGGGTCCTCACTGATTGCCGTCTTTCCGACCATCTGCCGCTGGCTACCGAGATCGTGATCCCCGACGCGGTGCGCGCGGCCAGTCTGGAACACCGGTTACCGCTGATCGAGTGATGCGAGTGTTCGTTTATGGCACCCTGCGGCGCGGCCAGCCCAACCATGGCTGGCTGGAAGGCGCGCCCTGCCTGGGCGAGTGCCGCACCGCGCCCCGCTATCACCTGGTGGATCTGGGGCCTTACCCGATGCTGGGGCGCGGCGGCCGCACCGCGGTGTTGGGCGAGGTCTACGCGATCAACCGGCGGTTATTGGCGCGGCTGGACGTGCTCGAGGATTACCCCCGCGATTATCACCGTGCCCTGATCGCCACGCCCTGGGGCCGGGCCTGGGTATACCTGCGCCAGCGGCCGCCGGCCGGGCGCCGCCTGAGCGGCGGAGATTGGTGTGAACGGGCCCATCCCAGACCCTAATAGCGGGTCTCCGCCATCCCCGAGAACTGCTTGGCCAGGTAAGTGGCGTAGTTGTCGGTCATGCCGGCGAGAAAATCCAGCGCCCGCATGATGCACTGGTAAATCCGTTCCTGCTCGTCCATGCGGGCCAGGCCTTCGGGGAAACTGTGCCGGCCGATCAGATCAATGATGCGCTCATGGCGATAGTTGCGGACATTACCGAGAGCGTGAGAGAGCACCGCGTCGATCAGGCCATCCAGCAACGCGCCCATCACTTCAAAAGCGCCGATTTCCAGCTCGATCTTGCGCGGGTGCTCGAACACCTTACCGCGCGCCAGTTGCTTGGCGTTCTCCACCACGTCGCTGACCGCGGGTTCGCAATGATGCAGAAGATCACCCCGCATGGTGCCGGCCAGAAGGGCGTCGTGGTTGGCCACGAACGCTTCCACGCCGGCTTCGATAAAGCGTTCGATGATCTTGCCACGCAGCAGCGCCGCCTTGCGGCCATCGCGCATCTCCGAGTGCACCAGCTTGCGCACCTCGGGGCTGTCCGGCAATGCCGGCAGTAGCAGCGCGTAGACTTCATCCCAGTGCAGCAGATCCATCTCCAGGCCGTCTTCCAGATCGATAATGGCGTAGCAGAAGTCGTCCGCGGCTTCCATCAGGTAGGCCAGCGGATGGCGGCAGAAACGGCCCTCGCCCTGGGGCCGCAGGCCGGTGGCGGCGCACACCTCGAGGAACGCCTCCGCCTCGGACACAAAGGCGCTGTATTTGCCCGGCCGGGCGCTGTGTTCGCCGGCCTGGGCCGAGAGCCAGGGGTATTTGAGAAAGGTGCCGAGGGTGGCGTAGGTGAGGCGCATGCCGTCCTGGTACTGGTGGTACTCACTCTTGGTGAGGATACGAAAGCCCTGGGCGTTGCCTTCGAAATAGATCAGGTCGGATTGGCGCGCCTCGGGCAGCAGCGCCAGGTACCGCTGGCCACGCTCCTGGAACCAGGCGCGGATCGCGCGTTCGCCGGTGTGCCCGAACGGCGGGTTGCCGATGTCGTGGGCCAGGCAGGCGGATTGCACGATGTCGCCCAGGTCGGTGGGGTTGGCGGTGGCGGGCAGCAGGCCCAGGGCATGCAGACGCTCGCCGACCTGGATGCCGAGGGTTCGCCCCACGCAGGAGACCTCGAGAGAATGGGTCAGGCGATTGTGAACGTGGTCGTTGGTGGCCAGCGGATGCACCTGGGTTTTGCGGGCCAGGCGGCGAAAGGCGCCGGAAAAAATGATCTTGTCATGATCGCGCAAAAAGGCGGTGCGGCCGCTCTCGTCCTTGGCGCCGCGCTGTCCCAGGCGGCCCTTATTGAGCAGTTGTTCCCAGTTCATGGTGAGCACATCGTTGAAATGGGAGCACTCGCCCCCAGAGCTGAAGGAGCCGGCACCGGCCGGCGGCATTGATTCCATCTTGATGGCCCGTGTGTCAGGGTCAAGAGAATTATCCCGCCCTGGCGGCACGTCGTCGGGGCGGTTCAGAATACCGAGGAGTGGCTATGAATCTGGATAAACCCCTTCTGATGCTGGTCACCAGCGCATCGCAGATGGGCCAGGGCCAGCAGACCGGCCTGTGGCTGGAAGAGTTCGCCCTTCCTTATCGCATCTTCCAGGACAACAACGTGCCCGTGGTGGTGGCCAGCCCGCAGGGCGGCAAGGTGCCGATCGATCCGCGCTCGGTGCCCGATGACGAGCAGAAAGAACAGTGGGCGCAGGCCATTTCGGTTCTGGAGAACACCCGCCCGCTGGAGGAAATCTGGCAAGACGGCTTCGTCGGGGTGTTCGTGCCTGGCGGCCATGGCGCCATGTTCGACATGCCCGACAATGCCATGGTGGCGGGCGTGCTGGAGCGTACCTGGGCCCAGGGCGGCGTGGTCAGCGCGGTCTGTCACGGGCCGGCGGCGCTGGTCGGCGTGCGCGATGAAAACGGCGAGCCTCTGGTTCGCAACCGCAAGGTAAGTTGTTTCACGAATGAGGAAGAGAAAGAAGTCGGCCTCGACGAGGTGATGCCATTCCTGTTGGAAACACGGCTGCGTGAATTGGGCGCCGAGATTCACAACAAGGGCAAGTTCGAGGCCCAGGCAGTCACCGACGGGCGGCTGATCACCGGGCAGAATCCCCCCTCCAGCCGGGTCACCGCGGAGGCGGTGGTACAGGCCCTGTATTCCGAATAAGCTGAAGGCGGCGCCGCCGGCGCCGTTCCTTTGCTGATGGAGACCCCGCATGGGCGTGTACGACTACCAGGCCCGTAACCTGGATGGCCAGGAGATTCCGCTTTCCGAGTTCAAGGGCAAGGTGTTGTTGATCGTCAACACCGCCAGCAAATGCGGGTTCACCCCTCAGTATCAGGGTCTGCAGGCGCTGTATCAGCGCTATGGAGAGCGCGGGCTGGAAATCCTTGGCTTTCCCTGCAATCAATTCGGACACCAGGAGCCCGGCGACGCCGGTGAGATCGGCGCCTTTTGTGAGAAGAACTACGGGGTCTCGTTCCCGATGTTCGACAAGATCGAGGTCAACGGCGCCCAGGCCCATCCGCTGTTTAAATTCCTCAAGGCCGAATCTCCCGGTGTGCTGGGCACCCAGGGCATCAAGTGGAATTTCACCAAGTTCCTGGTCGATCGGGAAGGCCGGGTGGTGCGCCGTTACGGCTCCAAGGATAAGCCGGAAAAACTCGCCGACGACATCGAAAAGCTCCTGTAAGCACAGGGGCGCGATGGGGCCGCTCCCGTGGCGGCGGCCTTGCTCCCGCCATTACAGTTTTGCTTCCAACCCCACTATCCAGGTGCGGCCCGGGCCGGGCTCGAAATAACCGCGCTCGTCCAGCGGCCGGTCGCTGTTGGTGTTGATGCGCAGGTTGGCGATGTAATCGCGGTCCAGCAGGTTGCGGGCGGACAGATACACGGTCAGCGCGCGTTGGCCGGCGCCCTGCCAGCGGTGACCGACGCGGCCGTTGACCAGCGCGTAGCCGGGCACGCGGGTCTGGTTGCTGTCTTCAGCGTACACCGAATCCACCATCAGGGTTTCCAGCGCGGCGAAGCCGCCGCCGGCGAAATCGCGCCGGTACTCCAGATACAGCTGATTTTCCGGCAGGCCGGGCAGGGCGTTGCCGTCCAGGTCCTGGCCGTTGCTCTGATCGTCACGGAAGCGGTAATGGCCCCAGGTCCAGGCGGCGCTCACCGTGGTCCAGTCGTCCGGGAACCAGGTCAGGCCCAGCTCAATGCCATCACGCCGGGTGCGCCCGGCGTTGCGATAAAAAGTCTGGCCGCTGACGTCATAGGGCACGATTTCATCACGGGTGCTGACCGAAAACACCGCGACTTCATAGCGCCAGCGCGGGTTCAGCGTGCCGCGCGCGCCGATCTCCCGGTTGATGGCTTTCTGCGGTTCCAGGTCCGGATTGAAGCCGCCGCCATCGGGATTGGCGAATTCCGAAAACGTGGGGGTTTCAAAGGCACTGCCGACACTGGCGTAGAGTTGCTGGCCAGGCACCGGGCGCCAGTTCAGGCCGGTGCTGTAGCTGTATTCGTTGAAGCGCTGATGGCCGTCGTTGTCGCCATCGGCGGCGAAGCGGTCGCCGATGGCCAGCTGCACCCGGTCAAGGCGGCTGCCCAGGGTCCAGCTCCAGGTCGGTGACAGCGGCAGCGTGGCCTGGCCAAACAGGCCGGCGGCGGTGGCGTTCTGCTGCTCGTCGCCGGAGCGTGCGGCGCGGGTGCCATCGGCGTTGACGTTAAAGCGGTAGCGGTCGTCTTCCTGGCGGCTGACCTCGGTGCCCAGTGTGTAGGCGAGCGGGCCGGCCTGGCCGCTGTAGCGCAGGTCGCCGCCGTAAAAGTGCCGCTGGTAACCCAGCAGGCTACTGCCGGGAAACGGCAATTGCTGTTCGAAATCCCGGTGGGTGTAGTGCAGAGAACCCTGCCATTCGCCCTCCGCCCAGGGGTGCCGGTAAACCGCGCCGATGCGCTGTTGGCGCACGGTTTGGCCGGCATCCAGCAGGCGCGCGAAGCGGCTGGCCTGGTCACGGTTGGCATCCACCTGGGCGCGGGTCAGGCCGCCGGGGTCTTCAGCGGTGGGCTCGTCGAGCAGATTCACCAGGGTGGTCAGCTCGCCCCCGGCCAGAGCGTGGCGCCAATGGCCGTCGAGCTGGTATTTTTCCACCCGGCTTTGTTGGCGCTGGCCGTCGAAACCCAGCGCGGTGACGCTGACATGGTGGCTGCCGTCCGCGTTGCGCCCCTGCTGCTGGAGATTGGCTTTGCGGTAGCCGTCGCCGCCACCTTCCACGCTGACGCTCGCGCCGGGTGGGCCGTCGCTGCCATCGGCGGTGTGCAGCAACACCACGCCGCCGGCGGCGTTGCCGTACAGGCTGGACGCTGGTCCGCGCAGCACTTCCACCCGCCGCACCGAGTCCAGATCAATGGCGTCCACCTGGGACTGGCCATCGGGCAGGGTGATGGGCAGGCCATCCACGCGCAGATGCAGCCCGCGCACGCCGAAGGGCGAACGGGCGCCAAACCCGCGGCTGGAAAGGCGCAGGTTCTGGGCAAAGTTATAGCGGTTCTGGAAAAACAGACCGGGCACCCGGTTGAGCGCCTCGTCCAGTTGCAGATTGGGGCGACCACGCTGCGCCGCTTCGGTGTCCACCACGGTGACCGCCGACGGCGTATCCAGCAAGGGCTGCTCCTGGCGCGAGGTAGTGACCGTAACGGTGTCCAGGGTATGGCTGGCGGCGGCCGTGGCGAAGCCGGTCAGCACCAGCAGGGGCGGGGCGGCCAGCCCCAGTATCCTTGCCCTCATGGGTTTCCTCAGGCGGGTAGTACGCCGAAATAGATCGCGTAGAAATGGCACACGCTGCCGCCGACCACGAACAGATGCCAGATGGCGTGGTTGTAGGGCAACCGATCCGCCAGGTAAAACACCACACCGGCGGTGTAGGTCAGGCCGCCGGCCAGCACCAGCCAGAAGCCAATGTCATTGAGGCTGTTCAGCAGCTCGCCGGAGGCGAACAGCACCAGCCAGCCCATGGCCAGATAGATACCCACCCGGGCCAGTTTATAGCGGTTGCCGAACACCAGTTTCAACACGATGCCGGTGAGGGCCAGCCCCCAGATCACCGCGAACAGTGTCCAGCCCACGGCGCCGCGCATATTGACCAGCAGAAAGGGGGTGTAGGTACCGGCGATCAGGGCGAAGATGGCGCAATGATCCAGCACCTTGTAGACCGCGCGAAGGCCCGGCCGGCGGCTGCCGTGATAGAGCATGCTGGCGGTGTACAGCAATGTCAGGCAGGCGCCGAACACGCTGAAACTGACGATCTTCCACGGGTCGCCCAGGGCGCTGGCCGCCACCACCAGCACCGCGGTGCCGGCAATGCTCAGGGCCATGCCGATGCCATGGGTGAGGCTGTTGAGAAATTCCTCGACCAGGGAATAGGTCACGGGGGTGGCGCCGGAAGGCGATGCCATGGAATGTTCCTCGGTGCTCGCGCTGCGGGTGCCGGGGCCGTCCGGCTCGAAAAGGCATCATGCCGGGGGGCGGATGGCCTTGTAAAGCATCGGGCCGGCCGGCGTCGGCGGTTCGTTAAAACTATTGAATTTTAACCTTTTATTGTTGTTTCCTATCGAGGTAATACCGAAAAACGGTTCGCTGCCCGGGCCGCGGATTCGTAGCTTAGAACCAATAAACGCTGATCCGGATCACGGAGGCGCGGAAAAAGCTTTATTCCCACGCACAAGGGGCCACTCTTGCGGTGGACCCGAACCCCATCCATGGAGGAGACACACGATGATCGAGCACAGCAAAGAAGTGGCCGAGGAACTGAGCAAACTGCTCGCCGAGAGCTACACCTTGTATCTGAAAACCCACAATTATCACTGGAACGTGACCGGCCCCATGTTCCACAGCCTGCATCTGCTGTTTGAGCAGCAGTACACCGAGTTGGCCACCGCCGTGGACAGCATCGCCGAGCGTATCCGCGCCCTGGGCCGCAAGGCGCCGGGCAGTTACGCGGAGTTCGCCCGGCTGTCCAGCGTCAAGGACGCCGAAGGCGAACCCGATGCCATGACTATGCTGAGCACCCTGGCCGAGGATCACCGCACCGTGGCCGAGCGCGCCAATAAGGTGCTCAAACTGGCTGGCCAGCATGAGGACGAAGGCAGCGCCACCATTGCCAGCGACCGCATCGAGATTCACGAAAAGGCCGCCTGGATGCTGTCCGCCCACCTGGGTAACTGATAGTCCTTAGCTATAAATAAAATAGGGGCGATTCGTTTTATTTATCAACGAATCGCCCCTATTCTTTGTGCAGATGATCGAATCCACCCAAAGGAGGACCTCAATGTTGCAGTCCAGAGAAGGCGAGCGTGTACCTCAGGTGACTTTCCGCACCCGTGAAGGCAATGAATGGAAAGACGTTACCACCGATGACCTGTTCAAAGGCAAAACCGTGGTGGTGTTCGCGCTGCCCGGGGCGTTCACGCCGACCTGCTCGTCCACCCACTTGCCACGCTACAACGAGTTGGCGCCGGTGTTTAAAGCCAACGGAGTGGACGACATTGTCTGTTTGTCGGTGAACGACGGCTTCGTAATGAATGCCTGGGCCGGCGATCAGGCCGCCGACAATATTCGTTTCGTGCCCGATGGCAACGGTGAGTTCACCGAGAAAATGGGCATGCTGGTGGGCAAGCAGGATCTGGGTTTCGGCCCGCGTAGCTGGCGTTATTCCATGCTCGTCAAAGACGGCGTGGTGGAAAAAATGTTCGTGGAGCCGGAGAAACCCGGCGACCCGTTCGAAGTGTCCGACGCGGACACCATGCTGGGCCATATTAATGGCGAAGCCGCCCTGCCGAAACGGGTAACCGTGTTCACCAAGCCCGGCTGTCCGCACTGCGCACGGGCCAAGAAAGAGCTTGCCGAAGCCGGGCTGCGCTTTGAAGAAATCGAGCTGGGCAACCGGGGCTTGAGTTACTCCACCCTGGCCGCCGTCACCGGCGCCGGCACCACTCCGCAGGTGTACATCGAAGGCCAGCGCATCGGCGGCGCCGATGATCTGTCCGAGTGGCTCAAAGCGAACCTGCGTTAACGGTTTCTTTCTCCGCGCTCACCGGAGCCCCGGGTACAGGGAAGTGCCCGACCCGAATTCCATTCCCCTTTATGGCCGGCTCCCCGCCGGCCTTTTTTTGATTCATCACGGATTAGCGGGAAGCTTCTTTTGGCTCGCGCTTGGGCCGCTCCATTGAGGACGCGGGACAAGGACGGTGCCTTCCGGGACCGCTCAAGCCCCGCGAG
>NZ_NMQZ01000010.1 GCF_002864685.1 Alloalcanivorax mobilis
GGGTCCGGCCGGGCGGGCGGCGCGGGCGCCACCGGGCGAGCCGGTTCGGCGGGCGGCGCGGAATCGCTTAGCCCGGCGGCGCTGGAGGCCGCGCGTCCCGTATCGAGCAGCGCACGCAGGTTATTGGAGTCCGCCACCGGCGCCGCCGCCGCCGGTGTGGCCCGTTCAGGCTTTTTTGCCGGGGCGCGGGCCTCCCCGCCCGGCAACACGCCGCGGGGAGAGAACACCACCATGCGCAACAGAATCATCTCCAGCGCCGCGCGGGCGTCGGGGGCGTCCTGAAGGTCGCGGCGGCCACGCAGAGCGACATCGTAATAGAGCTGGATCTGTTCGGCGGCAAAGGCGCCGGCCAGTTCCGTCATGCGCGCTTCCGCGCCTTCGCCCAGCACCTGGGTAATGACCAGTTCATGCAGCGCCGCCACCAACTCATCGAGCAGCGCCTGCTCGTCCGGGGCGTGCTCGGCCACCGTGGCCAGCGCCTTCAGCACCGGCGCCGCTTCACCACCTGCCAGGGCGGTCAGCAAGGTCAGCACGTGGGCCCGGTCGACGGTGCCGAGCATGGCACTGACCGCCTGCTCGGTAAGCTGCTCGCCACCAAAGGCAATGGCCTGGTCGGTGAGGCTCAAGGCGTCGCGCATGGAACCTTGAGCGGCGCGCCCCAGCGACAGCAACGCCGGCGCCTCGAAGCGGATCATTTCGCGCTCCAGCAGCACTTGCAGATGCCCGGCGATCTGCTCGGCGGGCAGGGCCTTGAGGCTGAATTGCAGGCAACGGGAGAGCACCGTGACCGGTAACTTTTGCGGATCGGTGGTGGCGAGCAGGAACTTCACGTGCGGCGGCGGCTCTTCCAGCGTTTTCAGCAACGCATTGAACGAGTGCGCCGAGAGCATGTGCACCTCATCGATCAGGTACACCTTGTAGCGCCCCCGCGTGGGCGCGTATTGCACGTTTTCCAGCAGCTCGCGGGTGTCCTCCACCTTGGTGCGGCTGGCGGCATCCACTTCGATCAGATCCACGAAGCGACCTTCGCCGATTTCCTTACAGGTAGCGCACACGCCGCACGGGCGGCTGCTGACGCCCTCTTCGCAGTTCAGGCAACGGGACAAAATACGCGCGATGGTGGTCTTGCCAACCCCGCGGGTGCCGGTGAACAGATAGGCGTGGTGAAGGCGGTCCTGATCGAGCGCGTGCATCAACGCCCGGGACACGTGTTCCTGGCCCACCAGTTCATCGAAGGTGCGCGGTCGATACTTGCGGGCAAGAACCTGATAACTCATCGCTTTCCAGCCAAATATAGGGACGTCAGGGAAAGCCGTATGCTAGCGAATTCGAGGCGGTTAAGACAGCGCGGAGGGAGGGGCTGAGCACGGCGGCGGAAGGATTGGAGGCCTTCCCGCCAGCCACACCCCGGCACACGAGTCCACTGCTACCGTTGCTCCCTTCCGGGCCTGGCGGAGTTCACAGTTTGTCATTGCGGGGGGACCGGCAGGTCGGCCATTACGCGCCAATCAGCGAGCGCGCATTGTGGCCAAAGCCGTTTGCCAATGCAAGCCATGGCGAACACTTGATCGGCTTCTTGGCGGCACTCAATCGAACGGGCTGTAGTGATCCTCGCGGCCCACTTGGCGGACTTCGCGGTGCTCGCGATTCATCATCTCGTCGATGCGCCGGGCCTGGCGGTCGTCGTCCGCGTCCACCATCACCAGATACTGCCCCTTCTCCACCTCCGCCCAGAATGGGCGCAAATGATGATTGCGCGATGATATGCCGAAGATCCCGCCCATCCAGGCACCGAGGCACAGGCAAAAGGCGGTGGTCACCACCACCACGCTGAGATCGAGCTGCCAGCCCCAGGGATCAAGCCCGGCCAGGGCGAAGCCGAGCACCACCCCGGTCAGGGCACCGAACAGCGCGCCCAGAAACCCGGTGTGCATGATGTCGGTGTCTTCCAACAGGGTGCTGGCGCGCAGGCGGGCGCGCGCCAAAGGCCCCGCGTCCCGGCCGCTGACGTGCACGCGGGCACCGCCAACCCCGGCGCGATCCAGATCCTGGCTGATGCCCTGCACGCTGTCGATGGAATCCGTCAGGTAGTAAAAGCGCTTCATAAAGCCTCTCCTTACCCATCGGGCGGCTGTCCGGAGAGCCACGTGTCGGCGCCCACCGCTGTGCCCGCTGCGCCCGTTACCGCGAGCCCTGCATTGATTTTGCGCCGCTTGGCGCGGGAAGGAAGGAAAAGCACTAGACCGCTTTGCTCTATGGCGGGGATGCTGATAACCGGCGGGAATGAGCGGCCTCTTGCAGGCCTCGGGGAAAAACAGGCAAACGTTGCAGGCGGCCCCTCTCCCGCGTGGGGAGAGGGGCTTTTATCGCGGTTATTGGTCGTTCAGGGTGCGCTCGCCGTTGATCGGCACCTGGCGCGGCTTGTGCGACTCGGGAACCACCCGGGTCAAGGTGACCACCAGCAATCCGTCGTTGAGGCTGGCGTCTTCCACGCGTACGTGCTCGGCCAACCGGAAGGTGCGCTCAAAGGCGCGCCGGGCGATGCCGCGGTGCAGCCAGTGGCGGCTTTCCGAAGGCGTCTGCTCCGCCGGCTTACCGGTGATCCGCAACACGTTTTCCTGCACCGTGATGGTCAGGTCTTCACGGCGGAAACCGGCCACGGCCATCACCACCTGGTAGCTGCCCTCGCCTTCACGCACGATGTCATAGGGCGGATAGCCGTTGGACTGATCGGAGCGCAGCGCTGTCTCCAGCCACTCGTCGAAACGGTCAAAACCCACGGTATGTCGAAACAGGGGTGCCAAAGTATTCATCACATAACCTCCAAAACGTCTCACGGGATCCCCGCAGGCGATCGCGCGAACTCATAGATGGGTGACGTGACTCTCCGGCCGGATTGGGTCACGGAGAATAAATAGGGTCATGCCGAGAATTTTCAAGGGCAGCGAACCGAAGCACTGAAACCGCTATCTGGGCGGGTCGAGCCGTTCGGCGGTGGTGGTATTGCAGCGGAACCAGCCGGCGATGCTGATCCGCTGGCGGTGCGCTTCCAGCACCTCATGGGGAATGCGGTCGCTGAGAAAGCACACCAGGGTGCCGGCGCTGGGCATCACCTCGGTGGCCGGGTGCAGGGCGTTGTTGTCCGGCCAGATGCGCAGCCGCCCGCCTTCCTCGGCCTGCCAGCGATCATTGAGATAAAGCACCACCGACAACACCCGCCCGTTGTTGCCGTTGAAGGCATCCAGGTGGCGGCGGTAATAGGCGCCCGGGTCGTAAAGAGCGAAATGCGCTTCCAGATCGAACAGCCCCAGAAACAAGGCCCGGTTGACCGCCAGCCGCAGTTGCTCCAGCTCTTCCAGCAGGCGGCATTGCGCCAGGGTGGAGCCGTCCAGCCAGCGGGTGCGGTCGCGGCGTACGCGGCGATTGTGCTGGTGGTCCTGGCGGCGGCCAATGCCGGCGACCTGGAATTCATCGCGCCGGTCGCGCAGCAACGCCTCACGGCGCAAGGCGCGAATCAAATGCGGGGGGAAATAGCCGGGCGCCACCGCGAAGTGGCGGGCCACCAGATCCTCGATCAGCCGCTGGCAGCGGTCGCCGCCGGCGCCATCGAACGAGTCAGCTCGGTTTTCCAGGGCCGTATCCTCAGCTCGCCCTTCTCCAGGGCCTATCGGGGAGTCCGCTAGTGCAGAGGCCCGGGTTCGGTCACCGGGGTCTCTTCGTCGGGCCAGAACAACCAATCGGCCTGTTGGCAATCGTCCAGCAACTGCACGGTGCCGTCCACCGTCGCCTGCACGAAGTAGATAAACTGGTCGAACGTGACGCCACAACGGCCAAGCAACAGGTCGCAAGCGACCAGACGTGGCATCGAGTCGTCGTTCACGTCCAGGAACAGTTTCAGCGACGGAAACTCCATGTTCAGACGCGACAACTCCGCCTGCACCGCGAACAGCGCGGCCGGGCGCACTTCCAGTTCAGTGGAGAGCAACAGGCCGTCTTCTTCCACGAACAGGCGCGCATCGACCACCCCTTCCCGGCTTTGCAACTCCGAGAGGTGCAGGCCGTGGCACTGGTCGCAAATATAATGTTGGATGTTGGCCTGTTCCAACCAGCGCGTTACTTGCTCCGCGTCCGGCGTGACAACCGTCAGCATCGGTTCACTCCTCTGTTCGGGGGCGCATCATCCGGCATTCGCTGGCCAAAGGAAAGAGCGCGCCGGCATTTCCGGTCCCGGCGGGCCAAAATCCACGCCGTCTCCGTGCGCCCGTCGCCGGGCGTTATGATACCCCTTCGACCCAGAGCGAGAGGCAGCAATGACAACGACCTATGTGGCGTTCCGTTCCAGCGACGCCCTGCACCGGATGACCGACGGCTTTATTCAGCGCATGCAAGCAGGCGCCAGCGAGCCGGAGCCGAAGCAGGTGGAGAAGATCATGACCACCTTTATCGAAGAGGCTCTGAACGCCTTCTTTCTCGAGCCCGCCTCGTTTTCCGGCCTGAGTGGCACACAGATGCGCCTGATTCGCATCGCCACGGACACCATCAACAAAGCCACCGCGCTGGTGATCGGACGCAGCGCCCGCAAAATGGATTTGCAACAGAACCAGGCCGCCGCCGCCTATATGGACGAGATCCGCATCGCCGCCCCGGACCACAGCTTCTGGTATGTCGCCTTTCCGATCAGCGAGGCGCTCGCCGAGCAGGGCCGCCGGGTAACCGCGACCCACCAGGCCGGCGATGCCGACACCGCCCGCCGTGAGTTGGTGGCGTACCTGCGCGGCGTCACCGATCAGGCTTTGCTCTGGTATTTCGACAAGCCCGTCGAGCTGCTGCGCTTTGGCCCGATTCTGCGCAAGGTCGCTGCGGTTGGCGTGGACACCACCCGCCGCGCCAGCTACGGCGTGATCAACAAGATCATCCCCAATCTCGCCGACGAACAGTTTCTGCAATCCGCCGAGTACTATCGCGGCATGCAATTGACACGCTGAAAGAACGCGCCAGGCGGTCCGCGCAGCGAGCCGCCTTAACCGTAAAATCTTTTTAACCTTCACGCGGCCACGCAAATTCCACGGCAAAATGTTCAGTTGAGTCGACGCGTCTGATCGACACGGAGAAACGCAAACCCGATCACATTTTTTTGTCGTTGTTATCTTTTTGACACAGTCGGTGACACGATTTCACTACAAAACATTACCAGGGTACCGGCGACTCCACGAACGACACTAAGTTTTTACAAAAGTGCTTATACAACGGATTGCGCAGCGCTTAGAGCGCTCTCTACTATCAAACCAGCACTATCATAATCATTAACGAGGAGTCAGCCGTGTCACTGCGCCACGCCATTCTTGTCCTTCTTCAAGACCAGGAAGCCAGCGGCTATGACCTCGCCAGAGAGTTTGCCAACAGCATCGGCCTGGTCTGGAATGCCACGCACCAGCAAATCTATCTGGAACTGGGGAAACTTAACGATCAGCGCATGGTGAATTTCCGTCATGTGCCACAAGAGGGGAAACCGGATAAGAAGCTCTACAGTATTACCGAGGAAGGCCGCCAGGAATTGATTCGCTGGCTGCGCAAGCCCGCCGGGCCGGCGCGCATTCGTGACGCCTTCATGGTGAAAGTGGCCGGCGGAGAACTGGCCGACACTCAAACCTTGATCAATGAACTCGAACTGCTGGCCAAACAACGAAGAGAACGGCTTGCCACGTTCGAGGCACTGGCGAAAAAACTGGATGAACAGGGCCGCGAGCAAAACCTGTTCAGCTACCTGACCGTGCGCCGGGGCATCCTCGATCAACGGGCCTGGCTGCAGTGGGCGGAGGAAGTGCGGCAATCGCTGCACACCGACCTGGCTAACGCCTCCGCCACATGAGCGATCCGGCCGCGCTGGCCGGAGAGTTGCGGTGGCTGCTGGAGGCGCCCGCGCTGTTGAACACACCCGCCGGGGTGGACGACGGCGGGCCATGGCTGGCTCTGGCAAGCGCCGCGCAGCCCGGCCTGATCGAGACGGCGGCGCGGGCGCTGGCACGGCAACCTCGCCCACGCCGCCTCGGCGTGCATTTTGAAAATCTGGTCGCGGCGCTGATCGAACACAGCGAACGTTTCGAGCTGGTGGCCCGCAACCTGCCCTTGCGCAACGGCGGCCAGACACTGGGCGAGCTGGACATGCTGGTGCGCGACCGTGCCAGCGGCGAGCTGGCGCACTGGGAACTGGCGCTCAAATTCTACCTGGGCCTGGCCGATCACGGCGCCTGGCCCGGCCCCAACCCCGCCGACCAACTGGCCGACAAAGCACGTCACCTTCAGCGATATCAGTTAAAGCGCACCCACGAGCCGCTGATCGCCACGCAACTGGCCGGCGCCGGTTATCACGTGCGGCGCCGCGTTCTGCTCACCCGTGGACGGCTGTTTTATCCCGCGCACACCGCCCTCCTCAGCCCGCCCCAGGCTTACGCGGATCATCAACGTGGGCTTTGGTGGCGTAGCGCGCCGCGGCCCGCGCGCTTGATCCCCCATGACCTCTGGCACTGCCCGGAAAGCTTGTCCGACAACCAGACGCCCGAGCTTGCCGCTGCCGCCCTCGCCGACTATGTTGAGCAGCAACACAGACCGATGATGATCGTCACCGAGCAACGGCGTATCGGCTTCCTGGTGCCTTCGCACTGGCCCGGCAGCCGCACCTGATAATTCCAATAACACGCCGGCCAGGAGAAACCATGCATTTCGACCCACCGCCGGAGACCGTGATTGGCGCCGATGGCCGCCCACGCCTGGGCCTGTTCACGGACACCCTGGCGCGCATCAATGGCCGTGATCACGATTACCACACGCCCATGGGGCGGCCCGCCTCACGGTTTGCCCGGCATTTCCACTATAAGCAGTTCCAGTATTTCGGCGTGCTCAGCGACTCGTTGCTGATCGGTTGCGCGCTGGCGGACACCGCCTACCTGGGCATCGCGTTTTTCTATCTTTACGACACCGCCAGCGGCGAGCTCAGCGAATACACCTGGCGCTCGCCCCTGGCCCGGGCGCTGACCCTGAGCGACTCACCCACCCAGGGCGAGAGCCGGTTTCAGCAACGCAACGTGTCGATCCACATGGGCTACCGGGCCACGCCCGACGGCCAGCGGGAAAAAAGCCTGGCCGTGGCGTTACCCGGGCTGGATCTGCAGGCCAGCCTGATCGAGCCGCCCGGGTATGCGCCGATGTCGATTTGCACACGCACCGGCATTAATGGCTGGACCTACGCCAATAAAGTGGCCGGCGTGCCGGTCGCCGGGGTGTTGCGCCGCCACGGTCGCGAACAGGATCTGTCGCGGCTGCAGCGGGCCGGCGCCCACCATGATTTCTCGGCGGGCTACATGCGCCGCGAGACGTTCTGGAACTGGGCCTGCCTGTCCGGTCAGATCGAAGGGCGGCGCCTGGGCGTGAATCTGTCCTGTGGCGTCAACGAAACCAGCGTCACGGAAAACTGCCTGTGGCTGGACGACCAACTGATCAAGGTGGAGGGCGTGGATTTCGACTATCACCCGCGAGACCTGGACCAACCCTGGCGGCTGCGCAGCCACTGCGGCCAGATCGATCTCACCTTCACCCCCCGCGGACGCCACCGGGAACGTCTTAACGCCGGTCTGTTCGCCAGCAATTTCCAACAACTTTTCGGCCACTTCGAAGGGCACATCCGCCCTCATCACCAGGCCGCCATCGCCGTGCGCGATTTGCACGGCTTCGTCGAGGAGCAGTACGCGAAATGGTAGACGATACCCCCAACGATCCGGCCACCCGCACCCCGCCCACTGAATCGGAGCCACCGCCGGCCGCCGGCGAGGCGGTCAACGAAAAGCTGCGTCGGCTGGCTTTCTGGAGCCTTCAGTATTGGCGTGAGCTGTTCAGCTTCAAGTTCGATAAATACATGATCATCCAGGTAATCCCCGGCGTTTACGGGGTCGCCCTGGTGGGCATCGCCCTGGGCCTGCTGTATTTGTGCGTGGACGCCTTCACCGTGTCCACCTGGCGCGGCCTGTTTTTCCTGTTCATCGGCGGCCCGATCGGCTTTCTGGTGCTGGCCTCGACACTGCGTGCCCTGCTTGAGTTCTATATGGTGGTGTTCAAGATCTCCCAGCACGTGGACGAGCTCGCCGGCCTGCGCGACACCGTGGATCGCCTCTCCGGCATCAGCGACTCGGTGGACGAGATGGTGTCGGTAACCCGTCGCATTCCGTTCTGGAAGGCCCTGAGCGGCGGCAAGCCGAATCGCGGCGCGGACCGATCCACCGACCGGGACGGTCCTTAAGCATTGCCTCGTCGGGCGCTGGCGATAGCCGCCCGCGCCCTTGTGAAACGCGCCTCTCACCCCGACTACTGCGACATGAGCCGACTCCAATTCGATAACCGTTTCCGCACCCTGCCCGCCTCGCTGTGGAGCGACGTCTCCCCGCAGCCGCTGGCCAACCCGCGTCTGATCGTGCGCAGCGACGACGCCTTGCAACTGCTCGACGACACACCCAGCGCCTGGAGCGATCAGGACCTGCTGGAGGCTTTCAGCGGCGCCACACTGATGCCGGGCATGGCGCCCATCGCGCAGAAGTACACCGGCCACCAGTTCGGCGCCTACAATCCGGAGCTGGGTGACGGCCGCGGCCTGTTGCTGGGCGAGGTGGTCAACCCGCGCGGCCAACACTGGGACCTGCACCTTAAGGGCGCCGGGCGCACGCCGTACTCCCGTTTCGGCGATGGCCGGGCGGTGCTGCGTTCCTGCATTCGCGAATTTCTCGCCAGCGAAGCGCTGCATCATCTGGACATCGCCACCACCCGCGCGGTGGCGGTGATCGGTTCGGACACGCCGGTGCAGCGCGAGACCGAAGAGCGCGGCGCCATGCTGCTGCGGCTGGCGCGCAGCCACGTGCGCTTTGGCCACTTCGAATACCTGTTTCACAGTGATCAGCAGGCGGCCATGGACGCCCTGCTCGAACAGGTGCTGGCGCTGCATTTCCCCGATCTGGCCAACGATAAAGACCGGCACTTTCTGCTGTTCCAGGAAATCACCCGGCGTACCGCCATCACCGTGGCGCGCTGGCAGGCGGTCGGCTTTGCTCACGGGGTGATGAACACCGACAACATGAGCATTCTTGGCGACACCTTCGATTACGGCCCCTACGCCTTCATGGACGGCTTCGACCCGGGCTTTATCTGCAACCACACCGACGCCGGCGGGCGCTATGCGTTCAATCGCCAGCCCCAGGTGGCGCTGTGGAACCTCAGCTGCCTGGCCCTGGCGCTGTCCAACCGCATCGACCGGGAGCGCCTGAAAGCGGTGCTGGACGGCTACGGCGACATTCTGCACGGCGAATATCTGGGGCTTTTGCGGCAAAAACTCGGGCTGTTCGACACCCAGGCCGACGACGAAGGGCTGATCAACGATCTGCTCACCCTGATGGCCGGCCAACGTGCTGATTACACCCGCACCTTCCGCGCCCTGTGCCAGCTCGACAGCGCCAGCGGCGACACCCCGGCGGAAGACGAATTTTCGGATCGCGACGGTTTCCGCCGCTGGGCCCGCCGTTACGCCGCCCGCCTGCGCGACGAGCCCCTCAACGACGCTCAGCGCGGCGAACGCCTGCGCCTGCGCAACCCCCGCTACATTCTGCGCGGCTACCTGGCCCAGCAGGCCATTGAAGCCGCCGAGGCCGGCGACAACGCGCCCCTGCACACTCTTTTCGCGGTGCTCAGACGGCCGTTCGACGAGCAGCCCGAGCATGCCCGCTACGCCGACCTGCCGCCGGACTGGGCCCAGGGGCTGGCGCTGAGTTGCTCAAGCTGAATCGCGGCGCCGGGTGTATGCTGTCCCTTCACGGCGCCCTCGCGCCGACAGGGAGAGTTTGAATGGAATTGATCAAACCGGTGACCCGGGACATTGGCTTTCCGGTACGTCGCCTGTTGCCGGCGGCCGGCCGGCAGCGGGTCGGCCCCTTTATCTTTTTCGATCACATGGGCCCGCACCGCTTCCCCGAAGGCAGCCACGACGGCGACGTGCGTCCGCATCCGCACATCGGCCTGGCCACCGTAACCTACCTGTTCTCCGGCGCGATGATGCACCGCGACAGCCTGGGCACGGTTCAGCGCATCGAGCCCGGCGAGATCAACCTGATGAGCGCCGGGCGCGGCATCGTTCATTCCGAGCGAATGCCAGAGGATGTGCGCGCCAGCGGGGTGCCGGTGGAAGGCATTCAGACCTGGCTGGCGCTGCCGGAAGCGTTCGAGGACGACGAGCCGGCCTTCAGCCATCACCCCATCGACACCCTGCCGGTCTATCAAGACCGTGGCGTGCGCGCCCGGGTGCTGCTCGGCGAGGCGTTCGAGCTGCGCTCACCGGTGGTCACCGATTCCCCGGCCCTGTACCTGGACATCGAACTGGAAGCCGGCGCCTCGCTGCCGCTGCCGCCCAGTGTTCTGGAGCGTGCCATCTATGTGGTCAGTGGTGAACCGCGCGCCAGCGACGAACCGTTACCCACCCACCATGTGATGGTGCTGGAAAGCGGCCGCAGCTGGTTGCTGGAGGCCCTCGACCGGCCAGCACGGCTGATGCTGTTCGGCGGCGAGCCACTGCCCGGACGCCGCCACATCCACTGGAATTTCGTGTCGTCCCACCCGGAGCGCATCGAACGCGCCCGCGAGGACTGGCGCCACCAACGTTTCGCAGCGGTGCCCGACGAGCACGAATGGATTCCCCTGCCGGAAGATCAGGGCCGCGAGCCGCTGGCCCCCACCGGCGGCGAACGCATCGAAGAAGACAACTGAGGCGTTGTGCCCGCGCCCCGTTTTTTTGTAGGAGAGGCCGGGCTGCTTTTGGGCGCAGGCGGCGCTAGCGGGTCTCGTCCAGCGCCGCCACCAGCAACCGCTGGTAGAGGTGCTCGCGCAGGCCCTGCGGGTCGGCCAGGCCCATGCGCTCCAGTTCCGCCGCGTAATCGCGGGCGTGATGATCCTGAAACAGCGCCCGGCGTCCCAGCGCCAGATATTCTTTTTGGGAAACCCGCTCCTTGAGCCAGGTCAGCGCCTTCATCAGGCGCTGTTCGCGCGCATCGAAGTCGGTGCCCAACGGGAAGGTGGTGAACGCCTCGCGATCTCCGGCTTGCGCGACCTGCCGCAGAAACTCCGGGTTGTTGTGGCGGAAGCGTTCGGGGATCACATAGTCCTTGCGCAGCTTGCCCGCCGCCTGGGCCTGCTCCATCAACTCCGCCTGAAAGCGACTGTCGGCCACGTTCAACATCGCCATCACCACTTCTTCGTCGGTCTTGCCACGCAGATCGGCCACCCCGTATTCGGTCACCACCATGTCGCGCAGGTGCCGGGGGATGGTGTTGTGGGGATAGGAAAACACCACGTTGGAATGGGCCTCGCCACCGCGCTCGCGCCAGGCCCGGGTCATCAGGATCGAGCGCCCACCGGGCAATTCGTGGGCCTGGCTGACAAAGTTGTATTGCCCGCCCACACCACTGAGCACGCGGCCATCGTCGAGCTGATCGGACACCGCCGCGCCCAGCAGCGTGACCGTGAACGCGGTGTTGATAAAGCGCGCGTCGCGCCGCTGCAAGAGGCGCAGGTCCTCGCCGCCGTACAGATCGTTGATAAAGTTGACGCGGGTCATGTTGATCGCCGCCCGGGACTCGTCATCCAGGTCACGCAGCCGCTGATAGAACGACTCCGGCCCCAGGAAGAAGCCGCCGTGCATCACGATCCCGCCGCTCAACGAAGCACCGAACACCGACTTCATTGCTTCCCGGGTAGCGCTGTCGTCCAGATCGTTGGCCACGCGCACGTCGTGGGGCAACAGCAACTCATCACCAGATAACGCCAGCCGCGCATCAACGATGCCGTAATCGACCAACCGCTCGAGCTGCTTGTCGGTGAGCGGCGAGCCCAGTTCACCGGCCTCGCGCAGAGCGTCCAGCAACGGCCAGCCCGGCGTCAGGTCCGGCTGTTCCAGCACCCGAGCCTGCAGCGCCGGCCAATCGTATACGCGGCGGCGGATAATGCCCTCGTCGATCAGTTTCAAAAGACCGTGGGTCATCATCTCACTGCAGCCATACAGGCCCTGGCCGAACGGTGCCTCGCCGCCCTCCGCCTGGATCAGGCGCTGGTGTTCAACGGGCAGATCCAGCGCGGCGATCACCTTGCGGTAATCCTCGGGCTGTTGGTCGCGGCGAATCGTGTGGTGCACCAGCGCATCGCCCAGCGCGCCAATGCCAATCTGCAGGGTGCCGCCGTCACGCACCAGGCTGCTGGCGTGCAGGCCCACGAAATGATCCTGCAACACCACCGGCATATTCGGGGTGCCGAACAGGCGCGTCTGCGCCTCGGGGTCATCGATCAGAATGTCCATCTCGGCGAGCCAGCCACCCAGGCGCGCGTCGTTTTCCATAAACGGCAGCTGATGGTGAATCTGCCCCACCGCGACAATGGTTTCACCGGCGTCCCGACGCGCCTTTAACAGCGGCAGCAATTCCAGGGTCACTTCCGGGTTACAGGCAAAGCTGTATTGCCGCTCGCCGTCGCGCTCCCGGGTGGCCAGCATCTGCGCCACCACGTTCACGCCACGGGCATTGATGTCGCGGGCGGCATGGGTGTAATTCACGCTGATGTAGTGGCGCTGCGCGCTGGTGCTGTTGAGCATGGAACCGGGCTGAAAAAAGAATTCGAACACGCGAATGTTGGCGGGCAAGGCATCCCGTTTGGACGGCTTCAGGTAGGCCAGTTCCTCGTAGTCCGCGAACACGCGCTCGGCGAACGGTTCCAGAAAGCGCCGTTCCAGATCGCTGCCGGCGCCGGGCTTGCCCAGCGACAGCGCGGTATAGATATCCAGCGTAATGTCGGGATTTTCCTCGGCGCGCCGATAAAGCGCATTGACGAACCGGTTGGGCTTACCCAGCCCCAAGGGCAACCCCAGGCGGATCTCGCCACCGGTGAGTTCAATCACTTTATCCGCCGCCGCCAGGGCGCTGTCCATGTTCTCGGGCACGCTGATCTCCCTGTGCTGATTAGTTGCTGTCGCGCCAGTTGCTGTCGTGACCCGCCCGCACCGGGCGTGATTCAAAGACGTCTACCCGAGCATACCGAAAAGCCCGACCGTACCGGGTATAAGGTTTGCAAAAATAAAGAACCAACAGCACCACTGAACACTGAAAACTGAACACTGAAAACTAGAGCAGCCCGCTAAGGCTGCTCAACAATCGGCAATCGCGTCTGCGGCGCCGCCAGTATCAACGAACGCTGCCCCTGATCGGTCACCACCAGGGTATCCAGCGCCACGCCATTGAGAAATTCCAGCAGCGGCACATCCACCGCCAGCAGGGCTTGCGGGGTGGCGCAATGCCAGGCATAGCGGGCCTGGAACGCCGGGTTGGAGGCCGGCTTCGAGGCCGGTGCATCGCCCTGCTCCAACGGCGCCAGGCCGGTTTCCACGCCTTCGCGGGTCACTTCACAGCCGGCCTCGGCGAGCGGCTCCAGCACATTGCTGGCCTTTCCCAGTCGCGCCAGGGCGTCGGTGACCGCCATGTTTTCGTCGTCGCCGGCCGGGGCGTGGTCAAAGCCCACCACCACCGGGGCGGGCAAGCTCAGGTGCGCCACCAGGGCCTGGCCCTTGAGCGCCATCCGCAGCTCGCCCCGGGCGGCGTCCGGCGGGTCCGCCATTGCCATCATTGGCAGCAACGCCAGCAGTATCCAAATCCGTCCGTGCATCGCTCTCTCCTTAGCCGCTGTCCACATCACCAGCATCCACGATCGCGCGCACCCGTTCCAGGCACGCAACCGGGAAATCCGCGTCTCCGTCGGTAATCAACACCAGCCGGCTGTGCCGTCCGTCTTCCGGCCACACCGCCAGCGGCGTCATCTCCAGCGGTTGCGATGCCACCCCCTGCACCAGCAGGGGGCCATCGAGCTTATCGACACACAACAAGCCCTTGAGCCGGATCAGCCGCTCGCCACTGAGGCGCGAAAGCTCATCCAGAGCCTCCCGCCAGAGGGCATAGGGACGCGCGCCGTCAATCCTCAATACCGCTGGATATAGACCATGGGCATGGCGCTGAGTGCCCGACGCGCCAAGCGGGGTCAGCGTGCCGGTGATCCGGCAACGGCGCGAGAACGTGAGCGCCAGAGGGTCCTGCTCGCTGTCGCCGTGGCGTACCGGCCAGCGCGGCGCACCGGGATTGAGGGCGCCGAGCGTTTGCTCCAATGCCTGGTAATCATCGGTACGGTCGGTTTTGGTGAGCAGCAGCAGATCGGCGGCGGTGACCTGCTCCAGGGCCTCCGGGTGGCGTCGCAACACCTGTGGGCCGGCGCTGGCGTCCACCGCGGTGATCACCGCGCTGAGCGCGAACCGCTTGCGCAGCCAGGGGTCCTGCTCGAGCACCCCGATCACGGCGAACGGGTCGGCGACGCCGGTGGTCTCCACCACCACCTGCGTGAACGCCGGCAGATCACCGGCGGCGCGCGCCATGAACAGATTGCGCAGCGTGGTTCGCAAGGTGCCTTGCACCGCGCAGCACACGCAGCCGCCGGCCAGCAAGGTGACCGGCGTGCCGACCGCCCGCGCCAGGTGCTGGTCAATGCCGATCTCGCCCAGTTCGTTGATGATCACCGCCAGGTCGTCGCGGGCGGCGATCCATTGGTTGAGCAGCGTGGTCTTGCCGCTGCCCAGAAAACCGGTCAGCAGCACCACCGGCGTGATCGCCATGGTTATACCGCCAGCGCCCAGGGCAATTGTTCACCGGCCATGAACGGCACCAGCTCTTCGCCGGCGGCGCTCAACCGCTGCGGGACCTGCCAAGGCTGGCGCAGCAGAGTGATGGTGTCGGGATTGGCCGGCAGGCGGTAAAAGGCGGCCCCGAATTCGCTGGCGAACCCCTGCAGTTTGTCCAGCGCGCCGAAGCGATCCAGAAAACTGGCGTACAGCGGCAACGCGGCCCGCGCGGAGTAACAGCCGGCGCAGCCACAGGCCGCTTCTTTCTGGTCACGGGCATGGGGCGCCGAGTCAGTGCCCAGAAAGAAAGCCGGATGCCCCTCCAGCACCGCCTTCTGGATCGCCTGTTGATGAGTGCGGCGCTTCAATACCGGCAGGCAATAATTGTGCGGGCGCACACCGCCCACCAGCAGATCGTTGCGGTTCATCAGCAGGTGCTGCGGGGTCACCGTGGCGGCGGTCAGTTGGCCGGCTTCGCGCACGAAATCCACCGCTTCGCCGGTGGTCACGTGCTCGAAGACAATGCGCAGCGCCGGAAAACGCTCACGGATATCGTTCAGGTAGCGGTCAATAAACACACGCTCCCGGTCGAAGATATCGATCTCCGGCTCGGTGACCTCGCCGTGCACCAGCAAAGGCACGTCGTATTTCTCCATCGCCTCGTACAGATGGAGAATGCGCGCCGGGTTGGTGACACCGCTGTCCGAGTTGGTGGTGGCGCCAGCCGGGTACAGTTTGAAGGCGTGCACGAAGGGGCTGGCAGCGGCCCGCGCAATCTCTTCCACCGGCGTCTGGTCGGTCAGGTACAGCACCATCAGCGGCTCGAATTCCACCCCCGCCGGCACCGCCGCCAGGATCCGCTGCCGATACTCGCCAGCGCGCGCCACCGTGGTCACCGGCGGCGTCAGATTGGGCATCACGATGGCACGGCGGAACACGCGAGCGGTGGCGGGCACGGTCTCAGCCAGCATCGCGCCATCGCGAAAATGCAGATGCCAGTCGTCGGGGCGGGTGATGGTCAGGGTGTCAGGCATATCGAGATCCAATCGGGCGGTGGAGTTTATGATACGGGAAAGCGACTTCATGCGTTGGGTGGGTTGGACGCTGGACGCCAGACGCTAGACGCTAAACCCTGACGTCAAGCCATGAAGTGTTTCCTGACCGGTTTTCATAAACTGTCAGGAAACACTCCGATCATTTCAGGCATGGGTTTAGCGTCCGGCGTCCGGCGTCTGGCGTCCAAGCCCTTTAACGCTCCACCGCGAGCGCCACACCCTGCCCACCCCCAATGCACAAGGTGGCGAGGCCCTTTTTCACATCGCGGCGCTGCATTTCATGGAGCAGCGTTACCAGCACCCGGCAGCCGGAGGCGCCGATCGGGTGGCCCAGGGCGATGGCGCCGCCGTTCACGTTGACCCGCGCCGCGTCCCATTCCAGTTCTTTGCCCACCGCCAGGGATTGCGCGGCGAACGCCTCGTTGGCTTCAATCAGGTCGATCTGATCCAGGCTCCAACCGGCGCGCTCCAGGCAGCGGCGGGTGGCCGACACCGGGCCAATGCCCATGATCGCCGGGTCCACGCCGGCGCTGGCCTGGCCGGCGATGCGGGCGAGGATCGGCAGGCCCAGCTGGTTGGCGCGCGCTTCGCTCATCATCAGCACCGCGGCGGCGCCGTCATTGAGCGCCGACGCATTGCCGGCGGTCACGCTGCCGTCTTTCTTGAACGCCGGGCGCAAGCCGGCCAGGGATTTCGCCGTGGTATCGCCACGGGGCTGCTCGTCGGTGTCGACGATCTTCGGCTCGCCCTTGCGCTGCGGCACCGCCACCGGCGTGATCTCTTCCTTGAAGCGTCCGCTTTCGATGGCGGCGGCGGCTTTGCGATGGGAGGCGGCGGCGAATTCGTCCTGCTGCTCGCGGGTCAGGCCGTATTTGGCCACCAGATTCTCGGCGGTGATGCCCATGTGGTAATCGTTGAAGGCGTCCCACAGCCCGTCCTGAATCATCGAGTCCACCAGGGACGCATGGCCCATGCGCAAACCGGTGCGCGCCTTGGGCAACACGTAGGGCGCCAGGCTCATGCTCTCCTGGCCGCCGGCGATGATCACATCGGCCTCGCCACAGCGAATCGCCTGGCTGCCCAGGTGCACCGCCTTGAGGCCGGAACCGCAGACTTTGTTGATCGTCAGTGCCGGCACCTGATCCGGCAGGCCGGCCAGAATCGAGGTTTGGCGCGCGGTGTTTTGCCCGGCGCCGGCGGTCAGCACCTGGCCAAGAATCACCTCGCTGACGGCGGCCGGCTCCAGGCCGCTGTCCGCCAGTAGCCGCTGCACCACCGCCACGCCCAGGGCGGTGGCGGGCACATCGGCGAGACCGCCCTGAAAGCGGCCGATGGCGGTACGGGTGGCGGCGACGATGACGACATCCTGCATGGTTCTCTCCGAATACGATCAAACGACAAAGGCCCCGGGGGGCGAACGGCGGCTATATTATCACGGCTTCGGCGCGCCGGCGTCTTGCGCCGGGGCCGTGGCTTGGCTAGCATGGAGCTTCGGATTTGGAGATCGTCATGAACGCAGGCCTTATTCACAGCATTGTTCGCACTCACGCCCTGGTGGCGTCGGTGTGCGCTGCTGTCTGCGTTTTTTACGGGTATTGGTTTAGCCGCTCACGCGCCTGACCGCTACCCGGACAGGCGCCCGAAAAGGGACGCCTGCCGAAGATTCTGAAACCCCCGGTTGGCTCCCAACCGGGGGTTTTTCGTTTTCAGGGCACGGCTGTTTCCATGCCGGCAAAATCACGGCAAAGACCGCGCCCAAACCCGACACCGTTAATGAGGACAGCCGCCATGACCACTGAATTTCGTTATCCCACCCGCGCCGCCCTGTGGCTGTTTGACGCCACCGTATTGTGCTTGCCGTGGTTTGCCCGGCAACCGCTGCAACGCCTGACACCACTTTTGCGCTCGTCG
Organism: Alloalcanivorax mobilis; assembly: GCF_002864685.1. Lineage (GTDB taxonomy): Bacteria > Pseudomonadota > Gammaproteobacteria > Pseudomonadales > Alcanivoracaceae > Alloalcanivorax > Alloalcanivorax mobilis. The sequence goes on from NZ_NMQZ01000010.1 coordinate 17,698, forward strand.
CGCCGCTGAACACTAAGGAACGCCCATGAACGCCACGCTTGCCGCCGTCCGCCAGGACACCCCCGCTGCGTCGGAGCACCGCCGCGTGCAGCCACTGCCCGGCCCCGCCACCCTGCGCGAGGCTCTGCCGTTGGACGCCGCCGCCGCGCAGCGGCTTGGCGATCACCGCCAGGCGGTGCGCGCCATTCTCAACGGCGACGATGACCGCCTGCTGGTGGTCACCGGGCCCTGCTCACTGCACGACCCGGAGGCGGCGCTGGATTACGGACGCCGCCTGGCGGCGCTGGCCGGCGAGCTGGACGACCGGCTGCTGCTGGTAATGCGCGCCTATGTGGAAAAGCCGCGCACCACCGTGGGCTGGAAAGGGCTGCTCTACGACCCCCACCTGGACGGACGCCATGATCTCGCCGAGGGGCTGCGGGTTTCCCGCCGGCTGCTGCGTGACCTGGCCGCCCTCGGGCTGCCACTGGCCAGCGAATTGCTCAATCCGCTGGCGGCCGCCTACCTGGAAGACCTGCTCAGTTGGGCGGCGGTGGGCGCGCGCACCACCGAATCCCAGATTCACCGCGAACTGGTCAGCGGTCTGGATCTGCCGGTGGGGTTCAAGAACGGCACCGACGGCGGTGTCGGCGTGGCCCGCGATGCGATGAGCGCGGCCGCCCACCCGCACGCCCATCTGGGCATGGACAGCCATGGCCAGAGCGCACTGATCCAAACCCCCGGCAACCCGGACACCCACCTGGTGCTGCGCGGCGGCCACGGTGGCCCCAATTACCACCGCCAGGCGGTGGACGCCGCCCGCCAGGCGCTGCGCCAGGCCGGGCTGAATCCGCGCGTGATGATCGACTGCAGCCACGCCAACAGCGGCAAGGACCCGCGGCGGCAGGCGCTGGTGCTGCAAGACGTGATCGAGCAACGGCGCGATGGCGACGCCGCCCTGGTCGGCGTGATGCTGGAAAGCCATATCAATGGCGGCAATCAGAAGTTTGGCGAGACGCTCCAATACGGCGTTTCCATCACCGACGCCTGCCTCGGCTGGAACGAGACCGAGCAGGCGCTGCGCCAACTCCACGCCCACCTGTGACGGGGGGCGCCAGAGCGGCGCCAAGCGACTCTAGAACGCTCCGGGGAACATCACAGCCGGCCCGACAGTGGGCTCCGGGGCGCCAAGCAACGGCGGTGGCGCGTCCCGGTGCCGCTCCTGATCCGCCAGCACAACGGTTTCCACCCGCGCCGTCAGTATGCGCACCTGTTGCTCCAAACTTTCCCCGGCATCCGCCGCCTGGCGCACCAGGCGGGCGTTATCGCGGGTCACCTCGTCGATGCGCACCATCGCCACGCCGATCTGTTCCACGCCATGGCTTTGCTCCCCGGCGGCCAGCGCGATCTCCGCCATGATGGTGCTGACGCCGGCGGCGGCGTTTTTTATCTCTTCCATGGTGTGGCCGGCATGGCGGGCACGTTCGGCGCCCTGGTCGGCCTCCGCCAGCGCGTCGGCGACCAGCCGGTTGATGTCCCCCACCAGCCGCGTGCTGTTCTCCGCCAGGGTGCGCACTTCGGCGGCCACCACCGCGAAACCGCGCCCATGCTCACCGGCGCGCGCGGATTCCACCGCCGCGTTCAGCGCCAGCAGCCGGGTCTGGGTGGCCAGCGCCTCGATGGCGCCGCCGATGCCGCCGATGTCGGTGGCCCGTTCGCCGATGCGCTGCATCGCCGCCACCACCTGGTGCACCGCCTGGTCGCCACGCACGGCCACCTCGCGGGCATCACCGGCCAGACGATCGGCCTGGTGCGCGTGTTGTTCGGTCTGCTTGACCGTGGCGGTGATCTGCTCAACGCTGGCGGCGGTTTGTTCCTGGGCCGCCGCCAGTTCGTCGAAGCGCCGCGACAGCTCCGCGTTGCCCCGTGCGATGCGCGCGCTGTCGTGGTCAATCCCGGCGCCACTGGCGCGCACCTGGCCGACCAATTCCGCCAGGCTCCCCTGCATGGTGGCCAGGCCCTGATAAAGCTGACCAATTTCGTTGCCGCCGCGTTTCGGCAGCGGCTCGCTCAGATCGCCGGCGGCGATGCGCCGGAAGTGCCCGACCATCTCGCCCAGCGGACGAATCACGTTGGCGGTCACTTTCCACAGCACCAGGGCCACCAGACCCAGGGCCAGCGCGATGACGCCCGCCAGCGCCAGATCCAGCCGCGCCACCATGCGCTCGAACGAACCCACCAACCCACCGGCCTGCTGCTCGGAGGCATGCAGAAAACCGTCCGCGCTGCCCATGAACGCCTGGCCCATGTCGTTCAAACGGGAGCGCCCGGAGCGATAACCGGCGAAGTCATCGTCTTCGAGCAGCGCCAGTTGCAGGGTCAGGCCGGTGTTCATCAGCGACGCGAACGTGTCTGACAACGCCTTGATCGCCGGCGCCTGTCGCGGTTGGGCGGGCGCGTCGATAAAGCGCTGGAAAGCAGAGCGCGCGGCGACCATGAACGCTTGCGCCTGCTCGATCACCGGGCCCGGCTCATCGAATGACGGCACGCGGATCAACTCCGCCGCGCGGTCCATGGCGACCTGCGCCTGCAGCGCATTGATGTAGGCGCGATGCAACGCCGTGGTCTGCTCCACATGAATGTGATTCAGGGTGCCAAACGCCGAGCGGCTGTAGTGACTGGCGTACAGACTCAAACCGCCGACAAACAGAATCAGCAGGGTGAACGCCAGCAGAACCAGTCCCCAACTGAGTTTCACCGTCATCGAGTCGATCAGTTTCATGGCGCCTTCCGGTCCGGTTGATGAAAGGCGAACACGGTAAGGAAAAAGTATGACGGTTCGGGGAAAGAGGGGGTGGTGTTCAGTTTTCAGTTTTCAGTGGCCAGTGCCCAGTGGCAGTGGCAGTGGCCTCGCCACGGCCGGTGACGGCCGTGGCGAGGGGGGAGCAGTGTCAGGGGCAGGCGGCGCCGTTGATGTAGCTGTCGTCGACCACGGTGTCGATCCATTGCTTCATCAGCGCCACCGCGTCGTCGTGGGCGACGCTGCGGGCAATCGGCGGCATCATGCGCTCCGGGTCCTGCTCGGCGGCGAGCCGGCAGGTGACGATGGAATCGTCGCTGGAGCCGGGCACCACCACGTGTTGCCGTCCGCAGGAGCCGCCGCCGGTGGCGGTGGGCTTCTTGCAGATGCCGTAGCCGGCGTCCACCGCCCGGAAATGATCCAGATAGTAGCCGGTGTTGGACGCCGCGCCACGGTCGTTGTGGCAGTGCTGGCAATTCACTTCCAGGTAGGCACGCAGGCGTTGCTCCACGTCCGCCGCCGAGCCGGCCACTTCGCCGCCGTCGCCGGGCACGTTCCAACGTGGCAGGCGTTCGATGTTGGTGGCCACGCCCTGGCCGTTGATCTCAAGCTCCGGCGCGCCGCTCAGCAGGCCGTGCTCGATCCAGTACTGCAACTGGTTGACCCGTGGGAAGCCACCCTGCCCGCTGCTGCCCATAAAGCTGCTCTCGGGCATATAGGCCCGGTTCAGGTTACGAACTTTGGGGCCAATCGGAGCGCTGCCGCTGGGCCGGTCGTCGTTGCCGTGGCAGGTGATGCACTGGTTGGCGTTGGGCACGGAATAGCGGTCGGTGCTGCCGCTGATCAGGTTGCCGGTGTTGGCGTCGTGGAAGTGCCAGGTCGCGGCGCGGCGACCACCGCCCAGCGCCAGCCGCGCCACGCCATCCTGATCCCAGATGTAGGGCAGCCCGGCCCAGAACGGTTTGCCGCTCTTGCTGGTACGTTTGATCAACAGCCGGGTTTCCACCAATTGCTCGGAGGACGTGGCTTCATCGGTAAACGCGAAGGTCTTGACGATCACCGTGCCCACCGGAAACTCCAAGGTGCCGTTCAGGTTGTTGCCGTTCTGGCCGTCCTTGTAGAGTGCTGGCTGGCCCGGCGGCAGGAACGCCACCCGGTATTTGCTCGCGTTGTCGGAGAACAGCTTGGTGTTGAGCACGAACGGCACGCCGCCTTCATGGGGCAGGCTGCGTGGATCGGCGGCGTCCTCGAACAGGTTGTACTGATCCAGACGCGGGCAGTCCACCTCCAGGGCGCCACGATTGATCTCGCCGGTCTCCACCGGCATTTCGCACAGGTGCGCCACGTATTCGTCGGTGTTGGCCGGGTCGTACTCACCGCTGCGCTCGAACGGCGGGATCGTCACCCTGGGCAGCGGCGCAAGCACTTCGCCAAAGCGGGTCTGGCAGTCGTGATCGGAGAGCCGCGTGTCGGAGGGAAAATTCAATAGCCCGCCAATGATGTCCACCAGCCCGCCCGGGGTCAGGATCGACAGGTCCTGATCGAGCAGGCCGATCACCAGTTCCAGACCATCAGTGCCATGGAAGTTCAGATAAGGGGCGCTGTCGTCGCCCAGGTCGTTATCGTGGATGCACGACCCCCAGGTGGGCAGCTTACGCTCGCCATTGCTGTTGAACTTGTAAGCGTTGTAATGGCAGGACGGGTTCGGGTCCTGGTTGGTGAGAATCGGTTTGCCGTTGGCGTCCTTGGGCACCGGCTGGCCGTTGGCGTCCACCGGGTAGGGGCAATCCGCGTCCAGATCGTCGCGCAGACCGTCCCAGATAATGTGCGCGCCGCGCCCCAGGTTGGCCAGGTTCTGCAAGCTGCCGAGCAGCTCCGCCGGATTGTTCAGGGTGGGCAGATTTTTTAAACCGATCAGCGTCGGCAGCACGCTCTCGATGTCGCCGGCCAGGGTCTTCTGCAGATCCGGCGGCGGCAGGTCGTAACCGGAATGGCGCATCACGTTGTCGTGGATGTGCAGGCCTTCGGTGTAGGGGTCGAGTTTCTTGTCGGCGGTGGCGCCGGGGCCGTCGATCAGCTCATAGCTGATGTGTAGCACCGCGGCGGTGCTGTGGTCTTCGAACAGATTGTCGTAGACCTCGATGTTGTCGTAGCCGAGGGTGATAAAACCGACCCCGCGCGGCACCAGTGACACGATGCCACTCTGCGCGAAGTTGTAGGTGTTGTTGTTGCGGGCCACGTTATTGAGCATCACCGAGGTGTCGCCGTACTGGGTGATGTTCTCCAGATCGTAGATCAGGAAGCCGCCGGTGTTGCACTCGGCCACGTTGCTGTCGTATTCGCCGCCCTGCACATTTTCGATTTCAAAGCCCATCACGTTATACGCCGCGCGGCTGTCGCGGATGATGGCGGTGTTGGTCTGGCCCACGTAGATGCCCGCGTCCGACGCGCCCACCGATTCCGAGCCCTCCACCAGAATGTTTTCCGATTCCACCGGGTAAATGCCGTAGCGGCCGCTGGCGGCGCTGGGCACGTAATCCGGGGTGGGGTCTCCTTCGTTGAGCGGCGGCGCGCTGCAGGACACCTTGATGCGCTGGGCGTAGTTGTCCTGGGTAATCAGGCCGCCACCGCCGGACCAGATCGCCCGCACGTTGCGCAGCGTGCCCCATTTCACGCCCTTGAGTTTGAAAGCATCGCCAGGGGAATCCAGGATGGTCAGATCCTGCACGGTGATGCCGCGCACGTTGAGCGCTTCCAGGCCGGTAACGTTGATGCTGTCGCGAAACGACAGCACGGTCTTGTCCTTGCCGCAGCCCTTGATCAGCACATCTTCGGTGGCCTGGATCAACAGGCTCTCGTCGAGATCGAAAAAGCCGCAGGTGAACGCCAGGGTGTCACCGGGCTTGAGCTGAATCATCGCCTCGACCATGCGTTCGGTGGCGTCCGCGCCCGGTGAAATGGTAAAGGTGCGGCCCTCGGTGAACTGATCCGGATCGTCGCCGTCGCCGTCGCCATTACCGGGATCGTCCGGATCACCCGGCTGATTGGGGGTCGGGCCATCCGAAGCACCCCCGGAACCGCCCCCGCCGCCACCGCAACCAGGCAGCGCCAACACCAGCGCGATCAAGACCACGCCCCAGAACCGCCACAGTGCTCCGCTCGTGCCCATGCCCATGCCCTCTTCTTTTTGTTTTTCGCGCTCCGGCGTCAGGCGCCGGGAGTCGATGATTTCGCGTCTCCTATTGGCACGTTTGTACTATGGGCGGGCGTGAAGGGCTGTATCGTTATTGTGCGCCGTTGGTAAAGAGGGTTGTCGCATTGGCGATGGTGTCAGGAACGACCGTGAGCGGCGGCCTCCAGCCCGGCGGTGTCGACGCGCACGAACACCGAATCGGCCGAGGCGGTCAGCACCTCCCCGGCCCACACTTCGCAGATCACCCGGCTCTTGCGGCCCACCTCGCCTTCCACCCAGGCCCTGAGTGTCAGTTCCACGCCCATCGGCGTGGGTTTGATATAGCGGATATTCAATTGCCCGGTGACGCAACCGATGCGCGGCGCACTGCCCGGCTCGCGCCCCTCCGCCCGGTAGTGATAGGCCATCACCGTCCAGTTGGAATGGCAGTCGATCAGCATGGCGATCAGACCGCCGTACACCAGCCCCGGCCAACCGGTGAAGTCTTCGCCGGGGGTGTGCGTGCAGATCACCTGTTTACCGTCTTCATGCCAGTGGCTTTTCAACCGTAGCCCACGGGGATGGGCGCTGCCGCAGCCGTAACAAATCCCTTCCGGGTGCCCCAGATCCTGCAAAGCGGTGACTTCACTGTTCACTTGTTTCTCCGGTTGAGTTGCTGTCTTTAAGAATGGGCGCTGGCAGCTCGGATTCGCGGTCGATGACCGCTCCCACATAAGAATCCGACCCTATCGCGAGACCGGCTGTTTCCTGTTCCGGTCTCGCTACAACGCCGCTGTAGGAGGTTCTATGGTGTCCTGCAAGAGCAATGACCGTGAGAAGATATCTCATGCCGCTGTTGACGCCCTGCTGGGCGTCCTACTTTCTTGCTTGTCCAAGAAAGTAGGCAAAGAAGGACACCCCGTTGTGTCGCCCTTCGGGTTCCCGAGGCGCGGGAAATTGATGGCTGGGTCGGCGACGAGACGACATCCTGTCGTCCGCCGCCTCAGTTGGCCGTCCCTGGCCAACTGACCCTATCAATTTCCCGCGCCTCGGCGACACAACAAGGGGGAAAGGCCCTCCAGATCGGTACTGGGCGCACCGTAGCGCTGCCCTCTCTACAACGTCGCTGTAGGAGCGGTCCTTGACCGCGAACCGGCGCAAGCCGGACGGCCTGCCAGCTCCCAGCAGGCTTATTTACCGACCGAAACCCGAAGCCCACCGATGGTAGAAATCATGCTCGGGGTCATTCCCGTTAATCCGCGACCAACCAAAAACCTATGACGCCTGCGCGCGCCGGCCCGTCGGCCCCACCACGTGCAGGACCGAAGCGGGCAGGCTCAAGGAGGTGAGCCCCGCCACGATCAGCACCGCCGCGGCGGCGCCGAACGCCACCCAGTGGGTGCCATAGTGGTCAAAGCCCCAGCCGCCCAGCCAGGAGCTGATGGTGGCGCCGATCTGATGGCCCAGGTACGCCCAGCCATACAGCACGCCCACCGTGCGAATGCCGTAGATGTCGGCGAGAATCGCCGACGACAGCGCGATGCTGCCGGCCCACACCACGCCGGCGATGGCGGCGACCAGATACAGCTGGCTGCTGGTGGCCACGGTCAGCAACGCCAGAAAACCCAGCGCCCGAATCAGATAAATCGCCGCCAGCAGATTGCGGCGCGGCAGGCGGTCGGCGAGTTGACCCAGCACCAGGGTGCTGGGGATCGCCACCAGGCCGATCACGCCGATGCCCAGCGAGGCGGTCATGGCGTCGAAGTGATGGTCCACCAGCATCGGCACCCCCTGGGTGCCGAGCAGGTTCATGCTGAAGCCGCAGGCGAACATGCCCGCCACCACTTTCCAGAAGTAGGCGGTTTTCATCGCTTCGCCGGTGCGCAGCACCGCCAGCGGCGCCACGCCGGTTGCTCCCGGAGCGCCGCTCACGGCGCTGCCGTCGCCGCCGGTGTCGGTGCCCGGCGGCGCCTGCTCGCGCATCACCCGAAACGCCACCGGCACCACCAGTGCGATAAACAGAACGTTAAAACCGATCAGGGTGGCCTGCCAGCCCAGGTGTTCGATGGCAAAGTTGAGCAGCGGCGTCATGATGGCGATGCCGGCCATCGAGCCGGTGGAGAGATAGAACAGCGCCTTGCCCCGGCGGCGGGTGAACCAGCGGCTGATGATCGGCGTCAGCGCCACCGGGCTGGTGAACGCCAGGCCCAGTGAGAAAAGAATTCCGAACGAGAGAAAAAAACCAAAGGCGCTGGTGGTCAGTACCGCCCAGATGATCGATACCGTCACCGTGACGACCCCGAGCAACAACACGAAGCGGCTGCCCCGGGTCTGGGCCAGATGCCCGGCCAGCGGCATGCCCAGCCCGTACGCCAGCATACCCAGGGCGACGATGGTGCCCAGCACGGTACGGCTGATGCCCAGATCCTTGACCAACGGAATGAAGAACGGACCGATGCCCATGCGCATGCCCACGGTCAGCAGCGTAATGCAGGTCGACGCCACCACGATGTTCCAGCCGAAATACCACCGGCCTCCAGAATCGGGACTGCTCATTTCTCCGGCCTCTCAAAGTCGTGCTTGTTTTTATGTCAGCGGAATAGCGGCACTTGCGCGGGCAAAACCGGGCCCCTATCATTCAGATATTAATCAATTAAAGCGTTGAATGTTTTAGTGACCCGCGCCGCCGATGTCAAGGGAACCTCTCAACAGGCGACCAATGATTCGTGCGTATCGGCACACTTCACGACGACGATGGCAACAATCATGACCACCCCTCCCGGCTCCCATACCGCGAGCCCCAAACTCACGGTGCTCAAACAGTTCGCCCGAGTCGCCAAGGCGCTCGGCCATGAGTACCGTCTGGTGCTGCTTGAGCTGCTCGCCCAGGGGGAGCAAAGCGTGGAGGGCCTGGCGCGGCACTGTCGCCAGCCGGTCGCCAATATTTCCCAGCATCTGCAGCAGTTGCGCCGTGCCGGCCTGGTGCAGGCCAGACGCGATGGCAAGTACGTGCGCTACCGTCTTTCCGGCGACGAGGTGCTGACGCTGGTCAGCGCTCTGGAGCGGGTGGCCGAACGGAACCTCACGCAGGTGCGTGACACCGTGCAACTTTACTACCACGCCCGCGACGACCTGGAACCGGTCACCGTGGACGAATTGATGAGGCGCCTGCGCGACAGCGAGGTCACCGTGCTGGATGTGCGCCCCGGTGACGAATTCGTGCAGGGCCACGTGCCCGGCGCCATCAATATTCCCTTCCATGAGTTGGAGGCACGCTTGCACGAGTTGCCCGATGACCGCGAAATCGTCGCCTACTGCCGTGGCCCTTACTGCATGCTCGCGTTTGAAACCGTGGCGCGCTTACGCCACGCCGGGCGGGCGGTGCGGCGCCTCAAAGAGGGCTTCCCGAAATGGCGGGAACAGGGCCTGCCAACGGAAGTGGGCGTCTGACCCGCGGGCCACTTAACAATAAAAGGATCACACCCATGACATCCGCTTTGTTTATTCGTGAAGGGCAACTTTTTCTGCCCACCCAGGCCGCGGGCGGGCCCTGGAGCCCCGAGTACCTGCACGGCGGCTCGCCGGCCGGCCTGCTCGCCTGGCAATTGGAACAGGCCACCGCCGACACCGGCCTGCGGCTGGCCCGCCTGAGCGTGGATCTGCTGCGCCCGGTGCCGGCGAAACCCTTGCAAGTGGAGATCGAGGTGGTCCGCTCCGGGCGTCGCCTGCGGCTGCTGGCGGCCAACCTCAACGCGGACGGTGTCACGGTGTGCCGCGCCAGCGCCCTGTATCTTGAGCAGGTGCCCGTGGACGTACCCGATTTCGGCCGCTTCCCGGCCGAGACGCTGCCGCGCGGCGACCACCCCGCCGCCACCCTGGTGGAGGTGGCTCAGCGGCAACGCAAAACGCCGCCATTGACCCTGCCCGGGCTGCACAGCACCGCGCAGGTGGGGCTGATCGATGGGGTCGATGGGCGCGGGTGGGGCCGGGTGTGGATGCGCTTGCCGGTGCCGGTTGTCGCCGGCGAGCCCTGCTCCAGTACCGTTCAGGCGGCCACCTTGTCCGATTTTGGCAATGGCATTGCCCAGCTTCGGGTGGCCGAGAACACCGGCAGCATCAATGCCGACATCAGCCTCTATCTGCACCGCGAGCCGCGCGGCGAATGGCTCGGCCTGGATGCCCGCTCCCGCATGGAAGGCCACGGCAACGGGCTGGTGGAAACCACTCTCTATGATGAAACCGGGCCAGTGGGCCGGGTTCTCCAGGCCACCCTGGCGATGCCGGTGTACGCCGGCGAATAGCCGCCAGCGGCCTCAGAACCAGGGCTTTTTGTTGAGCACATAGGTTTGTTCGAACTCTTCATCACTCTTGGTGAGATAGATGATTCCCTCGACAAACGCGATCACGCCCAGCACCAGATTGGGCAGGCCGAACAAAAACGCGGTGATCACCCACCCCACCGTGTTCACCAGCAAAAAAACCAACCCCGGGCCGATGTAGCCGAGGTAGAACTTGTGAACGCCGAAGCCGCCCAATAGCAACGCGAACAAACCGGCGGCAACCTTGCTCTTGGCACCGGGCGCGCCGGCCACCGCCACCCGGTACACCGCGGTGGCCTCGGTGCCTTCCAGTTGGAAATCCACCGCCATGCCCGGCACCGGCGCCGCCTCACCTTTCCACTGGGCACCGACAAAGGTGTAGCGATAACCGTCTTCGCCAGAGATTATTCCCGCGCCGCTCTGCACGGAAAATTCCAGAATTTGCCCTCTCACCGCACTCTCCCTTGTTCCCATTGAAGACGCCAACGGCACACGGTAACCAGGGCACGCGGCCCCAACAACCTTTTCAACACATGCTGAGTGGGACTCCGCCTCAGCCTTTCTCCGCGTGGTCGGGTCTGACGCTCACGGTGGCGGTCAGGCCGGCCACCAGGCGCACGTCCTCGGGCACATCCTCCAGCGCGATGCGCACCGGTACCCGTTGCGCCAGGCGCACCCAGGTGAAGGTCGGGTTGATGTTGGCGAGCAGCCCGGAACCGGTGCTGCGTTCGCGATCCTCGATGGCGGCGGTGACGCTCTCCACCCGGCCGTGCAACAAGGTGCCCTGCCCCATCAGATGAATGTCCACCGGATCACCGACGTGAATTTTGCCGAGCTTGGTTTCTTCGAAATAACCCTCCACTCGTAAGGTGTCGGTGTCCAGCAACGCCAGCACCGGCTGGCTGGCGCTGACATAGTCACCGGGCTGCAAATTCAGGTTGGTGACCGTGCCGTTGACCGGCGCCACCACCTGAGCACGCTCCAGATTCAGGCGTGCCAGGTCCCGGTCGGCCTGCGCCTTAAGGTAGGCGGCGTTGGCCTTTTCCAGCTCGGTGCGGGCCTGATCCACCGCCTGGCGGGAGATCGCCTTGCCCAACCGGCGATAACGGGATAACTCCCGCTTGGCCTCATTGAGGGCGGCGCTGGCGCCGGCCATGGCCGCGTCCGCCTGGCGCTCCGCCAACTGAAACCGGCGCGCGTCAATGCGAAACAGCACATCGCCCTGCTTGACGCTGGCGTTATCGCGCACCAGCACTTCACTGACCGGCCCGGACACATCGGCGGCGATCGCCACCACGTCGGCGCGCACGTGCGCGTCGCGGGTCCAGGGCGCCACGGTGTAATAATCCCAAAGGCCGTGGCCAATCTGAAAAGCCACGGCCACCACCGCCAGAGTCATCAACACCCGGCCGGTTTTGGCGAATACGGTTTTCATAGGGTTATTCATGCGTTTACTCATGCGTTTATTTGCTCAAAAAGATAAAAAAACGCGCCCAGCAACACCACGTATAAGGCCAGATCGAACAACGCCCGGTGCCACACCAGCCGATAAAACCCGCTGCGTTCCAGCACCAGCCGCAGGCCACGGCTGGCCACGTAGGCGACCAGCATCAGGGCCATGAAGGTGGGCACGAACACGCCGTGGATATCCAGTTCGGCCATCGCCATGATCAACCTGCCTCCGACAACAATGGCAACACCGTGGGCGCCTGCGCGACCGGGCCCGGTGCCTGCGGGTAAAGAGCGCGACGCAGCCCCACCAGCGCTTCCGCCGTGTTGCGCGCGGCGTCGCCGCGGGCGCGGTCGAGCGTGATTGCCAGGGCCCCGTCGATGGTGTCGCGCAACGCCGTCGTCGCGGGCAACGCGGACCGCCGCGCCAGGCGCTCGCGAAACAGCTCGGCCACGCCAGCCAGCACGCCGTTGACGCGCTGCTTGACCGGTTCCGGCAAGATCCGCCGGTCACGTTGCAGCGCCAGAATGTTGTAGCCCACGCGCAGCTCGGCGAGCACGTCCACCCTGGCCAGCTCTTCGCTGTCCCCGTTGGCCAGCCGGGGCATTAATTGCCCGAGCCGATCCACGGTGCGGCTGGAAAGCGTCGCATGGTCGTGCAGCCGGGTTCCGGCGGCCATCTCCGCCATGTCCCGCCAACCCGCGTGAACCAGGCGGCGGGCCACCAGCCCGGCGCCGAACGGCTTGGTGACCAGCGTCCATACCAGCGCGAAGCCGACGCCGCCCATCACCGCCAAACCCTGATCCATGTAGGTCACGAAGTTCATGTTGTAACGGGATTGCATCGCCAGCGAGGCGGCACTGTTGACCATCAGCATCATCATCATCAGGGTGCGCTCCGGGTGCGGCAGAAACGCCGCGCCAATGATGAACGTCGGCGCCAGCACCATCACCACCAACTCAAAATCGTGGATGCGCGGGAACAGCCCGAACAGGTAAACACCGGCCACCAGCTGACTGAACGCGAAGAAAATCAGCATCACCCGCATCGGTACCGCCGGCTGATCCAAGGTGCCGAAGAAACAACAGGCCACCGCGGTCATCGCCATGAAATAGGCGCCGCCGGTCCAGCCACTGGCGATCCAGATCAGGCCGGCGAGGAACGCCGCGCACACCACCGACGCCGCGGAAAACAGCATCAAACCGTAGTCGTAATGGCGCGCCGAGGTACCCAGGGGCCGGTGCCGCAGCGCCGGCTTCCAGACCGGATCATCGTCGTTGGCGGCGATCTTGCGTTGCAGCACCAGACAGTCCTGCCACAGATCCACCAGTTCCTTGAGGCGGGCGAGCAGACTGGCTTGCATCATCACGTGCCAGTGGTGCATGGCGGCACGCTCCGGTTGCAGTGCGGTGATGGCGGCGGTGAACCGCTCGGCGCGAGCTTCGTCCTCGTCACCACCGGCAATCCAGGCGGCGATCTCGTCGCTGAGCGTCTGTAGCCGCGCGGGCATAGCCGGGCCGTCCATGCGCACCGCATGCAAGCGATCCGCCAACGACGACAGCACCGGCAACAACAGCAGCAAGCGGCCATGCAGAGCCCGCGCCCAATGGCGCACGCCCCGCGAACCGCTGTCATGGGCGAGTTGGCTGATCAGCATGTCCAGCTCGCCGATTCCAGAGGCCAGCCGTTGTCGGCCCAAAGAGGCCGACGGCTCGACGCCGCCGACCAGAATGTCCCGGGCCCAACCGCCCGCTTCGTTCAGCCACTGGCTGGCGCGGGCGCCCACCTGGGGGCCAACGCTGAACGGAAACACCACCGCCCCCACCACGCTGGCGCACACGATGCCGACAATGATCTCCTCGGCGCGGGCCACCGCCACCTCGAAGATCGCCCCCGGGGTGTTCAATTCCGGCAGCGCCACCAGCGACAGGGTGTAGCCCGCGAGCATGAACACATAGCTGCGCGGCGTGCGATCCAGCATCGAAAAATAGAGCAGACAGCCGGTCCACACCGCCACCGCCAGAATCAGCAGTTCCGGCGCATTGACCAGCGCCGGCACCATCACCACCGCCGCGCCAGCGCCCAGCAACGTGCCCAGGGTGCGATACAGTGCCTTGGAAAGGGTGGCGCCGGTGAGTGGATTGGCGACCACGTAGACAGTGGTCATCGCCCAATACGGCCGGGGCAGGTCAAACAGCAGCGCGATGTACAGGGCCAGCATCGCCGCGGTAAAGGTCTTCGCGGAGAAGATCCAGTCTCTCCAACCCGGCCAGGTCATCGCGTTGAATCAGCGTCCGAATCGTCCGCTGTCTCCTCGCTGGCGCGCTGGATCGCCTCGAACACCCGCAAGGTGGCCTTGATGTCCTCCGCCGGCAGTTTGCCCAGCACCTGTTTGCGCAGGCCGGTCAGCTCATCTTCAATCAGCGCCACCAGCCGCTCGCCGTCCCGCGTCAGCCAGATGGTCTTGGCGCGGCGGTCTTCCGGATCGTCGCGCCGCTCCAGCAACCCGGCCTCGCCGAGCTGATCCAGCAGGCGCACCAGCGAGGTGCTCTCAATGCCGATGTAACCGGCCAGGGTAATTTGCCGGACCCCGCCGCCCAGGCGGCCGATCCAGATCAGCACCGCCGCGCGGGCTTCGGAAATGCCATGCACCGCCAGCCGCTGCTCCGCCAGGCGGCGCCATTGGCGCCCGGCTTGCAGCAACGAGGCGGTCAGGGTCTGTCGATCTTGGGGAGGTGTTTTCATGATGGGCAGATTGTACGTATAAACATTGTTCGCATGCAAACTATTATTTCGGAGAACGCCGCCTTCCACCTCTGCCCCTCGGTGGCGGAAGATCGGAACTTGAACGATTGGCTGGGGCCTCACCCTCAGCCCCAGGCCTTCGGCCCAACTGCCCCGGGGACCACACTGCCATCACCGATTTCCCAACCGGAGCATTGAAATAGTTACAAACCCAATCAGATGTCGAGCTGACGCTCGCTCATCCACTTCACCATGCCCGGATCACGGTGCGAGAAGAAGCTGCTTTCGCCCGTTTCAAGCTGCGCGATGCGGGTCATGTCGGCGTCGTCCAGCGCGAAATCAAAGACCCCGAGATTCTCCTCCATGCGCTCCCTGCGCACCGATTTGGCGAGCGCCACGATGCCTCGCTGCACGACCCAACGCAGTACGACCTGGCCGACTGATCGGCCGTGTTTGCGGCCGATGTCCGCCAGCGCTTCATTCTGGAACAGGTTATTGCGGCCCTCGGCAAAGGGCGCCCAGGCCTCGGCCTGCACGCCGTTCTCGTGCATGAAGGTGACGCTTTCCTCCTGCTGATGAAAGGGGTTGACCTCGACCTGGTTCACGGCCGGAACAACGTCGTTGAAACCGATGATGTCCATCAGCCTGTCGGGGTGGAAGTTGCTGACGCCGATGGCGCGCAGCTTGCCTGCTTTCAACGCATCCTCCATCGCCCGCCACGACCCATGCACGTCGCCGAAAGGCTGGTGGATAAGATAGAGGTCGAGATAGTCCATTTGCAAACGACGCAGTGATTTGTCGATGGCTTGCTGGGTCTGTTCGTAACCAGTGTCCTGCACCCACAATTTGGTGGTCACGAACAGGTCGGCGCGCGGCACACCGGCTTTCTTGATACCCCTTCCAACCGCTTCCTCATTGAGGTAAGACGCCGCGGTGTCAATCAGCCGGTAGCCGGTGTCGATGGCCTCGGCAACGCAGCGCTCGCATTCTTGCGGATCGGGAATCTGGAAAACGCCGTAGCCGAGGATCGGCATCACGATGCCGTTATTCAAAGTGACCTGTTGCATTGTGAGTTCCTATTCAGGCGGATGTTGAAAGAATCGAGCAGGACCCTGCTGAGCCACCATGAGCGGAACGCTTCATGTGCGCGGGACATCGCTCAACCAGCTCGTCACACGTTCCATCGTTCGCCGCTCCTGGTCCATCTCCATGACGAAACCGTCGAGCAGTCGTGCCTTCGGTGCGTGGCTGGCGAGCACGGACTTGCTGTTGCCTGCCCCGTAGCCACCGTGGGTAATGAATGGGATCAGGGTCTTGCCCGACAGGTCATGCGCGGACAGGAAAGATCGGATCACCGGAGGCACGCTCGTGCCCCAGATGGGAAAACCGAGGAACACCGTGTCGTAGCCCGCCATGGCGGATACCTCCGCTTCCAGTGGCGGTTGATAGCCGCTGTCACGTTCCTTGCGGGCCTGTTCGACCGTTTGCTCGTAGTCTTCGGGATAGGGGCTGGCGGGCCGGATTTCGAACAGGTCAGTACCACGCTGCCGGTGGATCAGACCGGCGACGACGCGCGTATTGCCGGACCGCGAGAAATAGACAACCAGTGTTCGCGAGCCCACCCGGCGCATCTCGCCGCCACGAGTATTGGATGCCGCCACGACTCCGAGAGGGAGTGCGGCCAGCGCAGCGATCACGGTACGTCGGGTCGAATCATGGGCAGAAGTCATCGGAGCCTCTCTGAAGTTATCGTCCCACTCGGGCCTGCAACGCGGCGGGATAGCGGTCGCCCTGAATCCTGATGTCCGCCAGAGCCTGCTCAACCTTGCCGAGATCAGTGTGCGATAACTCAACGGCGGCGGCGCCCAGGTTCTCCTCCAGCCGGTTCAACTTGGTCGTTCCAGGGATTGGCACGACCCACGGCTTTCGCGACAACAGCCATGCAAGAGCAATCTGCGCAGCCGTCACGCCCTTGTCCCTGGCGATCTGGTCGAGCAAATCCACCAAGGCCTGATTCGCCCGGATCGCCTCTGGTGAGAAGCGCGGCACCTTGCTGCGGAAGTCGTCACTCCCGAAGGTCGCTCCATCCTTGATGGCCCCCGTCAGGAACCCCTTGCCCAGTGGACTGAAGGGAACGAAACCGATGCCGAGTTCTTCAAGGGTCGGTAACACTTCCTGCTCGGGCTCACGCCACCACAGCGAGTATTCGCTTTGCAAAGCCGTGACGGGTTGCACGGCATGCGCGCGACGGATTGTCTGAACACCCGCTTCGGACAGGCCGAAGTGCTTTACCTTGCCTTCGGCGATCAGGTTCTTGACCGTGCCAGCGACCTCTTCAATAGGCACATCGGGATCAACCCGATGCTGGTAGAGCAGGTCGATCACGTCGGTCTTCAGGCGCTTGAGCGAACCTTCAACAGCCCAGCGGATATGCTCGGGCCGGCTATTGAGGATTTGTTGCTTGTTGTCATCGCCGAAAGTGAAACCGAACTTGGTGGCGATCACCACCTGATCGCGTACTGGCGCGAGAGCCTCGCCGACCACCTCCTCGTTGAGATAGGGGCCATAAACTTCGGCGGTATCAAAGAAAGTCACGCCACGATCCACCGCGGCACGGATTAGCGACACCGCCCGTTGAGTATCCGTGGCTGGCCCATAGCCATGACTCAAGCCCATGCAGCCAAGACCGATGGCGGACACTTCGAGTCGGCTGTTACCGAGCTTTCGGGTCTTCATCATATTTTCCATATAGACCAATCTAAACCCGCGCGATTAGCAACACTAGATGGCATAATTGGAAAAGGTTAATAACCGGAGCGCATAAATGCCGATCAAGGGTTATGAGCAACTCGCGATTTTTTCGGTCGTGGCACGTGAACGTAGCTTTACTCGCGCGGCGGCTAAACTCGGCATGTCACAGCCCGCCCTGAGCCGGTCCATGCGTCAGTTGGAGGAACGTCTGGGCATTCGGCTCCTTGCACGCACAACCCGTAGCGTTTCCGCCACCGAAGCGGGAGAGCATCTGCTTCAGGTGATCACCCCCCGATTTGAAGAGATCGACGCAGAGCTGGGGCTGCTCAGTAAGTTTCGGGATAAACCCGCGGGCAAGTTGCGCATCACCGCTGGAGAACATCCAGCCATCACGATTCTGCAACCCGCGCTCGCGAAAATCTTGCCGGAGCATCCAGACATCCACATCGAAGTAATTATTGACTATGGCCTGACCGATATCGTGGCCGAAGGCTACGACGCGGGTGTGCGGCTCGGTGAACAAGTCGCCCGGGACATGATTGCGATGCGTATCGGCCCTGACGTGCGGATGGCCGTGGTCGGTTCTCCTGACTACTTCGCTCGGCATCAGCGGCCCAAGACCCCGCGCGATCTGATCTCGCACAACTGCATTACTATCCGCCTGCCGACCTACGGCGGCATCTTCCCCTGGGAGTTCGAAAAGAAAGGGGTGGAGTTGAAGGTGCGTGTCGAAGGCCAGCTTATCTTTAACAATATCGCTATGCGACTGGACGCTGCTCTCAAGGGGTTGGGCCTGGCCTACATGCCCGAGGATTTGGTACAGACGCACGTCGAGGCAGGTAGATTGACACGCGTGCTCTCGGACTGGTGCCCTCCGATCCCGGGATACCAGCTCTACTATCCAAGCCGGCGCCAAAGCTCGCCCGCCTTCACGGTGCTACGTGACGCCCTGCGTTACTTGGGCTGACTCGCCAGATAGCGGGCCTCAGTCACCCGCTCCATCCAATCGACCGATTTCCCGTCCTGCGCTTTCGAGATTGCAATGTGCGTCATGCTGGTTGTACGGGTCGCGCCATGCCAGTGCTTGACCCCCGGCGGAACACGGACGACATCACCGGGCCTGATAACCTGAACCGGCCCGTGCCACTGCTGCACCAGCCCCATGCCCGCTGTTACAACCAGCGTCTGACCCAGTGGATGTGTATGCCAGGCGGTACGAGCGCCCGGCTCGAACATAACACTCGCGCCGCCGATGCGCGCGGGCTCCTCTGCTTGGAATCTTGAGCCAACCTTCACCGAGCCGGTGAAATGGTCGGCAGAACCGCGCGTTACTGCGCGGCTGTTGCCGCTTGTTCGAACCGGCGGGTTCTCATCAGATCAGCCCTCTTCGCCATACATAAAAAAGCCCGGCGCGGGGCCGGGCTTTTTTTTAACGCAAGCAAGAGTGCACTGCAACGTTTGGGCGCGCCAGCGGCGCGCCGAGAGGGCGGGATTGATTCGCGGCTGCGCCGCTCACCCCTTCGGGGCGTCACCGCAAGCGGCGACGTCCTGCGCCGGCCCTTGGCCGGCTGGTCGAACCGGCGGGTTCTCATCAGATCAGCCCTCTCCGCCAGACATAAAAAAGCCCGGCGCGGGGCCGGGCTTTTTTATGTCTGGCGGAGAGGGCGGGATTCGAACCCGCGATACGGTAACCCGTATGGTTCCTTAGCAGGGAACTGGTTTCAGCCACTCACCCACCTCTCCGGAACTCGGTCTTTATTTCATCTCACGGGGCGGCCCCGTGATGTGCCGCGCATGATAACCATGTTCGGCGGAAATTACAGCTCAAAAATCAAGCACTCTCGCCGGAGTCGTTGGTTTTTTCGTGCTGAATCCGCTGGTAAATCTCTTCACGGTGTACGGCAACTTCCTTGGGAGCATTGACGCCAATGCGAACCTGGTTGCCTTTCACTCCGAGCACGGTAACAGTGACGTCATCGCCTACCATCAACGTCTCTCCGACCCGACGCGTAAGTATCAGCATGGAAGGTCCCTCCTGGGTCCATCAGATTGTTCTGTGAGCGCAATGTTAAGGTTCCGCACACCGGTTACCGGTACTCTCGCGTCTACCGACGACTCCCTGATTCGAGAGCACAAATACCCGCCCCGTGTGCGACGAGGCCGGTATTATGCCGCATCAGAATTGTAAAGTCTCGCTAGGCCGCGGGCTGGTCCAGCTCGAAGGCCTGGTGCAGAGCGCGCACCGCCAATTCCAGGTATTTCTCCACCACGACCACGGAAATCTTGATCTCGGAGGTGGAGATCATGGTGATGTTGACACCCTCGGCGGCCAGGGTTTCAAACATCTTGCTGGCCACGCCGGCGTGGGAGCGCATACCGACGCCCACCAGCGAAATCTTGGCGATCTTGTCGTCGCCAATGATTTCCGGGTTGCCCAGTTCGCCGGCCGATTTCTTGAGCGCTTCCTTGGCCTTGGCGAAGTCGTTGCGGTGCACGGTGAAGGTGAAGTCGGTGGCGCCGTCCGCGCCCACGTTTTGCACGATCATGTCCACTTCGATGTTGGCGTCGCTGACCGGGCTGAGAATCTTGGCGGCGATGCCGGGGGTGTCCGGCGCGCCGCGCACGGTGATTTTCGCTTCGTCACGGGTAAAAGCGATGCCAGAGATTACCGGCTTTTCCATATCCACCTCGTCGTCGACGGTAATGAGGGTGCCCGGGCCCTCTTGAAAGCTGGAGAGTACGCGCAGGGGCACATTGTATTTGCCGGCGAACTCCACGGAACGGATTTGCAGTACCTTGGAGCCCAGGCTGGCCATTTCCAGCATCTCTTCGAAGGTGATGCTGTCGAGACGGCGGGCGGTGTCCACCACCCGCGGGTCGGTGGTGTAGACACCGTCCACGTCAGTATAGATCTGGCACTCGTCCGCTTTCAGCGCCGCCGCCAGGGCCACCGCCGTGGTGTCGGAGCCGCCCCGGCCCAGGGTGGTGATATTGCCGTCGTCATCAATGCCTTGGAAACCGGCCACCACCACTACCCGGCCGGCGTTGAGGTCCGCGCGCATCCTGGCGTCGCCGATGTCTTCAATGCGCGCCTTGGAATGGGAGCTGTCGGTGCGAATCGGAATCTGCGCGCCGGTGTAGGAGCGCGCGTCGACACCGCGCTTGTGCAGCGCCATGGAGAGCAGCGCGATGGTCACCTGTTCACCGGTGGACACCAGCACATCCATTTCCCGGTTGCTGGGGCTGTCGGTGATGCCATTGGCGAGCTCGATCAGGCGGTTGGTTTCGCCGCTCATGGCGGACACCACGACCACCACCTGGTCCCCCCGTTCCTGGAAGCGCGCCACCCGTTCGGCAACGGCATGAATGCGTTCGACGGTGCCTACCGAGGTGCCGCCGTATTTCTGGACGATGAGTGCCATAAATGACTTTGTCTGCAAAAAGGGCGCGAAAGTGTAGCATTTCAGCGCCGGTTTTTCATTTCGGGATTGTAAGCAACCGCTAAATCCGCCCTCTCGCGGGCCGTTGCCGGCCCCCGGGGAGCGGTGTCAGCTTTGGCTCGCCACCCAGTCGTAAACCCCTTCCAGGGCCTGGGGCAGCGCGGCCACATTGTTGCCGCCGCCCTGCGCCATGTCCGGACGCCCGCCGCCCCGGCCGTCCACCTGCTCCGCCACCTGACGCATCAGGTCGCCGGCCTTGAAGCGGCCGGTGAGATCCTTGGTGACACCGGCCACCAGGGCCACTTTGTCGTCTTCCACGGCGGCCAGCAGCACCACCGCCGAACCGAGCTTGTCTTTTACTTTGTCCATGGTGACGCGCAGCGTCTTGGCGTCGGCGCCGTCGACGCGGGTGGCCAGCACCTTCACGCCGTTGACGTCGCGGGCATCGGCGGTCAGATCGCCGCCGGCGCCGGAGGCCAGCTTCTGTTTAAGGCGCTCGATCTCCTTTTCCAGCTCGCGCACCCGGCGCGCCTGCGCGCCCACCCGCTCAGCGGCCAGTTCGGGGCTGCTTTTCACGGTGCTGGCGATCTCCGCCAGCGCGCTCTCCTGGCCACGCACGGCGGCCAGGGCGCCTTCGCCAGTGACCGCTTCGATGCGGCGCACGCCGGCGGCGGCGGAGGTTTCCAGCGAGATCATGAACAGGCCGATGTCACCGGTGCGCTGCACATGGGTGCCGCCACACAGCTCCATGGAGAAACCGTCGGTGCCCATGGTCAGCACGCGCACCTGATCCGCGTATTTCTCACCGAACAGGGCCATGGCGCCGGCTTTTTTGGCCGCGTCCATGTCCATCAGCTCGGTGCTGACCACGGCGTTGGCGAGAATCTGCCGGTTTACCAGAGTTTCCACTTCCTGGCGCTGCGCCAGGCTCAGCGCTTCGCCGTGGGAGAAGTCAAAGCGCAGGTAGTCCGCGCCCACCAGCGAGCCCTTTTGCTGCACGTGGCCGCCCAGCACTTGCCGCAGGGCGGCGTGCAGCAGATGTGTGGCGGAGTGGTTGCGCATGATCGCGCGGCGCCGTTCCACGTCCACGTAGGCGTCCAAGGTGTCGCCCACGCGGATCACGCCGCTGCGCACGGTGCCCACATGAATATGGGCCTGGCCGCGTTTGCGGGTGTCTTCCACGTCGAAGCGCTGGTCGTCGCCACTGGCCAATGTGCCCCGGTCGCCCACCTGGCCGCCGGACTCGGCGTAGAACGGCGTGCGCTTGAGCACCACCATGCCGGTCTCACCGGCGTTCAGGGCGTCCACCGCTTCGCCGTCGCGGTACAGGGCGTCCACCTGTGTCTGATCCTGATGCTTCTCATAACCGGAGAAGTCGGTGACCGCGTCGATGTTCAGACGATCGCTGTAATCGTTCGCGAACGCGCCGGCGCCACGGGCCCGTTCACGCTGGGCGGCCATTTCTTTCTCGAAACCGTCCATGTCCACGGTCAGGTCCCGTTCGCGGGCCACGTCGGCGGTCAAATCCGGCGGAAAGCCATGGGTGTCATAGAGTTGGAACACCACCTCGCCGGGCAGGGTATCGCCGGCCAGGTCGGTCATCGCCGCCTCCAGCACCTTCATGCCGGCGGTGAGGGTGCGGCCGAACTGTTCTTCCTCGGCCAGCAGCGCCTTTTCCACCCGCGCCTGTTCGCGGCGCAGTTCCGGGTAGGCGTCGCCCATTTCCGCGACCAGCGTGGCCACCAGACCGTGAAAGAACGGCTTGTCCTGCCCCAGTTGGTGGCCGTGGCGCAGGGCGCGGCGGATGATCCGGCGCAGCACGTAACCGCGCCCCTCGTTGGAGGGGATCACGCCGTCGGTGATCAGGAAACTGGCCGAACGGATGTGATCGGCGATCACGCGCAGTGACTTATTCTCCAGATCGTCGCAGCCGGTGGCCCGCGCCGCCGCCTTGAGCAGCGCCTGGAACAGGTCGATTTCATAGTTGGAGTGCACGCCCTGCTTGACCGCGGCGATGCGTTCCAGCCCCATGCCAGTGTCGACGCTCGGTTTGGGCAGCGGCACCAGCTCGCCATCGGGTTGCCGGTCGTACTGCATGAACACCAGATTCCAGATCTCGATGTAACGGTCCAGATCGTCGCCATCGGAGCCCGGCGGCCCGCCCGGTATGTCAGCGCCGTGGTCGTAGAAGATCTCCGAGCATGGCCCACAGGGGCCGGTGTCGCCCATCTGCCAGAAGTTGTCCTCGTCCAGCCGCGAGAAGCGCTCGGCGCTGACGCCCATTTCCTTGAGCCAGATGTCGGCGGCTTCGTCATCGGAGACGTGTACGGTGACCCACAGCCGTTCCTCGGGCAGGCCGAGGGTGCCGGTGAGAAACTCCCAGGCAAAGCGGATCGCCTCGCGCTTGAAGTAATCGCCGAAACTGAAGTTGCCCAGCATCTCGAAGAAGGTGTGGTGGCGGGCGGTGTAGCCAACGTTTTCCAGGTCGTTGTGCTTGCCGCCGGCGCGCACGCAGCGCTGGGCGCTGGTGGCGCGGGTGTAATCCCGCTTTTCGCGGCCCAGGAAAACATCCTTGAACTGGTTCATCCCCGCATTGGTGAACAGCAGGGTGGGATCGTTCTCCGGTACCAGGGAGGAGGTGGCAACCACCGCGTGCCCCTGGCCGGCGAAGTAGTCAAGAAAGGCCTGGCGAATTTCAGCGCTCTTCATAAGGATGACATTGCTTGCTGGGTTGAAAGTGACCGGCAAGTATAGCGTTGTAATCCGGCGGTTGCGATGGGGGAAACCGGCCGCCAGCGGCGCTGATCCGGAGGTTGTGGACCGCCCGGCGTCCGTTACCCGGCGCTCGCTAACCCTTGATCGCCGCCGCCGCGCACACCGCCACCACCATTACCAGCAGAATCCACTTCAGCATGCGCTGCGAGACCCGGTGGGCGAAGCCCACGCCGAAGCGCACCCCGACCACCATGCCCGCCGCCAGCACCAGCCCCGGCAACAGCGCCACCTGACCCCGCCAGGCGAAAATGGCCAGCGCCAGAATGGTAAAACCGGTGGTAATGGCCAGTTTCAGAGCATTGGTGCGCACCAGGTCGTAACGCAGTTGCCCGGCCAGCACCGCGATCATGATGAACCCCACCCCGGCCTGGGCGAAGCCGCCGTAGGCGCCCACCAGGAACAGCCCGGCCCAGGCGGCCGGTGTGTTTTTCAGGTCACGGGGGGCTTCGTCGGGGCCCGGCATCAACGTGGAGGGCTTCACCACCATGATTACCGCCATCACGATCAGGGTGGTCAACAGCACCGGCTTGAGGATTTCCGGTGGCAGAAACGAGGCCGCCAGAGTACCCACCAGTGCCCCCGCCAGGGTAGGAATCATAATCCCCGGCAGCACCGCGAAGGTCATCGACCCATGGCGGTGAAACTGCCGCACGCCCTCGATCCCCTGCAGCAACACGCCCACCCGCATGGTGCCGTTGGCCAGCGCCGGCCCCATGCCGGTGAGCATCAGCAAAGGCAGAATCAGCAGGCCACCGCCGCCGGCCAGGGTGTTGACGAAACCGGCGATCACACCAGATACCAGCAACGCCGCCACCAACCAAGGATCGCTCAGATATTCCACGGCTTGCCCCGGGGTTGTGAAAAAAGGGAAAGCATTATGACGCTGTTGCACCGCAAATAAAGAGGTTGATCGCGGTTTACCGGAAAGCGGCTTTTGGATCGCCCATCGGGAACGCGGAGCAAGACAGCTGGCCTCAGCGGCATCGGACGGCGCCGGCCTCAGAAATCCGGATCGTCTTCCTGGTGGTCCAGAGCGTGGAAGCTCTGTTCCGCGTTAAACCCCCGTGACTGCAAAAAACGAAGTTGCTTGGCTTTTTCACGGCGGTCCGCCGGTGGTTGTCGAAACCGCCGGCGCCGCACCTCAATGGCCAGCGCGAACCAGTCGCAGTCCGCCTCGCTAAGCGCTTCGCTGGTCAGGGCCTCTGAAATGCCCCGCTGATTGAGTTCGGCGCGAATGCGCAACGGGCCCTGGCCCCGATCAATACGCGAGCGCACGAAAAAACCGGCGAAACGCCGGTCATTCAGAAAGTCGTGCTCTTCGCACCATGCCAATACCGGCTCCACCGCCGCCTCGGCACCGAATTTGCGGACCATCTTGGTGCGCAATTCGCTGCGGCCATGGTCCCGGCGCGCCAGCAGCCCAACAGCGTACTGACGCAGGCTGGCCGGGTCGTCCGCCGCGGGCGCGGCGGCTGGCTTATTCGCCCGTGGTTTCGGGTTCCACGACATCCTGTGCTGCCTCTTCACCGGGGCGCACCGGCACACTCAACAACCGGGTGCGAATTTCTTTCTCAATGGCCTCGGCCACCTCGGGATGCTCGGACAGGTATTCGCAGGCGTTCTGCTTGCCCTGGCCGATCTTGTCGCCCTGATAGGCGTACCAGGCACCGGACTTGTCCACCAGCCCCTGCTGCACACCCAGGTCCAGCACTTCGCCAAGCTGGTTGATGCCCTGGCCATAGAGAATCTGGAACTCGGCCTGCTTGAACGGCGGCGCCACCTTGTTTTTCACCACTTTCACCCGGGTCTCGTTGCCGGTCACCTCGTCGCCTTGCTTGACCGCGCCGATCCGGCGGATGTCCAGGCGTACCGAGGAGTAGAACTTGAGTGCGTTACCGCCAGTGGTGGTTTCCGGATTACCGAACATCACGCCGATCTTCATGCGGATCTGGTTGATGAAGATCACCAGGCAGTTGGCGTTCTTCACGTTACCCGTGATCTTACGCAGCGCCTGGCTCATCAGGCGTGCCTGCAGGCCCACGTGGGTGTCGCCCATCTCGCCTTCGATCTCCGCCTTGGGCACCAGCGCCGCCACGGAATCGACGATCACCACATCCACGGCGCCTGAGCGCACCAGCATGTCGGAGATCTCCAGGGCCTGCTCGCCGGTATCCGGCTGGGAGACGATCAGATCGTCCACGTTGACGCCCAGTTTCTCGGCGTAATCCGGGTCCAGGGCGTGCTCGGCGTCGACAAAGGCGCAGGTCGCGCCTTGCTTCTGTGCCTGGGCGATCACGCTCAGCGTAAGGGTGGTTTTACCGGAGGATTCCGGGCCGTAGATTTCAACGATACGACCCTTGGGGAGACCACCAATGCCCAGGGCGATATCCAACCCCAGGGAACCGGTGGAAATGGCGGGAATGCGCTCGCGCTTCTGATCGCCCATGCGCATCACCGACCCTTTACCGAACTGGCGCTCGATCTGAGACAGCGCCGCGGACAATGCTTTGCCTTTGTCGCTACTTTTGTCGCTCATGTTGACCCCTCTCTCGGCGCTGGCCCTCCGGCCAGCACTGTCAATTTGAACAGTATTGTGCGGTCTTTTTTGATCCGGTGCAAGCGCTCTCAACCAAGCCGCGCATTCAGCCCTTCCAGAGCGGCACGAATCGCCTGGGAACGCACCACATCACGCCCGCCAGGAAAGTGGAATCGCTGTGCCTCGGTGTGCTCCGCACCCAAGCCCCAGGCGATCCACACCGTGCCCACCGGCTTCTCCGGGGAACCCCCATCCGGACCCGCCACACCGCTGACCGCCACGCTCACATCGCCGTTGGAATGCCGCAATGCACCCCGGGCCATGGCCAGCACCACCTCTTCACTGACGGCGCCATGCTCTTCAATCAAGGCCTCGGGCACATCCAGCATCTGTTGCTTCGACAGGTTCGAATAGGTCACGAAGCCCCGCTCGAACCAGCTTGACGCACCGGGCTCGTCGGTGAGAATGCGGGCGATGCCGCCACCCGTGCAGGATTCCGCCGTGACCACCGAAAGGCGCCGGGTTTGCAATACCAGGCTTAACTTCTCGACCTGCTCTTTGATGCCCTGCATCGGACTTCCTCCCTGTATAAGTACCGCGCCTATAATGCCGTCGTTTGCCGTGCTTGCCCACTATGCGTGGCGCACAGGCGGCCGGCAGCCAGGTTGTGCGCCAGAGCACATAAAAATCGCGGCGACAGGGGTTGTGAGACCGCCACGGGCCCCCCAGGGCTTGACTCAGTGACGCCTGGAGCATGTGGCAACGCGGGCCCTGGGCTGACCAACCTTACACGGAGGCAACACAACAGGAGGTTTCATGAGAGCCCTTACCTGGCACGGTACCCACGATGTTCGCGTCGACACCGTTGACGATCCGCGCATCGAAGCCCCCCGCGACGCCATCATCAAGGTCTCGGCGACCGCGATCTGCGGCTCGGATCTTCATTTGTACAACGGTCTGATGCCAACCATGCAAGCCGGCGATGTGCTCGGCCACGAATTCATGGGCGAAGTGGTCGAAACGGGTTCGCAAGCTGGTGGCCTGAGCCCGGGCGACCGGGTCGTGGTGCCCTTCACCATCGCCTGCGGCGACTGTTACTTCTGCAATAAGCGGCTTTATTCGCTGTGCGATGAAAGCAACCCGAACAGCGACATCGCCGCTGACGCCATCGGCCATTCACCCTCTGCCCTGTTCGGCTATTCACACATGCTTGGCGGCATCGCTGGCGGCCAAGCGGAGTATGTGCGTGTCCCCTACGCCGATGTCGGCCCGCTTAAGGTGGAATCCGACCTCAGCGACGAGCAATTGCTGTTTCTTTCCGACATCTATCCGACCGGCTATATGGCCGCCGCTAATTGTGACATCGAGCCTGGCGATACCGTGGCGGTGTGGGGCTGCGGCCCGGTCGGCCAGTTCTCCATCGTGAGCGCCTGGATGCTCGGTGCCGGCCGGGTAATCGCCATCGACCGGGTCGCCGAGCGTCTGGCCCTGGCCGAGCAGAAAGCCGGCGCCGAAGTGATCAACTTCGAGCGCGAAGACGTCTACTCACGTTTGATGGAAATGACCGGCGGCCGCGGACCGGACGCCTGTATTGATGCGGTCGGCGCCGAAGCCCACGGCGCCGGTGACCCGGAAGCCGTGCCCCGTAAAGCGGACTCCTCCGAACCCAACCACGCGGACGCGCTCAACCAACTGATTCGTTGTTGCCGCAAAGGCGGGCGACTTTCCATTCCCGGCGTTTACACCGACAACGTCGATGGCGTGGCACTCAACGGCCTGATGAACAAATCACTCTCGGTGAAAACCGGCCAAACCCACATGCAGGCTTATATGCCGGCACTGCTGCGCACCATCGAGCAAGGCAACATCGATCCTTCGTTCATTATCAGCCACCGCTATAAGCTCGAGGATGCGCCCGGAGCTTACGCGGACTTCAATGCCAAGAAAGACAACTGCATCAAGGTGTTCATGACGCCGTAACCGACTGGCCAGGCCTGGACCGGCGTGGCTGATACGAGCACATCAAGGAGGTGCCCCATGGCAACGCAAAATCATGGAAAGCAGATCAAGAACGACGATCAATACGAAGCTCTTCGCGATCAGGGCGTGAGTAAATCCAAGGCTGCGCGCATCGCCAACACCCGCGATGCCGGCAAAAAAGGCGGCCAGCAACCGCCCTACGAAGACTGGAGCCGCGACGAGCTTTACCAGAAGGCAAAGGAAGTAGGCGTGTCCGGCCGCAGCAAGATGGACAAGGCTGAATTGAAAAAAGCGCTGCGCCAGGGCAGCCAACAGTCGTGAAATGGAGCAGGACGGAGCCGGGCGCGGTAAGCGCCCTGCTTGATGCCAGTGGCGGGCGCTCGATCACTCTGCTCCATGCCACTCGCGACCGAACACAACAACGCCGTGGCGCTAAAAAAATTCCTGCGGGCTAAGCGCTGAGCAGCCCGGTGGTTTCGTCGATGCCCAGGTGCACGTTCATGTTTTGCACCGCGGCGCCGGCCGCGCCCTTGCCGAGGTTATCCAGCCGCGCCACCACGCACTGACGTTCGCCATTGCCGAACACGAACAAATCCACGCGGTTGGTGCCGTTGCTGCCCTGTACATCAAAAAAGCCGCCATCCAGGCTGCTCGGGTCGTCCGGCGCGTGCGCTTTCACAAAGGGTTCGCCAGCGTAATACTGCCGGTAGGTGTCGTACAACGTTCGCGCATCGGTACCGGCTTTAAGGCACGACAGGTGCAGCGGCACCGTCACCGCCAACCCCTTCAGAAACGGCCCCACCGTCGGCACGAACACCGGCGCCATCGCCAACCCGGCGTAGCGTTGCATCTCTGGCAAATGCTTATGGGCCAGACCCAGAGCGTAGGCCCGTGGCGCATTGAGCCGGCCGGCGGCGTCCGCCTCATAGTCGGCGATCATGCCCTTGCCGCCGCCGCTGTAGCCGGTCAGCGAGGACGCCGACAGTGGGTAATCCGCCGGCACAATGCCCGCCTCCACCAGCGGCCGCACCGCCAGAATAAAAGCACTGGCGTGGCACCCCACATTGGCGATGCGCTTGCTCGCGCGAATCAAATCGCGCTGGCCCGGCGCCAGTTCCGGCAGCCCATAGACCCAGTCGTCCGCCACCCGGAAGGCGGTGCTGGCATCAATCAGGCAGGTGTGCGGGTTGTCCACCATCGCCGCCGCCTCGCGGGAGGCCGCGTCCGGCAGACACAAAAAGGCCACGTCCGCGGCGTTCAACAACCGCGCCCGCTCGGTCGGGTCCTTGCGCAGGGCACTGTCAATGCGCAGCAATTCGATGTCCTGGCGTTGCTCCAGGTAGTCGAACAGCCGCAGACCGGTGGTGCCTTCCTGACCGTCCACATAGACCTTGAATGCCATTATCGAATCTCCCGGAGTCTGAGACCGCAAAGCCTAGGCATAAGGCCCCCGCGATGCAACGGGGGCAGGCCGTTTCCGCGTTTCAAGCGGCCAGCGAGCCGGCCGGACCGAAGAACTCGTAATGGATATCGGCCTCATCCACGCCACGCTCGCGCAGCAGACCGTGGACCGCCTGGAGCATCGGTTCTGGCCCGCAGAAGTAATACTCCGCCACGCAATCGCCAACCAGGTGGTCCAACAGGCCCGCGTCGATCAGGCCGTCGCTGTCGTGGGACACACCGGCACGGTCACCCGGCAACGGCTCACTGTAGCGCAGGTGCGCGGTCAGATTGGCGTGGCGGCGCTTGAGCTCGGCCAGCTCCTGCTGAAAGGGCTGCACGGCACTGTTCAACGCGCCCTGGATGAACACCACCGGCCGCCTCGGCGAGGATGCCAACGAAGCATGCAGCATGGACAGAATCGGCGTGATGCCCACCCCGCCCGCGATCAACACCAGCGGCTTTTCGGCCTGGTTTTCCTGCAACACGAACTCACCGCAGGGCGGGCTGAGTTCCACCTGCTGGCCCACTTTCAGTTGGTCGTGCAGGTAGTTGGAGCACACGCCGGCGGGCGTGCCCTCCTCGCGTTTCACGCTGATCCGATAAAAGGCCTCGCCGGGACGGTTGGACAAGCTGTAGTTGCGCATCTCGGTACGCCCGCCGGGTGGGGTCACGCGGATCGTCACGTACTGACCGGGGCGGTGCGGCCGCAGCGCCCGGCCGTCTTCCGGTTCCAGGTACAACGACAGGATATTGGTGCTGACCGGCTCGCGGCGCGTCACCACGAACCGCTTGAACCCCTGCCATCCGTGGGCCTGCTCCTGGGCCTGATAAATCTCCGCCTCGCGTTGAATGAAGATATCCGCCAGCGCGCCGTAAGCGGCCGCCCAGGCGTTGATGATATCGTCGCTGGCGGCCTCGCCCAGCACCTCGCGGATCGACGCCAACAGATTGGCGCCAACGATCGGATAATGCTCGGGACGAATCCCCAGAGAGGCATGCTTCTGGGCGATCAACTCCACCGCGCCCATTAGTGCCGCCGGGTTATCGACATGCTGGGCGTAGGCGCAGATGGCCCCGGCCAAAGCGCGCTGCTGGGAGCCGGAACGTTGATGGGCCGGGTTGAAGTATGCCTTCACTTCGGGGTTTTCACGGAACAGACGCTGGTAGAAATGGCGGGTCAGCGTTTCTCCATGTTCCTGAAGAACCGGGACGGTCTGTTGGATCACCGCGAGCTGCTCGGCTGTGAGCATGGTATCTCTCCCATAATAGGTATTTTGCATGCCTCTTTTAATAGGAATACTATCTACCTCTTTAGGGACGGTCAAGCGACTTATGCAACTGACAACGCACACCGACTACGCTCTGCGGCTGCTCATTTATCTGGCGATCTCGGAGCAGAAAGCACCGGCCACGGTGCAGGAAATCGCGCTGAGCTATGGGATTTCGGCGAATCACATCGCCAAGGTCGCGCAAACCCTGGTGCAACTCGATTATGTGAAGAGCCTGCGCGGACGGGGAGGCGGTTTGGTGCTGGCACGGCAAGCGCACACCATCCGCATTGGCAGCGTGGTTCGAGAAACCGAGAATCTCAAATTGCTGGAATGCTTCGGCCCGGATTCATCCTGCCCGATCGATCCCGCCTGCACGCTGAAGAAGATACTGGGGCGCGCCCAAGAAGCGTTTCTTGAAGAGCTGGACCGCCACACCCTGGCGGACCTGGTCACCAACGGCGGCGAGCTGCGCCAATTGCTGGCGTAACCCGGCGCGCCGTTTTTTCCGGCCGCGCCTAGCGGTTACCCCGCAAAGAAAAGGTTCGCAGGCGCGTGTCCTGCTCGCCAAGGCGGCGCTGGTGCGCTTTCAAAATGTCACTGCGCGTGAGCACGCCCAATACCTGCTTACGATTCGCCGCCTCGACCACCACCAGCCGACCCACCCCATGACGGACCATATGATCGGCCGCGTCCCGCAAGCTGTGATGAATGGACACCACCACCGGCGCCCGCTGGATCAATGACTGCACTTCCACATCGGGCTCAACATCCAGAGCCATCAAGTCACGGCGCGTGACCACGCCCTGGAGCAAGCCCTGCCCGTCCAGCACCGGAAAACCCTGATGGTGGCTCTGCCGATCACCTTGCAAAAGCCAGCTGCGCACCTTGTCCAGACGGTCCTCGACATTGAGCGTAACCGGATCGGGCGTGTAAACCTCCGCCACCGTTACCTGGCCGAGCGGATCGGCGGCGTATTCGTCCGGCACACGCACGCCACGGCGGGTGATTTTTTCGGTCATGATGGTGTTGCGCATCCACAAACTGGAGACCAGATAAGCCAGCGCGCAGCCGGCCAATAACGGCATCAGCGCATTGGGCTGGTGCGTGACTTCGATGGCGAAGATCACCGAGGTCAGAAACGCCCGGGAAGCCCCGGCGAACATCGCCGCCATGCCGACCAGCGCGGCAACGCGGGGGTCGATAAGCAACGCGGGAACGTAATGCGCGGCGATCAGGCCGGCGCAGCCGCCGATGGCCCCGCCGATAATAAACAACGGTGCCAGGGTGCCGCCGGAGGTGCCGCTGCCCAAAGCGATGGACCAGGACAAAAATTTCATTACGCACAGGAAAGCCAGCGCCGTCAGCCCCATCTGCGCGTTCAGAATTGCCTGGATCAGCTCATAGCCCACGCCCATGGTCGCCGGCGCTACATAGCCGACCAGCCCCACCGCGAGGCCACCCAGCGCCGGCCACCACATCCAATGCAAAGGCAGCCGCTCGAAGCCGTCTTCGATCCAGTACAGAACCCGGGTCACGCCCACGCTGAGCAGCCCGATCACCGCGCCCAGCAGCGCATAGCCGAACATCGCCTGAAAAGCGGCCGGCGCCACCGCGGCCATCGGGAACACGGCGTCAGAGCCCAATAACAGGTAGCGCACACTGGTGGCGGTCGCGGCGGCCAGCGCCACCGGGATCATCGAGCGCCCACGGAATTCGAACAACAACAATTCCACCGCCAGCAACACGGCGGAAAACGGCGCCGAGAACACCGCCGCCATGCCGCCCGCCGCGCCGGCAGCGAGCAGGGTTTTGCGCTCCACGGCGGTCACGTGCAGCAACTGCCCCAATAGAGAACCCAGGGCGCCGCCGGTGGCGATGATCGGCCCCTCCGCGCCAAACGGCCCGCCGGTGCCGATGGAAACCGCCGAGGACAACGGTTTCCACAGCGTGATACGCGCCGGAATGCGGCTCTGGTTGAGCAATACCTGCTCCATGGCTTCGGGAATGCCATGACCGCGAATCGCCTTGGCGCCCCAGCGCGCCATCAGGCCAATGATCAGACCGCCCAGCACCGGGATCAGAATCACCCAGGCGCCAAGATGATGCTGTGCCGGCGTCGCCGGCTCGAACGACAAATGCCCGTAGAAAAACAGTTGCGTGAAAAAGTGGATCAATTCCAGCAACACCTTGGCCACCGGCCCGGCGACCAAACCGATGACGACCGCCAGAACGCTGATCCAGACCAGCCGCCGATCCGCGCCGGTCGCCACCGGTGGGCTGTTTTCCGCAAGCGTCTGCGCCAAAGAGGGAGAAACAGGCACCGAATCACGGTGGGTGTGTGAGGACGAGTGGGAACGGGCCATGGGCGTCTCCTTCTGCGAGGGGCGCGATCATAGCGCACCGATCTGGCGCACTCCAGGAGACGACACCACCGCCCTATCAACCAATCAAGACGGCGACAACAACTTGAGACCGAGGATACCGGCCAGGATCAGCGCCACGCAGATCAACCTTCCAACCGCCGCCGGCTCACCCAACAGAACGATGCCCAACAGCACCGTGCCGACGGCGCCAACACCGGTCCAGACCGCATAGGCGGTTCCCACCGGCAGCGTTTTCACGGCGATGCCCAGCATGCCCATGCTGAGAACCATGGCGATAACGGTAATCAGGGTTGGCCAGGGCCGGGTGAAACCCTCGGTGTATTTCAGGCCCACCGCCCAGACGATTTCAAACAAGCCCGCCAGCAACAATAACCACCAGGACATAACCGCGCCCCTCAATGATCGGGGCCGTCCCCGGTGCGTCGTCAGTGGCAAGGTCGTCCTCACGGGCACCATGTTAGTGCATAAATCCCGAAAGACCAGTTTCCGCACTACCTTGGCGCACCGCCTTGCTCCGCCGCCACCTCTCGCAGGATATCGATGGCCGCGCTCATCAGCGGCGAGACCTGATTTCGTGAATAGACCAGATAGACCGGATAGCTGAATTCCGGGGCAGCGTCCACGCGCTCCAGCGCGCCGCTTTCCAGGTGGGGTTGCACTACCCGGGTACGGAAATAACCACTGCCGCCTTGCTGCAACAGGTACTGCAATGCCAACGGACCGAGGTCCACGTTGACGCTGGCCCGTGAACGCTCCGGCCAGGCGCTGTCATGCTGCTTGCGGAAATCCGCGCCCCAATCCACGTACACGTAAGGGCCGTCGTTATCGCGATGGCGGACCAGAATCAGCTTCTCTTCCATAAGTTGCTCCACCTGCATCCCCGGCCAGTAATCCGGCTGATGCACCAGCGCCGCATCGACCACGCCGTGTTCTACTTTTTCATGCAGGCTGGCGCGTTCGCCCACCTCCACGCGCACCGCCACATCCTGGTACCGCCGGCGCAGCGCCAACAGCCAGTTCTGCAACAACGGGTTCCAAAGGCTGATCTCGCCACCCAGGGTCAGAACCTGTCCGGCGCCCTCGGGCAACGGCAGGGCCCGTCGTGCCGCGTCCCAGGTGCGAACCAGTTGGCCGGCGTGCGCGGCGAACTGCTCGCCGTTGGCGGTCAGCCGCGCCCCGCCCCGATTACGCACAAACAGCCGGCAGCCCAGCTGCCCTTCCAGGTTTTGCACGCGCGCGGTCACCGTGGTCTGAGTAACGTGCAGCCGTTCGGCGGCGGCCATGAAACTGCCGGTGCGAACGATTTCCAGGAAAGTGCGAGCCAGATCGATATCCATTTCAGTTCAACATCTTCGATAATAAACTGCATTCTATTTCATTATTCACCATGAAAGCAGCCCGCCATACTGCCCCGCACTGGATTCACCATGGAGCCGGCTCTATGACGGCGCACGCTCTGGCGCACCCTTTTTCCGCCCCTCACTGGAAACAGATTCATCAACTTCTCGACGGTCTCGATGACCGTCAGGCGTTCTGGTTGAGCGGCTACCTCGCCGCCCGCGCGCCGGCGGACAACCCGACCCTCACTCCCAGCGCTGGCAACCTGGTGCTGATCGGCTTCGGCACCGAAACCGACAACTGCCGCGCCCTGGCACACCGTCTGGCCGAACAGTGCCGGGCAGTAGGCATCGATGCGCAAGCCCAGGATCTCGGCCAGGTTCGTCTTCGCCAGCTCGCCAAGCGTGAGTATCTGGTCATCATCACCGCCACTCATGGCGACGGCGACCCGCCCGAGCCGATCGTCGATTTTTACCAGGCGCTGATGGGCGAGCAGGCCCCGACGCTGGAAGGCATCAAGTTCGCGGTACTGGCCCTCGGCGACAGCAGTTATGAACGTTTCTGTGTCACCGGCCAGGAGATCGACGCGCGCCTGGAAGCCCTGGGCGGGCAACGGCTGATCGACCGCCAGGACTGCGACGTGGATTTCCAAAACCCCGCGAAGAACTGGAT
This sequence comes from Alloalcanivorax mobilis, assembly GCF_002864685.1. GTDB lineage: Bacteria > Pseudomonadota > Gammaproteobacteria > Pseudomonadales > Alcanivoracaceae > Alloalcanivorax > Alloalcanivorax mobilis. The sequence continues at coordinate 52,753 of NZ_NMQZ01000010.1, forward strand.
GGCGCGGCTGCTGGAGAGCTTGCCCAAGTCACGTCAAGCCACCCCGGCCAGCGCCACGCCGGCGGCGCCGGCCGTGGCGGACGGCTACAGCAAAGCCCGCCCTCTCACCACCGAGGTGCTGGTGAATCAGAACCTCAGTGGCGCGCACCGCCAGGCGCCGATTCATCATCTCGAACTGGCGCTCGATGACCCCGCCTTTACCGTCGCACCCGGTGACGCGGTCGGTATTCTCGCCGACAACCCGCCGCGGCAAGTGGCGGCGGTGCTCGACGCCCTCGAGCTCTCCGGTGAGGAGCCGGTGACGGTGCAAGAACAAGCCTTGCCCCTGGTACAAGCGCTGCGCCAATATTGCGATCTGACCATTCCCGGCAGCGCCTTCCTGAAGAGCTGGGCCGAACTCACCGGTGATGCGACACTGACCACGGTGGTGGAAGCCGGCACCGCCGAGCAGCGGGCTTTTCTGAAACGGCATCAGGTGCTCGACCTGCTGCGCCGCTATCCCGCCCACCCCGACGCGCAGACCCTGGTCGACACCCTTCGCCCCTTGCAGCCCAGGCTCTATGACGTGGCCAACAGCCTGGCCGCCATCGACGACGAACTGCACCTGACCGTGAAACGGTTTCAGTACGATTTCGAAGGCCGCCGCGAAACCGGTGTGGCGTCGCGCTACTTGCTCGATCTGCAGCCCGGCGACAGCGTCCGGCTCTACCCGCATGCCAATACCCGATTTCGTTTGCCCGACGATGCCAACCTGCCAGTGATTCTGATCGCCGAGGGCACCGGTATCGCCCCCTACCGGGCCTTCTTTCAAGCGCTGGCCGCCGAGAGCCGTGCCACGCCGTGCTGGCTGGTGTTCGCCGAACACCACTTCGAAGATGACTTCCTCTACCAGTTGGAACTGCAGCAGGCACGCACCGATGGTCACCTGGAACGCATCGACACCGTGTTCCAGGACCAGCACCCGGGCCGGGCTCTCGCCGACCCGCTGCTGGAACAGAGCGACGAGCTGCTGCGGTGGCTGGACCGTGGTGCCCACCTCTACCTGTGTGGCGACAAAGCCCGCCTCACCGAGGTCGAAAAGGCCTTGCAAGAGCGTGTGGACGGCCAACTGGGCCAGGGCCACTGGAAACAACTGTCGAAGGCCAAACGCCTTCACCGCAACCTGTACTAGGAGGCGATCATGATCGACCGACAATCCGATCTCACCCAGCCCCTGGCAACGCTGAACGACAACGAACAGCTCAAGGCCCGCAGCCGTCACCTGCGCGGCGACATCGCCACGGGTCTGGCGGACCCGCTGACCGGCGCGGTGCCCGGTGACGACCCGCTGCTGATGAAGTTTCACGGCATCTATCAACAAGATGATCGCGATGTTCGCGCGGACCGGCGCCAGCGGCATTTGGAGCCGATCCATCAATTCATGGTTCGCATGCGCATTCCCGGCGGCGTACTCACGAAAGCGCAATGGTGGGGCATCGACGATCTGTCCCGGCGCTATGCGGAACGGGGTATCCGCATCACCACCCGCCAGACCGTGCAGTTGCATGGCATCCGCAAGCGCACACTGCGAGCCCTGATGCAGGGCCTTCGCGATATCGGCCTGGACACCATCGCCGCCTGCGGCGACGACAGCCGGGGCGTGGTCTGTGGCGCCAACCCGTCTCTCTCCAACGCTCACCGCCGGGTCGCGGAACTGGCCCGGGCCACCAGCGACCGGTTGATTCCGAAAACCCGTGCTTACCCGGAAATCTGGTATCAACAAACTCCGTCGGGCAATGATGCCGCCAGTGAGGAACCGGTTTACGGCGAGTTGTATCTGCCACGCAAATTCAAAGTTGGCTACGCCCTGCCGCCGATCAACGACATCGACGTCTATGGCCAGGATCTGGGCCTGATCGCGGTGGTCGACAACGGTGAGCTGCACGGCTTCAACGTTTGCGTGGGCGGCGGCATGGGCCAGTTGGATACCCGCGAGGACAGCTACCCACGCCTGGCCGAGGAAATCGGCTTTATTGATGCCGATCAAGCGCCCGAATTCGCCGAAACGGTAATGACCATTCAACGTGACTTCGGCGACCGCAAGGATCGTCACCGCGCCCGCTTCAAATACACCCTGGACCGACTTGGCCTGAACTGGTTTCTCGATGAACTGGCCCGGCGCCGGGGCGTACCGCTGGAGCCGGCCCGCCCGCAACGCTTCCAACACAACGGCGACCGGCTCGGTTGGCAGCAAGGCGATGACGGCCTCTGGCACGCCACCCTTTACGTGGAAAGCGGCCGCGTCGACGACGCCTTGCGCAGCCAGATCAGCGGTCTGTTGCAGCAATACGGTGGCCGCCTGCGGCTGACCACCAACCAAAATGTGCAACTGACCCACGTCGAAGACCATGAGCGCGAACAGGTTCAATGGCGGCTCGATGATCTTGGTCTTTCCTGGCGGCTGCGCCCCGACAGCCAGGCGGCCCACACGCTCAGTTGCGTGGCCCTGCCCACCTGCGGTTTGGCGATGGCCGAAGCCGAGAGATATACGCCCCGATTGCTGGACGTATTGCAACGCCTCAAGACGCAATACCACGTCGCGGACACGCCCATTACCCTGCGCCTCACCGGCTGCCCGAACGGTTGTGCCCGCCCCTATCTGGCCGAAATCGCACTCACCGGGCGTGCCCCGGGCCTTTATAACCTTTATCTCGGCGGCAGCTTTCACGGCGACCGCCTTGCCCGGCTCTATGCCGGCAACGTGGACGAAGAACAATTCCTCGGGCTGTTGGCACCGATGCTAGAGGATTTCGCCGCCGCGCGGCACAGCGGCGAACACTTCGGGGATTTCCTGATGCGCCGACACTGGCTGGACACCACCCCGGTGGCCCTGACCCATTTATAAATCGCGGGAGTCGATCATGTCCCATTATCTGTTCATACAAAGCCAGGACCCGTTCACGGAGACCCGGGCAGCCCGACAATACGAACTGGTTGGCGACCTCTACGACGCCGGTCACGACGTCACCTTGCTGTTGGTACAAAACGGTGTGACGCCAGCGCGCCAAGCCGCGCGCTCACCGGTCTTCGACCGGCTGCTGGAATGGGGCGTGCCGGTGATCGCCGACGGCTTCTCGCTCCGCCAACGGGAAATGCAAGAGAGCGACCTGAAAGACGCGGTGGAAATCGGCGATGTGTCCCTGGCCATCGACGCCCTCCTCGACGGCCACAAAGTGATCTGGAACTAGGAGCCCTCATGAGCGACAACACACTTCTGACGTTCGCCTTCATGGACCCGCCGTTCGAAAGCGAACGTACGGTTACTTTTTTTCGCCTGCTCGACGCGGCGCTGGAAAAAAACGCCAGCGTGCGGGTATTCGCTTATGAAGGCGCCGTGGCCCTGGCGTTCGCCCGCCAGCAGCAGCATGGCAACGCCGTGCACGGCCGCGACACCGGCGAGGAAGATCACCCCCTGACCCGCGAATGGATCGCCGCCCTGCAACAAAAAGCGGAACAAAAGGGGCTCAGCTTCGAGTGGATCAATTGCGGCCTGTGCGTTGACGAACGCGGCGTCAACGAGGTCATCGACGGCTGCGGCCGTGGCGGCCCGCCGGATCTATGGCGCTACGCCAGCGAAGCCCTCAATACCCTGACCATCGGCACGAGGTAATCATGAAAGTACTGCAAGTGATCGACCAGGCCTTCCGCACCACCACCGAAGAACAGGACGACACCATCCTCTGGCTCACTCAATCAATGCGTGGCGCCGGCGGTGACCTGATGGTGCTGCTCAGCGGCCACGGTGTGTACTACGCCGTGGCCCGGCAGCGTCAACCAGCGCTCGCGGTGGCCGGCTGGCAGCAATCACAACCGGCCAACGTGCCGCGCGATATCGCCAACCTGGTGGAAAGCGGCGTGCCGGTTTACGCGGTACAAGACGACCTGGAAGAACGAGGGCTCGCGCATCTTGCGTTGCAAAACGGCGTTCAGCCCGTCTCCCGCCGCGCCATCGCCGACCTCTACGAACAAGCCGACCAGATCTGGCAATGGTGAATCGCCGGTTCGCCCTGCACACGCCATTGTGCGATCTTCTCGGCTGCGAATGGCCGATCATGCTGGCCGGGATGGGCGGCGTCGCCCGCCATCGGCTCGCCGCGGCGGTCAGCCATGCCGGCGGCTTCGGCGTGCTCGGCATGGTGCGTGAACCGGCGGAACGGATCGCACGGGAGATCGACGCGCTGCGCGGCGAAGGCGTGGAACGCTTCGCCATTAACCTGATCCCCGCCGCCACCGAGCGGACGCTGTTACACGCTCAGGTCGACCTTTGCATCCGCAAGGCCGTGCCCTGGATGGCGCTGTTCTGGGAGGTCGACCACGACCTGGTTCGTCACCTCAAAGCCGAAGGCATTCGGGTGATTCATCAGGTCGGCCACCGTCAGGACGCGGAACGGGCCCTTCGCGCGGGCGCGGATGTCCTGATTGCCCAAGGGTATGAAGCGGGCGGCCACGTGCGCGGCGAAACCGGCATACTGCCGTTGCTCTCGGACCTGGTGCCGCTCAGCCCGGTACCGGTGGTCGCCTCCGGCGGCATCGCCGACGGCCGTGGCCTGGCCGCCGCCCTCGCCCTGGGCGCTCAGGGCGTCAGCCTCGGCAGCGCCTTTCTCGCCACCCACGAATCCAACGCCCACGATCACCATAAATTCCGTCTGCTCCAGGCGCGGGCCGAAGACACCGTTCACACCCGCCGCTTCAATCGCAATTGGCACGAAGACGCCCCGGTGCGCGTTTTGACCAACCGCGTCACACGAGGCGAATACGATGACTTGAAAGCAAACGGCATCGCCGAGATCATCGGCGAACAAGATGGCAAACCGGTTTATCTTTTTTCCACCGATTCACCGCTGGCCGACGCCACCGGTGAACTGGACGACATGGCCCTGTACGCCGGCCAGAGTTGCTCGCGGATCAACGCCCTGACCAGCGCCCGCGAGAGAATCACAACCCTGATCGAGGAAGCACGCCAGGCTTTGAACCCGCCATAACAGCTCAGCAACATTGGGAGCACCGCCATGACAACGCCCTCACGTATCCAATGCAAACGGGTCTACGACCCGCCCGAAAACGACGACGGTTATCGGGTGCTGGTGGACCACATGTGGCCGCGCGGCATGCGCAAGGAAGACCTCCACGCCGACGCCTGGCGCAAAGACCTGGCCCCCTCCAAGGAGCTGCGCCAGTGGTTCGGCCACGATCCCAAGCGCTGGGCCGCCTTTTACCAGAAATACCACGCCGAACTGCGCGACCGCTCGGAGGCGGTCAACGCCCTGCTCGACAACAGCGGCCAGCGCACTCTCACCCTGCTCTACGCCGCCCGCGATACCGAGCACAACAATGCCGTCGCGCTTAAGATGTATCTGCAGGCGCGCCGCTGAGCGGGCGGTCCTTTTTGCTGGGTCACACCAGTTCGCGGTTCTCCTTACGCGCCTGACGCCGGTCGAGCAACACCGCGCGACATATCAGCACCAGAACGCCCAACGTCAGAGCGGGCCAGATCAATACATAGAAACCGAATAAAATCGTCATGATAGACTGAGTCTCCTTTCAGATGTCGTCGCGCTGAACGACCGTGTGCGTATAAGACTTCAAGATCTGGAAGCCGTGCTCGCCGTTGCCGATTGCGACGGCGTCGCGCCGTTCGCGGCGCTCTCTCCATCGTAATTGCCCACGCGCTCACGAATGGTATCGAAGTTAAACGGCGTCTCGCGGCTGATCAGACTCATCACGACACAAACCAAAGTGCTGGTGCCGTAGGCGGTCAGTGAGGCCAACAGAACGGTGTAATCGCGCAGAAAACCGGTCGCAAAAACAAACATCGCCAGCATCGCGATGATGCCTGCCGCGAAACCTACGGTGCGGCCGAGAAAGCCGAACGTCATCAGGCCGATGATCACCCCACCACCAACGCTGGCCAACAACTCAAAGAGCAGCCCGCCCGCGCCCGTCAAAGGCACCAGTTCGAAACGCGCCAGGCAGAACATCGCCATGGAAACCAGGACGGAAACGGTAAACGCTTTATTGGTCACTCGATTCCAGTAGCAGCTGGCGATCACCGGAAAGACGATCGCGCCCCACAACGCCCCCACGAACACCAGCATCACCAGAATATCCAACGAGAAACTCGCGAATACGATACCCACGGCGGTGGCCACGATCATCGTTACCCGGCCCACCAACAACATCCGCTTCGGATCCGCCTTACCCTTCGCGATATTTTTGCCATAGACATCCGCCATCATGATCGCGGACAACGCCGAAAGATCGGAATCCGCCGTGGACGAAAGCGAACCGATCACCAGAATGAAGAACAAGGCGATGTACACGGGCGACAAGTAGCTGGACACCATCTGAGGAATAAGATTGTTCATCTCGCCGTTCAGCGGCTCGACCCCGAGCGTGAGCGCCATCAACCCGATCATCCCCAAGCCGATCACAATCGCGCCGTAGCCTACGGTGGCGGTCAGGAACGTTGGCTTGATATGCGATTCGTCCACCGCGAACAGACGCTGCGAAATAGTCTGGTTACCAATCGCATAAGCCAACACCGCCACAAAGAACGGCGCGCCTTGATTGAGAATCGCATCAGTGGAAAAGAAGTTGGCCTGCTCCGCGGTCAGATTATCCAATCCCGCCACCAACTCGGAAGGCCCGCCCATCGCGAAAAAGACCGCGGGAATGATCACCACGGCGATGGCCATCAACGCCACCAGCTGAGCGAAGTCGGTCAAAACCGACGCACGAAAGCCGGACCATAAGGTGTAAAGGAGCACGCCCAGGCCGGCCATAACCACGCCGCTCTGGAACGACAACGGCGAAAGAACCGAGACCAGCGCCCCCGCCGCCGTGAAATTAACCATCAAACTGATCACACTACCCAGAACATTGGAGAGCGCCAGAATCAGCTGGCTGGAACTGCCGTGGCGGGCATGAATCAACTCCCCAAGGGTATGGGCATTGGGCGCCAGCTTGCGGAAGCGGCGCCCAAAAGGATAGATGAACAAAATCATCAGCGCGCCCCACAACCCATAGTGAATCGGCCCCGAAACACCATAGGTATAGCCAGAGGTCGCCGCCGCATAGAACGACGCCGCCCAAATCCAGGTGGCTGTCATACTCGCCGCGCCGATACCGAAGCCGACGCGATGGTTGGACACCATAAAAGCGTCCGCGTCTTCGTTCTTTTTGCGAATACCAAGGGTCATCAGATAGGTGCCGCCATAAAAGGCCAGCATCAGAAGTATTACGGTGAAAGCGGAAAACTGATAGAGAGAATCGCTATTCAAAACGACACATTCCTCCTTAGAATGAACACAAACGCCGCCCCGCATGTCCGAAGCACATAACGAGAACGACCAAAAGAGACGCGGCGTGCAGAGAAGCGATGTCGCAAGCACAAGCTCGCAGGCAAAGCACCGGGCATTCGAGCCGTTGTAAAGACACGCGCAACGCTACGGCGAGAAACCTGGGGATGCTACCCGGGAAGATGAATCACTGGTGGCGAACGGCTGGGCATGCAGCGGTTCGCGCTCGAAAAGTGGAATGCCACGCATTTCCCCCTCTGAATCGATAGCGTCAGCTGACGAAAAAAATAACAACGCCGGCAAACCACAACCGCGAAAAAGATAAAGGACAGGGGAGCCAGCGATACAAGCAGGAGGCCCTCCACGCGCTCAGGTGGGCCGAAAGCGACGACAAGCTTACTGATTGGAAGATGATATGTCTAATTTCGCAGCCTCGTTCGGCCGCCGTCCGAAAGAAGCGACAACATCGCTATGTCGCCCTCCCAATCGAACCCGGCCCCCAGTACTTGATTCTGCCCGGCTACATCCCCCCTATCCCTCCTCGATGGCACCCGTGCTTCTCAAAAAGGAGGCGACACCACGCGTATGGGAAAGCAAGACCTTTACGGTCGCGCACTCATGATGCAAGGGTGTGTTAGGTTTGATTTGTAGGGTTTTTACCGACATTAGCCTATAAACCTATCCCATAACCTACACTTACTTCCTGGATTAGAGCGAACATGAGTGGACGTCTGTGGACCGATGCGCTGGCCCATTAAGTGCGGGCTCGAACGTAACGATTACCTAAACTTCCAGGCCATCGATAAGTTCGAGGCGCAGCAAACCGCCCTGGCGACGACCTGCAAAATGCGACGTCCCGAGCGGCAGTTATTCTTTCTAACGCGCTAGCGGGCCTGGGGAAGCGAACATCGCTAACCCGGTCCTTTTTATTGGTTCATTGCGCTTTGGCGGGAAACCGGCGTGCTGAATCGCCACCGCCTGGGGACGCGGAAGGAACCCACACAGTTCCGCTTTGAGGGCGCCCAACCGCCACGGGCTCTAACGGCGTTATTACCAACGCCTCCGAACTTGTGAGTCAACCCGTCACCTGGGTGCTCACTGCCGTGCGGGACAAGGGTGGTGCCTGCAGAGAGCTGTTTGACCCGGGACGGCCAAACAAACGGCGGCCATGGAGGGCTTGAGGGGTAGGCACCACCCTTGTCCCGCGCCCCTAATGGGGCCGCCCAGTCACAATCTCAAGAACCCGCTTTCCGCTAAACCAGATGTCTGTTCCGTAGCCGCGTCTTGATGCTCGTCGCGTCCGGAAGGCCGAGGACCCTCCGTACTCACGCGACCCAGCGGGTTAACAATGTAGCCAGGTCGGGAAACAGAATAAGGATTAGCAAAGAGCTGAGCAACGCCGCGATGAACGGAATCACGCCTTGATAAATCGTCTTGATCGACAGCCCTGGCGTGATTGAACTGAGCACGAACAAGTTCATCCCCACCGGCGGGCTGATCATGCCGATCATCACCACCATGACGACGACGATTCCGAACCAATAGGGGTCCAGCCCAAGCGCCACGATGATTGGGAAGAATACCGGAATCGTCAGCATGATCATGGATAATTCTTCCATCACGCAGCCGAGCAGCAAATAGATCGCACAGATCATCAGTACGACGACCGTCGGGTTGACCGAAAACTGTTCAACGAACTGCTGAAGCTGCCACGGCATACCGGTGAAATTGATAAAATTACCGAATATCAGCGCCCCCATCAGGATGGCGAACAGAATCGCGGTAGTGCGGGTGGAATCGTTGACCGCTTCCGCCAACCCTGCCCAGCCGATGCGGCGCCGCCCCACTGCCAATGCCAGGGTCCCAAATGCACCGAAACCCGCGCCTTCGGTGGCGGTAAAGAGGCCGCCATAGATGCCGCCAATCACCAACAAGAACAACGCTACCACCCCCCAGACCTTGCGCAGGGCGCGAAGCCGAACCGACCAGGGCTGTCGAGCGCTTCTCGGCGCGACCTGGGGTTGCAACCGGGCCCAAAATGCCACCATCGAGCACATCAGTACGACGCTAAGCAGGCCGGGCAGGAACGCAGCAGCAAACAGTTTCCCGATGTTGGTTTCGGTGAGAATGCCGTAAATGATCAGGATGGTGGACGGCGGGATAAGAATGCCCAATGTTCCGCCTGAAGCGATGGTCCCCGAGATCAGTTTCTCCGAGTAGCCCAGCTTTCGCATTTCTGGGTAAGCCACCTTAGCGATGGTAGCGGTGGTCGCGATAGAAGAACCACAGATCGCTCCGAAGCCGCCGCTGGCACCGACCGCGGCCATTGCGATACCGCCTCGACGATGGCCTAAAAAGGACCTTGCCAGCTCGAAAAGCTCGCTGGCCATACCGGCTCGCGCTGCGATATTGCCCATTAGAAGGAACAATGGAATAACGGACAAAGTGTAGGAAAACCCCGTGCTCTTGATTACCAGCACGGTGCTGATCAACGAGACATCCCAGCTTCTCAATAGAGCCAAGCCGGCGAAGCCCACCAGGCCCATCGCGATGGCGATAGGCACCCGCAGCCCCATGAGCAGAAAAACGACCAGAAAACCAATAAGCGAAACGGTCATTCAATCACCTCTATTGGCAAGGTCAAGGAGTGACGACTCCTGCGACGACAGCAGAGGCTTCATGGCTTGCGGCCCCTTCAATAAAACGATGGCGCCGCGGACGATCGATAACACGGCGGTCAACATCAGCATGAAAGCCATCAAATAGATGAACCAGCCAATCGGTATGCGCAGATGGGAACTGACGTCGCCATCGCCGAGTGTGCGCGCCGCCAGAACAAAGCACGCTTGCCCTAACAGGCCCAAGGCAACGCCGCTGACCCAGTCGGCCAATGAGCGGGTCAGCCGGTCAAGCCAGCCCCGGTAGAAATGATCCACCAGGTCCAGGCCCACGTGATCGCCGCGCCAGGACACCACCGGCAACGCCGTGAACAATAGGATAACCATCAGCATTTCACTGACCTCCAGGGCGCCCGTTATCGGCTGAAAGAACTTGCGCCCGAGCACATCGGTAAAGGTCAGTACCATTAAGGTGAACAGCGCCAAACCCGATACCAGCAAGAGCAACCGATTCAGATAGGCAGGCAGACGGCGCAACATAGTCATTGCTCAAGATCCTTTCGATACCGCTGGATCACCGCGTCGGGATCCTGGATACCTTTATCGCGTGCCAGCGTTCTCCAGTTATCCAACAGTGCCGTGGAACGCTGACCCACTTCCTGTACCAACGACCGGGGCGCCGGATCGACCTGGATACCGGCCTCGACGGCGTGCTCGCGCGCCCTGGTATCACGCTCATCGAGCCGGCGACCTAGATCGCGGGAGAAAGGCACCCCCGAGAGCGCTTGAATGCTTTGCTTGTCCTCATCGCTGAGGTCTTTCCAGCGTGCTTTGTTCATCACCACCATCATGGCGGAGCTATAAAGGCCTCCCTGAAAGGCGGTGACATACTTAATCAGACCCATCAGATTGTAGGTTTCCAGAGATTCCATTGGCAGCCAGGCGCCATCGACCACGCCATTGGCGATCAGCTCATAGGACTCGGTGGCCGGCTTCTGCGAAGCGTTTACGCCGAGTACTTGCGCCACGTCACTGACGACGCCACCGCCGACCCGGTATTTGAGGCTCCGCAGATCGTCCATGCTCTTGATCGGCTTGCGGGTGTTGAAGACCTGGCCGGGCCCGTGCACGAAAAGCGCGAGAATCTTCACGTCTTTAAACTCCGCTTGCATCACCGGAGTTCGTTTAACGAGCCTGTAGAACGCCGCCGAGCTGGCTTCCGCGGTATGGGTGTTGGCAGGCATTTCCACCAGCTTGGTCAACGGAAACCGCCCGGGCGTGTACCCGGCCACGGCGACGCCCACATCCGCCAGACCATCGCGGATGGCATTGTAATGATCGGCCGGGCTGGCGACCGGTTGTGGCAGAACGTTGAATCGTACGTTGCCGTCGGTGGCTTCGGTAACCGCCTTTTGCCAGTCATCCACCGCAGCGTAAATTGAATTACTCTTCGGCAACCATTGTGATACGAACAGGGTTTCCGCGGCCTGGGTAGTGGGCCATGCAGCGGACAGAGCGAGGGCTACTAGAACTACGCGAACGCCTTTCATCGTTTTCTCCTCTTGATTATTTTTATGGTCTTGGCGACCTTTTTAAGCGCGCCAGAGGCGCGAATAGCTCATGCAAATAATCACCGGCCGCCCGGTGGCCTGATTTTATTGCTTACCTTTCTCATAAAACCGGGGATAAAACTGACGAACCACCGGACTATCGACCGCCATGGAATAACAGCTGTCGATGTAAAAGGGTCGTTCGGTGATATCCCCCGTAGTCATGCTGCTTTCGCTTGAGCGGTTCTCGCGATGCGATGACAGGGTCTGAAACGCGACCGTGGCAACGCCAAACAACATTTCTTTGAGATGGGTACATCCGCAGGTACCACCCAACGCTTCATTCAGGCTGCGACGCCAGCCACGGGACAGATTGGCGCCGATCAACCGACTGATGTTGCTACCGCCACCCTGGCAGAATCGGTAGGGGACGGCGTCCATTGAATAAACAATATCCGTCACGTCCATCACGTCATTGATGGTCACTCGGGCGGCGATGTCGTGGATAAAGTCCCCCGGCACCAGCCGCCCCCGGGTCAAATCGTAATAGTCGAAGTATTTCGAGTCGGTGATCCGCGCTTCGATGTCCCAGAGCGCATCGTCACGAAGATAGCTTTGGTACTGAAGCGCCCTTTTATGGCTACAGCTGCGCTCAACGGGTTCCGGTAAAGGCATCTGGGGACTCCGGGTTAGTGAATGGCTGGCCAAGAGCGATCCATGTGCTCTCTCGCTGGCGAGCGGTGGCGTTTGCCGCTAAACGGTTTCCGCGGTTCGCCAATAGGGCGCACGAAGCTCCGCCTTCAGGGGCTTGCCGGCGCCGGACAGCGGCAAAGCGTCTCGAACCTCCATGCTACGGGGGCATTTATAACCGGCCAGATAGGACCGGCAGTGCTCCAGAATCTCTTCATAGGAAGCGGAGCCGCCTTCCTTGAACACCACCACGGCATGAACCGCTTCACCCCACTCCTCCGAGGGAATGCCAATTACCGAGCAGTCCTTCACTGCGGGGTGTTTATAAACCGCATTCTCGACCTCCCGGGAATAGACGTTCTCACCGCCGCTGACGATCATGTCCTTGACGCGGTCGGTCAGATAGACAAACCCGTCCTCGTCCATATAGCCGCCATCACCGGTGCATAACCAGCCATGACAAAAGGCCGCTTCCGTCAGCTCCCGCTGATTCCAGTAGCCCAGCATGATCTGCGGTCCACGCAATGAAATTTCGCCATGCTCGCCGCGCGGCAGCTCGGCTCCGCCACCAGGCACGGTGATACGTACTTCCATGCCGAAAGCGACCCGGCCAGTGGCCACTCGCTTACTGCACTGGTGCTCGGAATCAAAGTGGTATTTCCAGGGCAGTGACAACGACAGTGCGGTACTTTCAGTGAGGCCGTAACCTTGTATGAAGGTGCAATCAGGCAACCTTTCCAACGCCGCCGCCAGTACGCTTTCCGACATCGAAGAGGCGCCGTACTCGATATAACGCAGGCTGGACAGATCGAACTCCTGCGAGCGCGGGTGATTCAACATCATGTTGATCATGGTCGGCACAAACAGACAGTACGTTACCCTGTGACGCTGAATGATCCGCATGCCCAGCTCAGCGTCGAACTTCGGCAGGCACACATGGGTTCCACCGGCCAGCGTCAACGCGAAGGCTGGAATCGATCCGGCCATATGGAAGAAGCCGGCGGAGTGCATAAAAACGGTTTCCTCGGTGAAATGCAGCGAGGCAATCCAGTTAACGGCCGCGTACAACAGGTTGGTGTGCGACAGCATCACTCCCTTGGAGAAGCCGGTGGTGCCGCCGGTGTAGCAGATACTGCATAACTCTTCGCCCTCGCCGCCGGCGTCGGCGGCCGGCTCGTGTTCCGCGATCAAGCTTTCGTAGTCCGCCATCCACGCCGGCGTTTCGCCCTCGCCCATGAAGACCACTGACTCAATGCCGGCAGCGGTCTCCTGTCGCAACCGCGGCACCAGCCCCACGAAGTTTTCGTCGCATAACAGAAGACGCGGGCTGCAATCATCCAGTGCGTAAATGATCTCCGCCGGTGCCCAGCGGGTATTGATCGGCACCGATACGGCGCCGGCCCAGGCGACCGCAAAGAAAGCTTCGAAGTAGTTGTCACTGTTGAGTGCCAGTATCGCCACCCGGTCGCCCGGCTGGATGCCCTGGGATTGTAAACCGGCGGCCAGCCGTGCCACTCGTTGTCCTACCTCGGCCCAACTGCGCTCACGGTCCCTGTAAATCGTGGCTGTATACTGTGCCCGAGTTTGCACCGCCCGGGTCAAACAAGACGTAAAACGCATTGCATTTCCTCCCGAAATCACCGTGATCGATCAGATCGGCACATGCTTTTGAGCAATCTGGTATTTTGGGTAGCCCTTGGCGACGCCGTATTCGCTGACGCCGAAACCGGTCTGGCCATCGCATTCCACCTTGGTGAAATGATCACCGAGTTGACGGATCTGACGACGCACCTCGGCATCGTCCAGATTCCACACATAGTGATCGCTATGCTCTTGCCCCATATCGTCACCATGATTCCAACCGTTATGGCCACCGTAGCCACCGCCTTTAAGGAAAAAGCGAGCCGGCATCGGATGCAGCGTCAGTCGGCGCCGGCTGCCATCCCGGTAGTGCAGATCAAGCGTGCCTCCGGACCAGGTCTGGCCAAGCGGGTCGTCCGCCCAAGCGATGTCGTGATCGACATGATCAATATGGCGCTCAACGCCGTTCTTATCGATTTCCAACGCGGACAGAAAGAACGGGTTACCCGGCTCACGCTCCTTGAAAAACATGGATAGTGCGAAGTCTTCGAACTGGTAGGTCACCCAGAACCAAAAGAAGCCCTTGTAATCGGGCAGCGATTGCCCACTAACCATGTCGGTCTGACTCACCGAACGCACGCCCCAGGAATGGTCGCGCTGCGAATACCAGTTGTCCGGCGTGACCTGAAAACGGCGCCCATTCAGATCGATCCAGCCCTCCATGCGGCCAAACTGTGTCATTCGCGTCAGATCCTCTTCCACGCGGTTGCGCTTGCGTCGAAAGCTTTGATGTTCTTCCACCCCCTTGAAGCTCGCGTGCCAGTGCACGTCGAAAGTGAGACCGGATTCGTTCTCCTCGAGAACCAGACGATGGTGTTTGAGACCTTCCAGGATCTCGAAACGCAGCGGCCCGACACGAGTTTTCAACGGCGCATTGCCCAGCCTCCGCGAACCCCGGAACGAGTGTTGAACGTTGTCCACCGTCACTCCGGCGAATACGTCCATAAGGTTCTTGTTCGGGTACCAGCCAAGGCCCAGATCAATCATCATGTCACCAGAATCCTTTGGCGCGCCGGTGTACCAGTAACGTTCTGTCCAGCGATCATCGCTGGAAACGACGTGATTGAACGTGGTCGGAAGTTGATGGCCAATCAGGTCGTCTTGCGGCGAAAGCATTGTGAGTCTCCCTTGGGTTTGTCTTTTTAATTCATGGCGGAAAATCGACCGCTGCGATGCGGCGACGTTCGGCAGCCAGCCAGGCCTGCAGAACATCGCGGATCGCCATCTCGATGCGACGCCGCCGTTGCGGGTCCTCGATGTCGGCGGTGTTGTAGAACCAGTCAATCCAGACGTCGATACCGCGACGATAGGAGGCCAATCTCGACGCCATGTCGGCGCCTTGCGTAGGCGGCTCAATGACGGGCCCGGCCAGCCCCTGGGCCAGCTCGGAAAGCCGCGCCTGCCCCGCTTTCAGAGCGTCTATCTGCTCCTCCAGCATCGCTGGCGACCAGTCGGCCATGGCCTGAATCTTATCCAGCACGTCGATGATCGCTCGCACTTGGCCCTGAGCGTGTGCGCTCGGCAGCGCCTCAAGAATTTCGTCGCGTAGCGTGGCTTTGATGGCCATAAGGTAATGTTGGACGTCCAGATTCATGCCACCGCCTTGATCATGCTCATCAATCCCATCATTGCCGCCGAACGCTGCAGCGCCATAGCCGCCAAACGGATGTCATGGACGCTGCCTTTACGCACCCGCTCCTCGGCGCCGATCAACATTGAGGCCTGCTTATACTGACCTAGAACCTCGAAATAGCGCAGCGCCGCCGGATCGACGCGACGACCCGAGCGCTGTTCATATTGGTGATAAAAGGCTTGGCGGCCGAGCAGCCCGGAAAGAGTGGTATCAGTGCCACCAAAGGCTCGCATTCCGGCCCAGGCCAGGTCTTCATGGGGATCGCCAAGATGGGTCAGCTCCCAATCGAGAATGCCGGAGATCCGTCCTTCGTGGACCAGGAAATTTCCGACCCGATAATCGCCGTGAAGCAGCACCACTTCGGGAGCTACCGGCGCGTGGGCTCGTAACCAAGCGTCAGCGAAGCGCATCGCGCTGTCTTCCAAAGTACCGGAGGAGCCCGCCGCGTGACGTGTCCAGCGCTCGATCTCAAGCAAAGTGCAGTTCTCGGCAGACACTCCCGGTGTCAACCCTGCCACATCGGTGCCACCCCATGCGCAGCCATGAATGGCCGACAGCGCCGCGGCGAAATCCTGCTCTATCAGAGACCGGTCGTCGGAATGACACTGGTCGCCGGCATCGGAAAGCACGCTGTTCGCCATCATCGGCATGAGTGTAGTGCCCTGTAGATGCCCAACGATCATGAACGGTGCTCCGATCACCTCGGCATCATCACAACACCAGTAAGGCTGGGGAATCGGCAACTCCGGAATCCCATCAAGACAGGACAGCGCGACAAACTCCGGCCATGCCGAATAGGGTGCCAACAGACCGTTGGGATCACCGATTCGCAGAATCAACTGGCGCGCTTCAGCGCTGTCTTGCCGCAGCCCAAAACTGATCGTGATCCAAGAAAGGCCGGCGGTGAATCGGCTCAAATCGGAGATTGTCACGGCGGCATTGATCTGATTACTCAGATAGGATTCCAACCGTGGCACCAGTGCCTCCGTCCGCCAGATTGCCAGGTTTTCACCCTGCCTTGTCATTGCCTGTCCCCTTGTTGACTGCTGTTGCCAACTGATCTGATAAAGGAATTTAATAATAAACCGACCAGACGGTCAATGAAATTTCGAAAAAAATCAAAGTTCTTTTTTGGCACACATATAAGAAATATATGTATACCTTTAAATGGCCGCTACCCGCTCATTACCGCCAGTCAGCCCCCACGGTCTGGTGCAAAGGCACACCTGGTGCCCCCGCCGGTCGGATCAAACACCCCAGGGCTCTACTGTTAATAATCTGGAGAAAAACTGAAAACGCCGGCACACCGTCTTGCACGGTAGCGGATTACTCGCCGACGGTGAAGGAGGAGTGATCGTCACCGCCGAACCGCCGAAATGGTGTTATTTCGTTGGGTTTCCGGATATGCGCCCGGGCTTAAGCGCGGCTCAGTGACAATGGATATGAGCAGCACAACATGGCGATCATATAAACCGAATAGCCATCAACGCCCGGAGAATACGAATTTCTTATTCTGAAGAAACGACTGTATTCCTAACATTGCGTCGTTGCTGTCGGCACAACGGGACAGCGCTTCGGTTTCCCGAACCAGTTGGTCGGACAGTGTTCGGTCATAACTGCCCCGAAGTAGCCCCCTCGCCTCGCCGAACGCCAATGTCGGCCCAGTGGAGAGTTTCACAGCCAAGGCCTTGGCCCGCGGAAGCAGGTCCCGACCCGGTAGGTTTCTCGTCGCCAGCCCCCACTCCACCGCCTCTTCCGCGTTCAGAACGCGACCTTCAAAATAGAGCTCCGCCGCGCGCCGTTGTCCGATCAGCCGGGGTAAGTACCAGGAGTTGCCACCGTCCATCGACAGGCCCAGCGCGCCGAACCCGGTGGCGACGCGCAGATCGTCGGCCACGTATACGATGTCCGCGACATAGAGCAGGCCCAGGCCACCGCCAGCCGCCGCGCCCTGAACCGCGGCGATCACCGGAACCGGCAGCCGGGATAGTATGTTCAGCGCCTGGTGATAAGCGGCGGTCATTTGATACAGGACAGCCGACAACCGTTTTTCTGAAAACCCGGCCAGGAAATTCAGATCACCGCCGACGGTAAAATGCTCACCGGCGGCGCTGATCAGAAGCGCCCGAATCGACGGATCACCGCTGCAACGAATCGCCACCCGCTGCAGTTCCTCCGCCATGCTCAAGTCAATGGCGTTACGCGATGCCGGGCGGTTAAGTGTCAGTTCAGCAAGCCCGTCTTTCACCGTAAAGGTAACGGCTTCCGATGTTTCGCTCCGCGGCGGCCCAGACAAAGCCTGCTGCCAGAGAGCGCTGTCGGTAAGTTGACGCAGATGCGCCACACGGCACTCCGAGAATTGCAGCTCGTGAACGAATTCCGCCACCAGCGGACGACCGGATGCGCGGGCCAAGCCCTGGTATTCGCCACGAACCAACAGCCCGCCCGCTTCCAGTCTGTGAAAGGTTTCAGGCTGGGCACGAGCGTCGAAAAGCCGCCCCAAACGTCCCCAGAAGTTACGCCGTGTGCTCTCGGCGCCAGTGTATTCACCGCCCAGGTCAGCGGGCATGCCCTCGGTCATGTGCGCCGTGAAACGTGGATGCAATACCCGATCCAGAGTTTCACGATCACCTTCGGCAAGCGCGGCGTACAGCGCTTGTGCCACCTCGATCATCTCCGATGTTTCCATTTTTCCTCCCTCGCCAGGTCACTGGCTCAAAGGCGTTTGGCGACTTCCTCCAACATCACTTCGGTTGCGCCGCCTCCAATGGTGAGAACACGGGCATCCCGAACCATGCGTTCTATCGGCGTGCCCGTCATGTAACCCGTGCCACCATGCAACTGCAGGCACCCGTGCACCACCTCTTGCAGGGTTTCCGCCGCGTAGGCTTTCAACATGGAAACCTCGGCGATCACGTTCTGTCCGTTCTCGATCATGCGTGCGCACTGATAGGTGAGCGCTCTGGCCGCCGCGGCACGGGCGGTGAGATCGGACAGCTTTTGCCGCACGGCCTGCTGCTCCCACAAGGTCTTCCCAAACGCCTTTCGCGTCTTCACGTAATCAAGGGTCAGCTCAATGGCTTTCGAGCACTGGCCGGCGCACAGACCGCCCACCAGAAGACGCTCGTGCTGAAAGGTATCGACGATGTAGTAAAAGCCTTTGCCCTCCTCGCCGATCATATTGCCGCTGGGTATGCGCACGTCATCGAAGTAAAGTTCGGCCGTATCCGAGCAGCGCCAACCGTGCTTGTCCAGTTTTCGTGCCACGGTAAATCCCGGTGTATCCCGTTCGACGATGAACATGGATAAGCCACGGCTGCCGCCGCCATTGGGATCAGTACGCGCGGCGACGATATAGACATCACCCTGCACGCCGTTGGTGATGAACATCTTCGCGCCATTGATTATCCAGTCGTCGCCGTCCCGGGTGGCGCGGGTACGCAATGCCGCTACGTCGGAGCCAGCGTCCGGTTCGGTCACGCAGATGGCGCCGATCCTGTTCCCGGCACACGCATCGGGCAGATAGCGCTGCTTTTGCGCCTCACTGCCCCGTTTGACGATGTGCGACAAAGACATATCGGTGTGAACGGTGACCGAGGACGCGAAACCACCGAAGGTGCTCCGAGACAACTCCTCGGCGAACATAACCGCCGCGGTGACAGGCAACCCGCTGCCGCCATAGGCTTCCGGTGTGCTGATGCCAAGAAATCCCAGATCGCCCATCTGTTTGAAAATCTGTCGGGGAATAAGACCTTCCAACTCCCAGGCCTCACCGTGGGGCACCACCACTTCTTCAACGAACCGGCGTATCTGTTGCCGTATCATCTCCAAGTGGTCGTCCAGCGGCGGTTCATTAAAGAAAAATGCCATGCTCATCGCTCCCTGTCTCAAGGCTGACCGAAGTCGTCATTCATGGATATGTATCGTTCCACGCCGGGCCAGCAGGCCGATTTCATCGTCCTGCAGACCAATACCGGCAAGAATCTGTCGACTGTGCCGTCCCGGTGGGACCACGCCATGGCGAATGCGGCCCGGGGTGCGTGAAAACCGTGGTGCCGGCGCCGGCTGTGTAACGTTATCGATCTCGACGAAGGTGTCACGCGCGCGGTGGTGAGGGTGCTTCGGTGCCTCGTGCAGATCCAGCACCGGAGACACACAGACATCGCTGCCCTCCAGGCACCGGCACCACTCATCGCGGCTCTTGCGTTGGAATATGTCCGCCAGCAGGTTCCGTTGTTCTGGCCAGGACGCGCGCCGCCACTGTTCATGCAGCCGTGGCTCATCCGTTTCCAGTTTACTGAGCAGCAACTGATAGAATTTGGGTTCGATAGCACCGACGGCCAAATGTTTGCCATCGGCGCAAAGATAGGCGCGGTAAAAAGGCGCCGCGCCATCAAGAAAATTGGATTCGCGCTGCGACTGCCACTGCCCCCCCGCCGCCAGGCCGTAGAACAGGCTCATCAAAGTCGTTGCGCCATCGCACATGGCGGCGTCGACCACCTGCCCCTGGTCACCACGTTGTGCCTCAAGCAAGGCACTGACCAGGCCGAACGCCAACAGCAGGCCGCCACCGCCATAGTCACCGATCAGGTTCAGCGGCACTGTCGGTGGCTGGCCATCGGAACCGATGGCATGCAGCGCCCCGGCCAGCGCGATGTAGTTGATGTCGTGCCCGGCGACGCGGGATAACGGCCCTGTCTGCCCCCAGCCAGTCATGCGCCCATATACCAGTTTTGGATTGCGCGCGTGGCAGATCTCCGGCCCCAGGCCGAGACGCTCCATCACACCGGGTCGATAACCCTCGATCAATGCGTCAGCCTCTTCCACCAGCCGCAGCACCAAGGCAATGGCATCCGGATCCTTGAGATCCACGGCCAGCGAGCGGCGCCCCCGATCAACCACACTGGTGGGGCCCTTGAAACGCTCCAGAGCCGGCTCACCGGCACCCGGTTTACGTTCAATGCAGATCACATCGGCGCCCAGGTCCGCCAGCAACATGGCGCAGAATGGCCCTGGTCCAATGCCAGCCATTTCAACGACGGTGATCCCGCTGAGCGGTCCAGACATAATTTACTCTCCCGGGGCGGCGACCAGGCCGCGTTGCAACAATCGGCCGTATTCGGCGCTGGTAACGCCAAGCCGTTCGGAAAGCATGCGCTCGGTGTGCTCGCCAAGGCGCGGCGCGGCGGTGGCGGGCACCCGTTCGCAATCGGAAAAATTCAGCGGCGACGCCGGCGTCAGTAGCGAACCAATGCCCGGCTGCCATACTTGCTCAAACATCGGGTTAGCCAATGAACAGGCCGGATCGCTGGCGACCAGCCCGGCCACACTCTGATAGCGGCCCCAGCACACGCCCCGCTCGTCAAAGCAGGCGCGAATCTGCTCGAAATCACGCTCGGCGAACCAGGGCTCGAACAACGCGGCAAGTACCTCGCGGGCCCGGTAACGGTCACCCTCTTGGCGGAAGTCCAATCCCTGTTGCCGCGCCAAACCCTCGATCCGATCGCCGCACCCGGTGGCATCGCAAAGCGCGCGCCACTGTTTCGCGGTCAATGCGACCACCATCAGCCGCTCGCCGTCGCGGCTGAGAAAATCGCGGCCAAAAGCCCCGTACAGATAATTACCACTACGCTCCCTCTCCACCCCCTGTTGCGCCTCGGCGATAAAGCCCAGGTGCCCAAGCGTGGCCATGGCGACATCTTCCAGAGCCAACCGCACCTGCTGGCCGCGGCCGCACCGACGCCGATGACGTTCCGCGGCCAGCAGGGCGGTGGCCAGCATCTGACCGGATATCAGGTCCCAGGCTGGCAGCAGATGGTTGACCACGCCGCTTTCGCCAGTGAGCAGCGGCAAACCCGTGGCGGGATTGACGGTGTAATCGACGGCCGAGCCACCGTGGCGGTCGCCCATCAGCACCACCTGAACAAGGTCGGCGCGTCGCTTCTTCAGAGCCTCGTAATCGAGCCAGCCACGCGCCGGGAAGTTGGTCGCCATCAGACCAGCGTCCTCGCCCGGCGCGGTGATCAGCGCCTGAGCCAGTTCGCGCCCTTCTTCGCGGCTCAGGTCCAGCGCCGCGGAGAATTTGCCTTTGTTGAGCCCCGCCCAGAACAGGCTGACGTTGTTATCAGTAACCGGCCAACGGCGATAGTCGAGCCCGCCACGCAGATCATCGATACGCCATACCCGGGCGCCAAGTTGAGCCAGGGTCATGCCACCGAGGGGCGCGGCGACGAACGCGGAAAGTTCCACCACGTCCATTCCGGCGAGAACACTAGCCGACATCGTCGTCTCCCTCGCGCAACGCCTCTTCGAGCAGCCCTCTGGCGATGACCTTGAGCGCCAGGGTCTCCTCGGCGCCTTCGAAGATCGACAGCACCCGGGCATCGACGAAATAACGGCTCACCGGCATCTCTTCGGCGTAACCCATACCACCGTGCAACTGAAGGGCCTCCCGCGTAACGGTCTCCGCGCCGCGACAGGCGAGCAGCTTGGCCTGGCTGGCCAAACGGCGCCCGGCGGGGGTCGTCAGATCCGCCGCCACGGCGTAGGCCAGTTGCCGGCAAGCCAGATAGCACCCCGCCATACGGGTAAGTTTGCCGAGTGTCAGCGGATAAGCGGCCAGGGGTTCACCGAACACACGGCGGTCACGGCTATATTGAACAGCGGCGCCGAGCGCCGCGCGCATCACTCCACAGGCGCGCCCGGCGGTTTGCAGGCGCCCTCCCATCATGCCCGTCATCGTCAGATAGAAACCTTTGCCCAGGCCGTTCTCGCCACCGATCAGGTGGTCGGCGGGCACAAAGTAATCCTCGAAGGCGAGTTCAAAGGAGTGCATTCCACGATAGCCGATGGTGGCGATGGCGCGGCCGGTCAGGCGACCATCACGCTCGCCGCCCACGGCAAAGTCGTGACCGTCGAAGGACGGTTTCTCCACCAGAAACGCACTCAGCCCGCGATGGCCCTTACTCCGATCCGGGTCGGTGCGGGCGATCACCAACAGTAATCCTGCCTTGCCGGCGAATGTGCACCAGGTCTTGGTGCCATTCAGCCGCCAGCCGCCCTCCACCGGGGTCGCGCGCAACGCCAGCCCGGCGACATCCGAACCGTAGTCCGGTTCGGTAATGGCGATGGCACACAGCGGTTCGCCGTTGGCGATGCGCGGCAACCAGTGTGCTTTCTGATCCTCGGTGCCACCGGCCAGCAACGCCCGGGTGAGAATTTCCGGGCGCGTGATCAGGCTGCCCGCGCCCCCCAGCGACACCTCGGAGAGCGCCTCGGTGACCACCAGCATCATCAGGTTGTCGTCGCTGCCGTCGTCGGCGCTGCCGCCGTAACGGGTGGGCACCGACAGGCCAAACAGCCCCAGTTCGCGCAGTGGCTGCAACAACGCTTCCGGAACGGTAAGGTCTTCGCGGTGGATCGCCTCCGCCAGCGGCGCGACGCGCTCGCGCGCCAGACGCTGGAACGCGTCTCGGGCCATGGCCAGCTCCTCGCTGAGCGGCGGCTCACCGATGGCGCCTTCATGGGCCACCAGTAAGCGGCCGGTCTCCGCCAGGGCAGCGGCGCCGATCACTTCCCCTCTTAACGTCGCTACGACGTCGTTCGCCATCCATTGATACAGGCGTTGCCGGTCGTCATTGGCATCGATATCCAGAAACACCCGTTCCAAACGCGTGGCGACGCTCGGCAGGGTCTCGACGATAGACACCAACGCCAGACGGCGCTCAAGCGGGCCTTGCAGAAGGTCCCATCGATCGAACAGACATTGAGCCGCGGCCAGCTCGGCGCTGGACAGCGCCAGCTGATAGCTGCTCTCTTGCCAGTATTCAAACCGCTCGACGTCAAGCGTCCCGGATCGGGCACAACGAGCCGTCAAACCTTGCACCGCTTCCTGGAAAAACGACCGCAACATAGGCAGCAAAACGGCGATCTTCTCCCGGGCGTCGGGCTGGCGTGCATAGGAAAGATTACTTATGCCAGTCATTCAACGTATTCCGTGACCCGCTCGGCGGCCCACTTTGCGGTCAGAGCACAAGCCTGGGTGCCACCATCGCCATAGTCCTTAACGCCATCCCCGACCTGCCAAAGGTTCTCTATCGGCGTGTCCTGGGGCATGTCGAACCCGGCGCAGGAACGCTGGGCTGGCCAGTCGCCACGCATCACCCGCACCGACAGCATTTTGGCGTCGCTGAAGCCCGGGAATTCGTCGCGCAGGTCCTGCAGGGTATGCTCGATTTCCTTTTCTTCGTCGAAATCAGCCAGTGCCGGACGAGGCACACCGTAGGCCACGTATTGATACCAGCCGTCCGGCGCCAGTTCGGGGCAGGTGGCGGTCAACTCGCCCATATTGCACAGACGCCGGGTGCGGCCGAAGGTAATCAGGCCGGGCGCATCGACCAGGCGTTCCCGGGTGGCGAAGTTCACCACGATATTCGCCGCCGGCCGTAGGGTTTCGCGGGCCTGGCGCAGATAATCCTCACCAAGGGCGTCACCGCCGCTCAGCAGCGCGGTCCCCAGAGGCCCCATGTTGCTGATCACGGTGGCCGCCGACAGAGTTTCCTCGCCTTCGCTACGGGCCACCGTTACGCCGGTGACGCGACCGTCCTCCACGGTCAAGCCGGTCACCGGGCAACCGGTGCGAATTTCACCGCCGCGTTGGCGGATGCCCGCGGCCAGATCATCCCAGATCCCCTGGGTGCCGCGCGGGCAGAATCCAAACCGTTTGAAGGCGCCTTTAACAGCGAAGTAAGTGAGAAACGCCCGGGCCGGCACTTCATCCGCGTTGGCAGCGAAAATGGCGGCGCACAAATTGCGAAAGATGGCGTGGACGGTAGAGCTGCTGGTGTATTTACCCAGCCACTCCTCGGTGGACAGCGACGCTTCTGGCAGATCGCCGCCGCGGGCATCAGAGAACTTGGCCCCGATTTTGGCCGCCTTTTTGGTGAAGCCGCCAAGCAGCATGCCCCAACCGCCCTTTGAAACATTAATCAGCTTGCCTTTAATGCGGAACACCGTAGCGGGGCTAGGTTCACGAATATCCAAAGGCACATCAAGCAGTGAGAAAGTTTCTTCGAAGGTGCTCCCCAGCTCGATAGCAATGGCGCCCACGTTCACCGTGAAACCGTCGATTTGCTCGCTGCCGGCGCGACCGCCAACGCGATCCAGGCGTTCCAGCACCAGCACTTTCCGGCCGGCCGCTGTCAGGCGCGCGGCGGCACACAGACCACCGGCACCGGCGCCGATGATGATGCAGTCGTAATGGGACGTCGTAGTCATGCATTGATCCTCGTAGTTACTGGGCCAATCGGGCCTCATTCTTTTATATTCCGCCTGGACGGACTATTTAAAATTTGCACTCATGCGAATCACCACCGGCTCAGGCCCCTGGCAGAGCAGCCTCCTGATGTCGCAATGGCAGCCCCAACCGTGCACGGCGGGATAACCACGGAGCCGGCCGGTAGCGAGGGTCGCCACGCTGTTTCTGAATGCGTTCCAGAATCGTCAGAACACGCCCGGCACCGAGACGGTCGCCCCAGGCCAAGGGGCCGTGGGGATAACCAAGCCCAACGGACACCGCATCGTCGATATCCGCAATCGAGGCAATCCCGCGTTGAGAAATCTCAGCGGCGATATTGACGATCATCGCAAGCACGCGCTGGGCAATGAATCCCGGGCTGTCATGGATCACTGTTACTGGCACTCCGTCTGCGGCGAGCAGCGCGTGGGCGGCATCCCGTGCCTGCGAAGACGTGGCGATGGTCAACATCAGCGTGATGTGGCCGGTCAGGCCAATAAGCGGGTCCACCGCCACGCAACGTTCCGGGTTCAGGCCGTCACGCGCGCACACCGTGGAAGCGTCGTCGCCCCACGGCTGAATAATGAGCAGCGCGGCCTGCTCGGGCTGGTCGCCCAGGGTTAGCCCTTGTGCTCGTACCCGCTCGCCCAGAAGGTCCGCATGCTCGGCCTTCGGATCGATCCAAACCGGGCCTTTCAGGGTGAGTTCGGGTGGCACCGGTGCAGGTGATCGAACCGCTTTACCTTCATGGTATCGATACCAGCCCTCGCCGCTCTTGCGACCATACAGGCCCGCCGCCACCCGGGGCGGCACCAGCGACGACGGCCGGAAACGGGGCTCGTGTTGAAATTGCTCGTAAATGGATTGCATCACCTGGCCGGACACGTCCAAGCCGGTGAGGTCGAGCAATTCGAAGGGCCCCATCCGGAAGCCAAGCCCTTCGCGCAGCACCCGGTCGATGGCGGCATAATCGGCGACACCCTCTTCCAGCAGCCGCAGCCCTTCGGTGTACAGCCCCCGGCCAGCGTGGTTGATCAGAAAGCCGGGCTGGTCCTTCGCGATCACCGCCCGGTGCCCGGTGCTGGCCACCAGGGCGCCAAGACGTTCGACAGCGGACGGCGCGGTGCGCACCGCGGCAACGATCTCCACCACTTTCATCAGCGGCGCGGGATTGAAAAAGTGCAGCCCTGCCACCCGCTCCGGATGGCGGCAGCGCGCGGCGATGGCGGCCACCATCAATGACGACGTATTGCTGACCAGCAGAGCCTCCGCACGCACATGCCCTTCCAGATCCACTAGCAACGCCTGCTTGGCATCCAGGCGCTCGACGATCGCCTCTATCACCAGATCACACTCGGCCAGATCAGCAAGTTTCTCCGCCACCGCCAACCGAGCGCCGGCGGCGTTTTTCTGCGCCGCGCTCAGGCGCCCCTTTTCCTGTGACCGTTGCCACCGGGCGCGCACCTCGGCCACGGCATCCGTGGCGGCTCCGGCGACGCTGTCGTGACAAAGCACCCGGTGCCCGGCCTGGGCAAACAATTGGGCGATGCCACGGCCCATGACCCCAGCCCCCACCACGCCAATGCATCGCGGTTCAATCGCGTCCATACGACTCTCTCTCATCGGCCGATGCACCGACATCAAAGCGGGAATCGCGGAAGTTCGGAGCGCGCTTGTTCAGAAAGGCGCTCAGCCCTTCACTGAACTCCGCACTCAACAGGCAGCTCGCCTGGTCGTCCTCTTCGCGGTGTAGCGCCTCGGCAAGTGTCGGCGCGGGCTCGTTGAGGCGTGCCTTCATCCGCGCGAAAGCGCGGGGCGGCAGTGCGGCCAGACGCTCCGCCCTGGCCACGGCGGTGGCCATCACGGCGTCGTCGTCCACCCGTTCGTCGGCCAAACCACAAGCCACCGCTTCGTCACCGGAGACCGCATCGCCACGGGTCAGTAATTGCCGGGCACCGGCGACTCCGACCCGACGGGGCAACGTCAGCAGCAACCCCCAGTCCGGGGTCAAGCCCAGCTTCAGAAACGGAAACAGGATACGGGTACGATCACCGACCACGATCTCGTCGCCGAGCAAGGCCATGCCCACCGCCGCCCCGGCGGCCACGCCTTCCATTGCCGACACCACCGGCAAGCGCGCACTGGCGAGCAAGCGACACAGCACTTGAATATGGCGCATCCGGGCGCGGGCGTCGTGCTCGCTCAGGTCACCCATGCTATGAACATCGCCGCCGGCCGAGAACATGCCGTCGACACCACCTAGCACCAAGGCGCGACAGGCGGGCGTGGCCAGCGCTTCGCCGATCACCGCGGTGAGCGCCTCGCGTACCCGATGGTCCATGGCGTTGCGCTTCTCCGGGCGGTCGATCAGGATGCGCAGCACGCCTTCGGCCGGCCGATCCAGGCGTACCAGCGGTGGCGCTCCACGGATCAATTTATCCAGATCGCTCATGCGCCTTCCCGCCCGACAATGGATACCGAGCAAACGTTCTGCGATGGCTGTCCGCCCAGGTTGTGAGTGAGGCCGAGTACCGGATCGGGTAGTTGGCGTTCTCCAGCACGGCCCTGCAATTGAAGATACATTTCGTACAACATACGAATGCCGCTGGCACCGATCGGATGACCGAAGCATTTCAGGCCGCCATCGATCTGGCAAGGCAGCGCGCCGTCGGCGTCGAACACGCCATCGAGCACATCGTTCACCGCCCCGCCCTGCTCGGAAATAAACAGGTCTTCCATCGTCACCAGCTCGGTGATCGAGAAGCAGTCGTGCACCTCGAGCATGCTGATCTGCTCGCGCGGGTTGGTGATACCCGCTTCCTGATAGGCTTTACGTGCCGCTATCCGGGCGGTGTGCACGTAGCTGCCGTCCCAGTCATTACTTTGCAGTTCCCAGCCATTGGACACCGAGACCTGCAGACCCTTGAAGGTGACGAGGTCCCGTTTGCCGAGCCCACGGGCGATCTCTGGCGTGGTGACGATCACCGCGGCGGCGCCGTCGGAGACGCCGCAACAGTCGAACAGGCCAAGGGGCTCGGCGATGGTCGGCGCGCGTAATACCTGCTCCTCGGTGATCGGCTTGCGCAGATGAGCCTTGGCATTGAGCGCGCCGTTGGCGTGGCTTTTCACCGAGACATGGGCCATGGCCCGTTTCAGCAGATCGGGCTCGACCCGATGCTTCTGCTGGTAGGCGGCGGCCAGTTGCGCGAAGTTAGCCGGCGCCACCGCGTTCGGGTACCACTGTGGAATATAAGTGCCGACGGTGGCGACGGGCAGGCCGCCGTAGCCGGTGTCCTTGAGTTTTTCCACGCCCAATGCGATTGCAATGTCGCAGGCGCCGGAGGCCACCGCGTAGACGGCGCCCCGAATCGCCTCGGACCCGCCCGCGCAGAAATTCTCCACCCGGGTCACGCCAATGTTCGGCAAACGCAGAGCGATGCCCATGGGCGTGCCACCACGGCCGACGCCCACATCGTCCATATGAGTGGAAAACCAGGCGGCGTCCAGTTGTTCGGGGCCGATGCCCGCGTCCGTCATCGCCTCGTTGTAGGCCTCGACCATCAGATCCTCGGGGCTGGCATCCCAGCGCTCGCCGAAGCGGCTGCATCCCATACCGAGAATCGCCACCTTGTCTTTGATACCTGTCGCCATGAGCTACTCCGATTTTTCCGGCTGTTGCGATGCGTCACGCAGCGGCGTGGCTTTCCAGAAATAGCGGTTGAATCCGCGTGTCTCGTCGGTGTCCTTGATGCGAAATACCATCTCCACCGCACAGCCACTGCTGATGTCGCCGCGTTCCACATCGGTAAAGTCCATCAAGATGCGCCCGCCGCCGTCGAAATCGACCTGACCATACTGATGCGGCGGCGACATGTGCCAGGACAGATATTCCGCCGACCAGCTCAGTACCCGGCCCTGGCGCTCGGCGAGCTTCCAGGACTCCTGGGAGTCCTGCACGGGCTTGCCCGGCGTATAACTGATGCGAGACGGCGGAAAATGCACCTCGCCGGTCTCCCGGCAACGCCCGGCCACCAGGCCAAGAATGGCGCGGCGGTGCCGGTAAAGGGTGGTGAGCGCGGTCTTCTTATCCTGCTCGCCGCGCATACCGCGCTCCAGATGCAGACGGCCCTGGAAAGACAGGAAGCGGGTATAGGCGGTTTCCTCGCGGCCGCGTTCCAACCAGCCCTCCAGACCCACCACCGGACGAAAGTGATCAATGGCCTCGGTGACCCGGAACACCAGCGCCTCGCCACCGTTACCAAACTGTGTCAGTAACACGATCTGGCCAGGGCGGGCCCGCTGCAAGACGCCAGCGAGCAACAGCAGGCCATGAGCCACACCGGTGTTGCCGGCCCGCTCGGCGAGGTTATCGACCACCGCTTCCGGTGGAATCCCGCAGCGGGCTGCGAGCCGGGTATCCACTTTTGCAAACGCGGCGGGGAAAATGAAATGATCCACGGCAGCGGCCTCGACACCGGCCTGCGTCAGCGCCTCGGCAATCACCTCTGGCATCTGCCGGTCGATGCCCTCATCGCGCACCCAGCGTTCCTCCCAGTGGTAATCGATGCTCTCGCCAGTGCGGCGAAAACGGTCGACGAAATCCACGGTACGGTGCGCGCCGCCCAGATATTCCGCCAGCACGCCATCGCTGCCAAGCAGCACGGCGGCGGCACCATCGCCGTAGTCCAGTTCCGCGGCGCTGGCGGCGGAGGTCTGGCGGTTATCGGCAGCCAGTAACAGCGTCTCCCCCTGGCCACCGCGCACGGCGGCAAGCGCCTGAGCCAGCGCCGACAAGGCGACACGCTGGCTGCCAGTCACATCCTGGGCCAGCACACGTTCGTCCAGGGTCAGCGCCTCGGCGACGATACCGGCGTTGAGCCGCTCCGCGAACGGCAGTGATGAAGACGCCAGCGCCAGCGCCCGCACCCGGGAACGATCATCCCCGGGCCCCAGACAATCGCGAGCCGCGGCCACCGCCATGGTGACGCTGTCCTCGTCCCAGTTCGCCATGGTGCGATGACCACGCGCCTTGCCCGCAAACTGCGGCGCATACCAGGCGTTGGCGTCGAACACCGCCCGGCGACTGAGCCGCAACCGGGGCAGGTAGGCGCCGTATCCAACAATACCGATCATGCCTTGGTTCCTCTTTCCGGAATCGAAAATTACCAGCAGCGACGCAGGAAGGCGCCGGCTTCGTCGAGTGCGGCGCGCGCCTCTGGAAGCTCGTGCATGAACTGCTGGAATACATGAATCATGCGCGGGTAGACCGCCAGCTCGACGGCGTTGCCCGCATCCCGAGCGAGCTCCACGAACCGGCGCGAATCATCGAGCACGGTTTCCGCCTCCCCGACCTGCAGCAGCATCGGTGGCAGCCCGTTCAATGACGCGTACAAAGGAGAGGCCGCCGCATCGTCGGCGGCGATGCCAGCGCCCAGATAACCCGCCGCCATCGACTGAATCATCGGCCGTTGATGAATCGGATCGGCGTCGGCACGGCTTTCATAGCTCTCGCCGGTGGCAGCCAGGTCGGTCCAGGCGGACATCAGCAGCGCGCCGGCCGGCAGCGGTTCGCTCTGGTCGCGTAGGCGCAACAGCAGATTGAGCGCCAGATTGGCGCCAGCGGAATCACCGGCCAGGGCAATCCGCGCCGGATCGATGCCCTCTTCGATCAGGAAACGGTAAACGGCCAGGCCATCCTCCACCGGCGCGGGATAGCCGTATTCCGGCGTGCACCGATAGTTCACGCCCAGCACCCGGCAACCCGCCGTGCGCGACAAATGCAGCATCAACTCGGCGTGCGAAGCGACCGAGCCAACGCGGAAACCACCACCATGGAAGTAGATCAACGTACGAGTGTCGTCGGCGCCAGGCGCCGCAATCCAGGCTACCGGTACGCCCTTCGCGTCGAAGTAATGAGGCGTGATCGGCTCCCGAGGCTGGAACAGTCGTTCCCAATCAGCCCGCATTTCGGCCACCGATGTATCCCGGCGCCATCTGCCATAGACCCCACGCACCCGCTCGATCACTGCTTTCAGTGCCTGGTTGTCAGCGCTTTGAACATTCATTGCCCGCACCCCATGCCGCCGGAAACACCAAGAACCTCACCGGTGATGAAACCGGCCTCGTCGGAGGCGACAAAGGCAACGGCAGCGGCGATTTCATCAACCCGCCCCAGCCGCCCCACCAGAGTGGCACCCACCATGGCTCGATACAGCTTGTCGCCGCCGTCAACCAGCGCCTCCTTGAGCATCGGCGTTTCCACTGGCCCTGGAGCGATCACATTGGAGGTAATGCCATAACGGGCGTTCTCACGAGCCATCGAGCGGGAAAATGCCAACACCGCCCCTTTACTGGCGGCATACACAGCGCCACCGGCGGAGCCCAGCCGGGCCGCTTCGGAAGCGATGTGTACCAGCCGGCCGTAACCGGCACTCTGCATCGCCGGCAACACCGCCCGTGTCACGGCGAGCACCGCGGTCAAATTGACCGCCAGCAAGGCCTGCCATTGGGCCGGCGAAGTCTCCGTGAACCAGGCATGCTGATCCATGCCGGCGTTATTGATCAGTATCTGAAAGGGCGGCTCATCGACCAAGGCGTGTTCCACCGCCGCCGTGTTGGTCAAATCCAGCTCCAGAAAGACGCTCCCCAGACGTTCGGCAAGTGGCCGGCCGGCGGCTTCATCGATATCGGCGATCACTACCGCGGCGCCTTCCCCAGCCAGACGTTCGGCGATACCGGCGCCGATGCCTTTGGCGCCCCCGGTCACCAGTGCCCGCTGCCCTTGAAAGCGATTCGATACCATGGCTCAGCGGCCCTTGAAAACGGGATCGCGCTTTTCGATCACCGCCGCCAAGCCTTCGCGGGAATCGGCGCTGCCGGAAAGCTCCGAAACGGTACGGCTCTCTTCTGGCAGGCAAGCCTCCACGCCCAAGCCGGCGCCGTTCCAAACCAGACGCTTGGTAGCGGCGAGGGCCAAGGGCGCGCCGGTGGCGATCCGCCGGGCCCAATCACGTGTTTGCGAATCCAGATCCGTCGTCGGCACCACGCGGTTGACCAGACCCATGTCCAACGCTTCGGCCGCGTCGATCACCGGGTTGTTGAGCAGAATGTCCATGGCGCGGCGTAAGCCGACGATACGCTGCAGCGTCACCGTGGCACCGGCGTCCGGGGCCATGCCAACGCGGGTCGCACCGGCCATGAAACGGGCGTCGTCGGCGGCGATCACCAGGTCCGCCGCGCACACCAGACCCAGGCCACCGCCGCCGGCGGCGTACCCTTGCACACTGGCAATCACCGGTTGATTGAGCCGGATCAAGGCGCCGGACACGATCTGCAGATACGACGTCGCCTGACGAAGGTAGTCGGGCAACTGTTCGCCTTTGGCGGCAAAATCACGCACGTCGCCACCGGCACAGAAATGCCGGCCCTCGCCGGACAAAATCACAACCCGCAGACGGGCATCTCCGTGACAAGTCATAACCACGTCGTAAAGCCGGCGCAGAAGCTCCACGCTAAGCCCGTTAGCCGCGTCGGGGCGATTCAGCCGGATGTGCGCGATGCGACCGCTCTCAATGTCCAGCCGTACCGGACCCTCTTTGATCACCGCTTCGACGTCGGAATTATTTTCCGTTTTCATGGCGCCTCCGTTTTCAAATCAAGAACGACATGGAATAAAGAGCCTTGTCGTTGTTCACCAGATGGACGGTCTTGCGCGCCATGCGCAGCTCGCCGTTCACGCGACGCAGCAGATACTCATTGCGCGATGCCCAAACGATGTCGCCGCGCAGGTTGGACTCGAACACCAGGGCGTTGCTGATCGCGCGAATTTCATCACCCCCTTCGTCCAGCACTTCAACGTTGGACACTACACGCCGGAGCCGTGATCGGGGCGCCTGGGCGTGCCGTTTCCCGGTGTGCAACTGGCGAATACGCAGGGCGATTCGCGACCGGTTGTCGTAGACGATGGACATGTCCCGTTCCGGGTCGCTGTGATCGCCGTTGGCGGGAATCCAGTAAACTCCGTCGTCGGTCCAAAGCGCTTCCCAGTCATCGTAGGCGTGGCCATCTTGGAAGCGGGCTTCACGATAAATAAACTGAGTCACTTCGCTGAGCAGGCCGTCGGTATCCCGATTAAGCGCCATTACCGCTCCTCCATGATTGTCCGGTAGTGTTGCCACATACCGCGCGACGGCACTTCGTCGGTGGCGTCGCCGACCATGAAGCCGTCCTCGTCACGACGCTCCCGGTTTTTTCCACGCCCAAGAAACACCCACTCCGGGTCGCGAACCTGAATACCGCGCTGATTGCGTTCATACATTTCCGAGTCGTCGGCCAGCAGAAAACCCGCCGGTCCCACCGAGCCCATGGTCTGCTGCCGAAGCCGGCGGTTCATTTCCGGCGCGCCCTTGAACTGCAGGGCGGTAACGTGCTGAACGGTTTCATTTACCGCCAGCGGTTGCAGTACGAAAATCTGAATTTCGGCGATAAAGAGATTAGGAAAAATCATCGTGTGCGGAGTGCCGTCTATCATGATCTCCCTGGCTTTGTTCTCCCCATAGGCAGCGTTCATAGCCGCGACGTACTCGGGCATGCGCGCAGCCGAGGTGCCGAACCAGCCCAGCGGCTTATCAAGCCGTCGGAACTCAGGCCGCAGATCGTTCTCGGAATGACCATTGCCCAGATAACGTGCCACCGCCGTGGAATCACTGCTGTATAAATCGCCAATGCCGCTTTGCGCCACGCTGAAAATAGAGGCATGAACAAACTGCGGGTGGTAGCCATCGGTTTCGTTTTCGAGCAGGAATTTCCAGTTGGCCCGCGCCTTGTGCTTGAGAAAACCAGCGGTAATTTCCACTTCGCCTTCCGGCGAATTGCGAACAAGCCGGTCGATGGCCTCACGGGCGCCGCCCAGGTGCTCTTCAAGCGACGGGCCTTGCTCCGCGAAAGAACCAAAAATAAAGCCTTTGTATTCGGCCACCCGCGCCACTCGCCCCAACCCCAGTTCTTCCCGGTCGGTGCCTTCATATCCGGATGGAAACGGATAACCACGCAACTGGCCGGTATTGGAAAAGGTCCAGCCGTGATAGGGGCAAGTAAAGGTCCGGCTGTTGCCTTTATCAAAAACGCACACCTGATTACCCCGATGGGTGCAACGATTGAGCAGCAGATGAATCTGGTCGTTGCGATCGCGCGTCATGATGACAGGCTGCGGGCCAATGGACTTCAACACGTAGTCATTCGCGTTGGGCACTTCACTGGTATGCCCCACGTAGACCCAGGTCCGATACCAGATCTTCTCAAGCTCTGCTTGGTAGAGAGCTTCGCTGGTGTACACCGAACCGTGTACATGCTCCGGACGAATCAACTCATTGATATCCGGTATCGCTGCGGCTTGAGCACTCATGTCGTCACCTAACCCCACAAATGGAAACATGTTCTTCCATCCAGCCATTCCGACTTAGCGTCGGAAATGCTCGACGGCAAATTGGCGGGAACACTCTGTTCCGATCAACCCAATCATAGACCGACTGGACGGTCTTTGTAAACAATAGACCGGAAACTTCTTCCAATAATTCCTTAACCCATTGTTATTGAATGGATAAATTTTCAATATCAGCCACCTTCCGCCACCTCTTCGACCGGAAATCGTACCTCCCATCCTCCAGATCACTAGACAAATCAAGCCGCTCGTTAAATAATAGACCGTCTGGCCGGTCTATTATTTAACGAGCGGCTTGTCTGCCAACCAACCGAAGAAGTAGAGAAACGATATGCCTCGAATCACCTATATCGAACATGACGGCACCCGGCACGATGTGGAGGCCACCGCCGGCCAAAGCCTGATGCAAACCGCCATCGATAATCTCATTCCAGGCATTCTCGGTGACTGTGGCGGCGTTTGCAGTTGCGCCACCTGCCACGTCTATGTGAATCAGGCATGGGACGACGCCTTGCCGCCAATGTCCGAATCCGAGGAGTTCCTGCTCGAAGGTGTCCCTGACCGGCAGCCCGAAAACAGCCGGTTGAGCTGTCAGTTGACGGTGGATGAGAGCATGGATGGCATGGAAGTACGTCTTCCCGAGGAGCAGTACTAAGGAAGGGCGCGGAGCGACGCGCCCTTCTCCCCCCTGCTCTCAGGTTTCTCAATGCATTGGATGATCGTCAAACCACCTTACTCTCGACCAGCGCCTTCAACGGCCTATCCTCGCGGGCCAGATCGTCAGGCGCGGGTTGCGCGCGTGCCGCGACAAGACGGCGAGCGATCATGAAATCCTGCGGCCGGTTTACCGCGTCGGCGGAGATCAGCACACCCTCACGCAGATAGAAGGCGATAAAAGACCGCGACGCCCTCTCCCCTCGTATTACCAGTTCGTCGTAACCTTCCGAAAGACCAACCATCTGCAGTTTGAGTCCGTACTGATCGGACCAGAACCACGGGACCGCCGCATAGCGGATCGGCTCATCGCACAGCGTGGCGGCCAGCGCGCGCGCTTGCTCGGTGGCGTTGGGGACCGACTCTACACGCATATGACGGCCGTAGAAGTCATTTTCGTGATACGTGCAGTCTCCTACCGCATACACGTCAGGCACCGACGTTCGGCAACCGCTGTCCACCACGACGCCTTCCGGTAACACGGTTATCCCAGCTTCTTCCGCCAACCGGGTTTCCGGTATCAACCCGACGCCGACAATCACCAGATCCGCCTGCCGTTCGCGACCATCGGTAAGCCGCACCCAGGTGCCGGACTCCTCCGTCTCCAGGCATTTAACCGCCGCGCCGGTCAGGATTTCCACGCCGTGTTCGCGATGAACCGACTCGTAAAACTCAGACAACGCCGGCGCCGCCACCCTGGCGAGCACGCGGTCCATTGCTTCCACCACCGTGACCTTGAGGTCCGCCTTGATAGCCACGGCCGCGGTTTCCAAACCAATATAGCCACCACCGATCAGTACCAATCGAGCACCGGCGCAAAAGTGCTCTCGCAATCGCAGTACATCGTCAACGGTACGCACATAATGAACACAGTCCGAATCAGCGCCGGGCACCGGCAATGGCCGAGGGCGGCCACCGGTGGCGAGAACCAGATTGTTATAGCGCAAAGTCGAGCCGTCGGAGAGCCGCAAACGCCGCGCAATGGTGTCGATCGCCATGACACGCACACCTAAACGGCAACGGATACCGTGCCGCTGATACACCGCTTCGGGCTTCAGGTGCAAAGATTCCAGCGTGGCCTCTCCGGCGAGAAAGGCCTTCGACAATGGCGGCCGCCGGTATGGTGGATAACGTTCCTCGCCAATCATAGTGATCGAGCCCGAATACCCTTTCTGACGAAGAGCCGTGGCCACTTCAGCGCCTGCTTGGCCCGCGCCGACAATGACTACGCCGGGAGCAGATTGATTAACCATAGAATGCGCCTCCATCAGGCGATACTGCGAGACGAGTCCGCCCAATAAGGCTCGCGCAATACATGCTTCATGATTTTGCCGGCCCCAGAGACCGGCAGGCTGTCTCGGAACTCGGTGCTAACCGGACACTTGTAGCCAGCGATCAAAGTCTTACAGAACACACGCAGTTCGGCCTCCGTGACCTCCTGGGCGGGTTGCAATACGACCACGGCATGCACCGCCTCACCCCACTTTTCGCTGGGAATACCAATCACCGCGCAACTCTGCACCGCCGGATGCTGGCACAAGGCGTTCTCCACCTCGCTGGAATAAACGTTCTCGCCGCCGGACACGATCATGTCCTTGAGCCGATCGACAATGAACAGGAAACCGCGATCATCGATATATGCGACGTCGCCGGAATGCATCCATCCATCACGCAGCGCCGTGCGGGTTTCGTCCTCTCGCCCCCAATAACCCTGCATGACACCCGGCCCGCGAGTGACGATTTCGCCAACGGTCCCGGACGGCACCGGATCGCCATTCTCGCCGACAACACGCACCTCAATGCCCCACATGGCACGACCAGCAGAGCGAAGCATGCCCGCTTTCTGGCCTTCAGAACCATGGCACCAAGCCGGCAGAATCGTGTAGGGTCCACCGGTTTCCGTCATGCCATAACCCTGGTAAAAACGGACTTTTGGCAGGACCTTGAAAGCCCGTTCAAGAACCCCCTCGCTGATCGGCGATGCACCATAAAGAACACGGCTCAGGCTACCAAGGTCGTAGCGCCCTGCTTCCGGATGGTCCACCAACCGTTGCACCATGGTCGGCACCAGCAATGTGAAAGTGGCGCGATGCTCCTCAATGGCTCTCATCACCGCCACCGGCTCGAACTCATCCACGACCACCATAGGGCAGCCACGCAGCAACGCTCGGACGATGATGCACATGCCCGCCTGATGAAAAATCGGCGCCACCCCCAGCACCACATCATCGTCGCTATAGGGCAGCTCCAGCAGATAACCGAGGGCATTGCTGAGCAGGTTGAGGTGCGAGAGCATCACGCCCTTCGGGAAACCGGTGGTTCCCCCGGTATAGAACACACCGGCGAGATCATCACCGCTGCGGCGCGCATCCTCCGCCGGCACCGCGTCACGAAGCAAGGCTTCATAGTGCAGTAGGCCCTTTGGCGCTTCGCCATCACCGACGTAAATCACCGTGTGCAATGCCTTGGATTGCTCACGCAACGCATCCCCCCAGGACGCGAAACGCTCATCCACCAGAAGAATGCCGGTGCCGCAATCGTCCAGCGAAAATGCCACCTCGGCCTGGCTCCAGCGCGTGTTGACGGGGTTTAAGGCACCACCTGCCCACCACACGCCAAGCATGTATTCAATGTAATAATCAGAGTTGAGACCCAGCATGCCGACCCGCTCGCCGGCTTTCAGGCCCAACCTATGCAGCGCCCCGGCCAGCCGGGCGACCCGCTCGGCCAAATCCGCCCAGGTGCGTTGCCGGTCTCGAAAAATCACGGCCGTAGCGCCGGAGTTTTGCTGCTCGAGTCGATGCAAGGCGTGGGTCAGTTCAAACTGCATTGTGATTCTCCCGAAGTTTTTCTGTTCTCATGACGGGGAGGCCGTTGGGCCTCGTCAAAATGTGACGACTTGATCATCAATCATAGACCGTCCAGACGGACTTTGAAAAGAGGAAACGTAATGCGCCTTTGAACTTGGTCTCGCCCTACCCTGTTTATTCGACCGACGGGGCGGAATATCTATACACTTACGCCCCCGCTTCGGCGTCCAGCTGAATTTTGATACCGGAGCGGGACTTTGGGCTCATTTAATCATTCCGCCCTGCGCCTCTGTTTTTTTCTTTACTAACAAGGAGTTACACATCAATGAGTCGGGTACGCGCTGATGACTACGACGCCAAGAAGCAGGACATTCTCGACCAGGCCGCTGCCCTGTTCGCGGGAAAAGGCTTCCAAACCACGTCCATGATCGACATCGCCCGCGCCTGCGGCGCTTCAAAATCCAATCTGTATCACTATTTTTCCAGCAAGGAAGAGGTGCTCTACGCGATCACCAGCGAGCACACCGAGTCCATGTACGCCGATCTCTCAGAAGTCGCCACGCTGCCACTGCCCGCCGAGGAACGTTTTTCACGTTTCGTCACGTCATTCGTGCGGCTGGCCGCGGATTCCCGCAATGAGCACCTGGTGCTGATGAAAGATATGGCTTTCCTGCCAGAGAACAAACGCGATGAACTTCTGAAGTTGGAAGGCAAGATCGTCGAGGTCTTGATTGGGCTTCTTGAGGAGATCAACCCGGGAGTGCTTAAACAGGTGGAGGTGAAGACGCCCTACGCCATGCTGCTGTTCGGCATGTTGATCTGGACCTTCACCTGGTATGAAAAGGGTGGCTCTATATCTCCCGAGGAGTTGGCCGACCGTATTACCGATCTGTTCTTATATGGCTTCAAAGATGGTACTTTTTCATAAAAAAATGAATCGCTACCAGTTCCCTAGACACTTCCCAGCCGTTCTTGGTGACGCCTTCCATACTCTACCGGCGACAGATGTTCAGTAGAACTGTGTCGCCTCCGGTTGTTATAAAACATCTCGATATAATCGATGATATCCGCTCGAGCCGCGTTCCGGCTGCTGTAAATTTGAACCACCACTTTGCCCTCAGGCTTGCGACGCCAGACCGCCATCAGTAAGGCATCAAGCGCCAGCTCTTTGGTGATCCTAGATTGCATCGACCAACCGATCACTCGCCGTGAGAACAGATCCAGCACCACCGCCAGGTACAGCCAGCGGATCGACCACCACTCGCTGTGCTCCTGAATGAAGGCGTACCTCAATCGGACTGACTGGCGAAGTACGGCGCGGCTTTTTTTAGGATGTCGCGTTCTTCGGTAACGCGCTTGAGCTCTTTCTAGAGTCGGCGAATCTCGGATTGGTCATCCGCTTTGACTCAATACTGCTCGGGCGGATAGAGGCCCGGTGTTGCCTTTGTTATGCTTCACGCTTTGCTCCTTTTGTCTCGGCGCTCATTGAGCATCCTTCAAGCGAATCGCCGGAAGTCTTGTGAGACAGGCGTTCCAGGCGAGTTGGTATAGCTTTTGGTGGAAGGGTCAGGTTTACGGCAACCATCAGTCGATTCCATTTAAAAACCTATACCAAAACCTATACTTATTCATGCGGCTGGCAAGGATTTCCATGGACTGGACTCCCACGGACCTCTATAGATTCACCGCTGCGGCAAAAACCAAGATAAGTTACTGATTTACATACGGAATAAAGGCCAAAGAGCCAGGAAAACACTGATATGCCGAAGGACGATTTTACCGGCCACACGCCCATGATGCAGCAATATTTCGGCCTGAAAGCCGAGCATCCGGACCAGTTGCTGTTTTACCGCATGGGCGATTTCTACGAGCTGTTTTTTGGCGACGCGCAGAAGGCGTCGCGGTTGCTGGACATTACGCTCACCCAGCGCGGTCAGAGCGCGGGCAAGCCGATTCCCATGGCGGGGATTCCGTATCACGCGGCGGAGGGCTATCTGGCGCGGTTGGTGAAGCTGGGCGAGTCGGTGGTGATTTGCGAGCAGGTCGGCGATCCGGCGACCAGCAAAGGGCCGGTGGAGCGCAAGGTGGTGCGCATCGTGACGCCGGGCACGGTGAGCGATGAGGCGCTGTTGGAGGAGCGTCGCGATACGCTGTTGTGCGCGTTGCATGAGCAAGGCGGTGTGATTGGCGCGGCAAGCCTGGATCTGGCGGCGGGCCGCTTCGTGGTGACCCAGGTGCAGGGCCATGAGCAGTTGCAGGCGTTGCTGGAGCGCTGGCGGCCGGCGGAGTTGCTGCTGAATGAGTCGCATGGGTTGCCGGCGGCGCTGGCGGAGCGGCCGGGAGCGCGGGTGCGCCCGCCCTGGGAGTTCGATGCGGACGGCGCCCAGCGTCAGCTTTGCCAGCAGTTCCAGGTGCAGGATTTGTCCGGTTTCGGCCAGCCGCCGGCGGCGGCGGTGGCGGCCGCCGGGGTGCTGTTGCAGTACGCCCGTGAGACCCAGCGCAGTGCGTTGCCGCATCTGACCGGGTTGGCGGTGGAGTCGTTCGACGACAGCGTCGCCATGGACGCGGCCACGCGCCGCAATCTGGAGCTGACCGAGACCCTGGATGGCGGCGAGCACAATTCATTGGCGAAGGTGCTGGACAGCACCGCCACGGCGATGGGGTCGCGCTTGCTCAAGCGCTGGCTGCATCAACCGCTGTGGGACCGCGGCGTGCTGGGCGCGCGCCAAGAGGGCATCGCCGCGCTGCGCGATGGCTGGCGCTTCGAGGGCTGCCGCGAGGTGCTGGAGCGGATTGGCGATATGGAGCGGATTCTTGGCCGGGTGGCGCTGCGCTCGGCGCGGCCCCGGGATCTCACCCGCCTGCTGGCGAGCCTGGCGTCGCTGCCGGATCTGCACGCCGCCCTGCCGCAACACGCGGCGTTCGAAAGCGCCCGTCAGCGTTTGGGCACCTTTCCGGATCAGGTGGCGCTGCTGGAACGGGCGGTAATCGACAATCCGCCGATGCTGATCCGCGATGGCGGCGTGATCGCACCGGGCTACAGCGCCGATCTGGATGAGTTGCGTGCGATCAGCGAGAACGCCGGCGCCATTCTGGTGGACATCGAAAAGCGCGAACGCGAGCGCACCGGTTTCAGTACTCTGCGGGTTAAGTACAACCGGGTGCACGGCTACTATATTGAGCTGTCCCGCCGCGAGGCGGATAACGCACCCAGCGACTACCAGCGCCGCCAGACCCTGAAGAACGCCGAGCGGTTTATTACGCCGGAACTCAAGGAGTTCGAAGACAAGGCGCTGTCCGCGTCGAGCAAGGCGTTGACCCTGGAGAAGCGCCTTTATGAGGCTCTGATCGAAACCCTGGCCGCCGATCTGGGGCCGTTGCAGGCCTGCGCGGCGGCGGTCGCCGAGCTGGATGTGCTGGCGGCGCTGGCGGAGCGCGCCGAGGCGCTGGACTGGGTGCGCCCGCAGCTGGTCGATGAAACGGTGATGGAGATCGTTGACGGCCGCCACCCGGTGGTGGAGCAGGTGTTGGACGGTGCCTTCGTGCCCAACAGCCTGCATCTGGATAACCAGCGCCGCATGGCGGTGATCACCGGGCCGAACATGGGCGGTAAGTCCACCTACATGCGCCAGACCGCGCTGATCGCCCTGCTCGCCCACATCGGCAGCGCGGTGCCGGCGGCCAGTGCCCGCATCGGCCGTCTGGATCGCATTTTTACCCGCATCGGCTCGTCCGACGATCTGGCCGGCGGGCGCTCCACGTTCATGGTGGAGATGGCCGAGACCGCCAACATTCTCAACAACGCGACCCCGGAAAGCCTGGTGCTGATGGACGAGATCGGCCGCGGCACCAGTACCTTCGATGGCCTGAGCCTGGCCTGGGCGGCGGCCGAGCATCTGGCGCTGCGGCTGCGCGCCTTCACCCTGTTCGCCACCCACTATTTCGAACTGACGCAACTGGCCGATCAGCTCGATGGCGTGTTCAACGCCCACCTGACCGCCAGCGAGCACAACAATCGCATCGTGTTTTTGCATCGCGTGCAGGAAGGGCCGGCGAGCCGCAGCTATGGGCTGCAGGTGGCGCAACTGGCCGGCGTGCCCGGGTCGGTGATCCGCCGCGCCGGCGAGAAGCTGGCGGAGCTGGAACAGGGCGCGCCGCCAACCAATGCGGTGGCGCCGGCCCAGGCCGATCTGTTCGGCGTCAGCAGCGCCGTGGAGCGCGAGCTTGAGCAGATCGACCCGGATCAGCTCACGCCCAAACAGGCTCTGGAGTGGCTCTATAAGCTTAAGGATCTTATCTAAGAATCTTTTGATCTCCGTTGCCGGGCGCGAATCGCCCCGGCGGCGTTTGCGTGCTCGCCGGAGTCGGGTAGACTAGCGCCGCCCCAGCGCCGGTGCTCTGATAGAATGACGCCCCGGAACACCGGCATTTGCGAGAGAACACCCCTGGCGAGGACAGGCTATGACGTTCGTAGTAGGCGAAAACTGCATCAACTGCAAACACACCGATTGCGTGGAAGTGTGCCCGGTGGATTGCTTCTATGAAGGCCCCAACTTCCTGGTGATTCACCCGGATGAGTGCATCGATTGCGCGCTGTGCGAGCCGGAGTGCCCGGTGAACGCCATTTTCTCGGAAGACGAGCTGCCCGAGGATCAACAGGAGTTCCTGGAGATCAACGCGGAGTTGGCGGAGAAATGGCCGAACATCACCGAACTGAAAGACTCGCCGGACGACGCCGAGGAGTGGGATGGGGTAGCGAACAAGCGCGAGAAGCTGGTTCGCGAGTGGTAGCCTTTGTGATGCCAGGGCGTGAGCGTCCTGGCTGGCCCACCGGTCACGTCTGGCGCGTGACCTGATACAAACAGGCTTGAAACAAACAGACCTGAATCAAAAGGGCTGAAATGAGAAAGGGCGGCATCCTGCCGCCCTTTTGCTTCGAGTCGTCCTTACCCGATTGCGCTCACCTGGACCTCCTTGTCCGCTATCCTTAGCGAATCCTTGTGCCCTTATCCATGAGCACGGGAGGCACTATACCAACCGCTTTGGTGACAAAGGGTTAAAGAACGATAAAACCTTATCACCCCGAATCAGCCCTGGCCGCTCTTTCCCTTCCTCATCAATCACTTAGCTTTTCTCGTCGCCATTTTTCGAGCAAAGTGAGGACAGAAAATTGGTAGAAATGCTTACACTCTTGTAAGATATGGCTTACAAAACAGCGGTCGAAAAAGGGGCTTTTCAGCGCTCACCCGGCCTGCGGCAACATTGCGGTCGCACAACACCGCCAAGTTTTACAATCGCTCACGGCTTTTTACAGCAGCCTGAGTAGGTGGCCTGTAACATTCAAAACATGTCAGACAGGCCCTGGAGATGACAACCGGTATCCCCCCAAGGCGCTAGAGATAGCGCTCACAACCCCCCCTCTTCCACCCCCTTTGGATGAGGGGTTTTTTTTGCCCGCCGTTCCGGGTTTCTTCCCTTCGAAGCACCGCCCTCAGGCGGCCAGGCCAGGCAAAACGCTAAGCCATGCCCGGCGTCTTCAGCTGATCGCACGCCTTTAGGAATTCGTTTTCCAGGGCTTCCATCAACACCGCCGCCGCTGGCAGGTCGCCGCCACGGGCGTATTGTTCGATTTCCACGCAAAGCGCCGCCACCCGGGCGGCGCCCAGGTTGCCGCTGCTGCCCTTGAAGCTGTGCGCCTGTTGCCGAGCCTGTTCCGCATCGTCGGCCGAGAAGGCCTGATGCAGTGCTTGCAGACGCTGCTGGCCATCGCGCTCGAACGACGCCACCAGGCGGTCAAATTCCTCACCCATGATTTCACGCAGCTCATCGATAACCGCGGTGTCGAGCACCGGGGGCTGTTGCATGCTTCACTCCCTTGATGAATAAGGCGCCCACGGGCGCCGGCCATTACCCGGCCACCACCGGGTAATCAGGCGGCCAAGAATAAAGGGGTTGGTCCTTGGGAGACTAGTCCAGCACGCCCAAAACCCGGGCCCGGCGCACATCCTCCGGGAGGTCCACGTCCCATAACGGAGGCAACACGCTGACTCCGGGTTCATGATTCAACGCCACCAGGGTATCCGCCAGCGCATAGCCGGTGCCCAGCCGGAC
This sequence comes from Alloalcanivorax mobilis, assembly GCF_002864685.1. GTDB lineage: Bacteria > Pseudomonadota > Gammaproteobacteria > Pseudomonadales > Alcanivoracaceae > Alloalcanivorax > Alloalcanivorax mobilis. Next base: position 96,591 of record NZ_NMQZ01000010.1, read on the forward strand.
CCGCTCGAACAGCGAGCCGCTGGCCCAGACCCGCGCATCACTGCCGCCGATCAACACGAAGCCACCGTCCTCGCTTGCTCCCAGCACCACCCGTCCGGTGTCCAGGCGGGTGGCGGCGAGGCGCAGATAGTCCTGGTCCAGAATCGGGCAATCGCTGCCCACCAGCAACGCCCGGGGCCACTCGTTAAGGCTTTCCGCGAGCGCCTGGCTCATCCGCTCACCGAGCCCCTCGCCCCGTTGCAGGCCCACCGTCAGCCCCAGCCGCTCGGCGTGGTGCTCAAGCGCCTCGTCGGGCTGGTCCAGCAGCAGCCGGGCCGGGCCGGAAAACGCCGCCGCCTGCTGCAGCGTCCGCGCCAACAGGGTTTCATGAACGCGCAGCGCGCCGTGCGCGCCGAGCGCCTCAATCAGGCGGGTCTTGACCTGTCCCAGGCGCGGCGCCCGGGCAAATACCAGCAACACCGTGTCAGCCATCATGGTGCTCAGGAACCGTAATAGTCGCGGTGCAAACGGGCCGGGTCTTCGCCGCGCCAGTAGCGCCAGCGCAGCTGCCACATCAGCAGCGTGGTGCGCCACACGCCGCGGCTTTCCCAGCGGCGGCTGTCCGCCACCAGCCGCGGCCGCAGGCAAACCGGCGGCGTGCGGGCGCACAGCCGTCGGCTCAGGGCGATGTCTTCCATCAACGGTTGCTCGGGGAAGCCGCCCAGTTCCTGGAACAGGTCACGGCGGATAAAGATGCCCTGGTCGCCGGTGGCGATGCCGGTCCAGCGCGAACGCAGGTTCATGGCGTGGCCGATCAAGAAAAGCATCGGGTGCTCCCCGGAGAGGCGCACGTCGAAACGCCCCCACAGAGCGTCGTCGGCCAGCGTTCTCAGGGCACGGACATGACCGCTCAGCACACGTCCGCAATCCGCGTGCAGGAACCACAGAAAATCACCGCTGGCGCGCTCCGCGCCCAGGTTCATCTGCCGCGCGCGGCCCCGGTCACAGTGCAGCACCAGATCCGCGTGGCGGCCGGCGATCAGCGCACTGTCATCCGTGCTGCAACCGTCCACGACAATGATTTCGTCGCCGTCGCCGAGCCGCTTGCGCAACCCTTCAAGCAGGCTCTCCAGGCAGGCACTCTCATTGAGCACCGGCATCACCACGCTCAGTTTCATTCCAAGGCTCCGCCGCAACTGCTGCCCGCGCCGGCGGTGCAGCCAAAACAGTGATCCGCCACGTAGATGTCTTCGCCGGCTTTGTCCGCCCGCAGCAACTCGGAAAGATGCGGCCGGCGGCCGCTGTGGCCCTGGGGCAGATCGAGCATCTGGTTAAAATCGCAATCGTACAGATAACCCTGATAGTCCACGCTCAGAGTATGACGACACATGACCGCGTCCAGATTGGCCACATTGTGGTTGTCACGCAGCAGGGCCATGTAGTCGTTGAACTGGTGGTGCGCCATCAGCACCGCGCCGAACCGGCTGATTGGCATATTGGTGATGGTCAGAAGCCGGTTGAAGCGAATCCCGAAATGCTCGCCCAACTCGCGTTTGTAATCCGCTTCCAGTGCCGCCTGCGGCGGCGGCAGATGGGCGCCCACCGGGTTGTAGACCAGATCCAGCGGCAATTCGCCGTCGCCGTAGCCCAGAGCGTTGAGCCGGCGAATCGCCTCCACGCTGCCATTGAACACGCCCTTGCCGCGCTGCTTATTGACGTTCTCTTCCGAATAGCACGGCAAAGACGCCACCACCTGCACCCGATTGGCGGCCAGAAACTCCGCCAGATCCTCATAGCCGGGTTCCCGCAGAATGGTCAGGTTGCAGCGATCAATCACCGTCACCCCCAATGCCCGCGCGGCGCGCACCAGGGCCCGGAAATGCGGGTTCATCTCCGGCGCCCCACCGGTCAGATCCAGTACTTCGATGTGCCCCTGTTCAAGCACCTCGATCACCTGGGCGATCTCCGCTTCCTGCATCATCTCGGTGCGGGTAGGCCCGGCGTTCACGTGGCAATGCACGCAGCTCAGATTGCACAAATAGCCCAGATTCACCTGCAAAATGCTGGTTCTGCCCCGCCGTAACGGTGGGAAGTCTGTGTGGCTGCGCACCAGCAATGCACGGCTGTCTTGCATGAATTACTCCCGTTCGAACCCGCCCGCGGCGGGTCATGACGACCAGCACGGCGGCGATTCACCACCGTCATCACTCCTATGGATGCACGGTCAGGGAAAACGTTACGTCAAAACGGGTCGGTCGGCGAGCCCGCCGAAGGGATGGGCACAAACCGCAAAGGAAATGGCGCCCTGCAAGAGATTCGGAATCGACCTCAACTTATTGCCTTAACTGCACCTGTCGCCATATTGCAAATCAACTTACGCCAAAACTCGGCCCGAGTGCAGCACCGATTGCATCTGATCGCGTCGAATATCGATCTCGAAACTCGCCGCCGCCCGGGTCAAGCCCTGCCCAAAAACAGGATGACCAACCAGTCGCAATATGACATGGATCACACTACTCCACCTACGGTAACGTTTGATGAGTGAAATCCTTGGTCGGGGGACCATGATTGAAGAATCTAACGCCATAAATTGTAATTAGCTCTGTTTTCCGGACGTCTGGCATTGACCATAGTTGGCTCCTCTCTACGTGATCACGCTCATACCAGAAATGGTCTTGATTGCTAAGGGAATCTTTAGGGCTAAACAATAAAAAATGAATAAAAAAGACTACGTTGGTAAGAAAATTTGTGTCCTATAACAGTGAGATTCAGCGCACTACGCGCCACTACTTTCTTAATGACTAGTGTCAAGTTCAAAAAATAAGGGAGCCCCAGGAGGGCCGATGACGTCGAATACTTACCAAGCTATTCTCAAAGAAACCAACCAGGGGCCAGAGGTCCGAAAACCCCTACTAGAAAAACTTCAGCAGATGCGCGAAGGTCGCGCTGTAGTTTCTTTTTTTATATCACACCAAGGAACTACTCCCCTGTCCCAAGCAGACGCTGACATGATAGAAGAGGTACTTACCAACACCGACACTTCGCAAGGCATAACACTATTATTAGATGCACCCGGGGGAGATGGTCTTGCCGCAGAGCGAATCATACAAATCTGTAAATCTTACACAGGAAGGGACTTTGAGACGGTAGTGCCATCTCGAGCAAAATCCGCAGCCACAATGGTTTGCCTGGGCTCTGATCGCATTATTATGTCTCCAACATCTGAGCTAGGCCCTATCGATCCACAGGTGCCAATGGATCTCGGCGATGGGCTGGGGGTTCGCTGGGTTGCCGCCCATCACATCATTAAGTCTTATGAGTCTCTTATGGAGCGAGCTCAACAGGCTGGTCAAATTGCCCCCTATCTACAGCAACTATCTATGTATAATCCTGTTTTGATTGACCAGTTGATCACCGTCTCAAAGCTAGCTGAAGATATTGCAGTGAACTCCATCAAGAATGGTATGCTCCAAGATAAAGAAGGCGACGAAATTCGACGACTTATAGAGCCGTTTACAAATGTTGAGTTGACTATGTCGCATGGACGAGGTATATACGCATCCCGTGCAAAGCATTGTGGCCTTAACATTGAAGAGCTTTCAGTTGACGCAGATGAATGGGGCACTATTTGGGCGCTTTACCAGCGATCTCATTGGACTGTTAACAGCGGTGTCACCAAACTTTTGGAAACTGTAAATGCTTCATATACAAGTATCTAGAGGGGCTTTGAAATGGACCAAACGATCAGGCGACTTAACTTAGGAGATCAGAGGACGCAGGAGGCACTGGCTCAGATCGAAGTAGCTAAACAGTTCCCACTCAAGACGGGAAAGATCGTAGTAACAGAGTCAGGTAGTTGGAAATCCGCTTCAGCCACTGAATTTAATCTCCGCCCCAAGTCAGTGCTATAGTTCTGAATTGCATAGTAAGGAGCCCGCCGCGCGCGGGCTTTTTTGCTTTTGGACTTGGCCATAGGGCAAGCCAAGCACATTAGCTCCTATTGCCAACCGAGGATCGGCGCCAACATCTCCTTCCACACATGTCCCGTTAACAGCTCTCGGTAGATCCCATCACCGATAGGTTCTAGAGGAAGTGGCGTTCGAGAGGCATCGCCTTTCATCATCAGATAACCTCCATTCTCCAGCCTGTATAAACGCCCCATGTATGGCACGTTCCATGACAGGTTCCGCAGGTTGAGCCAATTGTTTCCAACTCGGCATCTTTCAATATTCATGGCTATCTCCCTCATTGATGTAATGAGTTTCCAGTTTCGGATGAGCACATAAGCATGTCGCGCGGGGATCGGATATTTTCACTATCTAGTGGCTGTGCTACCGAACTACCCAACCTGCCGATCCGACAACTAACACGTTATGGGACGACCAGTACTCAAGCCGGGATACCATCAAAATAACCAGTTTATCTGCCAAAGCTTTATGCCAAACACACGCTGATGTGCCTGTCATATGTTATGAAACTACTCTTTCTTTCCGCCCCAACGCATTAGTCTTCTAGCCAATCGACGGCCCCTTCTCAGTGAAGGGTACTTGCGTATCAGGTCATGCAGGGAAAGACAAATACGTGTCGCCGGCCAGTTTGAATGAGCTGCTTCGAATAGCAGGCGGGAAGACCACTGCTACTCAGGAAAAGAAAGGTCAGGCACGCGAAATAGGAGTGGGCGGAGGCGACTCCTTGGTGGAACAGCGTCTTGTCCCCAAAAGTCCCGCCAGGAAATTCGACGATGCTCCGCAATACACGGAAGTGGACCCCCCGTAATTACAGACACTGCAAGACTTTTCGGGCTTCGGTGAGACGGGAAATGGTGCCCTGGACAGGAGTCGAACCTGTGACCTAGCGCTTAGGAGGCACTTGCTCTATCCAGCTGAGCTACCAGGGCGATGGGAAGGTATTGTAGTGATTTGAGCCGGTCGTGCCACAGGCGCGGAGCAAGTCTTTTTACCGGCACTTGCTCGCCCTTCGGGATCCGGCCTCGCGGCGGTATCCGCGAGGCGTGAACGCGGCCGGCGTGGAAGCTGTCAGGTTCGGGGCAAATACGCCGTGCCATTCGACCAAAAGACGTCGCTGGCTGGGCCTGCTCCTACATAAAAACACCAACCCGGCTACAGGGCCCCGTAGGAGCAGGCCATGCCAGCGACGGGTTTGATTTTGATCTTGGCGTCCGGCGTCCGGCGTCTAGCGTCCGGCCCTGAGACCTTCAGGAGCGGGGCAGAAACGCCGTGCCATTCGGCTAAAAGACGTCGCTGGCACGGCCTGCTCCTACGCGGCGTTGTAGAGAGTTCGTGGGGCGTCCGCACAGGGAGCTACATAGCCGCCCTTGTAGCTTGTGGCTTGCAGCTTGCGCCCTCTCTTAACCGCCTTTTACCTTTAGACGCTTTACCTGCCCGGGCGGGTGGCCTAGCTTCAAAGGCTCCTGTTATGGGGAAGGAGCCTCCCAATGAAGATTCTCAGTCTGATTATTCTGATACTGGACATCATCGCCGTGATTAAGATTATTCAATCCGGCGCGGAGATGATTGAAAAGGTGCTGTGGATATTGCTGGTGATCGTGCTGCCGTTGGTTGGTTTGCTGATCTGGGCGTTGCTGGGCCCGGGCTCGCCGGCCAAGGGGGCGCGTCGATAGCGGCTGCCCGCTACTCCAGGGCGCGTTGTATCAGCGCCTGATTGTCCTGGCTGATCAGCCAGAACACCACGCTGGCCAGGGACACCATCTGAAACTGCATGTGCTGGCGCCGGCCTTTTTGCCAGGCCGGCGGCCAGTGGTCACGGATCGCGGCGACTTTTTCCATCGCGAACAGCATCATCACCGCCAGCGCCATCAATAACGTCGCCGCCAGCGCCGGCAGGAACGGCGTGATCAACGCGGCGAGCGCCAGCAGCATCACCGCCGGCATCAGGGTCGATGCACCCCGGGCCAGTTCCGATCCCGCGTACAGGCCGGTCAGCAACAATAAATAGACCGCCGTCAGCTGCGCCGGCAGGGCCAGCCAGTGCTGAGCCACGTCGGGGGCGGGCAGCCAGATTGCAGTGGCCACCGCGACCACCATCAGCCCATGAAAAAACTGCAGCCGGGTCAGCGGAATGAGCGAGGCCGGCAGCTCATTGTCTCTGGGCAGACGCATAGCGGCTCCTGATATTCAGTGTCAAAGATAGGGTTCCAGCATATGGGCGAGCGCGTTGCGCACGTTCCGCCAACCCGCCATGGCACGGAAATAGTTTTCGTCCGCCGGGGTGGCCCGCGATAGCCGGGTGTCGATCAGGGCATTGGCCTGGCTGGCGAGCGGATCATCGTAACATTCCAGGTCGAACTCAAAATTAAGGCGCAGACTGCGCGCGTCCCAATTGCCCGAGCCGAATTGCACCCAGTGGCCATCCACGGTCATCAGCTTGGTGTGATCAAACGGCGGCTTGGACAGATAAAGCTCCGCGCCTTCGCGTACCAGCCATTTCAAGGCGTGCGTGCTGGCCCACTGAACCAGCCGCAGGTTGTTCTTTTCCGGCACCACCAGAATCACTCTGACCCCTTTCAACATCGCCAGTTGCAGGCTGGCGAGCAGGGTCTGGTCGGGCACGAAATACGGGGTCACGATACGCAATTCGTACTCGGCGGCGCCAATCGCGGCCAGCAAGGTGAGCCGGCGTTTGTCGAAATCCGCGTCCGGCCCGGCGCTGATGCCCCGGCTGCGCACCGAGCCCAGATCCACCTCACCGGCATAACGGTCATCCAGGACTTCCCGGCAGGTAAAGGCCCAGTCGGCCACGAACGCTCTTAGCAGGTGGAACACCACGGGGCCTTCCAGGCGGGCATGCAGATCATGAATGCCGGGCGGTTGTTGAATGTAGCCGGCGCGAATGTTCATGCCACCACTGAACCCCACGCGGCGATCAATCACCATCAATTTGCGGTGATTACGCAGGTTCATGTAGGGCATGCGCCAGGGCGCCATGGAATGCAGAAACCGTTCCACCCGGACACCGTGGCGTTTCAACCGCCAGGTCACCGGCGGCAATGAGTAAAGCGCCCCCACGCCATCCAGTAGCACGCGCACTTGCACACCCCGATGGGCGGCGCGTTCCAACGCCGCGGCCAGCGGTTTGCCGGCGGCGTCGTTGCCAAAAATGTAGGAGGCGAGAAAGACGCTTTCCCGTGCCTCGTCCACCGCCCGGGTCATCACCGCCATGGCGTCGGCGGCCTCCATCAGCTCGACTTTGTTGCCGTCGGTGAGAGGCAAATCAGTGAGCCGCCCCACCAACCTGGAAAGGACTTGCAGACGCGAAGTGGGCAACGGCGCGCCCGCTTGCTGGCCGGCACGCATGGCGGCGTCAATAACGCCGCCGGTGAGCATGCGGGCGCGCCGTTGAATACGGTTTACACCAAGGATCAGATAGAGAACCGCGCCGAGCACCGGTACCAGCCAGGCCACACCGGTCCAGGCGGCGGCGGCGCGTGCGTCACGCTTGTGCTGAGCAACATGTACCGTGACCGCCACCGCGCAGGCAACGCCGGCGGTGGCGGCGATCATCGGCCAGAAAGCGTGAATCCAGGCCAGCGCCACTTCTATGGGAAATGCCATCCTGGCCAGTGCGTCCATCATCGATCTTGTCTCCCCCACGGGCATAGCCCGGACGATAGCATATTACCCCTGCGCCCCGCCCCGCTTTGCGCTTTACGAATCAACTGCTTACAATGCGCGCCCCCGGTTGCCGGGGCCCCGCGCGGCCAGCACGGAGCCGGGGAACAATGATTACCCGCCGCGCTTAGGCGCGCCGGACGGAGCTCCGTCCGTTCGAGCCCGATGGCTTTGTCGCCGGGACACTTTCCAGGCCCTTGGGCCTGTGCTTGGGCAAGCCCGCCACCCATGGCGCGCTCGCCGTTCATGCCGGCCTTCGCCGGCGTCTGACAATACCGATACCGCTGGGTCGGCATAGCCCGGCCGGGCCAGGCCTCACGCCGTCCGGCCTTCGGCGCCCGGTGCCCTATGGCGCGCCGGCCCGCCGCTGTTGCCGCCCATTCACAATACCGCCCATTCACAATAAGAGGAGCGCAACCATGCCCGATACGTCTCTGGCCATTGCGGTGCACGAAACCTTCGCAGAGCCCCATTCGCCGCGCCGTTTCAAGGTGTTCACCGCCCGTCAGATCGACCGCATCGGGCCATTGCAAGAGCTCGACGAGGAAACCCGCTTCGCCATGAAGGTGGTTGCCAGCGTGCTGCCATTCCGGGTCAACGAATACGTGATCGAAGAGTTGATCGATTGGAGCAAGGTGCCCGAGGACCCGATCTATCAGCTTACTTTCCCGCAGAAAGGCATGCTCGCGCCGCACCACTTCGACAAAGTCGCCGCGGCTCTGCGCGGCGGCGACAAAGCGCAAATCGACGCCACCGTGGCCGAGGTGCGCGACGCGCTTAACCCGCACCCCGCCGGACAGCTCGAACACAATATCCCTGAAGTGGATGGCGAGAAAATCGACGGCATTCAGCATAAATACAACGAGACCGTGCTGTTTTTCCCCAGCCAGGGCCAGGTCTGCCACAGCTACTGCACGTTCTGTTTTCGCTGGGCGCAGTTCATTGGCGACAACGATCTGAAAATCGCCACCAAGGAAGCGGGCCAGCTGAAAAGATACGTGCAAGCGCACCCGAAAATTACCGATATCCTGATTACCGGCGGCGACCCTCTGGTAATGAAAACCAAAAATCTGCGCGCGCACATCGAGCCGCTGCTGGAGCTGCAACAGATTCGCACCATTCGCATCGGCTCCAAGGCACTCACCTTCTGGCCGCATCGGTTTGTCAGCGACGACGACGCGGACGATCTGCTCGATCTGTTCCGGCAGGTGGCCGCCGCCGGCAAGCATCTGGCGCTGATGGCCCATTACAACCATTGGAAAGAGCTGGAGCCGGCGATCGCCCGCGCCGCCATCCAGAAAGTCCGCGATACCGGCGCGCAAATCCGCGCCCAGGGTCCGCTGTTGGCGCACATCAACGACAACGCCGACGATTGGGCGCGCCTGTGGCAAACCCAGGTGGAGCTGGGCATCGTGCCCTACTACCTGTTCGTGGAGCGCGACACCGGCGCCCGCCATTATTTCGAAGTGCCCCTGGCCCGGGCCTGGCACATTTATCGCGACGCCATGCAGCAGGTTTCCGGCCTGGCGCGCACCGCGCGCGGCCCGAGCATGTCTTGCCATCCCGGCAAAGTGGAGATCCAGGGGATCACCGAAATACACGGCGAGAAGGTGTTCGTGTTGCGAATGATCCAGGGCCGCAATCCGGATTGGGTACAGCGGCCCTTCTTCGCCCGTTATGACGAGCAAGCCACCTGGTTGAATCATCTGCGCCCCGCTTTCGGTGAATCGCGATTCTTTTTCGAGCAGGTATTGGCGGCCGGATCGGATTGAGCACCCCGCGGTGCTTCGCCCACCAGCCGCGTTGAGACGCTTGGCCAATTGCGCTGAGACACCCTGCCTAACGCCCCCATGCAAAGCCGCGAATAATAGCGCCACTGGATAAAAAAATGGCCGCTCTTTACGGCCCTTGGGGGCTTTGTTATGACAACAGGTTTGTTGGCCCGGCGCTTGGGCGTCGGTTTTCTTTTAGTGATGCTCGGCCTGGCGCCCCTGGCCGGCTGCGATAACGATACCTCGGACCATGACAACGACGCCTCCAACGGTGGCGGCGACAATGGTAGTAATGACGGCGGTGGTAATGATGACGGAGGGAGCGACGACGGTGGCGATAATGGCGGCGATAACGGCAGTCCGCCGACACCGACGTTGGTGATCACCAGCGACAACGCCACGGCGGTGTTGATCCAATCCCGCATGGCTCTGGATCTGCTGCCTCGCCTGCTGGTCGGAGCCAACGTATTTTACAGCAACAGCATCGCCGTTCAGGGCTACGACGATTTTCCGCCCTGCGATAACGCCGAAGGCCAGGTTCAACTGCTGGGAGACAACCCGGGCCAACCCACCACGTTGATCGCCAGCGACTGTGACGACCTCTCCTACCCGCGCAACTTCAACGGCCGGCTCGATCTGGATTTCAGCAATGCGGACGACCCGCTCAGCACCTTCACCGGATTCGCCGAGCGCATCCAGGCTTATGATCCCAACCTGCGCCTGAGCGCCAACGGCGGTTTGCGCCTGCATCCCGAGGTCCCCGACGATTACTTCGGCATCGCCGTGGCACACCAGGCCGACATCGACATCACGCTGGAGCTGTTGCCCGGCGGCAGTGACACGCCGATCACCAGCCTGGGGTTCGATTTCCACGATTACACCAGCCGTTACTCCAGCAGCATTCACTTTGACGACGTGCCCTTCCCACTGTTGAGCGGCGCCGGCGACGTGACATTCCGTGGTCTCGCCGAAGGCCGGGTAACGTTGACCACGCCTCGCCAACTGACCGATCCGGATGCTTCGAACCCGCTGTGCTACGGCGATGGAGTTATTGAGGTCGAGGGTGCCGAAGGCAGCTCGGTGCGGCTCGATTACAACGGCGCCCAGGCGATTCTCAGTGTCAATGGCGCCCTGCTGGCAAGCGGCGATTGCACCGATCTGACCCAGCAGTGGACCAGCCAGGTGGCCGCCAGCCTGCCACCTTATAGGTAGCTCCAAGGTCCAATTTATTGCACTATCCGAAGTCCGATTGAAGCTCAGGCAAAGCGGCATGGACCTTGGCGACGGACAGGAACATTCACCGGTGCGGGATTGGAGCAAGGACATCTGGGGCTGGTCTCCGGAAGACGGCCCCTGGACACCGGACCACGGCCTGCCCGCCCAATGTCTCTATCTGGCGCTCGCCACCCGTGACGCCGACCACCGGGATGGCTACGACTTCTGGCGCCAAACGGTGTTCTACGATTTCGAGGCGGACACCCCGGATGACGATCAGAAAGCCACCTTCCAGGCCCGCGCCGCCGGCCTGGTGGGGCCAGAAAGCGCCGTGTTCTGGTATCGCTCCAACCGCCTTGGCGGTCACCGTGGCGCCAGCCGGTGCCGACACGCGGACTACGACGACTTCACCCTGGGCCTGGTGTTACAAGGCCAGCGCCGCCACCGGCTGGACAGCGGCGAGGTGCTGGTGGCCGGCCCCGGCGATCTGTTCGTTTACGATCCGACCCGCCCCTGCCGGGTCAACTGGAGCGACCATCGCGGCATCCATCTGACCCTGCCACGGCAAAGTTTACTGCCGCTGTTCGCGCTTGATCGGATGCCCTTTCCGCTGCTGCTGGAACGCCTGCGCCAGGGGCCGATGAGCGCCTTTCTGCGCAGTCATCTGATGCACCTGGCGCTGACCGGTGGCCGCCTGTCAGCCACGCACCAGGCACTGCTGCTCGAACAAACCCGGGATCTGGCCATCGCCGCGCTCAGCGCCGCCTCACGGATGCCCACCGAAGAAGCGGCACCGGACGCCACCTACCTGGCGGCGCGCCGCCTGATGGCACGGCGCCTGGACGACCCGGACCTGGACCCGGCCGGCCTGGCGCGGGCATTGGGCTGCTCGCGGGCCACGCTGTACCGCTTGTTTTCCCGGCACGGAGTCACCGTGGCCGGCTGCCTGCGCGAGGCCCGCCTGCGCAAAGCCCATCGCCTGCTGACCAGCGCGCCGCAACACATCACCATCGCCGAACTGGCGGCGCGCTGCGGCTTTCTTGACCAGACCGGTTTCAGCCGCCTGTTTCGTCAGCGCTTCGGGCTGCGGCCCAGCGATCTGCGCCGCCGCTGACCCGGATCACGGCGAACAGACCCTAAAGCAGAGCAGCCAGGCGCATCAGCGCCCGCTCCACCCGCTGGTCCCAGCGCACCGCGCAGTTCAGACGCAGACAGTGGTCGAACTTGCCTGAGGCGGAAAACAGCGCGCCGGGGGCGAAGCTGATGCCCGCTTCCAGCGCCTGTTCGGAAAGCTCCGAGGTATCCACCCCACCCGGCAGCTCCAGCCACAGCACGAAACCGCCGGCCGGCCGGCTGATGCGGGTGTTGGGCGGAAACACGGCGGCCACCCGGTCGGTCATGCGCGCCACCGCCTGGGCATGCAGAACACGCACCTGGCGCAAATGCCGATCGTAATGCCCGTGGTCCAGGAAATGAGCGAGCGCCAATTGCGACGGCGTGGCCACCGACACCGTATTGACGAACTGCAGATAACCGGCGCGCTCGTGGTGCTTGCCCGGCACCAGCCAGCCCACCCGCATGCCGGCGGACAGCGTCTTCGAACAGGATGAACAATAGTAGACCTGACCGTGCCGGTCCCAGGCTTTGACCGGCAACGGCCGCGGCCCGACCAGCGGCAGATCGCCATAAATGTCGTCCTCCACCAGGGGCACGCGGTGCGCCGCCAGCAACGCCAGCAACGCCTGCTTGCGGGCGTCGGACATGCACACGCCCAGCGGGTTGGAAAAGTTCGGCACCACCACGCACGCGGCCACCGGCCAACGCTCCATGGCCAGTGCCAGCGCTTCCAGAGAGATGCCGTGGATCGGATCGGTGGGAATTTCCAGCGCCTTCAAACCCAGCGACTCGATCACCTGCAGCAGGCCGTAATAGGTCGGTGACTCGATCGCCACCGTGTCGCCAGGCCGGGTCAGCAGCCGCAGGGCAATGGCCACCGATTCCTGGCAGCTGTTGGTGATCACCACCTGATCCGGCGCGGTGGCGCATTGCAACGCCGCCAGCCGGCGGGCGATACCGCTGCGCAACTCCGGCGCGCCGGGCGGGAATTCGTAGCCCACGCAGCGCCGCCGTTGTTCGCGGAGCACGGTGCGAAACGCCCGCTCCATCTGCGCCACCGGCTGAAAATCCGGGTCCGGCACCGCCGCGCCCAGATTGACCACCGCCGGGTCATTCACCACCTGCACCATGCGCAGCACCCGCTCCTGCCCGCTCACCGCCCGTGGCCGGCGGCCCGCCTTTGGCAAGCTCGGTGCCTCGCGGCGCGCCGCTGGCGCCAGCACGAAGAAGCCGGAGCGCGAGCGTGCCTCCAGAACACCGCGCTGCTCCAGCTCCCGGCAAGCACTCACCGCCGTGGCCACACTCACGCCGTAATCCTGGCCCAGCCGGCGCACGCCGGGCAGCCGTGTTCCCACCGGATAAACCCGCTTCTGAATCAGCGATTGCAGCTGATCCGCCAATTGCAGATAACGCTTCATGGGCAGGCCCGCGCACTCAGGGGAAAGGGAACAACCAACACAGCGGCCTGGAACACACAACTGTACCGATCCAATTTCCGTTTTTTATATCTGTATTGAGTGGCGACGTCCACCTAAGCTGATCGGCGAATCACCGAAGCACGCCATGAAGAAGCACCATGAAGAGGCACGCTATGAAGAGGCACGCCATGAATCTGGAAAATACTTTGCCGATGATCGGCTTTATCGTGGTCATGGTCGGCACCCCCGGGCCCAACAACCTGATGCTGATGGCCGCCGGCGCCAACGCCGGTTTTCGGCGTTCCCTACCGCACATTCTGGGCATCGTCGTGGGGTGCCAGATGATGCTGCTGGCGGTGGCCGTGGGGCTGGGCCAGGTGCTGGTGCGGTTCCCCGCCCTGGCGGTGGGCTTGCGCGTGGCTGGCGCCGCCTTTTTGATCTGGCTGGCCTGGCAACTGGTGCGCCGGCGCCACCCGGATGCCAGCAACCGCGCCAGCGCCAGGCCGCTCACGTTCCGCCAGGCCGCGCTGTTTCAGTGGATCAACCCGAAGGCGTGGATGATGATCGTCACCGCCATCGCCACCTACACCCACCCCGGCGATTACGCCCTCAGCGTGGCCGTGGTGGCCGGCCTGTTCCTGCTGCTCAGCGTGCCGCTAATCAGCACCTGGAATCTGTTCGGCGTGGCGTTGCAGGGTTGGTTGAATCAAGGGCCGCGGCTGGCGTTTTTCAACGTCGCCATGGCGGTGCTGCTGCTGGTCTCGATGTACCCCACTTTCATTGCCTGAACACCCTCGCCCACCGGTCGCGCGCAATCCGCCCTCATTAACGCGCAGCCCTTTTTCTCACCCGCCGAGTCGCTTAGGCTTGGCGGGCGGCCCGTCCAGGCCGGAAACGATGGCGCCGCACGGGGAAGGCTAGCAATGCAAAACGGTTTCATGGTGTTGCACAGCAACCGCTTGGAAGCCCTCACCGAGCTGCTGGTGGGCTGGCTCAAACAGCAACCGCTGGCACCACTGGAGCAGGAAACCGTTCTGGTGCAATCCAACGGCATGGCCCAGTGGCTCAAGCTCAAGCTGGCCGAGCCCGATGCGCTGGGGATCAGCGCCGCCTTCAGCTTCCAGATGCCGGCGCGCTTTCTGTGGAGTGTCTACCGAGGCGTGCTTGGCGAAGATCAGGTGCCACGCACCTCGCCGTTCGATAAGTCGCGTTTGCTGTGGCGCCTTTACCGGCTGCTGCCCACCCTGGTGGACCAGGATGCGTTCGAGCCGCTGCGCCACTTTCTGCACGACGACGACGATGGCCGCAAACGCCATCAACTGGCCGAACGGCTCGCCGATCTGTTCGACGCCTATCAGGTCTACCGCGCCGACTGGCTGAGCGATTGGCAAGCAGGGCGCGATCAACTGCGCCGTGCCCCGGACAGCCAACGGGCCAGCGCGCTGCCTGCCGGCCAGGCCTGGCAGGCGCATCTGTGGCGCGCGCTGCTGCGCGATTTGCCCGAGACGCAGCGTCATCTCAGCCGCGCCGCCATTCACGAAGCGTTCCTGGCGTGCCTGCAACAAGGCCCCAGGCCGGCGGCGCTGCCCCGTCGGTTGCTGGTGTTCGGCATCAGTGCCCTGCCCCAGCAAGCGCTGGAAGCGCTGGCCGCGCTCAGCCGCCATTGTCAGGTGTTGTTGCTGGTGCAAAATCCCTGCAAGCATTACTGGGCCGACATCGTCGAGGATCGCCACCTGCTGCGCGCGCAACTGGACGGCCGCCGCCGCCACCTGCTGAATGTGCCACCGGCCAACCCGGTGCACCCGTTGCTGGCCGCCTGGGGCAAACAGGGCCGTGACTTTATCGGCCTGCTTTACGGCCATGACGACCCCGAGCATTACCAGGGCGCGTTCCAGAATCAGATTGATCTGTTTCTCGATCAATCGGCGCCGTTCACCCTGTTGCAGCGCCTGCAACAGGACATTCTGGAACTGGCGCCCACGCCACCGCCGGACCAGCGCCCCAGCGCCCCGGCGGATCGCTCGCTGACCTTCGCCATCGCCCATGGCCCACAGCGGGAAATGGAGGTGCTGCAAGACGCGTTGCTGCAACGCTTCAGCGACGACCCCGGCTTGCGGCCCCGCGATGTCATCGTGATGGTGCCGGACATCGAAACCTATGCGCCGCACATCGACGCCGTGTTCGGGCGCCTGCAACGCAATGATCCGCGCTACTTGCCCTATACCCTCAGCGATCGCAGCGCTGGCGCCACCCTGCCCCTGGCCGGCGCGGTGGAGACGCTGCTGCATTTGCCACAGTGGCGATTCACCGCCGCCGACATTCTCGACCTGCTCGACGTGCCGGCCCTGCGCCAGCGCTTTGGCATCGGCGAAAGCGCTCTGCCGCAACTGAGTCGCTGGATCGAACAGGCCAATATTCGTTGGGGGCTGCACGAGCAACAACGCGCCAGCCTGGATCTGCCCGGCTTTGAGCAAAACAGCTGGGCCTTTGGGTTGCGCCGCATGCTGGCCGGTTATCTGCTCGGCGACGCTCAGGCCTGGCGCGGCGTCGAACCTCTGGACGAGGTCGCCGGCCTGGGCGCTGAACTGGCCGGCCGCCTGGCCCGCCTTCTGGAGCGCCTGGACCACCATTGGCGTACCTTCCGGGAACCGGCGCGCCCGTCACAATGGCGACAACGCTTCGCCACTTTGCTGGATGACCTGTTCGCCCCCGAAAGCGACGACGATCAGGCCCTGGACGCGACATTGCGCGACGCCCTCAATGACTGGCTGGCGGCCTGCCAGCAGGCGGATTTCGAGCAACCCTTGCCGCTCACCGTGGCGCGCCGGCCAGTGCTGGATGCCCTCAACGCGGAAAGCCTGTCGCAGCGTTTCATGGCCGGGCGCATCAATTTCTGCACGCTGATGCCGATGCGCGCCATCCCGTTTCGCCATGTCTGCCTGCTGGGCATGAAAGACGGCGATTACCCGCGCCAGCAACAACCCATGGACTTCGACCTGATGCGCCAGTGGGGCCCGCTCGGCGACGACGGCCGGCGCATCAGCCTGTACCGCCCCGGCGACCGTTCACGGCGCGAAGACGACCGCTATCTGTTCCTGGAAGCGCTGCTGAGCGCCCGCGACAGCCTCTATATCAGCTGGAGTGGCCGCCGCGCCCGCGACAACAGTGAACGCCCGCCCTCGGTGCTGGTGGCGCAACTGCGCGACCACATTGATCAGCGCTGGCGCGCCGACGACGGCGGCGACCTGACCCCGGCACTCACCGTGGAGCACCCGCTGCAACCGTTCAGCAGCCGCTATTTCTATCAAACCGGCCAGTCGGGCGCCGCCGCCCCGCCGGCCACCTACGCGGCGGAGTGGGAAGGGCTGCACCAGGGCGTCGACCTGCCTGCGCGGGCCTCGCCCCTGGCGCCACCGGACGACGACGAGCCGGTAACCGCCACCGCCCTGGGACGCTTTCTGAAACAGCCAGTGGCGCATTTTTTCCGTGAACGGCTCAAAGCCAACCTGGACCTGGAAGCGCGCACCCTGGAAGACACCGAGCCGTTCGCGCTCGCTGGCCTGGAGCAATGGCAGCTGCAGGATCGCCTTCTCGAACAGGCCCGGCGTGCCGGCGACGCCGGCTTCGAAAGCGCACTGGCGGACACCCTCGATCATCTTGCCGGCAGCGGCGAACTGCCCCTGGCGCCGTTCACCGCCGCCAGCCGCGAAGCCCTTGCCCAGCCGCTGCGTCGCCCATTGCGGGATTATTTTCAACGCTTGGCCGGTTGCCCCAACCGCCGCCCCCAGCACGAAGTGATCCTCAACCTGCCGGGCCTGCGCGTGGAAGACTGGCTCACCGATCTGCGCGACGGCGACAGCGGACCGCGCCGGCTGCTGTTGGTGACCGGCCGCTTGAAAGAGCGTTGGAACAAGCTCTGCCCGGCCTGGGTGGTGCACCTGCTGGCCTGCGCCGACGGGCTTGCCCTGAGCAGCGAGCTGATCGCCCAGGATGGCCGCGTCGAGTTGCCGCCGCTGCCCGCCGATCAGGCCCTGGCGCATTTACAGGACCTCGCCGCCGCCTGGCGCGAAGGCCTGTGCCGCCCCCTGCCAGTGGCCTGCGCCACCGCGTTCGCCTGGCTGGGCGGCGAGCAAAAAGAGCGCGCGGAACAGGACGCGCGCGGCGTGTTTGAATCCGGCTTCAGCCACGTCGGCGAGGGCGACAAGGACGCCGCCCTGAAACGGGCCTGGCCGGATTTCGACACCCTGCTGGCGGCCCGCGAGGCCGGCGACCCGCAACCGGCGCTGGCGGTCTGGGCGCATCGGCTGTACGCGCCCCTGTTCCAGCACTGCCAATGGCACGACCCGGGAGACGGCCAATGACCGAGCACGATCGCCCTTTGCCGTTGATCTTTCCTTTGCACGGCACCCGCCTGATCGAGGCCAGTGCCGGCACCGGCAAGACCTTTACCCTGGCCGCCCTGTACTTGCGGCTGGT
Organism: Alloalcanivorax mobilis; assembly: GCF_002864685.1. GTDB lineage: Bacteria > Pseudomonadota > Gammaproteobacteria > Pseudomonadales > Alcanivoracaceae > Alloalcanivorax > Alloalcanivorax mobilis. The sequence goes on from NZ_NMQZ01000010.1 coordinate 114,216, forward strand.
ACTGGGCCACGGCGGCGACAACGCCTTCGCCCGCGCCCTGCTGCCTCCGGAAATTCTGGTGGTGACCTTCACCGAGGCGGCCACCGAGGAGTTGCGCGAACGAATTCGCGACCGGCTCGCCGAAGCGGCCCGGGCGTTCGCCGGCGAGCCCAGCGCCGACGCCATTCTCAACACTCTGCTGAGCGATTATCCCGACGCGGACGACCGGCGCGGCGCGGCGCGGCGCTTGGACGCCGCCGCCCAGTGGATGGACGAAGCCGCCATCTACACCATCCACGGTTTTTGCAACCGCATGCTCAAACAGCACGCCTTCGATTCCGGCAGCCTGTTCAATCTGGAACTCAACGAAGACGCCAGTGAAGAACAATACCGGGCCGCCTGCGACTACTGGCGCACCGTGATCGCACGCTTCCCGGCCGCCGCCGCGCCGGCATTAAAAGGTGCCGGCCTGGACAGCCCCAACGCCCTGCTCGCCGCCGCCCGACCGTTGCTCGGCCACGCCGAGCACGGCGATGCGCTGCCGGAATCGGTGCGTCACTGGCAACACGCCACCGGCCCCCAGCAGGCCGTGGAAGACCAGGCTCGCGCCAGCCTGCAAGCGGAATTGCCCGCCCTGCGCGCCTGGGTGGCGGAGGCACTGGAGCAAAAATGGCTCAGCGGCCAGACCTACAAACCGGCCTCGGTGCCGGCCATGTTCGAGGCCCTGTCCCGCTACGCGGAGGGGTTTCCCGGCACCGCCAGGGACGACCTCAAAGCACTGCACAATTTCTCCGCCGGCGGGCTCAGGCTGAATAAAGCAGGGCTCGCTCACCGCCCCGCGCTGAGCTGCCTGGAAGACCTGCAGCGAGTGCTGGAAAGCCGCGAGGACAACGCCCTGCCGCGCAGCGACCTGCTCAAACACGCGGCCGCCTGGGTCGCCCGGCGGGTGGCCGAGATGCGCCGGCAAAGCGCCACCATGGGCTTTGACGACATGCTCAGCCGGTTGCGCGACGCCCTCGCCGACCCGGCCAACGGGCCGCGCCTGGCGCGGGTGATCCGCGAGCAATTCCCGGTGGCGCTGATCGACGAATTCCAGGACACCGACCCGGTGCAGTACCGCATCTTCTCGGCGCTCTACGAGCACCAGCCGGACACCGGCTGGTTCATGATCGGCGACCCCAAGCAGGCGATTTACGCCTTCCGTGGCGCCGACGTGCACACCTACCTGGCGGCGCGCGAAGCCACCGAAACGCAGCACACCCTGGACCGCAACTTCCGCTCCGCCAGCGCCATGGTGGCGGCGGTGAACGCGCTGTTTGAACACGGCGAGTCGTTGTCCGGCGATGTGTTCCTGATGGAAGGCCGCATCCCGTTCCAACCGGTCAGTGCCCGTGGCCGCGACGACACCCTGTGCATCGACGGCCAGCCGGCCGCCGGCCTGACCCTGTGGGTGGAAGACAACGAGCGCCCCTTGAGCAGCGGTGTCTACCGCGAGCGCCAGGCGCAGCGCGCCGCCGGTGAAATCGCGCGGCTGCTCAATGGCGCCGAAACCGGCAGCGCCGGGTTTCGCCAAGACGGCTCACTGGTGCCGTTGCGCTCCCGGGACATCGCCGTGCTGGTGCGCGATCGTGGCGAAGCGGCGGCCATTCGCACCGCCCTGGCCAGCCGCAACGTGCGCAGCGTTTATCTGTCCGATCAGGACTCCGTGTACGCCACTCCGGAAGCCGCCGACCTGCTGTTGTTGTTGCACGCCTGCGCCGCCCCGGAGGCGGATCTGCGCGTGCGCAGCGCCCTGGCCAGCACGGTGCTGGCCCAGCCCTACGCGGCGCTGGACGCGCTCAACCGCGACGAGCGGCTCTGGGAAGCCATGGTCGACCGTTTCCACGGCTACAAAACGCAATGGCAACGCCAGGGCGTGCTGCCCATGCTGCGCGGCCTGCTGCTGGACTTCCAGGTGCCCGAACGGCTCAGCCGCAGCCTCGATGGCGAACGCTCCCTGACCAATCTGCTGCATCTGGCGGAATTGCTGCAACAGGCCGCCGGCCACCTGGACGGCGAGCAGGCGCTGATCCGGCATCTGCAAGACGCCCTGCAACAGGGCAACCACAGCGGCGACGACACCATCCTGCGGCTGGAAAGCGACGACGACCGGGTCCGGGTGATCACCATTCATAAGTCCAAGGGGTTGGAGTACCCGCTGGTGTTCCTGCCGTTCGTCTGCGGATTCCGGCCCGCCGAACAAAACAAACCGCCATTGCGCTACCACGATGATGGCGCTCTGAAGGTGGACCTGGAACCGGACGCCGCCGCCGCCCTGGCCGCCGATCAGGAACGGCTCGCCGAAGACATGCGCCTGCTCTATGTGGCGCTCACCCGCGCCCAGCACGCCTGCTGGCTGGGCCTCTCGCCCTACGCGCGCGGCAGCGGCAAACACAATCAGTTGGCGCAAAGCGCCATCGGGCGCCTGCTGTTCGGCATCGACGGCGTCGCCAACGACGGCCTCAGCGCCGCCCTGGCGCCGCTGGCCAGCGACGCCATTCGCGTTGCCCCGCCGCCGGCGGACAACGACCATCACTACCGCCCGGTCGATCCGGCGCGCCCCTGGCGCGGCGCGGCGCGCTTCAGTGGCCGCGTCACCGAGCCCTGGTGGATCGCCAGTTACAGTGCCCTGAAACAGGTGGAGGAAGAGCTGGCGCCGGCCGACCCGCGCGGCGATCAACTCGCCGAGAGCGAGCCGCCGGCCGCGCAACCGGACCACCAGAGCGACGCCATTGGCATCCATGCGTTCCCCCGCGGGCCGCTGCCCGGCACCCTGCTCCACGATCTGCTCGAGCAGGCCGGCCGGGACGGCTTCGCCGCCACCCTGGCGCACCCGGCGGAGCTCGACCGGCGCGTCGAGGAAACCCTGGCCGCGCGACACTGGCAGGCGCATCAACCAGTGATTCAAGCGTGGTGGCGCCAGACTTTGACGACCCCCTTCGCCCTCGCCGATGGCCATGTGAGCCTGCAGCAACTCGGCGTCGCGGTGCCCGAAATGGAATTTCTGTTTCCCGCCCGGCACGTGCCGGTGGCGGAACTGGACCGCCTGATCCGCGCACACATCGCGCCAGGGGTGGCCCGCCCCCGGCTCGAAGCGGACACCCTCAACGGTATGCTCAAAGGCTTTATCGACCTGGTGTTCGAACACCAGGGGCGCTACTACGTGCTCGATTACAAATCCAACTGGCTGGGCGTGGACGACGCCGCCTACACCCGGGACACCATGACCGCCGCCATTCTCGAAGCGCGCTACGAAGTGCAGTACGCTCTCTATTTACTGGCCTTGCATCGCCTGTTGCGCAGCCGGCTTGGCGACGAATACCAGCCCGAGCAGCATCTGGGCGGCGCCGTTTATGTGTTTCTGCGCGGTCTGGCCGGAAGCGACGCTGGCGCCGTGTTCGAGCGCCCGCCGCAGGCGCTGATCGAAGCGCTGGACCGTTTATTCGTGCCCGAATCGGAGGCCGGCCATGCAGCCTGATCTGTTCGCCAACGCGGCGTGGCGGGACGCGCTCGCGGCACTTCGGGAGGAGGGTCTGCTGCGCGACCTGGACGTGGCGGTGGCGCACTTTCTTCATCGGCAGGCGCCGGAAACGCCCGCCGCGGTGCTGATCCTGGCGGCGCTCACCAGCGCTCAACTGGCGGCCGGCCATTTGTGTCTGGATCTACAGGAGCCGCATCTGCAACAGCGACTGTGGCCCGCCGGGCGGCCGCTGGCGCTGGCCGGCCTGCTGCCGGAACACACCGACGACTGGCCGCCACTGCTGGAAGCGGGCGCGGTGATCGCGCGGCCCGATCAGGCCGACGCGCCCCTGATCTTCGACGGCCGGCGCCTGTACCTGCGCCGTCACTGGTGTCAGGAAAGCGCCGTCGCGGAGCGCATTCGTGCCCGCCTGAGCCCCTCACTGGAGATGCCGGCGGACCTGCCCGAACGGCTCGCCGCGTTGTTTCCCGAGGCGGCCGGCGACGGCCCGGACTGGCAACAGGTAGCCTGCGCACTGGCCGGCCGGGCCGGGCTGACCCTGATCACCGGTGGCCCGGGCACCGGCAAGACCACCACCGTGGTGCGCCTGCTCGGCCTGCTGCAAGGCATCGCCATCGATGCCGGCCGGCCGCTGCGCATCCGCCTGGCGGCGCCCACCGGCAAGGCCGCCGCCCGGCTCACCGAATCGATTGGCGCCCAGGTGGCGGCGCTGCCGGTGGCCGAACCGGTGCGCGCCGCCATCCCCTCCGCCGTCAGCACTTTGCACCGGCTGCTTGGCACCCGGCCGGACAGCCGCCATTTTCGCCATCACCGGCATAATCCCCTGCACGCGGATCTGGTGGTGGTGGACGAGGCCAGCATGATCGACATGGACATGATGGCCAGCCTTCTCGACGCGCTGGACCCAAACACCCGGCTGATTCTGCTTGGCGACAAGGACCAGCTCGCCAGCGTGGAAGCCGGCGCGGTGATGGGCGATTTGTGCCGCGACGCGGATCGCGGCGGCTACCACGACAGCACCCTGAATTATCTGCACCAGGCCTGCGGCGCGGACCTCGGCGCCTGGGCCGGTGACGGCCCGGCCCTCGCCCAGCAAACCGCCATGCTGCGCACCAACTGGCGTTTCAAGGACACCCCCGGCATCGGCGAATTGGCCAGCGCGGTCAATGGCGGTGATCCGGCGGCAGTCACCCGGGTGCTCAAGCAGTCACTGCCTGGCCTTCACAACCTGAGCCTCAACGGTCACCGCGACAGCCTCGCCGAACGGCTGCTCGACGGCGACGGTGCCCGGCCCGGCCTGCGCGCCCTGTTCACCGAAGTGCTGTCGCCGCCGGACGGCGACCAGCGGGACACCTGGGCGGCGGCGCGCCTCAAGCAACTCACCGGCCAGCAGTTGCTCAGCGGGCTGCGCGGCGGCCCCTATGGCGTCGAGCGGCTTAACCAACAGGTCACCGAGCATCTGCGCCGCCAGGGTCTGGCCGGCGACCACGAATGGTATCCGGGCCGACCAGTGATGATGACCCGCAACGACTACCAACTCGGCTTGATGAACGGCGATGTGGGCCTCACGCTGCCCCACCCGCTCGGCCTGCGCGTCGCCTTCCAGCTGCCCGATGGCCGCGTGCGCTGGGTGCTGCCCAGCCGCCTGGACAGCGCCGAAACGGTGTACGCCATGACCGTGCACAAAGCCCAGGGGTCGGAGTTCGACCACACCCTTCTGGTGCTGCCCGAGCGGCCCCACCCGCTGCTCACCCGGGAGCTGATCTACACCGCCGTCACCCGCGCGCGCAGCGCCTTCACACTGATCCAGTATGGTGGGCCCAGCGTACTCGCCCAGGCGGTGCGCCAACGCACCTGGCGCGCCTCCGGCCTGGCGGAGAAGCTGGCATGAAGCGATAAGCCGCACGCAGGCACGCAGCACGCTTTGCGCTACGCGCAACACGCCTGTACGGAGGGGGTCTCCAGCTTGCGGATAAGCAGGCCTGGCGGGAGCCGCAACGCCGCCCGGCTGCGCCGGTTCGCGATCAGGGATCGCTCCCACAGCGGCGCTGTAGCGAGGCGGAAGCAGCAGGTTCAATTCCCGTGTGGGGAGATTCCATACTTGATTCGTGGCGTTGCCACCCACCCTTCGGGCCGCCTTCGGCGTTACAGCCGCAAGCCCATCGCGGGGTCGCGAACCTCTCATGCGTCGTTGTCGACACCAAACCGCGCCGGCGCGGTCCTGGCGGCACTATGGACCCGTGGCGGTGACGCTGCTCAGTGAGCGGGGCAAGGGCGGGGCCTGGAGGGAGCTGTTTGGCCAGGGATGGCCAAACAAACAGCGGCCATGGATGGCTTGAGCGGTCCCGGAAGGCACCGCCCTTGCCCCGCGTCCTCAATCGAGCGGCTCAACGTCGAGCAAAAAAAGCTTCCCGTTAATCCTCAACGAAACAAAAAAAGCGGCCCGGAGGCCGCTTTCTTATTCAGCGTTGTTCGCCAACGATCACTCGTCCTTGAACTTCGCTTCTTTCTGCTCGGTGTCCACGATGATTTCCGCGCGACGGTTCTTGGAGCGACCTTCAGCGGTATCGTTGGGGGCAACCGGTTTGCCTTCACCGTAACCTTGGGTGGTGACCTTGCTGCTGTCCACTTTGTAGTTCTCGATCAGCGCGTCCTTGACGGACTGGGCGCGCCGCTCGGACAGCCCCTGGTTGTACTGGTCGGTGCCGACGCTGTCGGTGTGACCTTCAATGCGGATCTCACCGTCTTCGCCGTTGTTCAGGCGATCAGCGGCATCGCGGACCTCGTCGTTGAACTGGCCCTGGATGTCCGCTTTGTCGAACTGGAAGTAGATGGTGTTGATGGTTTGCTCGTTGCTGTTTTCGTAGATCTGGCAGCCACGTTCATCCACCACGGCACCGGCCGGGGTGCCCGGGCAGGCATCGCGATCGTCCGGCACGCCGTCGCCATCGCTGTCGGCGGTGACCACTTCCGCCGGCGCGGCGGTACGGGTCTCGGTGACGTCGTCTTCATTGGCGACCGCGAACATCACGTTCAGGCCGGCGTACACCTGGCCGTTCCAGTAGTCCCTGTCGGCGGCAAAGGCCTGGCGGGTACCCAGATCCAGCAGCACGCGATTAAAGAAAGCCCGTTGAATACCCACTTCCACACCGGTCATGAAACTATGCCGTTTGTCGCCCTCGGCCCCCGTGGAACTGTTGGTCAAGTTTTCCAGTTCGAAGTCACCAAGATTGACACCAGCGTAGGGTTCGAAGCCCAGGAAGTTCACGCCGTCCATGTGATAACGCAGGCTGGCGAAAATATTCTTGGCGTCCCAGCGCTCTCCAGAATCGTATTTGCTCTCCAGATCCCCATCGGCTTCGTCATACCAGGCCTGAACCGACCAGTGCGGGCTGAAACGCCAGCCGATCTGGCCACCGTAGAAGGGCTGGTCATCGATACCATCCACGTCGCCGGTCACTTCATTGTCATAGAAAAAATACTGGTTGGCGTTGGCGCCGATGTACCAGTAGGTGTCGGGAACATTTTCCGCGAACGCATGCGAGGCGGCGAGCAGCGGCGTACACAACGCAGCCGTCATTAAGGATTTTTTCATGGCAAGCTCCTTTTACGAGTCGTTTCCGGAATAACGACAAATGTAGAGCTCTATTGAATCCAATGGGATAGAAGAAGGTAAATAATTGAGAAAAACAGCGGGGATTTTACGTGATATAACGTTTCGGCTGTGTTTGGTTACCACCCGGTTACCCGGATCACGGAAATTCGGGTGAACCGGGTATCGCAAAGGCACTGTCTATTTCTTAACCCATTGCCCGGTCGGCGTCTTAACGTACTGGCCGGACGGGGTTTTTTCGATCGCCTTTTGACCCGCCAGAGTGGATACCTGCTCCAGCGTAATGCCGTTTTGTTTGGCGATCCTCTGGTACGCGTCACGGCGCTTTTGATTGATGTCCGAGCTCAGCTCCACCGCTTCCGGGGTCGCCTTGACTACACCGAGATAGCCGTCCGGCTGTTCACCGACCAGCCCCTGGCCCTTGGCGCTGTCCAGATCCAGGGCGAAAACCTGGCCACTCAAAAGCAGGGCCAGGGCAATAAACGTGCAACGGATGATTTTCATACACCGGCTCCTCGTGCCCTTAGAACAGTTCGCTGTCTTCCGTGAATAACTGATCGATGTCCTTTTCCACCTTGAGGCGGATTTCATGATCGATCTTCACATTCAGATTGATGGTGATCGGGTCTTTGGGGGCTTGCAACGCCACCGTTGGCGTACACGCCGCCAGCGGCACCAGCAGCATCAGCCACGCTGTTCTCATACCTGTCTCTCCAGATTGCCAGGTTGCAGGTCAGTGAGGGCCGATCAGCGGGCCATCACCTGATCGGTAATGGTGTCACCAATGCGCAGACTGCGCAGCAGCTCCAGCACATTTTCCTTGTGGGTGTAATTAAACACCACCGGCAGGCGGTTTTGTTGCGGGTTGATGCCCTTGATGGTCACCGCGGCGTCCAACCAGCCATCGTCGCTCATGTTCAGCTTCGCCTGGAAGGTGTCGATGCGCAGAGGATTGAGCGAATCCAACGCCAGCGCCACCGCCTGATTGGACGCCGCCATTGCCTGTACGCCACTTGAATCGAGAATCGCCAGATTCAGCTCGCTCTCGTTGGCCAGCCGGCCTTCCCTTACCGCCAGCGACCGCCGGCCCAAGCGCAACGGCAGGTAACCGCCGACCCGTCCGGCCAGCGTCACCGCCTGCTCGCTTTGCAACGCCGCCAATTTCGCCAGATCAATGCCGGTCAGCACCACTGGCTGCCAATCCGGAGACGGCCATACCAAGCGCGGCGCGCGCAGCTCACCGCCCAACAGTTGCGCACCGATGTGATCGAAACGCCAGGTTTCCAGGTCGGTGTCCAACCCCATTTGAATCGCGGTGATCGGTGTGCCCACATCGACACTGCCCAGGGTAATCGGCTGCCGGCTGCGCACCCGGGCCTTTTCACCGTCCCAGGTCAGATCCAGATCCGCATCAAGGTGGTCGGCCGGGATGCCGCCAAACTCCAGCCTCGCGTCGCTCACGCGCAGGCGGGCGCTGGCGCTCAACGTCTTGTTCCAGCGCCAGTCGCCACCCAGGCCGACCTGCCCCGAGCGCGTGGTGAGATCCAGGCCACGGCTGATCGCCGGCAGCAGCGGCGTATCGCCGTTGAAGGTTCCTTGTAAGGGGCCGCCGCCCAGGCCGCGCCCCTTGAGTGACAGCGTCGACCCCCACTCCGGCACCCGCAGGGACGCCAGGAACGTATCGCCGCGAAATTGCGCGCCGCCGCTCACCGGCGGCAACACCCAGCGCGCGGCGACCAGGCCGGCGGCCTCGAAAACCAGATCGCCACGCACCCCATCGGCGCTGAGGGTCAGCGGCGAGCGGGCGGTGAGGGTCAGCGGGCGCAACAACCGGTTGGCCTGCACCGCCTCGGCGATGCTGAGCCGGGCACCGGCCAGCAGGCTTAAACGTTGTTGCCAGCGCCAATCAGCATTAAAAGTGCTTTTGCCGCCCTGGCTGAACGCTGGCGGCGTACCGCCGTTGCCACGCAGTGCGCCGCCCCAGCCGTCGCCCAGGCGCGCGGCGCTGGCGGTGGCGCTGAACGGCCATTGCCGATAATGCCCATTAAGGTGCGCGGTTAACGGCCAGTCCGGTGCCCGCAGGGTGTCCACCGGCACGCGCGCGTTAATGTCCAGATCGGCATCGCGCAGGCGCAGCGTCACGGGCTCGCCATTCACGCCCACCGGGCTGATGTCCCCGCGCCAACCGCCGCTGACCCGATAGCCCTGCCAGTGGCCCTGCACGGTCAACGCGCCCCGCCACTGCACATCGTTGGGCCGCCAGTGCACCCGGCTCTCGGTGCTGGCCAGCGTGATCTGCTGATAGCTCAGTGTCAGCGGCACTTGCGTGTCGCCTTCGCTGGCCAACGGCACCGTCACCGGTTCACGCAAGCGCACGCGCACCGTCTCCGGCAAGCTCAGATCAAACGGTGCCACCGTCAAACGGCTCTCCGACCAGCCGAACTTCACTTGGCCGTTCAATCCCTCGCTGAGCCGCAACGCGCCCTGCCCGTTACCCAAGCGCGCGGCGTTGCTGGTCAGTGTCAATTCGGCGCTCCCCTGGGGGCCGGTGGCATTGATGCGCGCCTGCGCCTGCTCGACCAGGCCTGCCTCGCCACGCGCATGAATGTCCTTGCTCGGTTGTAAAACCCAGCCCTGCGACAGCGCCACCGGCTCATCCACCGCCGCTCGCAACCGCCAGCGCGCGCCCCGCCATTCGCCATCGGCGGACAGATTTCCACGCGGGCCGCCGTCAACAGCGCCGAGCCCCACTCCCCGCAGAGCCACCTTGCCGTGGTTATCCTGGCCCGGGTTCCAGACACCATCGCTGTGCACTGTCAGTGTGCCGGTCAGCGCGGTATTGAGGTGGCCGCCCTGGATCTCGCCATTCAATTGCCAGATACCATTATTGGCGTTGTAGTCCGCCTGCGCATGGGAGTCGCGGAATTCGGCACTGGCATGCCACTGCCCCTCGCGCTGGCGCGCACGCACCGTCACCGGTGGGTAGGAATAAAGCTGTAAGGCCCACACCGTCGCTTCAAACGGCGGCAGCCAGGGCAGCCCCTCGAACGGCTCCTCGCTGTCCGGCACCGGGCAATCGCCGATGCCCAGGGTGTCCACCTCCACCACCAGCGGCCAGGCACTTTTCACCCGAACGCCGTGGGCCTGCACCGGCCGGCAGCCGTCGCGCTCCTGCCACAGCGAGGCCAACACCGGACCCTGACGCCAACCCGGGCCCTGCCAATGCCAACCCAGCAGACGCACACCAACGAGCGCGGCGGCGATCAGCAGCAGCACAACAGCAGGAATAAACCAGAGTAGATGTTTCTTTGCGTATCGCTTCGCCATGCGTCTCCTGACCCGCTTCCCTTCGATACAAACAAAGGAGAAAGCATGGCTGGGATGCAGGCTAAAAAACAAGCCCGACGACGACCGCGTGAACAGCGCTGCTTTCCGGGTTCCATCACCCGCGCTAATCCGCTATGATTGCCGCCGCTTTGCCGCTAACGGCCTGTACGGGTTGGCGACACAAGCGGACAATTCGGGGCGTAGCGCAGCCTGGTAGCGCACTTGCATGGGGTGCAAGGGGTCGAAGGTTCGAATCCTTCCGTCCCGACCAAATTGACGTGAGAGGGTCAGTCGCTGAGAAGCACTGGCCCTTTTTCGTTTTTGGCAGATCGTCGACATCGACTAAAACGGCTAACAGAGGTCTTCGTTATGCAACGCCACCGCCAAGTCGCTCTTCGGTTGTTCACCGTGCCCACCGTGATCCTGCTAGCGTCGATCGCGATCTCGTTCGTCATCAAGCCTATCAGCGATCATTTGAAAGCCGGCGGTGCCGAGCAGTTCGGCGCGACGCTGCTCTCCAACGGCGTCCTGGCGATGCTGGCCGGCTACGCCCTGGGTTGTGTCTGGCTGACCATTAATATGTGGCGATTCCTGAGCTGGTCTCGGCGCGACCCGCCGGGTGATTGCCCGGATTGCGGAGGTGATTTGAAACCTCGCCACAACGGCCAACGTCGTTGCCCGATGTGTGGACACCGCGAAAGCGCCTGAAACCCTGAATATTGATCGCTCAGCGTATGAGCAAAGGCTGCGCCGGTCAGGCGCGCAGAACCGTGAGCACTTCTTCCAGCTCGACAATCATCTGCCGCACCATCTGATGATAGCGGGTGGATTGCTCGGCGTTGGCGTCGCCGGAAAGCTGCTGGCGGGCGCCGCCAATGGTGAACCCCTGCTCATAGAGCAGGCCGCGAATCTGACGGATGGTGAGCACGTCCTGGCGCTGATAGTAACGGCGGTTGCCGCGGCGCTTGACCGGCTTGAGTTGCGGGAACTCCTGCTCCCAGTAACGCAGCACATGGGGTTTGACGTCGCACAGCTCGCTGACTTCACCAATGGTGAAATAGCGCTTGCCCGGGATCGGCGGAAGTTCGTCGTTATGACTGGGTTCGAGCATAGTCTTCCACCCTTTGTTTGAGTTTTTGCCCGGGGCGGAAGGTCACCACGCGACGCGCGGAGATCGGTATTTCTTCCCCGGTTTTCGGGTTACGACCGGGGCGCTCGCTCTTGTCTCGGAGGTCGAAATTACCAAAACCGGAAAGCTTCACCGGCCGATTGTTTTCCAGCGAGTCACGGATCTGTTCAAAGAACATTTCCACCAGTTCCTTGGCTTCCCGCTTGTTGAGGCCCAGCTCTTCAAACAGCCGGTCCGCCATGTCTGCTTTGGTCAGCGCGCCCATCGAAATGCCTCGACTACGCCCCCGAATCAATCCCTGAGGGTAGCGTTAAACTGTTGTTTTAACTGAGATACTACGGTGTCCACCAGGTCATTGACCTGGGCGTCCCTAAGAGTGCGCGAAGGATCCTGGAAGGTCAAGGTCAGCCCCAGGCTTTTGCGCCCGGCTTCAATGTGCTCGCCCTGATACAGGTCAAACACCTCGACCTGGCGCAACCGTTCGTCACAGACGCCATGCACCGCCGCGATCAGATCGCCAACGGCGACATCGGTGTCGACCACGAACGCCAGATCGCGACGCACCCGTGGTTGATCGGAGACCGTCTCAAAGCGCGGCAGGCGACCCTCGCGCAGCGGCGCCAGCGCCAGTTCGAACAGGAAGATCTCAGCGGGCAGGTCGAGCTGCGCGGCCAGGCGCGGGTGCAGCCGGCCGAGGTGACCCACCACTTGTTCGCCACGGCGCAGTTCGGCGCATTGGCCCGGGTGCAATGCCGGGTGGCTGCCCGGGTGAAACGAAAACGCCGCCGGGTCGGACAACGTCAGCAGCGCTTCCACGTTTCCTTTCAGGTCGTAGAAATCGGTGCCACGGCGCTGTCGGCCCTGCTCCCAGTGCGCCGGCAAGGCACTGCCGTAGAGAAGACCGGCCACCATCGGTTCCTGCCTGAGGCCGTCGCGCTCGGGCACGAACCGCAGGCCGGTTTCAAACAGGCGCAGCCGATCGCTCTGCCGGTTAAGATTGCGCTCCGCCGCGTTCAACAGACCGGCCATCAGGGTGGTGCGCATCACGCCGAGGTCGGCGGAAATCGGATTGAGCAGGGCCAGCGGTTGATGCAGCGGGTCCACTTTGGCGAGCAATTCAGGGGCGACGAAACTGTAGGTGATCGCCTCCAGATAACCGAGATCACGCAGCGCGTCGCCGACCCGCCGCAGCGGCACGGTCGCCTCGGGCTGGGCGTTGTCCGCCGGGCTGCCGGCGGGCACCCGGCTGGGAATGCGGTCGTAGCCGTACACGCGCGCCAGCTCTTCGATCAGGTCTTCCTGAATCGCCATGTCAAAACGCCAGCTCGGCGCGGTCACCGACCACTGGCCAGGGGCATGGGTTTTCAACGTCATACCCAGGCGGCCAAGGATGTCTTCAATGGTGTCGTTGTCCAGGGGCGCGCCCAACAGCTGGGTGACACGCTGCGCGCTCAGCTCGATCACCGCCGGCTGCGGCAGGCTCGCTGGGTCGAGTTGCTCGGTGACCGGCCCGGGGCGCCCACCGGCGATCTCCAGGATCAGCGCGGTGGCCCGTTCCATCGCCTGCCATTGCAACGCCGGGTCCACGCCGCGCTCGAAGCGATGGGACGCGTCGGTGTGCAAGCCGTGGGCGCGGGCGCGGCCCACCACCGCCAGCGGGCTGAAAAAGGCGCATTCCAGAAACAGATGGCGGGTCTGCGCGCCGACCGCCGAGGGGCGCCCACCCATGATGCCCGCCAGGGCCACCGGGCCATTGTGATCGGCGATCACCAGAGTGTCGTCACCCAACGCCAGGGTCTGATCGTCCAGGCTGAGCAGGGTCTCGCCGCTGTTCGCCTGGCGCACGATCACGGCACCGGCGAGGCGCTCCAGGTCAAAGGCGTGCAACGGCTGGCCCAATTCCAGCAGCACGTAATTGGTCACATCCACGATCGGATCGATGCTGCGCAGCCCGGCGCGGCGCAGGCGCTCCACCATCCACATCGGGGTGGCGGCGGTCACGTCCACGTCGCGAATCACCCGGCCCAGATAACGGGGACAGCCGGCGGTGTCTTCCACGGTGATCGGAAAGGTGTCGTCGATCACCGCCGCCACCGGCGCGATTTCCGGCTCGTTGAGGGCGACGCGGTTGAGCACGCCCACTTCCCGGGCAACACCACGCACGCTCAGGCAATCGGCGCGGTTGGGGGTCAGATCCACCTCGATGATGGTGTCGTTCAGTTGCAAATATTCACGGATATCCGCGCCCAGCGGGGCATCCTCGGGCAATTCCAGAAGGCCGTCGATGACGTCTTCCAGACCCAATTCCGAGGCGCCGCACAGCATGCCTTCCGAGGGCTCGCCGCGCAGTTTCGCTTTCTTGATCTTGAGATCACCGGGCAATTGCGCGCCCACTTTCGCCAGCGGCACCACCAGCCCCTCGCGGGCGTTCGGCGCGCCGCACACCACCGGGTACACCTGGCTGCCGTCGTCGACTTCGCACAGGCGCAGTTTGTCCGCGTCCGGATGCGGCCGGCAGCTGTTGATGCGCGCCACCACCACGCCGCTGAACGGCGGCACCGCCGGCTCCACGGCATCCACTTCCAGGCCGGCCATGGTGATCTGCCGAACCAGGGTGTCGGTGTCGATTTCGGGGTTGGCCCACTGCCGCAACCAGGCTTCGTTGAAACGCATTCTTGGTGATCCTCGGGGTCCGTCTCTTGCTTGTTGTCGTGGTACGTGCGCGATGCGCCGGCGTCAGGCGAACTGCGCCAGAAAGCGGGCGTCGTTCTCGAAGAACAGGCGCAGGTCGTTGACGCCGTAGCGCAACATGGTCAACCGCTCAACGCCCATGCCGAACGCAAAACCGCTGTAGCGGGTGGAATCCACGCCGCCGTGCTCAAGCACCTTGGGGTGCACCATGCCGCAGCCCATGATCTCCAGCCAGCCGCTTTGCGAGCACACCCGGCAACCCTGGCCGCCACAGCTCACGCAGCCCACATCCACCTCGGCGCTGGGCTCGGTGAACGGGAAGTAGCTGGGCCGGAAACGCACCGGCAGGTCGTCCACTTCAAACACATACTTGAGAAATTCCGCCACCGTGCCCTTGAGGTCGGCGAAGGTAATGTTCTCGTCCACCAGCAGGCCTTCGAGCTGGTGAAACATGGGCGTGTGAGTGATGTCCGAATCACAACGGTAAACACGGCCCGGCGCGATGATACGAAACGGCGGCTTGCCGTTTTCCATCACCCGGATCTGCACCGGCGAGGTGTGCGTGCGCAGCAGCCGGCCATCACCAAAGTAGAAGGTATCGTGCATCGCCCGCGCCGGGTGATGGGCGGGAATATTGAGCGCTTCGAAGTTATGAAAATCGTCTTCGACTTCCGGACCTTCGGCGATATCGAAACCCAGCCGCAGGAAGAAATCCTCCATGCGGCGGCGCATCCGCGTCACCGGATGCAAAGCACCAGGGTGCTCGCCCCGACCGGGCAAGGTCACATCCAGCGACTCCGCCGCCAGCTTCTCGCCCAGCGCGGCTTCCTGCAACGCATCGCGGCGCGCTTCCAAAGCCGTCTGCACCCGCTGCTTGGCCTCGTTGATCAACGCACCGGCTTGCGGGCGCTCGTCCGCGCTCAGCCCACCCAGGCTCTTCAACAGCGCACTGATCTCGCCCTTCTTACCCAGGTAGCGCACCCGCACATCGTCCAGCGCACGCGCATCGCCAGCCCCAGCCACCTCAACCAACGCCGCCGACACCAGGCTTTCCAGGTTCTCCATCATAAGACTCACCCGCTCTTGTTCTCTTCGTCTCTTTCCCCAGCGGGGAAATACGCCGGAAGCCCCGATCGGCCCCTTTCGGGGCTTCCCAAACAAAAAAGGGGAAGAGCGCGAGCTCTTCCCCTTTTTCGGAGTACTGTCGTGTAGGCTAACCGACAGTCAGCTCAGGCGGCGAGACTCGCTTTGGCTTTTTCGGCCAAAGCACCAAACGCCACCTGATCGCGAACCGCCAGGTCCGCCAGCACTTTACGATCAATTTCCACCGACGCCTTTTTCAGGCCATCGATCATGCGGCTGTAGGACAGGCCGTTGTTGCGGGCCGCGGCGTTGATGCGCACGATCCACAGACGACGGAACTGACGCTTGCGCACTTTACGGTCACGGTAGGCATACTGGCCGGCTTTGATCACCGCCTGTACGGCTACGCGGAAAACGCGGCTGCGCGCTCCGTAGTAACCTTTTGCTTGCTTGAGGATTTTCTTGTGCCGGCGACGCGCCTGCACACCACGCTTAACTCGAGCCATTGTTCAGACCTCCAAAAAACCGCTGATTCAGCTGTAGGGCATCATGCGTTTGACCAGCGCCACATCACTTTCGTGGACGGCGGTCTTGGGACGCAGATGGCGAATCGTCTTGGCGCTTTTCTTCGTCAAGATGTGGTTTTTGAATGCCTGCTTACGCTTGAAACCGGAGGCGGTTTTTTTAAAACGCTTTGCAGCCCCGCGGTTCGTCTTGATCTTTGGCATGATACCTGTCTCAAGTTCGTGTGAATAAAAACAAAAGCAACCGGCGATCCGGTTACTTTTTCTTCTTGCCCGGGCTGAGCACCATGATCATCTGGCGCCCTTCCATGTTCGGGTACTGTTCGACGGAGCCGTACTCCGCCAGATCCGCTTCGACCCGTGACAGCAGTTCGCGACCCAGCTCCTGGTGAGCCATCTCACGACCTCTGAAGCGCACGGTCACTTTCGCTTTGTCGCCGGCTTCCAGGAAACGCTTGAGGTTACGCAGTTTCACCTCATAGTCGCCGGAATCGGTGCCGGGACGGAATTTCATCTCTTTCACCTGGGTCTGGCGTGTCTTCTTGCGCGATTCCCGGGCTTTTTGCTTCTGTTCGAACAGATGCTTGCCGTAATCCATGATCCGGCAGACGGGCGGTTCCGCACCAGGGGAGATTTCCACCAGATCCAGCTGCTTGGCGACGGCCTTTTCCAATGCCTCGTCACGAGGCACGATGCCGATCTGTTCGCCGTCCACGTCGATCAACCGGACTTCGGTTGCCTGGATTTGCTGATTGATGTTGGCACGCTGGTCGCGGCCTTTGCCTCCACGCTTAATGTCGTGAACCTCCAAGTAATGAATCTTATCGGGGCAAATTTCCCGGGCCAGCTGCCCGCTCACACGGGATTCGGCCACGTTCGGTGAAATTTCGCCCCAGCCATCTTTCGAACTAGCCGGGCATTGTAGGTCACGCCATGGGGCCCGTAAACCCGGACCGGGCGCTGGCTGGTCTGAAAGATGGAGCGAAACTGGTAGGCACGAGTGGATTCGAACCACCGACCCCCACCATGTCAAGGTGGTGCTCTAACCAACTGAGCTACGTGCCTGCAGAGGGGCGTGATTTTAGGGAGCAACGGCGACGCTGGCAAGCCCCACCGGGCAATTTTTCCTGCTAATCCGCCGGGTTAGAGCACCGATGGCTCATTTTCGGCGCCCGCCCCAGGCGGCCTCGATCTGGCGAGCCCGGGTGATCGACTCCTGCACCAGCGCGGACTGATGCTCGGCGAACTCGCGGATAATCTCCAGCGCCGAGCGCACGTCACGGCGAAAAATGGTCTCCACCAGGGCCTTGAAGAACGACAGGCATTCTTTCATTTCATCGCCGTCCAGGTGCAGGGCCATGAACCAGGTGCGCTGCAGCGCCGGCTGCAGATCGGCGAGCACGTCCTGCACGAAACCGTTGCCGGCGAACAGGTAGGCGTGGGACAAAAACCGGAAGCTGAGCTGGAAAAAGCGCTCCAGGTCGCGCTCGGCGCTGGCCAGTTGCAGTTCGTGGATCAGCTCGATAAAGGGGTCCAGGTCGTCTTCACGGACACTCTTGATGGCCTTGCGAATGACCAGCCCGAGCAGCACCTGAACCAGCTCATAGAGGCCGCGCACCTGGGCCTCGGACATCTCTTTCACCACCGCGCCCCGGCGCGGCAGAATGTCGATCAGGTGACGGCGCTGCAGGATCAGCAGCGCCTCACGCACCGAGCCCCGGCTGACGTCCAGTTCGCCGGCCACGCGCATCTCCTGGATGCGGTCACCGGCCAGCAACTCGCCACGGATGATCTGCCCGGCCAGATGGCCGGCGATTTGCTCGGAAAGGCTTTCTCGGGCTTGAAAGGTCACGGCGTCAACATTGTTTAACATAGAAGCTATATTGTCGGACTATAAAACAACCGACACTGATCACCAATGGCTTCGTCGGTTCACGGCAAAGCATTTTGTTCCCGGGCCGGTGACAACAGCACCGCGCTCTGGTTAATTGGTACTCAGGAACCGGCTCAACCGTGCCGATCACGGCCAACCGGGTAGACAACAACACTCACCGACTCACACGGCCTGGCCGCTGGGGCACACGATGACAAGGTTGATCACCGAACTGGCGCAGCTTGACGCCCTGTTCGATCGCCACGCGGAACGTTTCGGACGGGACCAGACCCCGTACCGCAACCATGTGTATCGCGTTATCAACCTGGTGGCGGCGCAGAGGGCGCCGGCCGGTGAGTTGCCCGATGAGGAGCTGGGCAAACTGGAGCTGGCCGGGTTCTTCCACGACGCCGGCATCTGGCTGGCCTGTACCTTCGATTACCTGGGGCCGTCCGCCCGCCTCGCCTGCCACTATCTTCAAGAGCAGGGCCTGCAGAGCTGGAGCGACGAAATCCACGCGATGATCGTGCATCACCACAAAATCACCCCCAGCGAGCATGAGCCGGCCAGTCTGGTGGAGGCGTTCCGCCGCGCCGACTGGATTGATCTGTCGCTGGGGCTGGTGCGCTTCGGCGTGCCCCGCGAGCGCATTCGCGAAATCAATCGGCGCTTCCCCAATGCCGGTTTCCACCAGTTGCTGCTGACCCTGAGCGCGCGCCAGTTGCTCACCCAGCCGTGGCGACCATTGCCGATGATAAGACTGTAGGCCACGCCCTCGCCTGCGACCTTTTGTCCAACTTTACCGATGCCGCCGGCTTGTTAGTATAAAGGCGATCCCCGGCATCGCGGCACGCTCTCCGCCGGGCCTGGCCAAACCGGTGAGGAGGAGTTCGCATGGCCGATACCCTGGCGCTTGATCTGGCCCGCATCCAATTCGGCTTCACCATCTCGTTCCACATCATCTTTCCCGCCATCACCATCGGGCTGGCCAGCTACCTGGCGGTGCTGGAGGGCCTGTGGCTGTACTCCAAAAACACCGTCTACCGGGATCTCTACCACTTTTGGTCAAAGATCTTCGCGGTCAATTTCGGCATGGGCGTGGTGTCCGGGCTGGTCATGGCCTATCAATTTGGCACCAACTGGAGTTTTTTCTCCGAGTTCGCCGGCAGCGTCACCGGTCCGCTGCTGGCCTATGAAGTGCTCACCGCTTTTTTTCTGGAAGCCGGCTTTCTGGGTGTGATGCTGTTCGGGTGGAACAAGGTCGGCCCCGGGCTGCATTTCTTCTCCACCGTCACGGTGGCCATCGGCACCCTGATCTCGACCTTCTGGATCCTCGCCTCCAATAGCTGGATGCAAACCCCTCAGGGCTACGAAATCGTCAATAATCAGGTGATCCCGGTGGACTGGCTGGCGGTGATCTTCAACCCCTCTTTCCCCTACCGGCTGCTGCATATGAGCGTCGCTGCCTTTCTTGCCACCGCCCTGTTCGTGGGCGCGTCGGCGGCCTGGCATTTGCTGCGCGGGCGCGACAACCCGGCGCTGCGCACCATGTTCTCCATGGCCATGTGGATGATGGTGGTGGTGGCACCGGTTCAGGCGGTGATCGGCGATTTCCATGGCCTGAACACCCTGGAACACCAGCCCGCCAAGCTGGCCGCCATTGAGGGCCATTGGGGCGCGCCGGACGACGTGGCCGGCCAGACCTCCGCCGAGGGCCTGCCCCTGATTCTGTTCGGCTGGCCGGACATGCAGCGCGAGACCACCCGTTTCGCCCTGGAGGTGCCGCGCCTGGGCAGCCTGATCCTGACCCACAGCTGGGACGGCACCATCCCCGGCCTGAAAAGCTTTGCCAAGGACGAACGCCCCAACGCCACCATCGTGTTCTGGTCGTTTCGGATCATGGTCGGGCTGGGTCTGTTGATGATTCTGTTGGGTGCGCTCAGCCTCTGGCACCGCTGGCGCGGGCGGCTGTATCAATCGTCCTGGTTCCTGCGCTTCGCGCTGGCGATGGGGCCGGCCGGGCTGATCGCGATCCTGGCCGGCTGGTACACCACCGAAATCGGCCGGCAGCCGTGGGTGGTGTACGGAGTAATGCGCACCGAGGACGCGGTGTCGCCACACGGCAGCGGCACTCTGGCGCTCTCGCTGGCGCTGTTCGTGGTCATTTACCTGTTCGTGTTCGGCGCCGGCTTCGCCTACATGATGCGCCTGGTGCGCAAGGGCCCCCGACCCCAGGAAGGCACCGGCTCCGCCACCGGCGGGCCGGGCCAGCAACGCCACGCCATGCGGCCGTTGTCCGCCGTGGAAGAAGGCCTGGACGATGACGAGGACGGCGACAGCGGCAACCGGAGGAGCGAATAATGGGCATCGATCTGGCTTTGATCTGGGCGATCATTATCGGCTTCGGCGTCATGATGTACGTGATCATGGATGGCTTCGACCTGGGCATCGGCATCCTCTATCCGTTCATTCCCGATAAAGAGCACCGCGACGTGGCCATGAACACCGTGGCGCCGGTCTGGGACGGCAACGAAACCTGGCTGGTGCTGGGCGGCGCCGGCCTGCTGGCGGCCTTTCCCCTGGTCTATTCAGTGGTGTTGACGGCGCTCTACCTGCCGCTGATTTTCATGCTGCTGGGCTTGATTTTCCGGGGCATCGCCTTCGAATTCCGCTTCAAGGCCCGCGACCATGAACGCCATGTCTGGGACAAAGCCTTTATTGGCGGCTCCTTCACCGCCACCTTTTTCCAGGGCGTGGTGCTGGGCGCCTACATCAGCGGCTTGCCGGTGGAAAACGGCGCTTACACCGGTGGTCCATTGGATTGGATCGCGCCTTTCCCGCTGTTTACCGGCATCAGTCTGGTGTTCGCCTACGCCCTGCTGGGCAGCACCTGGCTGATTATGAAAAGCGAAGGCGAGCTGCAGTTGCGCATGTTTCATCTGACCCGGCCGCTGTCGGCGATCCTGCTGGTCGCGATCGTGGTGATCAGCATCTGGACGCCGCTGCGCGATCCGGCCATCGCCGCGCGCTGGTTCAGTTTCCCCAATCTGATCTGGTTCGCGCCGGTGCCACTGCTGGTGACGCTGGCCATGGTGATTCTCTGGCGGGCTCTGACACGGGGCCAGCCGGTGGCGCCGTTTCTGTGCACGCTGGCGCTGATGTTTCTGGGTTACGCCGGGCTGGCGATCAGCGGCTGGCCGAACATCCTGCCGCCGGACATTTCCCTGTGGCAGGCGGCCGCGCCCCCGCAAAGCATGGGCTTCGCTCTGGTCGGCGCGCTGCTGATCATTCCCTTCATTCTTATGTACACCGCCTTCGCTTATTACGTGTTCCGGGGCAAGGTGCGTCCCGGCGATCAGGGCTATCACTGATGGCCGGCGGTGAGCAACGGCCGTCCCGGTGGCGCCGGCTGGGCTGGCTGGTGCTGATCTGGAGCGCCAGTGTGCTGGCCCTGGCCGTGGCCGCGCTGCTGATGCGGCTGCTGATGAGCCTGCTCGGCCTGCAATCGGCCTGAATCGGGTGACGCTTTTGGTCGCCTTGAATCCGTTCATGAGTTACTCACAGATTCTGTGGATAACTCTGTGGGTATTCTGTCAGGAACCGCGCTCAGCCCCCAGGATAATGCGCGTGAGCCCTAAATGACGAAAAAGTATCCATTTAATGAAAAACCTTTTTAATCAATAAGTTAGAAATTAACTTCGGGTAAAATCAAGCGCTTAGGAGGGGGAGTTCATGCGAAACCGGACACGAGTGGTCCGCTGTGCAAAACAGGCGCCCCGGAACAGGGCATTTTGCCGGTTCCTGCCTTGCGAAAAAAGCAAACAGGGCTGAAAACGACACCGCCCGCGGGCGCGGGCGGTGATGTGCCTGGCGGTAGGCGCCAGATCAGTATTCGAAGCTCATGCCCAGCCGGTGGCCGACCTCTTCGTAGGCTTCGACCACGTTGCCCAGGCCCTGGCGGAAGCGGTCTTTGTCCATCTTCTCGCGGGTGTTGCGATCCCACAGGCGGCAACCGTCCGGTGAGAACTCATCGCCAAGAATCACTTCGCCTTTATAGACACCGAACTCCAGCTTGTAATCCACCAGCAGCATGTCGCCATCCAGGAACAGCTTCTTGAGCACCTCATTGACCTTGAAAGTGAGCGCTTTCATGGTTTCGATCTGCTCCGGCTCGGCCCAGCCGAAACTGCGCACATGGTACTCGTTGATCATCGGGTCGCCGAGGGCGTCGTCCTTGAGAAACATCTCGAAGGTCGGCGGGTTCAGTTGCTTGCCCTCTTCCACCCCCAGACGGCGCACGATGGAGCCGGCGGCGATGTTGCGCACCACGCATTCCACCGGGATCATGGTCAAGCGCTTGACCAGCGACTCGGTGGCCGACAAGCGCTTCTCAAAGTGGGTCGGAATGCCCTCTTTCCGCAGCGCTTCCATGATCGCGGCGTTGAACTGATTGTTCACCGCCCCTTTGCGATCCAGAGCCTCTTTCTTCTTGCCATCGAACGCTGAGGTGTCGTTGCGGAACACGATCACCAGCTTGTCGGGGTCATCGGTGGTGAATACGGACTTGGCCTTGCCGGCGTAGAGTTCGTCGCGCTTTTCCATGGGGTACCTGTCTTGGATAACTGGTGTGTATCGGTAATGCCCGTGCCCGGGACCACCCCGGGGCACCGTCTCAGAGAATGTCCAACCAATCGAAACCCTGTTGCTGGCTGGCGACCCGAATGCGCTCGCGGCCGTGTTCCACCGCCCGGTGAATCTGGGTCAGGGCGTGCTGCGGCGTATTATTCTGCTCGCTCAGGTGCGAAAGCACGAGATGCTGCAGACGATCAACATTGCAGTGCCCCAGCAGCGTCGCCGCCTGCTGGTTGCTCAAATGCCCCAGGTGCCCGCCCACCCGACGCTTCAATGAGCTCGGATAAGGCCCGGCGGCGAGCATCTGCGGATCATGGTTGCATTCCAACACCAGGGCGTCGCACTCCTGGTATGCCTCCACCACGTGGGCGGTCAGCGACCCCAGATCCGTGAGCACGCCCAGCTCGCGGCCGCGCCAGCCAAAACGATACTGGCAAGGTTCGCGGGCGTCGTGGGGCACGGTCACCGGCGTCACGGTGATGCCGCCCACCGCGAATTCCCGCCCTGGCCGCACCTCTTGCCAAGCACCGCCGTGAAAGCCGGCCGGCCGGTCGGCCACCGCCCGGGCGGTGCCGAAAGTGCTGTACAGCGGCACTTTATGGCGCCGGGCCAAAGCGCCGGCGCCACGCACATGATCACCATGCTCATGGGTAATCAGCACCGCGGCGAGGTCGCCGGCGGCGATGCCCAGCCGCGCCAGACGGGCCTCGGTGTCGCGCAGGGAGAAACCGCAATCGACCAGAATCAGAGTGTCGCCGGCCCGGATAACGGTGCCGTTACCCTTGCTGCCGCTGCCCAGTGACGCCAGTTGCAATGCTTTCTCCCGGTGTCGCGTTCAGGGCCGTGGGTCGGGTTGCCCGGGCTTATTGAGCTGGCCGTAAATGCTTTCCAGAATCGCCAGCCCCGAGTCTTTGTTGGCCAGCGCCGAGCCCTCGCCATTCAACACCGCCACCTGAATGCCATTGGTGGTGTGGCTGAGCTTGAGCTGTGCCTGGGGCGGCGTCAGCCGGTAGCGCTCGGGGGTGGTCAGGTAGAACACGCCCTGATCACGGTTGCGGTCGGTGACGCGCAGATCGGTCTGCGTGACCGACTGGGTGACCCGCTCCCAGGCCCAGTCATAGCTGACCGGCATCATGATGATCGGGTAACCGCTGCCATCCTTCGCCAGCACCGGCGTGCCGGTGCGGTCCGCCGGCGGCGCCGGCTGATCAGTCTGCCGCCGGTCCGGGTCGTCGGTGGCCACCGCCACCAATTGTGGCGGCTTGGGCGCGTCGAAACCGTCCTCGCCCTTCTGCTCGCCGATCAGGCGCTGGTCCACGTCCGGCACCGCGTACAGTTGCTGTTCGCCGAGAAACACCATGCCATCGGGCACCGTGATCGGCTCCAGCACCGGGGCATCCCGATAATTCAGGCTGTGGTCGGGCAACAGACCGCACGCCGCCAATGAGGCGGCGGCTACTACAACAAAACAACGTCGCATTATCCCTCCAGGAGTCCGCAGCGGCGCAGCGTATCACGCAAACGCGGCTGAGCGGCCTCCGAAAGCGGTACCAGCGGCAAACGGATGCCGCTGTCGATGAGGCCCATCTCGTAGAGGGCCCACTTCGCCGGAATCGGGCTCGGCTCGATAAACAGATCACGGTGAAGGGGATCGAGTTCCGCATTTAATGCACGGGCGGTCTCCACGTCGCCGGACAAGGCGGCGGTGCACATGGCCGCCATCTTCGCTGGCGCCACGTTGGCGGTCACCGAAATGTCGCCATCGCCGCCAGCCAGCATCAGCTCCAGGGCGGTGGCGTCATCGCCGGAATAGAGCAGAAAATCATTGCCGCAACGCTCACGGATCTCGCGGGCGCGCTCAAGATTGCCGGTGGCCTCCTTGATGCCGACGATGTTCGGCACCTTGGCGAGCCGCTCAACGGTCTCGGGCAGCAGGTCGCAGGCGGTGCGACCAGGCACGTTGTAGAGAATCTGCGGAATGTCCACCGCCCGGGCCACCGCCAGAAAATGCTGGTAGAGGCCCTCCTGGGGCGGCTTGTTGTAATACGGCGTGACCAGCAGGCAGGCGTCGGCGCCGTCGCGTTTGGCATCGCGGGTCAGGCGGATCGCCTCCTCGGTGCTGTTGGCGCCGGTGCCGGCGATCACCGGAATGCGTCCGTCGGCGATCGCCACCACTTCCCGGATCACGCTGTCGTGTTCTTCAAAGCCGAGGGTGGCGGACTCACCGGTGGTGCCCACCGCCACGATACCGTGGGTGCCCTGCTCCACATGCCAGTTGACCAGCTTGCGAAGATGCTCCCAATCCACGGAACCGTCATCCCGCATCGGCGTTACAATGGCCACAATGCTACCGCGAATCATGCCGTTTTCTCTCTTGATGCAAAGGGCGTTATGGTAAACCTCGCCCCCGAGCCGGACAAGGATAAGCCACGCCCTTCACGTGCTTTCCGTGCCCGTGACCGCCCGGAAAGGGTTGATACCCCCGCCCAACCACATTTCACAACGCTGCAAGGACCCGTTAATGAGCTACCGAGTTGAAGAAGGCCAGCCGGCCCCCGATTTCACCGCCGCCACCACCGGCGGCGGGAACGTCAGCCTGTCGGCGCTGGCCGGCAAAAAAGTGGTGCTGTATTTCTATCCCAAGGACAGCACCCCGGGCTGCACCACCGAGGGCCAGAATTTCCGCGACCTGTACCCGCGATTTCAAGAGGCCGGCTGCGAAATTCTGGGGGTATCCCGGGATTCGCTCAAACGCCATGAGAACTTCAAGGCCAAACAGGGGTTTCCCTTCGAGCTGATCAGTGACGAGGACGAAACCGTGTGCCGGCTGTTCGACGTGATCCACCTGAAAAAGCTGTACGGAAAAGAATACGAGGGCATCGAGCGCAGCACCTTTCTGATCGATCAGAAAGGGGTGGTACGCCACTGCTGGCGCAAGGTCAAGGTCAAGGGCCACGCCGATCAGGTGCTGGACGCAGCGCGCGCGCTTTGAATCAGCTCAGGTCCGGCCAGGCAGGTCCGGCCAGGTCACATTAACGCCGCCACGGTCTAATCCCCGGCGGCGTCCTCAAGCCAGGGATCGTTGGCGCGCGGCCAGGCATTGAGCACCGCCTTGAGCAGGGTGGCCAGCGGGATCGCGAAAAACACGCCCCACAGCCCCCAGATGCCGCCAAAAAACAGGATCGCGGTGATGATCGCCACCGGGTGCAGATTGACCGCCTCGGAGAACAGCAACGGCACCAGAATATTGCCATCCAGAAACTGGATCACGCCGTACACCACCATCACCAGCGCCAGATCACCGCCCCAGCCGAATTGCACATAGGCCACCGCCGCCACCGGCAGCGTCACCAGCGTGGCGCCGATATAAGGCACCACCACCGAAAGCCCCACCAGCACCGCCAGCAGCGCGGTGTAATTCACGTCCAGCAACAGAAAAGCAATGTAGGTCACCGTCCCGACGATCAGGATCTCCAGGGCCTTGCCGCGCACGTAGTTGGCGATCTGCCCGTCCATCTCTTTCCAGACGTGCCCCAGCACCCGCCGCCGCGCCGGCAGAAAGCCCATCACCCAGGCGATGATCTGCTCTCGATCCTTGAGCAGGAAAAACACCAGCAGCGGCACCAGCACCAGGAACACCAGGATCTGCACCAGGTTGGGAATCGACGACAGCGACAGCGTCAGCACCGCCTGGCCGAACTGGGCCAGCTCCCGCTGGGCGGTGCCCACCAGGGTGTCCACCTGCTCCATGGAGATGATTTCCGGGTAGCGCGCCGGCAGCCCGCGCAGCCAGGTCTCGGTGTTATGAAACACATGCGGCAACTGATCGCGCACCAGCAGCGCGGTCTGTCGCCAGACCATCGGCAGCAAAACCACCAGGGTCACCACCAACGCGCTCAAGAACAACGCGAATACCACCCCCACCGACAGCGCCGCTGGCACCCGCCGGCGATTCAAGGCGGTCACCAGCCCCTGCATCAGATAAGCCAGCACGATCGACGCCAGCAGTGGCGCCAGCATATTGCCGAACAGCAACACCACCGCGAACCCGGCCAGCAGCAGGAACAGCAGATACACCGCTTCTTCATCGGCAAACAGCGATTGAAACCAGCTACGAAGCACGTTCAGCATTGAATCCCTTACTCCTCACCGCGACGAATCAGAAACACAAACAGGCCGTCCTCTTCGCTGCGCCGAACCAGCTCGTGGGAGGACTGTCCAAGGTAATTGGGAATATCCCGGGCGGACCCGGCATCGCTGGCCAGCACCCGCAACACATCGCCCGGCCGCAGCCCACGCAGAGCCTGCCGGGTCTTAAGCAAGGGCAGAGGGCATTGCAGGCCACGGGCGTCCAGATGCTGGGCAATGGGTGGCTGTTCCCGGTTACTATGCATATCGTGATCCGTCAAAAACCTGCCGCCGATCTTTCCACAGCGGCGCGGCGGAGGAAAGGTTATCAACGGTCTTCTTGTAAGGATTCAGGCAAAGGAGCTTACCGTGTTCGCAGTGTTACGCGTCGCACTACTGGGTAGCGTGATATTACTGGCCGCCACGCCGCTGTATGCCCAGCAGAGCGATCTGCCTGACCTGGGGGACCCATCCATGGCGGTGATGTCCGCCGACCAGGAGCACCGGCTGGGGCGCTCCTGGCTGCGCTCTCTGCGCGGCCAGGCGCCCATCATGGAAGACCCGGTGGTGCAGGAATACGCCGAGAGCCTGGTATACCGGCTGGCCTCGTTCAGCGAACTCAACGAACCGGACCTGGCCATCGTCGTGATCAACACGCCGGACATCAACGCCTTCGCGGTGCCCGGGGGCGTGATCGGCCTCAACGCCGGTCTGTTTCTCAACGCCGCCAGCGACGACGAGGTGGCCAGCGTGATCGCCCACGAAATCGCCCACGTCAGCCAGCGCCACTTTTCCCGCCGCTATATCCAGTCACAGAAAATGAACATCGGTGTTCTTGCCGCGATGCTGGCCAGCATCGCGGTGGCCATCGCCGGTGATGGCCAGGCCGGCATGGCCGGCATGGCCGCCACCCAGGCCGGCGCGCTGCAGGCGCAACTGGCGTATTCGCGCAGCAACGAACGGGAGGCCGACCGTGTTGGCATGCAGACCCTGTCCGCCGCCGGGCTGGACCCGGAAGCCATGCCCCGCTTCTTCGAGCGCATGCTTGAACAGCAGCGCTACGCCGGCGATCCGCCGGAGTTTCTGCTCACTCACCCGGTCACCGAAGACCGTGTCGCCGACACCCGGGCGCGGGCGCGCAATCTGCCGCACCCCAACACCCACCCCTCGGAGCAGTTCCTGCTGGTGCGGGCGCGGGTGCAATCGCGTTATTTCGACTCCATCGAGCGCTCGCGCAGTTACTTTAACCGTCAAATCGACAGCGGCAACAACGCCCAGCGGCAAGCGGCCCGGTACGGCCTGGCGCTGACCGACCTGCGCGAACGCGACTACGACGGCGCTCTGCAACGCATGGCGGCGTTGAACAAGGAGTATCCGGATGAACTCTGGTACGACCTGGGGCTGATGGAGATCAACCTGGCCAAAGGCGATTACCCGGCGGTGATCGACAGCGGCCGCAAAGTGCTGCGCATCAATCCCCGCGACTACGGCGCTTCGGTGCTGCTCAGCCGCGCCTACCTGCTGAACAAAAAACCCGCGCAGGCGTTGCCGCTGCTCGAGCCTCTGTTGTTGCGGCGCCCCGGCGATCCGCAACTGTGGTCCCTGGCCGCCGACGCCTGGGGCAACAGTGGCGATCAGGCCCGCGCCCATCGCGGCCGCGCCGAGGTGCAGTTTCTTCATGGTCAGGATCGGGCGGCGTTCCAGCAGATGCGCTACGCGCTCAAAGAAGCCAGTGGCCAGTTCGCCTTGCACAGCCAACTGAGCGCCCGGGAAGAGGAAATGAAAAAGCTTTCCAAAGAGGAATTCTGAGCAGGGGCCAGGGGCTGGACCGCCCCCTGCCCTGCCTCTAGCGTTTCAGGCTGGCGCCGAACTCCAGCATCCGATCCAGCGGCTTCATCGCCTTGGCGGCCAGCGCCGGGTCGACAAAGATTTCCTGGCCGCAGCCCTGATCGTCCTGCAGCACCGCCAGGGTGTTCTCGAGACCGTTCATGGCCATCCACGGGCAATGGGCGCAACTGCGGCAGGCGGCACCGCTGCCCGCGGTGGGCGCCTCGACGAAGGTCTTGCCCGGCGCCATTTGCTGCATCTTGTAGAAAATGCCCTTGTCGGTCGCCACGATGAAGGTGCTGTTGTCCATGCGCTGAGCGGCGCTGATCAACTGCGAGGTAGAGCCGACTACATCGGCCATCGCCACCACCGGCGCCGGCGATTCCGGGTGCACCAGGATGGCGGCGTCCGGATAAGCCGCTTTCAATGACTCCAGGCCCTGGGCCTTGAACTCTTCGTGAACAATGCAGGCGCCGTCCCAGCACAACACGTCGGCGCCGGTGCGATCACGCACATAGCCGCCGAGGTGGCGATCCGGCGCCCACAGGATCTTTTCGCCACGCTGGTCCAGATACTCAATCAGTTCCACCGCGATCGACGAGGTCACCACCCAGTCGGCCCGCGCCTTCACCGCCGCCGAGGTGTTGGCGTACACCACCACGGTGCGATCCGGGTGCTGATCGCAAAAGGCGGCGAACTGGTCCTCCGGGCAACCGATATCCAGCGAGCAGGTGGCCTCCAGGGTGGGCATGAACACGCGCTTTTCCGGGCTCAGGATCTTGGCGGTCTCGCCCATGAAACGCACGCCGGCCACGATCAGCGTGCTGGCCGGGTGATCCCGGCCAAAGCGGGCCATTTCCAGCGAATCGGCCACGCAGCCGCCGCTTTCCTCGGCCAACGCCTGGATCTCGGGGTCCGTGTAATAGTGGGCCACCATCACCGCGTCCCGTGCCTGTAACCGTTCTTTAATGCGCTGGCGGTACAGTGAACGCTGTTCGCTGGTAAGCGAATCCTGTTCGTCGGTGCCCGCCAGGTGGGCGCGCACGATCTCTTGAGCTTGTGCTGTCATACGGGGTCACCGTCCCGGTAATATCCGGCTTTTCAGAGGCTTATATTACCACAAGGCGCCCTCTGGATAATGCCCCGGCGGCCTTTGGCCGGGCGCGGTTCGCAAGGGGTCTTCAGAGGGTCCTCAGGGAATAAGCGGCGCAATCATAGCACATCACCCGCCACCCCAGGGTGGGGAAAGCGACGCCGGCGGGGTCACTCACGCCTGGCGATAATCCGGCCCGGCGGCCATCAAATGCACGGTGCTGATGGCACGCTCCATGAAGGCGCCCTGGCAGTAGCAAAGATAGTAATCCCACATCCGGCAAAAGCGCTCGTCGAACCCCAGCTCACGCACCCTGGGCAGCGCCTGCAGGAAGCGCTCGCGCCAATGCTCCACGGTGCGTGCGTAATGCTCACCGATGTCGTTGAGCGCCAGCGGCACCAGCCGGGTATGGCGGCGCAGGCCCGCGCACATCACCGACACCGAAGGCAGGAAGCCACCGGGAAAAATGTAACGTTTGATGAAGTCCACATTGTTCCGGGCGTAGTCATAGCGCTGATCGGGCACGGTGATCGCCTGCAACAACAACAGGCCATCGGGTTTCAAGCGCTCATTCAGCACCTTGAAATAACTGTTCAGATATTGATGCCCCACCGCCTCGATCATTTCCACGGAAACGATGCGGTCATACTGCCCTTGCAGTTCCCGGTAGTCGCGCTCCAACACCTCGATGCGATCCTCCAGGCCCGCATCGCGAACCTGTTCGCGGGCATAGCGGGCCTGTTGCCTGGAGATGGTGGTGGTGGTCACACGCACGCCGTAGTGGCGCGCCGCGTGCAATGCCAGCCCACCCCAGCCGGTACCGATCTCCAGCAGGTGCTGGCCGTGACGCAGCTGCAAGCGCTGGCAGATCAGATCCAGCTTATGCACCGCGGCCGTGTTCAAGTCACCGCCGGGGGCCGGATAGATGGCGGCGGAATACATCATGGTCGGGTCCAGGAACAAGCCGAAAAACTCATTGCCAAGATCGTAATGAGCGGCAATGTTGCGACGCGAGCCGGACACGCTGTTGCGGTTCATCGCGTGCAGCATTTTCAGCAGTGGCTTGGCGATCATCGCCGGGCCACGTTCCATCGCCTGCATGGTCTCCACGTTGGCGGCGAAATAGCGAATCACCGCGACCAGATCCGGGCTGTCCCAGGCACCGGCCATATAAGCCTCGCCCGCGCCCAGTGAGCCTCCGGTCATCATCGCGGTGTAACTGCTCCAGGCGTTGATGCGGATTTGTGCGTCGCCCTCGCCAATCACCACCTTTTCACCATTGGGCTCATGCAGGGTAACGCCCCCACGCGGCAATCGGCGCAGGTGATTGATCACCGCGCGGCGGGCCAGGTTTTCCAACCAGCCCGGGCTGCTGCTCGACAGGGCTTTGTCACCGTACATCATGGTCTTCTCTCTTCGTCACGCTGCTTTCCCCGACCCGGGTGGGCGTGCAGCTTCGCCCCTTTGCGCCACAGCTTCCATGCCTGCCAGTAGATGCCCGCCACGGTTTTCAGACTTTGCGCGCCGAAGTGGCGGATCACCGCCGCCATCGCGGATCGCTCGGCACGGACCATGGTCATCTCCAGGCCGGCGGCAAAAACGGTCTGTTCACCGTCCTTGTCCTGTAACGTTAGCCGCAGCTCGGGAAATACGGCGTGAAGAGTCCAGTGATAGCGCAAAGCCATCGGCAAAAACGGAGAAACATGAAAATTTTTGTCGTGATCCGCGCGTAACGTCTCGCCGTCTTCCCTCAGTTCAAAGACGTAGAAGTGACGCTCGCGCCAAGGGGTATTGCGCACTTCGGCGATCACGGAGGCGGGTCGGTCGGCGCCTTCGGGATAATAAAAATAGAGCACCAGCGGGTTGAACAAAAAACCAAAAGTGCGCCACTGACCGAGCATGAAAACATCGCCGTGACGCCAGTCCAGGCCGTGACGGGCGGCCAGCTCCCTTACTTTGGTGCCCAGCGCATCATCGCTGGTATCAACAAAGTCACGGTCACGAAACACCACTGGCCGCCAGCGGCGTCCCCACAGGCGGTGCCGCGCCAGCAGTTTCTCCGGCGCATCCACATCGCACCAGACCAGCCACAGCGGCACCTGAAAACGATGCTCCGGTCGCCACCGCCGATGCCAGACCCGGCCGCGGGCCAGGGCGAATCGCTCAGTCATTGCGCGGCTCCCAAGGCGCGCGCCACTTCCAGCGCGGACGTGACGCCGTCCTCATGGAAACCATTGCCACACCAGGCGCCGCAGAACCAGGTACGGCGCTGGCCATTGCCCGCCAGCAGACGGGTTCTAGCCGCCAGCCCATCGGTGGTGAACAGGGGGTGTTCGAAGCGCACGCGGTGAATGACGGTCTCCGGGCGAATCTGGTCGCCGCCGTTGAGGGTCACGCAGAACGTTTCCGGCGCGTCGATGCCCTGCAGAATATTCATGTTATAGGTCACCTGCACCGGCGCCTGATCGTCTTCGCCAAGCAGCGCATTCCAGCTCGACCAGACCCGGCGCCGACGTGGCAACAGCCGGGTGTCGGTGTGCAGCACCACGTCATTGCTTTGATAATCCAAAGGCCGCAAACAATCCTGTTCACGGGTGTCCGCGTCTTTGATCAACGCCCTGGCCTGGTCGCTGTGGCAGGCCAGAATCACCTGATCGAACCGCCGCGCTTCACCGTTCACCGTTACCGTCACACCGTTGTCGTCACGGTGGATCGCGGTCACCGGCGCGCCCCGGTGCAGCCGCGCACGCAGGCCGCGCTCCAGGGCCTCCACGTAACGGCGCGATCCGCCAGGCACCACGTACCATTGCGGCCGGTCACGCAGGGCCAGCAAACCGTGATTGATAAAAAAACGCACAAAAAAGCGGGCGGGAAAACGTTCCATCTGAGCCAGCGAACACGACCAGATGGCGCCGCCCATGGGCAAAATATAGTGGCGGCGGAAACCCTCGCCGTAACCCTGGGCGCGCAAATACTCACCGAGGGGCGTTTCCCCGGCGGGCGTATCCAGCAATGCCGGAGCCTCGCGATTAAAGCGCAGAATATCCGCCAGCAACCGCCAATGGCGACCACTCGCCAACCGGCGCTTCTGGGCAAAGAAGCCCGCCAGGCCATCGCCGCAGTATTCCACTCCAGTGCGTTCATCGCTGACCGCGAACCCCATTTCCGTGGCCTGTGCACCGATGCCCAACTCGCCAAGCAGCTTAATGAAATTCGGGTAGGTGCGGTCGTTGAACACGATAAATCCCATGTCCACCGCGTAGTCGCCGTGTTCACGCTTCACCGGGTGGGTATAAGTATGACCGCCGGCCTGGGTGTGCGCTTCGAACACCTCGACCTGGTGGCCAGGCCCAAGATACCAGGCCGCCGTCAGCCCGCTGATGCCCGCCCCCACCACCGCGATGCGCTGGCTCATTGGTTGCTCCCTTGCTGTTGTTGCCAGGCATCGCGTGCCTGGCGAAAGGCACTTTCCACCTGCTGTTTGACGCCCTGGTGGGCGACGATGGGCGGGGGGTAACCGTGGCTCATCAGCGGCTGTTTCCAGGGTTCATGGATGGTTTTGTTGTCCAGCTCCGCCAGCTCGGGGACGTAGCGGGCGATAAAACGGCCCTCGGCATCGAAACGCTGACTCTGCCGCATCGGGCTGAATACGCGAAAATACGGCGCCGCGTCGGTGCCAGTGGAAGCACTCCATTGCCAACCGCCGTTGTTGGCGGCGAAATCGCCGTCCACCAGATGCCGCATGAAAAAGCGCTCGCCGCGCCGCCAGTCGATAAACAGGTGCTTGCTGAGAAACATGGCGCTGAGCATGCGCAGCCGGTTGTGCATCCAGCCGGTCTGCACCAGTTGCCGCATGGCGGCGTCCACCAGCGGGTAGCCGGTGCGCCCCTGGCACCAGGCGGCGAAGTGCTCTTCGTTGTCGCTCCAGCGCAGCAGACCGGTTTCCGGGCGAAACGGCGCGCCCTTCGCCAACCGTGGAAAGCGGTGCAGAATCTGCCGGTAAAAATCCCGCCAGGCCAGCTCACCGATCCAACAGGCGGCGCCATCGCGGGCACCGGCGTCGGCCATCGCCAGACGCGCCGCCCGGTAAGCGTCCAACGGCGCCAGGGTGCCAGCGGACAGCGCCACCGAAAGACCACTGGTGCCGGGCTGATCCGGAAAATCCCGGCGGCGCCGGTAGTCCGCCAGATCCTGCTCGACAAAACGCTGGAGTTGCTTGGCGGCGTCTTTCTCGCCGGCCGGCCATAACGCCACCAGGCGCTCGTCCACCGATAATTCATTGAGCGCTCGTTCGACCACACCACGGCCCACGAAACGGGCGGCTCCGGGCCGTTTACGCGGTGCCGGCACCGGCTGCGGATCGGCGTCGTCCATCCACGCATCCCAGCGTTTCTTGAACGCGGTGAACACCGTATAGGGTGTGCCTTTACCGGTATTGAGCGCTCTTGGCGGCACCAGCATCTGATCATCGAACCCATGAACCGGCACCCCGCGCGCTTGCAGGCGTTCCGCCACCGCCCGGTCCCGATTCAGTTCGTTGAGCGGGTAGTCCCGATTGCAAAACACCTCGGTCACGCCGTGCTCGTCCACGAACCCCGCCAGTTGGTCCACCGAACGCTGGAAGTCGCCCGCATTGATCACATGCAGATCCACACCCAGGCGCTGCAACGATTCGCCCAGCTCCAGCAGGCTGTTGAGCACGTAGGCACGGCGCACCGGCGCCACGTCGTGGTGGTCCCACTGCTGGGGGCACAGCATATAAAGCGCGCTCACCGGCTCGTTACCGGCCAGTGCCTGGGTCAGCGGGCGGTGGCCATGACAGCGCAGATCATTACGAAACCAGACCAGTCTCACTGGCGTCTCCTTGGTCGATATCCGGTGATCCGGTGGCGGCGTCCAGCGCCCCGGCCACCTGCTCGCGGGTGCCCGGCACCCGATTCAGCCAGTTCGGCGTCCTCAGCCCCTCGGTCAGCGCCGGCCCGGCGCACAAAAGCGGGCGCGACGTCGGCACCCGTGGCGGCCACAGCCGGGCCGTCTGGCGGCGCCCGGGTTGTTCGCCCAGCACCCACAGCACGCCCACCACCCGGGGGGACGCCATCAGCGATGCCAGGGCCGGCCAGGCCGGCGCGTCTTCCAGGCACCACATCGGTCGCGGCGCGCCGGTCAGTGCCTGCATCAACATCGGCAGTGGGTCACCGACCGCCACCATCAGCCAGCCCTGTTGACGACGCCGGGGCGCCCGCGACAACACCGGCCCGGCCAACCGCTGGCGCAGCACCGACTGCAACAGAACGCCGGCGCCGGCGCGCGCGCCGCCAGCGTGCAGAGCCTGCATCAGCGGGTCGCAGAACGACGTGAACACCCGCGCCATGCCGTATTCCGCGCTCAATCTCTGAAACAGTTGCTCGAGCCGGCGGCTGTTCAGCGCATCCAGTGCCTCCAGCGCCTCATCCAATGCTCGCTGCCAATGCGCCTCGATACGCACCTCGCCGCCGCCCTGATCGAGCACCGCACCCACCTGACTGATCGGCAGGCCGCGATCCAGCCAGCCCAGAATGCGTTCGATGCGCGCCACATCCTGTTCGCTGTAACGCCGATGCCCCTGACCGGTGCGCGCCGGCCGGATCAGCCCGTAACGGCGCTCCCAGGCGCGCAGCGTGACCGGATTGACGCCACAGCGCTCACTGACACTCTGGATGCTGATGCCGCTGTGCTCGGCACTCACAGGCGGTTCCTCAGCCCAAGCGCGTCCGGGTACGGCGCCATATACCGCTGTTGCGCCAGATACGGCTGCGCCACCTTGCTCTGCGCGCCACGCAGCAGTGTCATCGGCACCACCAACGGCACGTCGCCGCGCTGATAGGCTTCGATTTGCTGATGAATCAGGGCCCGGTCCGCGTCCTCCAGCCCCTGGCGCAGAAAACCGGCCAGATGCAGCATGGCGTTGATGTGATCCCCCTTGTCTGCCCGGCAGGCCATTGCCGCCATGAATTCAGCGATGTAATCGTCGGCGATGTCCTCAAGCGGGCGCGCCTTGAGATCGGCCAGCATCGGTCCAAGGCGACGGTAACGGGCCTGGCAATGCGCCAGCAGCTGGAATTTGTGTCGGCTGTGAAATTCAATCAGCCCGCGAGCGCTGAGCCCCTGCTCACGCAGCCGGCACCAGTCGTCGTAGACGAACACCCGCTCGACGAAGTTCTCCCGCAAGGCGTCATCGTTGAGCCTCCCTTCCTCCTCCACCGGCAATAACGGATAGCGTGCCATCAGCGCGCCAGCGAACAGGCCGCTGGCATCACGTCGGGACACCGTGCCCTGCTCGCTGTACACCCTCACCCGTTCCATCCCACAACTGGGCGACTTGGCCATCAGCACAAAACCACGCAGCCCCTCCAGCGTTGGCAGAACCCGCTCAATAAACGCTGCCATCGGCGCGCTGAAGTCCTGATCGCCACGACACGCGAGCAGGCGGGGTTGGTCCTCGTCAGAGGCCTCCACCAGACGCATGGCGGCGCGCGGGCTCGCCAACCCGGCCCCCATTTCCGGGCACAGCGGCAGGAACCGGAAATAACGGGCCAGCACCTCGGTGCAATAACGCGAATGTTTGTGACCGCCGTCATGACGCACCTGCTGGCCCGTCAGACAGGCGCTGATGCCAACGGGGATGCGGCGGTTCGGGGTGTCGTCCTTCACCGTGGGGCCCTCCTGGGGTGTACAAAGCGAAAGTGTTGTACAAGTTTCGGGCCACGACAATGAAGACTTCGTGAACCCGCCGGCCCCGATTCGGCGGAGCACGGCCGGAGCGGATATTTAAAGGTGTTTTACACACAGGAAGCCGGGAACGTGCGACAGTGGATTCACGTCGTTGGCCACGGACGGTCACCGCCTCCCCCAGGGCGTTATACGACGTGCATCCCCAAATCCTTCAGCAATGAAGGACCCCTTTAAGGCCGCCTCCCCCCAGGGGCGGTCTTTTTATTGGTTCATCGCGATTTAGCGGGAAGCTTCTTTTGGCTCGCGGCTGGGCCGCTCCATTGGGGGCGCGGGACGAGGCCGGTGCCTTCCGGGACCGCTCAAGCCATCCATGGCCGCTGTTAGTTTGGCCATCCATGGCCAAACAGCTCCCTCCAGGCACCGCCCTTGTCCCGCTCTCTGAGCAGCGTCACCGCCACGGGTCATCACACCGCCAGGACC
>NZ_NMQZ01000011.1 GCF_002864685.1 Alloalcanivorax mobilis
TGGGTGGCCGGGCCCGCTTGCGGGGCTTGAGCGGTCCCGGAAGGCACCGGCCTTGTCCCGCGCCCCCAATGGAGCGGCCCAGCCGCGAGCCAAAAGATGCTTCCCGCTAATCCGCGATGAACCTAAAAAAAGGAGCCGGCATGGCCCACCCCACCTCCACCGATAAGCCCCGCCTGTTTCATGGCTGGTGGGTCGTGACGGGGGCCTTCACGGTCACCCTGGTCGGCTTCGGCAGCGCCTACACCTTCAGTGCCTTCCTGGAACCGCTGCAACGGGACTTTGATGCTTCCCGGGGCTCGGTCTCGCTGGTGTTTTCCCTGGCCGGCTTTCTCTATTTCAGCCTTGGCATGATCACCGGCCCGCTGGCCGACCGGTTTGGCTCACGGCCGCTGGCGATGTTCGGCATGCTGCTCACCGGCGCCGGTCTGGCGGCAGCTGGCATCGCCCAATCCCTGGTCCAGGTCTATCTGGCCTATGGGCTGGGCGTGGGCCTGGGTATTGGTTGTTCCTATGTGCCGGCGATTGGCGCGGTGCAGCGGTGGTTTTCGCGGCGGCGCGGGTTTGCCTCGGGTATCGCGGTGAGCGGCATCGGCGTCGGCACGCTGATAATGCCACCGCTGGCCACCGTGCTGATTGAAGCGTTCGGCTGGCGCAATGCCTATCTGGTGCTCGGCGCAGTCGCCGCGCTGGTCGGCGTGACGCTGGCGTTCCTGATCGAAAACGACCCGGGTGGACGCGGCCTGCACCCGGACGGCGACGTGCCATTGGCAGACGCCCGCCCGGCGCCGGTCTCCGATCTGGCCATTCTCGATGCGGTTCGCTCGCGGCCCTTCCTGGCGCTGTACGGCGCCTGCCTGGTGGCGTCGTTCGGGCTGTTTGTGCCGTTCGTGCATCTGGTTCCTTTTTCCCTGGACCAGGGCCACTCACCCGCTGCCGCCGCCATGTTGCTCGGGCTAATCGGCATTGGCAGTACCGCCGGACGCTTTTTTCTCGGCAGCCTGGCCGACCGCATCGGTCGTCACCGGGCCCTGATGACCATGTTCGCCGGCATGGCGCTGTCGCTGTTAATCTGGCTGTTCTGCACCGGGCTGGCGGGCCTGGGCGCGTTCGCGTTCAGTTACGGAATCTTCTATGGCGGTTTTGTCGCCGTGCTGCCCGCCATCGTGATGGACTATTTTGGTGGCCGCAACGTCAGCGGCATCATCGGTGTGCTCTACACCAGCGTCGCGCTGGGCACCCTGATCGGCCCCAGCGCCGCCGGCTTCGCCTACGACGTAAGCCACAGCTATACCCTCGCCATTACCGCCAGCCTGATCACCAACCTGATCGCCGCCTTGATGGTCGCCGGTCTTGCCCGCAACCCGGCCCACGGCGAATAGCCACCCACGCCGCTTTGTGCGCGCCGTCACCCGCCATGGCGATAGCGCGCTATCGCAACCCGAATGGCGCGCCTACCGCACGGACCGCCACGGCTTGACCGCACGGCACAATGTACGTTTTCGCCATTGCCGGGGTGAACATCCCGTTTACTCTTTGCCCTACAAGGGAAAAACAAAGCCACCGGTGCCCGCACCGGCCAGCCAGGAGAACCGCATGAGCGCCGTCCGCCCCCCCGTTTCCGACCGTCCCGCCGGCCCGATTGATCATGCCAATGTGAGAGCCATTGAAAGCGCCGAAACACGCTGGCAGCGCATGCCCGTGATCGAAACCGGCGAACAGTACATCGATAGCCTGAAAGGGCGTGGTACCCGGTTGTTTCTGTTTGGCGAGCTGATCGAGGAGCCCGCCGATCATCCGATTATCCGGCCCAGCATCAACGCACTGCGCGCCACCTACGATCTGGCCCTCGACGATCCGGAGCTGGCCACCGCCCATTCGCCGCTGATCGATGCCCGGGTCAACCGCTTTTTGCATATGCCCAACTGCGCCGATGACCTGGTGATGAAGAACCGCATGCAGCGCCGGCTGGGCCAGATCACCGGCACCTGTTTTCAGCGCTGCACCGGCCTGGACACGCTCAGCGTACTGCACTCGATCACCTGGGACATTGATGAAAAACACGGCACCGGCTACCACCAGCGCTACCTGGATTTTCTCAAACGGGCGCAGCGTCACAATGTCCTGATCGCCGCCGGCATGACCGACCCGAAAGGCGATCGCAGTAAGCGTCCGTTCGAACAAAGCGACCCGGACATGTTCCTGCATGTGTCCGGCCGTAACGACGACGGCATTTTCGTGCGTGGCGTGAAAGCGCATATGACCGGCGGCTGGAACCAGCATTGGATCTGCGTGATGCCGACCATGAACCTGGGCGAACACGACCGCGACTACGCGGTGGTCGGCATGATCCCCGGCGACGCCGCGGGCATTACCTATATCTATGGTCGCCAGGCCAGCGATACACGATCCATGGAAGATGGCGACATCGACCAGGGCAACGCGCAGTACGGCGGCCAGGAAGTGTGGGTCTATTTCGAGGACGTATTCATTCCCCATGAACACGTACTGATGGACGGCGAGTACGAATTCGCCCAGGACATGGTCGCCCGGTTCACCGCCTACCACCGGGCCAGCTATGTGTGCAAAACCGGCCTTGGCGATGTGATGGTGGGCGCCGCCGCCACCATCGCCGATTACAACGGCGTGGAAAACATCAGCCACATCAAGGACAAACTGGTGGAAATGGTGCACCTCAACGAGACCATTTTCTCTTCGGGCATCGCCAGCTCCCACGAGGCCAGGCCCCTGGCCAGCGGCATCTATATGAATGACGCCATGCTCGCCAACGTGTGCAAGCACAACGTCACCCGCTTCCCCTACGAGATCGCCCGGCTGGCCCAGGATCTGGCCGGCGGCATCGTTGCCACCATGCCCAGCGAACAGGACCTCAACAACGAGGAAGCGGGCGCCATCATTCGCCGCTTCCTGAAAGGGCGCGATGACATCGCCACCGAAGACCGCATGCGCATTCTGCGGCTGATCGAGAACATGACCCTGGGCCGCAACGCGGTGGGCTACCTGACCGAATCCATGCACGGCGCCGGCAGCCCGCAGGCGCAGCGCATTCAGATTCTGCGTGGCATGGAGGTGGAAAAGAAAAAATGGCAGGCGCGCAAGCTGGCGGGCATCCGGCAACAGTAATCCGGTAGCGCGACACCTCGCAAAGCGGGCACCAGGAACTGGGGAACCTGGACAGAGGGCCGCGCGCGCCCTAACGTAGCCGGGCCAAAAGCACCGACCGCGAACCGCCACGGAGAGCCCATGACCCGGGTCACGCCGGCATACCCCGCCAAGAGGCGCCACGCCGCCTGCCTTGCTTTGCTTGCCCTGGCGCTGCTCAGCGCCGGCCCAACCTTCGGTAATGGCCCGCCGGGCTTTCCCGACAACAGCCGCGCCTGGCGACTGGTCGGTGCCGGCGAAGTGCTCGATGCCGAGGTGCCGGCGGCACGCCACGGAGAATCGGTGCTGGCCTGGAGCGAACCGCTGCAAGCGG
Source organism: Alloalcanivorax mobilis (assembly GCF_002864685.1). Taxonomy (GTDB): domain Bacteria; phylum Pseudomonadota; class Gammaproteobacteria; order Pseudomonadales; family Alcanivoracaceae; genus Alloalcanivorax; species Alloalcanivorax mobilis. The sequence goes on from NZ_NMQZ01000011.1 coordinate 3,494, forward strand.
CAAACGCCATGGAGATCCTGGTTCAGGCGCCGTACGCCCGACTGCGCCCGGCGCTGGGCGAGGCCCTGGCGGAGATCGGCATCACCCTCACCGACACCACGTCGCCGCTGGCCTATCAGCGCGAAGGCTGGGGCGCGGTGATGATGTCGCGCCACCCGGCATGGCGCGCCGCCGTGGTCGCCGACAACAGCGAACCGCGGTTGCGCGCCGCGCTGGCCGACGGCGCCATTGGTGAGCAGGAACTGCAAACACGGCTGGCCCGCGAGCGCGCCGATGCGTTCAGCGTGCCCCAGGCCCGCATCAAGGTCGCCGAGCTGCAACGGCAATACGCCTCCGCCCACGGTGGCAAAACACGCCGCTATGGCCTGTTGCGCCGCTCCTCCACGGAGCTGATCGTCCACCTGGACGACGCCGGCGAGGCGCTTGGCCTGCCCGCCACCGCGATTCGCATCCAGCGCACCGACACCTACCCCAATCCGAACTACCACTGGAGAGACTTGTTCGATCTGTTCGGCGGCCAGCGCCCTTCGCTGACCCGCAGGCTGGTGCCCGCCGAGGCGTTGCGCACCGTGCTGGCGGCGATCGACGCCAGCGCCCCGGAGGCGGCGGTACGATTCAACCAAACGCCAACGCCCTGGGTCGCCCCGGTGACGTCACCGGAGCCGCCACCTCGCGCGGATTTTCGACGCCCGGACGCGGCCGCTCCGGTGCTGCAACCGGACACCCTGGATTGGCGCGCGCTGCTCGGCGCCACCGACCGTGACAGCTATCTGCCACGCGCTCTGATCACCCTGCCGGGCAGCGATCTGCTGATCGCCGCCCGGGTGCGTGACGACCGTGGCGTCAGTGTTGGCCTGTGGCGCCTGAGCCCGGATCAGCCACAGGCGCGGTTGCTCTGGCGTGGCGCACGGGGGCTGCGCCAACTCCACCTGGATGAAAAGGGCCAGCAGGTCTGGTTTCTGGCGGCGCCCGAAGCCGGGCAGCCGATGCAATTGTACCGCTACCGACCGGCGGACCAGAGCCTGCACGCCTTTCCCACCCGCTTCAGTGACCCACAAGAGCCCGATTTCGATACCACCGTGATCTGGCGGCTCGGCGAGGATTCACTGCCGCGCTTTTATCAGCACCACCTGGGATTGGGCGAGCGCACCCGCGACACCCTGGACCGCTACGATCCGGTCGGCGAGCCGGCCCGGCCCTGGCGCTTCTCCCGAGCGGCGCGGGCCACCCGGGCGGACATGGTGCCTGGCCGCCTGAGGCTGGCCCACTGGCGCGGCGCCGGCTGGTGGGTGGAGGACAGCACCAGCCTCGCCCGGCTCAATACCGGCAACGGCCGCGTCGAAACCGTGATCGCCCTGCCCCACCGCTTCGGCCACCCGGGCGACGGTCAGGAGCAGTTCGGCCGCACCGGCCGCATCCCCGCCCTGGGCGCGCCGTCCGCCGGGTGGCTGGCGACCACCTTTGAGCGGGACGGCTCCGACCAGAGCGGCTCCGAACAGAGAAGCTCCCAACAAAAAAGCAACGAGGGGGCCCGTCTCAATGGCATGCGTATCACGGGCTTGAGCGGCGACACCGCCAGCTTTTCCGCCGTGCTCGGCGAGGCACCGGTGCTCGCCGCCGCCCGCTCCGGGGGCGGCGCATTGTTGGCGATGGCGGCGGACGCCGGGCCCCGGCAGCCCGCCAGCCTGGCCCTGTGGGACATCCAGCACGCGGTCACGCCAGTGCAGCCGCGCGGCGGCGCCTGGGGCGCGCCCAAGGCGCTCGCTTTCTCATGGCGAGGCGACACCCTCTGGGCGCTTTATAATCAGGTCCTGGTACGCTGGCGGCTGCCTGGCGAGCTCGCCGACCCCGGCGCCCCGGACCAGAGCAGCGACCCTTGAAAAGCCGGGCTGCAGCGCTGCTGATCCACAATCGGCGGGCCGGCAGGCTTCGCGCAGCACGCTGGCACGCCACCCGACCCGCTTGCCGCGCTGGAAGACCTGGATTGGGAGGGCGCGGGTCCGGTCGCGCGCGGTTTCCGAAAGGCCGGACGTCTGGCCTCGGACGTCAACAGCACGCCCTTGTCAGCGCGCCGGTTCCTGCTAAACTAGCGCGCTTTGCTGGCCCCCTTGGCCGGATCGTGTGTTACGCCGGAATAGCTCAGTCGGTAGAGCAACTGATTCGTAATCAGTAGGTCGGAGGTTCGATTCCTCTTTCCGGCACCATCCCTTGATGTCCCCACCGTCAAAGTCGTCAATCTCTTACAAGCGCTTAGGTTCAGGCTTACAGACGCCCCGGCACGATAATGGCATTTTAACATCGCCGACCCGCCAAGTTGAGGCGTGGGTCAAGGAGGAGCGATGCACGAACAGCATGCCTGGGCGGTTACCCTGGAGGACCCGCTCGGCGCCAGGAAGATCTATGCGGTGTTCTATCCACGCCGGCCCACCCGCGATCTGGCCGCCGGGCTGGTCAGACCGCAACTGGGACTGCCGGTGCGCCTGCCCCAGGAATATCGCTGGCAGGAAGATGCCAGCCTGAAAGCACTTGAAGCGGTCGGCTACCGGCTCCTGGAAATCACCGTCTCCAACCGTTGAATATTTTTAAATTTTCTAAAATTTTTTTACAATCCTCGATCCTCACCCCAACGTTTTTCACCCTGCTTTCACACTGCCATTCATGCTCTCGGCCGGCATTCGCCGACGAATATTTGTTGCTGCGGTAAAACATTTATAAACACCCTGTCAAAATGCGTCCCCACGCCATCATCGCGTTGACAGTCCGACGCCCATAGCCAATGGTGAAGCGGTAGGACTTCACAGCCACCAGCCTTTGAAGTCATTGTCCATTCCACCAGGATTTCGTATGGCTGAGCACGCCGCATCCTCTCCACCCCGTTCAGAAAACGGGCCGCCCGGTTTGGAAAACGGGCGTTTCGAGATCGACCAGTTGCAGGAGCAGGCGGAACGTTTGCTGGACAACGCCCGTGCCGGTGACAGCGAATTGCGCATGCGTCTGGCTGGTGTGGGAGGCGGGCTCACGCCGGGGGTTCGTGAGGCGCGCAATCTGGTGGCGCGGGATTTCGGTTTTCGTAACTGGACGCGTTTCGAGCAACATGTGCGCGAGCTGGATCAAGTGCGCCTGCAGCATAACGGGCACAGCATCGATGAGAGCGTGGAGACCATGCACATACGCTGCGGCTCCGATCTGCAATCGTCGTTGCCGCGCGCCGGCCTGAAGGGACGCTATCACGCGTTTACCGATCCGTTTTGCATCGGCCCGGTGCGTGACCAGAGCACCGAACGCCAGATCGAGGAGCGCGCGCACTTTATCGCTTCCGCCTTCGGGCTGGACGACACCGAGACCCTCGATCGCCAGCGCGGCGAATACCAGGGCCTGGAGGACGCCTCACGGTGCCAGCGGGTGGTGCTCTGGTTCGAACATGACAGCTACGACCAATTGATACTTTCTTACCTGCTGCATCGCATTGGCGAATGGCCGCGGGCCTGCCGGGTAGAAATCATCGCGGTCGATTCCATCCCCGGGGTCAAACGCTTCGTCGGCCTGGGACAACTGGCGCCGGATGTACTGGGCTGGCTGTGGCAGCGCCGCCGCCAGGTGGACCAGGATACCCTGGCCCTGGGCCGCAAGGCGTGGCGGGCAATCAGCGCGGATACCCCCAGACGTCTGGACCGGCTCTCCCAGCGGCTGACACCGTCGATGCCGATGATGGGACGCGCCCTGCGCCGCCACCTTCTCGAGTTGCCCGATGAAGACACCGGCCTGGGGCTGAGCGAGCAACTGGCCGTGCAACTGGTGGCCGAGCGCGGACCGATCCGCGCTGGCGACGTGTTTTCCGCCCTGCTGCGCGGACGCGAACCGCTGCCCTACCTGGGCGACACCATGTTCTGGTGGCTGCTGCAGCCATTACTGCAGGGCAACAATCCGCCCCTGCAACGCCAGGACGACACCGGCCAGCCCTGGCAGGACCAGCTGCTTACCATCACCAGCCACGGGCACGAGATTCTCAGTGGTCATCGCAATTGGCTGAACAGCCGCCCGCCGCGCCGCTGGGTGGGCGGCGTGACGGTGGACGGCAGCGCCGACAGCTGGTGTCTGAACAAGGCCACCGGCCGCCCCATGCCGCGCGCCGCCGCCTGACCTGATGATCTGAAGGGCTTCAGCGCTTCCCTAGTAGGGCGTGCCCTGCCCGCGCCCATGGCGCAGGGCCCCGGCGTACCAAAGGAGTTCATCAAGAAAGCGACGCAGCGATTTGTCCAGACGGGCATCGTCGGCGTTGCCCTGCTCATCCAGCGCATCACCGATGCCTGGCACCGCCATCAGGCTGGGCACGCTGGGCATGCCCAATTCGGCCAGCGTCATGCGCAACTGCATGGCGGCGCGCACGCCGCCAAAGCGGCCGGCGGAGTAGCAGACAATGCCCGAGGGCCGCCAGAAATATTCTTCCAGAAAATGATCCAGCAGGTTCTTCAGCGCCGGCGGAATGCCGTTGTTGTATTCGCCGCTGACAATGATAAAGCCGTCGGCCCGGCCATACAGCTCGGCCAGACGTTGCAGGTTTTCCGGCGCCTGGCCGGGCGGATGTTCCTTGTACATGCGGTCCAGCAACGGCAGGTCGAGCGTCATTGGATCGACCAGCTCGCCCTGGTGGCCACGCGCTTCCAGCGCACGCAGTACCCAGCGCGCCGCCTTGATGCCCTGGCGGTCACGCCGCACCGAACCGAGCAGCACGGGAATGGTGAAACGGGTCTCGGTCATGCTTGCCTCCCGGTGAATGCGCCAACGCGGCGCACTCTCAAAGGTAGCACGGCCGGGACGATCAGTTGAGCTCGTTGCGGCAGATGTCGGCGGCGGTCTCGAACGAGCGCAGACGGGCCTCGTGGTCGAAAATGCCGCTGGTAATCATCAGTTCATCCACCTGGGTCATATCGCGGAACTCCCGCAATCGCCGGCTGACCGTGTCACGGCTGCCTACCATGGAGTACTGAAGTGCCTGGCGAACGCCGTGCGCTTCCATCGGTGACCAGAACTCGTCCATGTCCTCACGCGGCGGCGGCAGCGGGCCCGGATTGCCGCGCCGCAGGTTGGTGAATTGTTGCTGCACCGAGGAAAACAGATAATTGGCCTGCTCGTCGCTGTCGGCGGCGAACACACCGACCCCGGCCATGGCGTGGGGCTTTTGCAACTGCGCGGAGGGCTGGAAATGATGCCGATACACCGCCAGGGCATCCAGCAGTGCCTCCGGCGCGAAGTGCGAGGCAAACGCGAACGGCAGCCCCATCTCCGCCGCCAGGCGGGCGCTGAACAGGCTCGAGCCGAGCAACCACAGCGGCACCTTGCTGCCGCTGCCCGGCACCGCTTTGACCCGCTGTCCGGGCTGCGGATCGCCCAGGTACTGCTGCAACTCCGCCACATCCTGGGGAAACTGCATGGCATTGCTGTTCAGATCGCGGCGCAGGGCACGGGCGGTTTCCATATCCGTGCCCGGCGCGCGCCCCAGCCCCAAATCGATGCGACCCGGGTGCAGGGCGTCGAGCGTGCCGAACTGCTCGGCGATCACCAGCGGAGCATGATTGGGCAACATCACGCCGCCGGAGCCAACCCGGATACGCTGGGTGCCGGCGGCGATATGGCCGATCAACACGCTGGTGGCGGAACTGGCGACACCGGGCATATTGTGGTGCTCCGCCAGCCAGAAGCGGGTGTAGCCCCACTGCTCCGCCTGGCGAGCCAGATCCAGAGAATGACGAAGGGCCTGCGAGGCGTCACCACCTCGCAGGATCGGGCAAAGATCAAGAATCGAATACGCGGTCATCAGGCCTCCCGGACAGGACACAGTGCCCCTCTAAGTGGGGCCGGAGGGGCATTTATAAAGAGTCGGGATGCAATTGAGCGTGTTCATGGGGGCTCATTGGAGCCGCAACGGATCGTAACCTTGACGCCCCTGTCGATACCGTTCCAGGTTCTGGCGAGCGCTTCCCCAGGCCTGCTCCAGAGCCGTCACGCGCCGAAAATAATGACTGATCGCTGCTTCGTCTGTCACGCCAATGCCGCCGTGCAGTTGTACCGCATCAGCCACGACACAGCGGGCGCTGCCGACAATGCGCGCTCGGATGCCAGCGATCTGCGCCGAGCGATCAGCGCCGTTGCCATCAAGATGCGCTGCCAGCAACGGCAGCAGGGCCTGGCTGTATTCCAGTTCCGTGGCCATTGCCGCCAATCGATGCTGAATCACCTGAAAACCGCTCAGTTTCTGCCCAAACTGTTGGCGGGTGCCGGTGTACTCAAGGGTCAGCTCCAGGGCCGCGTCCATCGCCCCCAACGCCTCGGCACAGGCACCGGCGGCGCCCCAATTCATAGCCGCGTCCATGGCACGTTCGCAGCGCTCGGGGCCAGCCGCCAGGGCGTCGTCCGGCAACACCACATTCGTGAACCTCAGATCGGCCGCCGGCTGGCCATCAATGGTGGTGTACTCAATCAGCGACACCCCTGGCGCGTCATGGGGCACCAATAACAACACGCTGTCCTCACCGGCTATCGCCGAGACCAGCAGCGTATCCGCCAGCGGAGCATTCAATACGGTTTGCTTAACGCCGTTGACGCACCAGCCACGCTGATCGCGAACCGCGCTGGTTAGCCGCGGCCGGCGCGCGCCTCGTCGCCCTTGTTCACTCCACGCCAACGCCAATCGGCGCTCACCGGCGATCAAACCGTCGATAAGCGCACCGTGCGCATCCGCCCTGCCCCCGGCCAATAATGCCGCCCCGGGCACCAACACGGCGCCAAGCAAGGGTTCCAGCACCAGAGCGCGGCCGAACTGCTCAAGCAGGATCAGCGCCTCATTGGCCGACTGCCCATAGCCGCCCAGGGGCTCGGGAAAGCAGGCGCCCAACCAACCCAACTCAGCGAGTTGTTGCCAGAAATCCGGGTCGAACCCGCCGTTGGCCAAGGCCACTCGACGGCGCTCGACCCCATAGTCTCTCGCAAGCAAACGCTCAACACTGGCCTTGAACTGCAGCTCGTCCTCACCCAGCCCAAGCCGTAATTCAGCGCGCCCGGGCATACCGTTATCCATGCTTCGCACCGTCATAAATGCAGCCCCCGCTTGGCGATAATGCTGTGCTGAATCTCATTGGTGCCACCATAGATCGACACCGCGCGACGAATCAGAAACTGGGACATCGCGCCGGCGGCGCCAGGCTCCCCGTAAGAAGAGTCCGCGCCGGGCGTGAACAAAGGGAGCGCATGCACACCAAGCACTTCGTTCCAGAGCGAAGACAAACGCTGCTGCAACCGGGCGCCTCGGATCTTGATCATCGAGGCGGCCGCCGCCGACGGGCTCCGGGCGTTATCGGTGAGAATCCGGTAGATGGTCATCTCATGGGCCGCCAATTCGAGTTCCAGCTCCGCGCATTGGCTGTCCAGTACCGGATCTTCAGACAAAGGCCCGTGCTCGCCTTCAAGAGCACCGATCATCTCGCGCAGGCGATTCATGTCCTGCTTGGCCTGTGGCAAATAGGCACTGGCGGTGCGTTCGTTTTCGAGCAGGAATTTGGCGTAACGCCAGCCGGCGTTTTCTTCGCCAATCAGGTTATCAGCCGGCACTTCCACGTCTTCGAAGAAGACCTCGTTAACGTAGTGGGACATGTCTTGTGTAATGATCGGCCGAACCGTTACACCCGGCGTGTTCATATCAATCAGCAGCATGCTGATACCACTTTGCTTACTGCCTGAGCCGTCGGTACGCACCAGGCAGAAAATCATGTCGGCGTACTGTGCCTGGCTGGTCCAGATTTTCTGTCCATTGACGATGTAGCGATCACCGTGGCGACGGGCCGAAGTGCGCAATGAAGCCAGATCCGACCCGGCATTGGGCTCGGAATAGCCTTGGCACCAGAATTGAGAGCCGTCCAGAATGCCAGGCAGGTATCGTTGCTTCTGCTGCTCGGTGCCAAAGGTGTAGATCACCGGGCCGATCAGATGGAGGCCGAACGGGCTGGGCGCCGGCGCCCAGCCCAGAGCAAGCTCGATATCGAACACCATGCGCTGCAATGGCGACCAATCCGTGCCGCCATAAGCCGTCGGCCAGTGCGGCGCGGACCACCCCTGGCGGTGCAGTATCGCGGTCCAGTCGCGCATGTCCTCCTTACTGACGTGAAAGCCCTGACGGGTACGTTGTTTTATCGCTTCCGGAAGCTGCCCGGCGACGAAGTCTCTGACCTCACGTCGGAAAGCCTGTATCCGTGGCGTATCAATGGCGTCCATTCAATGTCGCCCTCCCAAGGCATTGACGTGGTCGTTCAGCGTCCGGTGAACGACGGCTCCCGCTTTTCCAGGAAATGGGCCACGCCTTCTTTGAAGTCGTCACTGTCGAACGAAGCCAGCATTTCCTGATCCGCCACGTCCCAGGCCTGAGCCAACGATTGGAACAGGCCATCGAAAACCTGACGTTTAATCACGCCGATTGATCGTGGCGAAGACAGCGTCACCATCTCCTCGGCCATGGTTTGCACCGCTTTCAGAAAACCTTCGGAGGGCAAGGTTTTCACCAACCCCATGTTTTGTGCTTCCTGTGCCGGCACCAAGCGCCCGGAATAGAGCAGGTCGAGCGCGTTCATGGGCCCGACCAGGCGCGGCAGCATCCAGGAAATGCCATGCTCGGCGATCAGCCCGCGGCGTGCGAACGCGGTGGTGACCTTGGCGTTGTCCGCCATGATCCGAAAATCGCAAAACAGCGTCATGCACAGGCCGATTCCCGCCACCGGGCCGTTGATGGCCGCGATCACCGGTTTCGGCACGCGCAATAAGTAGCTGAATTTGCGCTCGAAGTTTGCCTCCGGCTGGTCAGCCTCGCCGGCCATGCTCGATTCCGAGCGGCTCTCACGGGTGCCTTCGGCGGCGCCGCTGAGCAGGGTCATGTCCGCACCGGCACAAAAACCGCGTCCTGCACCGGTAATCACGATCGCTCTCACCTGCTGATCGTCCACGGCGCCGTCGATGGCCGTGCGCATCTCACGCTCCATGGCGTGGGTCCAGGCATTCAGCTTGTCCGGACGGTTAAGAGTAATGGTGGCCACATGGCCTTCCACGCTGTAGTCGATATCCTGGTAATCCATGTTCGATCTCCTGTCGGTGATAGCGCCCTATAGCGGATATCCGCCGCGCCACGACGATTGTCTAGCGGTTCTGGAACACAGGGGGGCGCTTTTCCACGAACGCTTTGGCGGCTTCGTTGTGATCCTCGGTATAGGCGCAGCGGATATGGCGCAACGATTCCTGATCGAGCACCTGCGCCAGAGTGGCACCCTGCTCGGCGGCATTCAGATTGGCTTTGATGTGGCCCTGGGTAATGCCGGGCCCGGCGGCGAGCCGGGCGGCGATGTCGGCGGTCGCGGCTTCCAGGTCCTGGTCCTCGACAACCCGGTTCACCAGCCCCATGCGTTCCGCCTCAACCGCATCCAGACGCGGCGAAAGCAGCGCGAACTCCCGTGCCCGATGGCCGAGTCTGTGGGTCAGGAAATAGGTGCTGCCGAAGTCGCCGGAGAGGCCCACGTTGACAAACGCCGAGGTCATTTTCAGGGTTTTTGAGACAATCAGGAAATCACACGCCAGGGCCAGTGAGAGCCCGGCACCCGCCACCGCGCCACGCGCCATCGCGATGGTCGGCTTGGGCATTTCATGCAAGAGCAACGAACTCTCGGTGGACAACCGCAGTTGCGCGGCGCGCTCCTCCAGGGTGCCCTGGCTGTCTGCCTCGGCCATCGCCTGGACGTCACCGCCGGCGCAAAAGCCTCGACCCGCGCCGCCCAACACCACCACTCTCACCGCCGCATCGACGGCGGCCTTTTCAAGCGCGCCACGCAATTGTGCGATCATCGAAGGGGTTAACGCGTTAAGGCGGTCCGGGCGGTTCATGGTCAGCCACAGTACGCCCTGTTCCAATCTCTCCAGAAGTTGCTGATCGCTCATTACTGGGTCACTCCGTCGCTCGCCTTGCGGCGGCTCTGCTTGTTATCGGTATCGGGCAGTGCCGATTCGGCATTGGTGTGAAAAAAACACCATCGAGTATTTTTTAATATTTTATATAATATATAATCTTATCATGATTGGTCGTCAAGTCTTGCCACCTTGACGTTACTGGCTTGACGATAAAAATTCGGCGTACTAGATTCGCGCCCCCTATTTTCTATCAAATATAACAGTGAGCCTCACGATGCCTTCGCCGCCACGCCCGACTCTGCCCCAGAATGGCCTGACCAAGGACAGCCTGAGTGCCCAGGTGCACCGCTATTTGCGGCAGGCATTGATGAGAGGCCGCTTTCAGCCAGGGGAAAAAATCAAGCTCAAGGAAATCTCCGATGAGCTGGGCATCAGCGCCACGCCGGTGCGCGAGGCGCTCGCCCGCCTGGTCTCCTCTGGCGTGCTTTCCCAGGTTGATCGGCGTTCAGTACGAGTGCCGGTGTTGCATCCGGATCGTTACAAGGAGATTCGCGACCTGCGTGTCATGCTGGAGGGTGAAGCGGCCTTGCGCGCGGCGCGGTTGGCCAGCGTCGCGCAGATCGATGAACTTGAGCACATTCATGACCAACTGTGCGATGCCAGGGAAGCCAGGGATTATCTCTCCATGATGACCGAGAACGTGAGCTTCCATCAGACTCTGTGCGATCTGGCGGACATGCCGCTGCTCTCGCGCATGGTCAGGAATCTGTGGCTGCAATGCGGGCCTACCGTCAACGCCTTCGCTTTTCATCCACCCACCGAACCCCGCGAAACGCACCCGCATCTCACGGTGCTCAAGGCGCTGCGCAAGGGCAACGGCGAACTGGCCCGAACCAGCATTCAGGAAGACATTCTTGCCAGCTCCAATCTCATTCTGCCTTACCTTGAGGAGCGCCTTTCCGCTGAGCAGACCACTGATTGAAACAAACCTGGCTTACATGGGCTTACATCTCCAGCATCCGCTTAGCGATAATGCCACGCTGAATCTCGTTACTGCCGCCATAAATCGACATACAACGCCGCCATAGATAGTTGTTGGCGGCGGTGGCGGCGTGATCCGGCCCCACCGGCGTTTCCGAGCCGGCATCGTGCAGGTAATCCGGCTGATAAGGCAGCGCGAAATAACCGACCGCCTGGGATGCCAGTTCACTGATGCGCTGGGCGATCTCGGTGCCGCGAATCTTCAGCAACGATGCCGCCGGCCCTGGCGCCTCACCGGCGGCCACCTGAGAGAGAATCCGCAAGGCGGTAACCTCCAGAGACTGCAACTGTGACTCCACTTCCACCAGTTTACGATGGAACAACGGATCTTCCATCAGGGTGCCGCCATCGTCGCCATGCTCGCTTGCCGCAATCTCCTTAAGGCGCCGCATTGCCGCTTTGGTGACGCCGATGGCGGCGTTGTCTACCCGCTCGTGCTCGAGAAGAAACTTGGCATAGGTCCAGCCATTGTCCTGCTCGCCAATCAGATTTTCCTTGGGTACTTTGACGTTCTCCAGGAATACGGTGTTAAACGAATGGGTGCCTTCCAGCATCAGGATCGGTTGAACTTCCACGCCCGGCGAACGCATGTCGATCAGTAAAAATGAAATGCCGGTCTGCGGTCGTTCGGTTTTTGAAGTGCGCACCAGGCAAAACATCCAGTCCGCATAGTGGGCGTAAGAGGTCCAGATTTTCTGACCACTGACCAGATAGTGATCACCTTTGTCTTCCGCCCAGGTGGCCAGCGAGGCCAGGTCCGAGCCGGCCTGGGGCTCTGAATAACCCTGGCACCACCACACCGTGGAGTCACGGATGCCGGGCAGAAAGCGCTGCTTTTGCTGATCGGTGCCAAACGTATAGATCACCGGACCGGCCATGCGCGGCCCGAAAGGCTGAATGATCGGGCAGTTCATTTCCGCGCAGATCACCTCGAACAGATAGCGTTGCACGATCGACCAGCCTGGTCCGCCGTGCTGTTCCGGCCAGGTGAAGGCGTGCCAGCCCTGCTCGCCGAGAATCCGCTGCCAGCGCATGTGGTCTTCCCGGTCCAGATGCTGGTCGCGCCGGACTTTATCCGCGATGTCCCGCGGCAAGCGGGCACCGACGAATTCACGCACCTGTTCGGCGAACTCACGCTGCTGGGGGGAAAGACTCAGTTCCATGATTGACTCCTGGCCGGTTGGCTTGAACTGGATAAGCTGGCTGTGTCCAGACGGTGTATGCGCCGCGCATGCCATTCGCTGTCTCCAAAAGACGCGATAATGGCGGTCAGTCTTTTAAAATAATGCCCCACCGACAGCTCGTCGGTGACGCCCATGGCACCATGCAACTGCACCGCTTCCTGGCCGACCAGGCGGGCGCAGCGGTCAACGGCGATTTTACTCAGCGACACATTGCGCCGCCGTTCATCGGCGTCGTCGGTGTCCATCGCCAGTGCCGCGCATAAGGCGCTCGAACGCGCCTCTTCAACGGCGATAAAAAGATCCACCATGCGATGTTGCAGCGCCTGGTTGGCGCCCAACGGCCGCCCGAACTGTTTGCGGGTTTTCAAGTAATCCAGCGTCACTTCCGAGAGTGCGGCCATCGCACCGACCGCCTCCCAAGCCTGATAGACCGCGCCCAGGTCGAGCGTGTGTTCCAGCTCTGGCCACACCTGATCGGCGTCACCGAGCCGGGCTCCGGCGTCCAATTGCAGGTTCTCAAAGGTCAGTTGCACCGCCCCGGCGGCGTCATTGGTGCGCAGCCGCCGCACCTGCAAGCCCGGATGCTCGCGTTCCACCAAAAAAAGACTGAGACCTTGGCGATCTCGGGTGTCCCCGTGGCTACGCGCAATCACCAGGTAAGCGTCGGCACTCTGGCCACCCGGCACCAGATCTTTCGCCCCATTGATCTGGTAGCCGTCACTGCTCTCGCTGGCGGCAGTGGCGCAAAACCACGGGCAGTAACGTCCTCCCGCTTCAATAAAGGCAAGCGCCAGGCGGCAATCGCCGCTCAACGCAGGCGACAGATAGCGATCTCGGAGCGGCTCCGGCGCCAGCCTGGCGAGAAGCTGGGAAGCCAGCATATGCGGCAGATAAGGCTCAACGGCAAGCGCCCGCCCGATGCCCTCCATGACGATGCCCACATCCACGGCGCCACCGCCGATACCGCCCTGATCCTCACCGAACGGCACAGCCAACCAGCCCAATTCAGCAAAGCGGAGCCAGAGGTCTTCGCCGTCTTCGAGGCGCTGCTGGCGGCGCTGGAAGCTGTAATGATCGCGCACTAGCCGGCTGACACTTTCTTGCAGCATGTTCTGTTCTTCGCTGAAGCTCAGATCCATGTCTTTTCTCCCTGTTGCGCGGACGCCCTCAAAGCGGCCGCGGATAAAAACGCACGCCACCGATTACGATGTCCTGGTGATCAGAGACCAAGCCCCGCCGACGCGCACGCTCATAAACACCGTGCGCATCGCGAACCTTGACGTCGATGCCGCCCAGGCCTTCGCCGCGGCCGTCGCGCGCCAGCACGAAACGAAGTTCACCGTGGTCCAGCTTCACGCGGAATTGATCGTTCAGCTCGGTAAGCGGCCTTGCCAGTATCTCGGACCAGCGCCGCGCGAGACGCCGCGGGTCCTGTGACTGCAATTCCGCGCCAGCAATGCCAGCGGCCACCGTGGTACGCACGAATTGCCGCCAGTCAGGGCCCGCCGGGCCGTAGGCGCCGTCCAGAGAGCCACCGTCAACGGTGCTGTTAATCTCCATCAGCGCCCCACCGGTGTCGCCCGGATGAAGCTGTAGCCCACGGTAATCGCCCAATGTCAGCTCAGCGGCCACACGTACATTCAGCGTGCCCAGATGATCACTCCATGCGTTCAGGTCGTCGCTGTCATGGATCACCATGTAGCCGCCGTCACCGCCACGTTTTTCCAGATAACGTTCGGCGGTGGTCCCTGGCTTCACCGGCGCGACGATTTCGATGAAAGAAGACCCCACGGCCAGCAGGGCGTTGTGCAGACCGAACTGAGCCACCTCCGGATCGCGGTGGCACACTTGCAGGTCGAACACGTCGCGCAGATCGTCAACCACGGGCTCCAGGTCCCTGGCCACCAAACAAAGCTGGCGCAATCTAACAAACATTTTTTCTCCCCGGCGTGAGTTGGGAAATCACGCCTTCATCCGCCAGTGTTTGAAGTCGCTGCGGCGAGCAGCCCAACCAGGACGAAAGCACCTGGTCAGAATGCTCGCCGACATAGGGAATGGCCGAGCGAACTCGCAGCGGTGTGTCGGAGAGGTGAATGGTGACGCCTTGCATGGTCACTTTCTCGCCGCTTTGGTGCGTCACTTCGGTGATCTGGCCGCGATGACGCAGCTGCTCGTTATCGAGCACCTCGTCGAGCGTCGCCACCAGCGCGCACGGCACACTGGCCCGCTCCAACAAGCCAACAACCTCGCTGGCGGGAAGCGCGGCGACCCACGCGGATGTCAGCGCCTCAATGGCCTCCCGCTGTCGCACGCGTTCGGCCCGGGTCACAAAACGTGGGTCTTGCATTAACTCGGGTTGCTGCATCGCCCGCGCCATGCGCTCGAACATCGGGTCATCGGCGCAGTTGATCAGAACCCAGCGTTGATCCGCCGTTTTAAAAGTGTTCGACGGCGCGCAGAAACGGTCCCGGTTACCACGGCGGGTAATCGCTGTCGACGTGTGGGCGCGCTCCGGCAACGCGCTGAGCAACAGGGACGTGGCGCTGTCGAGCAGCGAGACATCCACCAATTGCCCAACGCCGCTGGCATGGCGGGCATTCAGCGCGGCGAGCACGCCCATCGCCGCGTACATACCGGAGGTGTAATCGATTATCGTGGTGCCGGTCAGCGTCGGCGGCCCATGCGGATCACCGGTGATGTCCATCAAGCCACTCATCGCCTGGGCAACCGAGTCAAAACACTGTTTATTCGCCAACGGCCCGTCCTGACCAAAACCGGAGATCCTTGCCATCACCAGCCGTGGGTTGATCTTTTTGAGCGTATCCCAACCGCAGCCCATCGCTTCCATCACGCCGGGCCGGAAGTTTTCCACCAGAACATCCGCTTCGGTGATCAGCTCCAGCAGCAGCTCACGACCGGCTGGCTTGCGGTAATCCAGTGTCAGGCTTTCCTTGTTACGGTTGACCACGAACGAGTAATAACTCTGACCATCCACGCCTGGCTCAATACCCCGGGCCACTTCTCCCGGACCAGGGCGCTCGATCTTGACAACCTCGGCGCCCATATCGCCCAGCAACATGGCGCAATAAGGCCCCGATACAAATCGGGATAAATCCAGCACACGGATACCCGCCAATGCCTCTTTCATACGCCAGGCTCTCCTCTGATGATTATGTTGTCCGGCTATCCTGCCCGTTTCACCGCCTCAACCGTCACACCGACAGATACTTACGAGTAATTTCCGGGCTAGCATCAAAGCTCCGCCAGTCGCCATCGAAGACCACTCTGCCGGTATCGATGATGTACACGTAGTCGGTACAGGCGCGCGCAAACCAGATGTTCTGTTCGCACAGCAACACAGCGGCATCGCTTTCATTGCAAATGGCGAGAATTTCATCGGCCATGCTCTGCACAATGACCGGCGCCAGTCCTTCGGTCGGCTCATCCAGAAACAACAGCCTCGGGCCAGCGGCGAACGCTCGCGCGATGGCCACCAGTTGCTGTTGGCCACCACTGAGCTGGCCGCCATTGCGTTCCGTCAGTGGTTTGAGCATGGCAAAGCGGTCAACAATCTGCTGCGGCGTCAGCGCTTGCCTGCCTGCTCTGGCGTGGCGTGCCATGGCGATATTCTCGAGCACATTAAGGTGGTGAAAAATCTGCCGGTCTTCCGGCACCAGCGCCATGCCCAGGCGCGCTCGCTGATGCGCCGGCAGGGCGTTCAAAGCGGAACCTTCGAAACGCACCTCGCCCTTCACCGTCGGGCCAGCATTCATCACGCTTTTCAGGAACGTGGACTTCCCGGCACCGTTGCGGCCCAGCAGCGATACCCGTTGTCCGGCGTTGACCTTGAGATGGATGTCATGCAGCACATGGGCATCGCCGTAATAGGCGTTCAGCTCACTGACCTCAAGCATGGTTCATCTCCTTGCCCAGGTAGACTTCCTGAACCGCCGGGTTGCCCTTGATGTCGGCAACGCCGCCGCAAGCCACGGTTTCGCCGTAGCTGAGCACCATGATGCGGTCCGCCAACCGGAATACGATGTCCATGTCATGTTCGGTCATCACCACTGTCACGCCCATCTGATCGCGAATGCGCAGGATCAGATCGGCGATGCCGAGGCGATCGGCGGGCGACATTCCCGCGGTAGGCTCATCCAGCATCAGCACCCGAGGCTTAAGCGCCAGCGCGATCACGAATTCCAGGCGCTTGCGGTCACCGTGGGAGAGAAATCGCGCGGCGTGCGAAATCACCGTGGCCAGGCCGATATCGGCGATCAGTTGGTGCGCTTCGGCGAGCACTTCGCGGGCTGGCTCCACCGCCCAGAAACGCCCCGCCGGTTGATGCTGATAACGGCGCCGGGCTTCGATCGCCGCCACCACGTTCTCAAGCACCGAGAAATCATTGAACACCCTCGCGACCTGGAAAGTGCGCCCCATCCCAGCGCGCGCTCTCCAGTGCGCGGGAGCACGGGTGACATTCTCACCTTGAAAGAACACATTGCCGGCGTTGCAGGGGCTTTCGCCTGTCATCACCTTGAAAAGGGTGGTCTTGCCCGCGCCGTTGGGACCGATGATGGCGAAGATACAGCCCGCTGGTACGCTCAGAGAAACCTGTTTGAGCACCTCCAACGCGCCGTAATTCTTGTCCACCTCCTCCACTCTTAGAATGTCCATCAGCGTGACTCCCTTAGCGGCTCCCCGCTTTCTGGTTCCGTTTCACGAGGCCGTTGAGTCGCTCGGTAAGTCCGTGCCCGTGACGCCCAGGCTCGCCAGAGCCCCACCACGCCATTGGGTGCGGCGAGAATAATCAGCAGCAAAAGCGCCCCCACCATGATCTCGGAGAGCCCCACGAAGGTGCGGGTACCGTACTCAAGGACGGCGAAGATCACCGCGCCGACCATCGGCCCCCAGAACGAATGAACGCCCCCCAACATGGCATTGAGCACCGGCTGGGTGGACGCCAGAAAGCTGACTTGTTCCAGTGTGACGATGCGCGCCCAGGGCGCGTACAGCCCACCGGCCACCGCCGCCACCGCGCCGGAGAGCATGAACGAGGCGGTGCGCACGCGAGTCACGTTCACTCCCAAAAAAGCGGCCCGCTCCGGGTCTTGCCGGGTGATCAACAACAAGCGACCAAAGCGTCCATGCAACACCCACCACAGCACCGCCACCAACAGCACCACGGCGGCAAGCAGAAACCAGTAGTACGCGGCGGAGCTGTCCAGATCGAAACCCAGCCACGCCAGCTTCGGCCTGGGTATGCCGACCAACCCATCTTCGCGACCGAGAAAATCGCTGTAACTGATCAACAGCCGGGTGACTTCGGCCAGTGCAATCGTCAACACCGCCAGAAAGATGCCGGCCAGTCGTCGCAAGGCCAACGCCCCAACCAGGCAGGCGACCACCGCGCCAAACACCGCGCAGCCGAGCAGCACCAGGAGAAAGGGAACCTGTGGCCAGTCACGCAGCAGCACCCCGGTAAAATAAGCACCAATGGCGAAGAAGGCGGAGTGCCCGAATGAGGCCAAGCCGGTGTAACCGAATAGAATATTCCACGACAGCGCGAACAACCCGTAGACGATGGCACTGCCAGCCACGTACAGCAGACCGCCGTTGGCCCACAGCGGTAAGCTGGCTGCCAGCACCACCACCAGGGCGCCGGCCACCATCCAGGCCGGCCGGTGCGCTTTGTTACCCACCATGGCGGAACTGCCCTGCTCACCTGCGCTTTGCGGCTGAGACGCGAGACTGGGGAACAGCCCCTCTGGGCGGAAGAACAGGAACACCGCCAACACCACATAGATGGCAATACCCGGCCATTCAGGTAACAAAATGGTGTTCAGGCTGTTCACCAGGCCAAGCAGAATCGACCCCAACAAAGCACCACGGACATTGCCCAGGCCACCAATAATGATCGCGAAGAAGCCGTACAAAAGGTAGGCGTCGCCGAGCTGTGGGGAAAGGCTTTGCAATGGCAACATCAGGCCGCCGGCGAGCCCGGCGAGAAAAAAGGCGAACATCACGCTGAATGTCAGGCCCAGCGATACATTGATACCCAGCAACCCGCTCATCCACGGGTTGCTTGCCAGCGATTGCATTAACTTGCCCAGCCAAAGCCGATGAATGGCGACTTCCAGAATCACATAGATCACCAACCCGGCGGCGATTACGAACAAGGAATACCGGGACAGAAAGAGAGTGCCGATCTGCAGTGGCTGATCGAGCACCAGCGGTGGCATCACCGAGAAGAAGTTGACCCCCCAGATCAGCTTTACCGCACCCTGACAGACCATCATCAGCGCGAAGGTGGCAATCAGCATGTAGTGATAATCCACGTGGCGCAGGCGCGACAGAATCAGACGGTCAGTGAGCAGCCCGAGAACCGCCACACCCAAACCCGCCAGTAGCGCCACGCCAATGAACGCCAGCAATGACAGCTGTTGGTGGTCGATCAGGCTGAACGCGATGTAGGCGCCGATCATGAAGAAGGCGCCCTGCGCCATATTGAGAATTTTCAGCAGACCAAAGATCAGTGTGATGCCGGCGGCAACCATAAAGATCGCCATGCCCATGGAGAGCGCATTGAAAATCGCGAAGATCAATTGCGTAGCCACTCGAGCCTCCTTCGCAGCGGTGATTTATCGGCAGGCGCCAGGCGTCAACCGGCGCTGGTCGATTCCCTGACCCGACTCAAGCGGGTAACTTGAAAGGCTGGCCGGCGGCCGCCGGCTCCATGGTTTTGGCATCGTCCACCACCACCAGATCATTCAGGCCCCAGTACGGCTCTTCCTGACGGGGCCCGGTCTTGGCGTAGACACTGGTGCCATAGCCCTGATGATCTTCTTTGCGAATGTGATATGGCCCGGTGATCGTGTCGATGGTGAGTCCCTCCAGAGCCTGGATCACCGCGTCCGTGTCGGTGCTGCCAGCTTTTTCCACGGCACTGAGCAAAGCCTGCGTGGACCGGTGGCTGCTGGTGAGAAGCCCGATCGGGTGATGATCACCGGTGGCGGCGACATAATCCTTATAAAGCCGCTGACTGATCGGATTGTTGGCAAAGAAGTCGTTCCGGGGATGCCAGTAGCTGACCGACCAGAGATTGTCTGGCGTGGCGCTTTTCATCGCCTTGGCGATCAGCAGATCGGTGCCGGACTCCCCCATGACCTCGAATTTCTTGTCCAGCCCGACCCCGCGCCCCTGCTGCAGAAAGCTGATGATCGGCGCGGCGATCAGCCCGACAAACAGGCCTTTCGCCGGCGAGTTCATCAACTGATTGATCTCAACCTGAAAATTGGTCTTCTGCACCGGGGTATAAATCGGCCGATCAAAGTGGATGTCCCGATCGCCGGCGGCACTGAGCACACCGTATTCAAAGTAACGCACCGCGTCATGGCCGTACTCACTATCGAACACGATGGTGGCCCAGTTGCTGATGTGCGGGTGTTTCTGCGCAAGCATGCGCCCCAGACCGGCGTACAACATGTAACCGTTGGGGCATAACCGGAACAGGTTGCGGCTGAAATTCTCGTGCGTCAGCGACATCGCGGCGGGGGTCGGCGCCACGCACACCGCGTTGAGATCCTCAAGTAACGGTGCCAACCCCAACGCCATCGGCGACTGACAGGCGCCAACAATCAGGTTCACACCATTGCTGGCCAGCTCCCGCCCCGCGGTTACCGCGCCGCTGCTGGAATATTTGTCATCACGGACCACCAGTTCGATGGGACGGCCGAGCACCCCACCGTTATCGTTCCAGTGCTGAACCGCCAGTTTGGTGCCCTGCAGCCACGCGGCGCCCGCTTCCGCGCCAATTCCCGACATCGGGAAGATCGCGCCAAGGCGTACTGGTTCAGCACTTTTGGCGCGCACCAGCGAAGGATTGATGGCTGCCAAGGCACCGGCGCCCATGGCGCCGATCAGCAATTTACGTCTGCTAATACCCATTTCATGTTCTCCTTATCGGGTTTACAGGGACACGGTGATCGCGTCAGCCGGATTCCATTTCGTTTCCAATCTCCTTAAGCAGTTGTTGCCGCAATTTGTATTTCTCAATCTTGCCGGTCGGCGTGAGCGGCATTTCATCAATCAGGCGTATATGCCGGGGCACCATGTAACGCGGCATCACGCTGGCGCAGTGCTCGCCCACCGCTGCCAGATCAAGGCTCTCGCCTTCCACTACCTGGATAAATATGCCGATATCCTCTTCACTGCCCTCCGCCGCGGGCACTGGAATGGCGGCGGAGACCTGGATATGAGGGTGCATATTGATCAGGTCCTCGACTTCGTAAGAGGACACGTTTTCACCGCGTACGCGCAGATAGCCCCCCATGCGATCAACAAAAAAGTAGCTGTCGTGCGGGTCCCGGTAACAGGCATCCCCGGTGTGGAACCAGAGGTTGCGAAACGCCTCCAGGGTTTTCCCGGGCTTGTTGAAATATTCCTGGATGATCAAAGAAGGAAAGCGTGGCCGGAATGCCAACTGACCGACTTCGCCTGGCGGGCAGGGGTTGTCTTGTGGGTCAAGAATGGCGGCCTCCAGCAGCGGCGACGGCCGGCCCATCAGGCCTTTGGGAATCTCGCCCGCGCCGTCGATGATCAGCGCGTTCAACTCGGCGGCGGCGGCTCTTACACCTGACTTGGAAAGCCCGGCATACAGATCCGTGGGGGTGCCCGGCTGATCGCCAAACTGATCTATCACCACCAGAAACCCGGCACCGGTTTCCGTCTGACCAAAGCCCGCGGTGACGAAATCGAAACCGAACCGTTGCGCCACCGCCCGATTGGAAGGTGGCAGCGGCTGCATGTGCACTTTGTTCAGGGTGTTGTGGCGATCATCGGTGCGAGCGGGAGGGCTCATCAGCCAGGGCACCATCACATCCAGCAGTACGCAGGCGGTGGCCTGGCAGCGGGCGACCCGGTCCCAGAACCGGGTGGGGCTGAAACGATCCCATAGACCCACGGTATTGCCGTGCCAGACCGCCCGTGCGAACTGCGAGAAGGCGCCGCCGACGTGATACATGGGCAAGTCGCAGTAGAGCACGTCGTCGGCGTTGTTAAAGGCGCGTGGCAGGAAGTTGTATTGGTTGATCCAACGAAAGCTTTGAACCACGCCCTTTGAGGGCCCTGTGGTACCCGAGGTGTAGATAATATTGGCAATGTCGTCGTAGCGTCGGGGCACCGGCTCCGGCACCGGGCCCGGCGTCGCCAGGGCGGCGAAATCGTGGTGATTGCGCGCGGCCAATCCGACTGGAAGCGCCACGCCCTGGTGATCGTGGGCGCCTTCCACGGGATCATGGACGATGAATTCCGTGATCTCGATGCCGGCCAGGATCTCGTCCACCGCCGGGGCCAGATTAACGTCCACGATCAACGCCTTGGGCGCGGTATCGTCCAGCTGATAGCTGAGCAAACGGCCCGTGTAGTTGAAGTTAACCGGAGCGTATACCGCACCCGCCCGCCAGATCGCGAACATGCTCAGGGCCGCCACCAGGGAGTTGCGGGACAGCACTGAAACCCGGTCATCCGGCTCGACTCCAAGCCCGATAAGAGCGGCTGCCAGGGCATCGCTCTTGGCCTTGAACGCCTTGAAGCTCAAGGTGAGGTCATCTTCCCCGTAGTAAATAAACGTCTTGTCCGGGTGCCGGGCAACACAGGCATCCAGGTTGTCGAGCACCATGTCTCCCTCTTCCAGAAGGCGTGAGAAGGCGGTTTCGGGGGTCATGGCTTTCTCCCTTTTCGTTATTGTTCGCGGCTTCTTGGTTTTTCGTACTCGCCAGTGGATCCAACAAGTGTTCTTTTATTTTTTATATAAAATATTAAATATAGTCAATAGAAAACCTGAAGACACGCGGATGACGCACCAAAGTTGTCCACTGGTCGATGTAAACGGAGCAATCGGGCAGGCTGATCAGTGCCGGCCCCGATGGGCCGGCGGCGTGGAACGCACAAACGTGATAAGGGGAAAACGGGCGGCGCCAAGGGCGGCGGCTCGCCGGAGGGTCAACCGTGGTCGCTAAGCAACCGGTAGATTTCGTCCTTGAGGTGGATGCGCTTGAGTTTCAGCGCCTCCATATCACCATCGGCGATCGGGCTTTCACGCATCTCCAGGCCACGAATTTCCTTATCCAGCCGGTCGTGTTCCTCCACTTTTTCGCGAAAGGCGTTCTGTTCACGGACCAGGGCATCGATGCGTTCTCGGTACTGAGGGAATTCCCGATGAATACTGTGCTGTTCTCCTAGCATGGTATCGCTGTCCTCTTGATGGCGGGCTCCGGCGCGGCCCGAGCCGGTGGGTCTGCGTCTCCGACGTTGGCCGGAGACCATCACTCCACGCTACCCCAGGGCCGCCCGGGTTGTCATCCGTGATGCGCTCATCCACGGTGCGGTTATTGGCGGTAAACGCAATCAGCGCATGCCGCGCGATTCCTTGATCATTTCATAGGCTTTACTGATTTCGGCGGTCTTTTCCGTGGCCATGCGAATCGCTTCCTCGGGCACCCCACGGGACGCGAGTTTGTCCGGGTGATGCTCGCTCATCAGCCGCCGATAGGCCTTTTTGACTTCCTGGTCCGAGGCGGAATCGCTCACCCCCAGCACCTGGTAGGCCTGGCTCAGCGAGGGTCGCGACGGCGCCCCACCAGCGCCGCCCTGCCCGGCGCCGGCGCCGGCGAACTGGGCCTGGGCAAGCAGCATATTGAGAATCTGCCGGAACTGCGCTTCAGGCACGCCGAGCCCTTCCGCCACGCGAAGCAGAATGCGTTCCTCGGCGGGGCTCAGGCGGCCGTCGGCCAGGGCCGATTGCAGCAGGGTTTCCAGGAACACCAGAATCATGTGGCGCCGATGGCGAATGCTCTGCCGGAACTGGCTGACCGTGGCGTCAAGGGGAAAGTCGTCCTGTTTGCCCAGACGGAACTGCTCCTGGGCCTGACGGCGCTGCTCCGCGTTCAGTTGCATGCGGCTCATGACCGCCTCGGCATGGCCGATTTCGTGCTCGCTGACGCGGCCGTCGGCCTTGGCCAGATGGCCCATGATGGAAAACACCGCCGACAGCAACGCTTCCTGAATCTGTTCCCGCTCCCCGGCGCGGTATGGCCGAAACGGATTGAAAGACCGGACCCGCTCCACGCCACGGTCCAGGAAATGGCCCACCAGCACCCCGATGGCGAGCCCCACCGGCCCGCCGATCAGAAAGCCCAGCAGGCCGACAATGATTTTTCCACCCCAACTTCTCATAGACAACACAACCTCTGAGACTGAATCCACCGGCCAGCGGGCCGGCCACGCCTGTTCAAGACCGCCCCGCGGCGCCATGGTTCGCGGCCAGCCAGTGCAGGCTCTCCGTGGTGCCGCCCAGAGGCCGATACTCGGCACTCGCCCAACCCGCGTAACCCAGCTCGTCGAGCAGGGCAAAGGCGTCGGAAAGGGGGATCTCGCCGCTGCCGGGCTGGTGCCGCCCCGGCGCATCGGCGAATTGAACATGTTCTATATGGGGACAATGCACGGCAAGGGAAGGGAGCAGATCCTCGCCCATGATCCACATGTGGTAGAGATCGTACTGCAAACGCAGATTGGGCCGCTGCAGCCGCTCGATCAGCGTCATCGCCTTGGCGGCGGTGTCGAGCAGAAAACCGGGCATGTCCACCCGCGAGTTGATCGGCTCCAGAGTCAGCACCCTGCCCTGCTGCGCCAGCCGGTCGGCGGCGTCGGCCACGTTGCGTTCCAGGGTCGCCCAGGCCTGGCTCTGGTCCACGCCGGCGTCGGGAATCCCGGCCAGGCAATTGAGGCGCGGGCAGTCCAGGGCCGCCGCGTACTCCAGCGCCAGCCCGACACCATCGCGGAACTCCGCCTCGCGGCCGGGCAGCCCGGCGAGGCCACGCTCACCGGCGCGCCAATCGCCGGCCGGCAGATTGAACAGAACCTGCTGCAATCCTTGCTCGCGCAAACATTCGGCGATGCGTGGCGCCGGCCACTGATAGGGAAACAGACATTCCACGCCGTCAAACCCGGCGGCCCGGGCGGCGGCGAAACGCTCCAGAAACGGCAATTCCGTGAACAACAGACTGAGATTGGCGGCGAATCGGGGCATCGGGTGATCCCGGTGGTGAGTGGCGAGGGGCTGAAAACGAAGAAGGCGGCCCAGGGCCGCCGCCTTCGCTTGCGGTGCGCCAATTCTAGCTGGCGCGCCGGCCTTTCCACCAAAGCGCCAACGCCACCACCACCGCCACCGCCTGGGCGATGGCGCCCTGCACGGTGGGGAAGAAGCCCAGCCAGGTAATGGTGGGCAGCTCCAGGTAATAGGCGTTGAGCACGCCGGCCTCCTGCAGTGCCGCGATGCCTTTGCCCAGCAGGATCACCGAGAGCACCAGCAGCACCATGCTGGTGGCCTTGAAGAACAGGCTCAATGGCAGCTTCATGCCAATCCGGAAAATCAGCACGCACACCACCGCCAATGCCGCCAGCGCCGCCAACAGCCCGTAGAGCATGTACGGCTGGGTGGCCTCGGTGACCTGTGACCAGAGCGCCTGATAGAACAGAATGGTTTCGAACATCTCCCGGTAGACGGAGATGAACGACACCAGGGTCAGCGCCCACACAGTGCCGCCGTCCAGCGCGTTGTCCACCTTGCTCTTAATGTAACCCATCCACTTCTGGCTGTTGCTGTTGCTGTGCATCCAGAAGCCCACATAAAACAGAATCAACGCCGCCAGCACCCCGCCGACCCCTTCCGTCATTTCCCGGGAGGCGCCGCTGAAACTGATCAGCCTGGAAGCCACGAACCAGGTGGCGAAGCCGGCCACCAGCGCGGCGATCCAGCCGAAGTGGATATGACGGGTGGCGTCCCGGGCGTTGGCCTTGCGCGTGAACGTGAGCAAGGCGGCCACGATCAGCAGCGCCTCCAGGCCTTCGCGGAACAGAATAAAGAAGCTCGCCGAGAACGTCGCCGCCGGGCTCAGGCCATCGCCGCCCAGGGCGTCGGCGGCCTCGGCCAGACCCTCGCGGGCCTCACCGACCAGGCCACTGACCTGCGCCACCGGCTGTTGCCGGTCGATCGCCTCGCGCACCGCCATGAACTTGCGCTCGGTGCGGCGCATCATGTCGTTGTCCATTGCCGACAGTTGCTGCTCAATCATCTCGAAACCGTCGAGATAAGCGGACAACGCCGCCGTCCGGGCGGCGGCCCGATTGCCGGCGGCGTAGGCCTGATCCGCCTCGGCCAGCTTGGCGTCGCTGATTTCGATAAAGCGGTTCTGGCTGAACAGCTCGCCCGGGTGGCTGCGCAAATAACCCATCGCCGCGTAGCCGTTGTCGCCGAGTTCATCGCGCACGTCGGTGGGCGCCTTGGCGATCACCGTGTCCAGGGTCATGTCGTTTTTCAGATCACCCGTTTTCAGGGCTTTTTCCCCCGCCTCGGCGCGCTCTTCGGTGACCGCTTTGCTGCCCACGTAAAAAGCCAGCGCCCAGCGGTCCGCGTCGCTCAGGGTCTCGCCATAGGCGGCCATGCCGGTGCCGTCAACGCCACCGGTGATGGTGGTGTACAGGCCCAACAGGGAGCGGCCGTCGTAGCGTTCCACTTCATGGAAATCGGTGGGCGCCGGCTCCAGCGCCTGCCCCGCCGGGCCATCGCCACGCCCCTCGGCGCCATGACAGGCGGCGCAATGGGTCTGATACAACGCCGCGCCCTTGGCCATGTCCGGCGCGGCTTTGGGGATCACCGGAATGCCATAGACTTCCACCAGGGTGCCGCGAATCTTCTGCGCCAGCCCTTTCACTTCGGCGTCGCTGGCTTTGTTGTCCACCGCCGCCTGAAGGTCCCGGGCCTGTTGCAGCAGGGTATCGCGACCGTCGGCCTCGGGCAGTTCCCGGACGCCCTCCGCCAGCAGTTTGGAGAACTCCTCCATCTCGGCGTATTCGGCCTCGCTGACCACTTCGCCGTCCTGCACGGCATTGATGTAATCGGCGCCGACGTACTCCACCAATTGGACCAGGGCGGTCTGATCGGCGGCGTGGGCGGTGGGAGCAAAAGCAATTAACAGCAACAACAAGGCACCCAGCGGGCGCCGCAGCAGTGTGGTCATGGAGTGGGGTTCCGAAACCAGAAAGGTGAATTATTCTCATTCATGTTCGCGCCAGCGCCGGGGAAAGTCAAAAAGTTTCGGCTCCACACCACGTATCCATGATTATGGGAAAGCCTTGTTTTAGGCTTGTCGCACCGTAACGGGAAATCGCTTCACTCGCGGTTCCGCGAGCATAATCACCAGTATTTTGCGGCCGGGCTCTTCGGCCCGGTCTCTGCCGCTGGCGGTCAAGGACTTTATCGGGCCGAGCTGGAGAGCCTCCCCCCCTTGTTGTGTCGCCGAGGCGCGGGAAATTGATAGGGTCAGTTGGCCAGGGACGGCCAACTGAGGCGGCCGACGGCGGGATGCCGTCTGGTCGCCGACCCGGCCATCAATTTCCCGCGCCTCTTGTTTGGAGAATGAAGGGCACCCGAAGGGCGACACAACGGGGTGTCCTTCTTTGTCTACTTTCTTGGACAAGCAAG
>NZ_NMQZ01000012.1 GCF_002864685.1 Alloalcanivorax mobilis
TTTGCTGATGTGCGCCTGGGGATAACCGGATTCCGCTTGCCACTGGTTGAACGCCGCCTGGGCGGCGCGCTGGTCGCGCTGGCTGGCCAATCCCTTGTCGATCACCCGGTGGGCGCGCAGCACCGCGGCCACGTCGTCGGTGGGGTACCAGGTGTCACGGCCGACCATGCGCAGAAACGCAGCGCCGGAATTGCCACCCATCTGTTTACCGCGCTTCTTGAGAAGTTGCCACATGCCAACCGTGTCTTCGCTCGGCCAGCCCGCCAGCCAGTTGCCGACACTGCCGTATTCGCGCCGCAGATCCAGGATCAACTGGGCGTTGTGTCGGATCGCTTTCATCTTGCCCCAGTGGCGGATCAACTTTTCGTTCTGCATGCGCTCTTCGAGCATGGCGTCCGGCATCAACACCAGCTTTTCCGGATCAAAGCCGAAAAAGGCCTGCTCGAACGCCGGCCAGCGGGCGTCCACCAGCGAGTGGGTGAGCCCGGCACGAAACACCCGGCGCGTCATCGCCGAAAAATAGAACGCATCGTCCGGCTTACGCAACTGCGCGGCGCTTTTCACCGCCGGAAGCTGGGCCTGAACCGGCTTCAGCCCACCCTTGCGATTGACCGCCAGGGTCATTAATTCCTTGAACTCAATCATCGTTACCTCGGTGATCTCCGACACTGCCCGGAGCCGGACGGCGCGCCACCCCGCTCCCTTCGTATACAGTGTTTTCGACCCATTGTAGAATTCACCGCTTCAGGCGCGTGTCGGGCATCGCCGGGCGGCGTAGCGCAACGCACCTTCGGATCAGGGCGAGCAGCATTCATGAGCGGGCATCAAACCACGATCAACAAATCCGACAAACTCAAAGGGGTTTGCTACGACATCCGCGGGCCGGTACTGCGCGAGGCGCACCGGCTCGAGGACGAAGGCCACCGGGTGATCAAACTGAACATCGGCAACCCGGCGCCGTTCGGCTTCGAAGCACCCGAAGAGCTGCTTCAGGATGTGATCCATAACCTGCCCGATTCCACTGGCTACTGCCACTCCAAGGGCCTGTTCCCGGCCCGCAAGGCGATCATGCAGTACACCCAGACCAAGGGCATCGAGAATGTCACCGTCGATGACATCATTATCGGCAATGGCGTCTCCGAGCTGATCGTCATGGCGATGCAGGCGCTGCTGAATTACGGCGACGAAGTGCTGCTGCCAGCACCGGATTATCCCCTGTGGACCGCCGCCGTGCGACTCTCCGGCGGCAACCCGGTGCATTATCTCTGCGATGAACAACAGGACTGGCAGCCGGCGCTCGATGACCTGCGCGCCAAGATCACCGACCGTACCCGCGCTCTGGTGATCATCAACCCCAACAACCCCACCGGCGCCAACTACGACAAGGCGCTGCTGCAGGAAATGCTGGAAATCGCCCGCCAGCACGACCTGATCGTGTTCGCCGACGAAATCTACGACAAGATTCTCTACGACGGCGAAGAGCACCATTCGATCGCCTCGATGGCCGACGACCTGCTGTTCATTACCTTTAACGGCCTGTCCAAGAACTACCGGGCGGCCGGTTTTCGTGCCGGCTGGATGGTGATTTCCGGCGCCAAGTACCGTGCCGAGAATTACATCGAAGGGCTCGACATGCTGGCCAGCATGCGGCTGTGCGCCAACGTGCCCAGCCAGCACGCGATCCAGACCGCCCTCGGTGGTTATCAAAGCATCAGCGATCTGGTGCTGCCCACCGGGCGCCTGGGCCGCCAGCGCGACAAAGCCTGGGAGATGCTCAGTGCGATCCCCGGCGTCAGTTGCGTGAAACCCAAATCCGCGCTCTACCTGTTTCCGCGCCTGGACCCGAAAGTGTTTCCGTTCCAGGACGACGAAGCCTTCGCCCTGGATCTGCTGCGCCAGGAAAAAGTGCTGATCGTTCAGGGCACCGCCTTCAACTGGCCCCACCCGGACCATTTCCGGGTAGTGTTTCTGCCGCGCCTGGACGACCTGGAAGATTCCATCGGGCGCATCGCCAACTACCTGGATAGGGTTCGGAAAAAGTAGCTGCAAGCCAGGGCATCGTGGCGGAGGGGCCGTGCCGGTCAAGAGCCCGTTGAAAGTTAAAGGTTAAAAGTTAAAAGGTCCTGGCCGAAACGCCTTCCCACGGCCTACGGCCGTGGAAGATCAACGCGGGTTCTCCCTCAAGCGCGGGTACGGCCTTGCCGTCTTGTGGCCCCCGCCCGCGTTTTCACTTTTCACTTTTAACTTTCAACTAGCGCCTTGCCCACGGCACGGCGCTTCTTCCAGCACAGTCAGCTTGAAGCTTGAAGCTCTACTCAATCCTGATCGAGGTGCTCCGGCCGCCGGTAGCGATAGGCGAGCACTTTCAGCGCCGGTTCGCCGGCCTCGGCAAAACCGGGGGCGCCGGGCAGCACCGCCTCCAGCTCGGCGCCGGGCAGATGCTCGGCGACCTGCCGTTGCAGCCATTGGCGATCCAGCCAGGGCGCGTTCAGGCACACCAGCAGCGATGCCCGCGGGGCCAGCAGTTTGCTGAGCCGGCGCAACACCGTGGGGTAGTCTTTCTCGACCATGAAGCTGCCTTTCTGGGCGCTTGGCGGGTCCACCACGATCGTTTCATAGCGCCCCAGGCTGTGCAGTTTCTTCCAGCTGCGAAAGATGTTGTGCGGCAGGTAATGCACGGCGGCGTCGGCGAAGCCGTTTTCGCACTGGCTCTCGCGGCCCAGGGCCAGCGCCGGCGCGGACAGATCGATGTTGACCACCCGGCGGGCACCGCCGGCCAACGCCGCCACCGAGAAGGCGCAGGTAAAACTGAACAGGTTAAGCACGTTGGCGTCGGCGGCACGGTGCCGCAGCCACTGCCGGCCGGGCGCCATATCGGCGAAAAAGCCCAGGTTCTGGCCGCGCTCAAAATCAAGGCGATAACGCAACCCGTCCTCTTCCACCCAATGCGACCGCGGCGCCTGCCCCACCGCCCATTCGTTGTGCACCGGCCGCCGCTGCCGGTGCTGCAACAGCAGCGCATCGCATGCCAGTGCCGGCAGGGCGTCGGTCAGGCGCTGTCGCAACGCGGCCAGCACATCCGGCGGGTAATCGTCGAACAAGGTGGCCACCAGCACCGGCGGATATCGGTCAATACTCAGCCCTTCCCAGCCGGGCACGGTTTTGCCACGGCCGTGAAAAAGGCGGATTCTGGCGTCCTCGGGCGGAACCAGAGCGGCGTCCAACAGGTCTATTTTCAGGGGCAGGGTCATAGCGATTCAGGCAGCATGAAAAACCGGCGAAGTATCCCGGGCCATGCGCTTGAACGCAACCGGGCGCTGCCCCATTTAAGAACCTCCGAACAACGCTTACGACTTTTTTAAAAAACGTTCACGACTGTTTTGTTGAAGAACGTTCATGACTGTCTCATTAAAGAGCGTTCAGGACTGTCTCATTAAAGAACGTTCATGACTGTTCCGTTAAAGACTGGAGAAAACACCCCATGATGCGCATCGCGCTTTTTTTGCTCACCAACCTGGCCGTGATCGTGGTCGCCAGCATCACCCTCAGCCTGCTGGGCGTGAACTCCTATCTGGCGCAAAGCGGCACCGGCCTGGATCTTGGCAACCTGCTGATCTTCAGCGCCGTGTTCGGTTTCGCCGGTTCCTTTGTTTCGCTGTTGCTGTCCAAACCCATGGCGAAATGGTCCACCCGCACCCAGGTGATCAAACAGCCCGGCAACGACGCCGAGCGCTGGCTGATCAACACCGTGCAGGAGCTGGCCGACAAGGCCGGCATCAAGATGCCCGAAGTGGGTGTGTTCCCGGCCCAGCAATCCAACGCCTTCGCCACCGGCTGGAACAAGAACAATGCCCTGGTAGCGGTCTCCCAGGGCTTGCTGCAACGCTTCCGCCCGGAAGAAGCGCGCGCCGTGCTGGCCCATGAAATCGGCCACGTGGCCAACGGCGACATGGTCACCCTGAGCCTGATCCAGGGGGTAGTGAACACCTTCGTGATCTTCGCCGCCCGCGTGGTTGGCTCGGTAGTGGACAGCTTCCTGCGCCGCGACGGCCAGGGCGGCCTGGGGTTTGGCTATTACATCGTCGTGTTCGTCGCCGAGATCATTTTCGGCATCGCCGCCAGCACCATCGTCATGTGGTTCTCGCGTCGCCGCGAATACCGCGCCGACGTGGCCGGCGCGCAACTGGCCGACCGCCGCGCCATGATCGGCGCCCTGCAACGGCTCAAGGCCGAGCAGGAAGTGCCCAATCAAATGCCCGATTCGCTGGTGGCCTTCGGCATCAACGGCGGCGTCCGCCACGGCCTCGCCGCCCTGTTCCGCTCCCACCCGCCTTTGGATGATCGCATCCAGGCACTCAGCGAGCAGCGGTACGGGTAACGAGGGCTGCAAGCTACAAGCTGCAAGCTACAAAACCACGGGGGCTGATGGTTAGCTTGAAGCTTGTGGCTTGAGGCTTGTACGACAATGCAGGAGCGTGCCGGCAGCGCCTTTCCCTGTTCCGCCTGAGTCTTATTCCCCCGCATCCGTGCCAACCCGATACAGCAAGGTGTCTTGGTAGCCGCTGGTGATCGGCCAGAGGCCGCACAATTGCTGGTCGAGGGTGGCGTCGCCGGTGTCCACCAGCAGGGGGCGGCCGTCCAGGGTGGCGAGTTTGGTGCGGCTGGCGAGAATCCGGATGTTGTGTTTGCCGAGGCGGCGGATCACCGCCGGGCTGAGCTGCTGGTTGCCGCGCCCGAACAGGTGGCCCTGGCCCCCGATCACGGTAATCAGGGCCTGGGCGGGGGCGTCGCCAATCACCTCGAGAATACGTTCGGCGCCCACGTCACTGGCCACTACTTCGCCGTTTTGCACGATGTCCACGCCGAGCAGCGTATTGGCCAGGCCAAGCTGCTCCATGACCACCGCCACGGTGGAGCCGGAGCCGACCAGGTAGAAGGTGTCCGGTTCCAGATTGTCGATCACCCAGGCGGCGATCTCGGTGATGACCAGGTCTTCCACTTCACGGCCGCCGCATTTCACCTGCTGCAGGTAACGCCCCTCGGCGGGCACGTTCAATTCGCCGTAATGGCGGGCCTGCACCCGACCCTCACGGAACGCCTGTTCATCAATGTCGCGAACCTCCGCGTGGTGCAGGGCCACCAGAGCGCCGCGCAGCAGGTCGTCCAACAGCGCGCCGGCCGCCTCCGGGTTGATCGCATAGACCGCCGAGTGCATCTTGCAGCCAGCGGGCACGCCCAGCACCGGCACCGCCAGGCCCACCGCATCGACCAGATCACGGGCGGTGCCGTCACCGCCGGCGAACAGCAACAGTTGCGCCCCGGCGGCGACCATCGCCGTGGCCGCCTCACGGCTGTCGGCGGCTTCACTGCCCGCCGGCGAATGCCCCAGCACCTCGGCGTCGAGGCCGGCGTCGCGGCAACTCTGTTCGCCCATGGCGCCGCCCCAGGTGAGCCAGCGCACCGGCGGGCGTTGCGGGCCCAGCGCCGCCAGTGCCCGCGTCATGCGCGCCACCGCCATGGGCGTGGCGCCCCGGCGCAACGCTTCGTCGCGGGTGGCCGCACCGTCGGAGCCTTTCAGGCCCACCGCGCCACCGATGCCGGCGAACGGGTTGACCAGAACCGCCACCGTCAACATTTCGCTTTGCTTTGTCATAAAACGATCACACCCAATGCAAACAATGGTGGCGTTCAATGCTCATATCGCCATACAGGGAGATACCGCCATGAGCTCCGTTCACGCTTTTCGCACTCCGGCTGCCAGTCTGCGCCATGCCGCCTTGATCGACGAACACGGTCAGGAAATTCCGATCACCGAATCGATGATCCTTCAGGCCTGCGAGACCCTGGAGCGGCATTGGCATTATCCGCCGCCGGCTCGCCGTGAGGCGTCGCCGGCGCTGCGAACGGTTCGAATAGCCGTGTAACCAACGTCTGGAAAGGCGCCGCCACCGCCCCCCGGTGGCACCAGTGGTGCAGCTCGTGCCGGTTCGGGTAGTGCTTGCGCAGCGCATCAAAGGCGGCACCGGGATCAGCCGCGCCCAGGCTTTCGCGCAGGCGCCCGTCGTCGTCTTCAAGACGGTAGGCGTGGCGCAACAGAGCCAGCAAAGCGGCTTCATTGTCGACGCCGTGCTCAAGCACAGGCCGCGCCGCCGGTTGCGCCGCCGGCTCGGCGGGCTCGCCGCGCCATTGGCGGTAGGCGTCGTACAACATGCGGGTGCCCAGCCACTTACCTTCCACGCTGTAACCGGCCACGTGCGGCGAGCCCCGCCACACCTGCTCCAGCAAGCCGGCGTCCAGGCGGGGCTCACCCTCCCAGACGTCCAGTATCGTCAGCGGGCCCTGGCCGCCGCGCAGGCGCTCCAGCAGCGCCGCGTTGTCGATGACCGCGCCCCGGCAGGTGCTGATCAGCGTCTGCGCCGCGCTCAGCCGGGCCAGACGCGGCGCATCCAGCAGGTGCCGCGTGGCGTCATCGCCGTCACCGGTGAGCGGCACATGCAGGCTGATCAGATCCGCCTCCAGAACCTGCTCCAGGGAAGCCAGCGGCACTGGCGTGGAGACACCGGCACGGGCCAGCGGCGGATCACTGGCGATCACCTGCACCCCCAGTTCACGCAACCAGAGCGCCACGCGGGCGCCCACATTGCCCAGCCCGGCCAGCCCCACGCGGCTGTTTCGCAACTCACGCCCCTGCCGCTGGCAGGCCAGCAACAGCGCTTGCAGCACGTATTCCGCCACCCCGCGGGCGTTGCACCCCGGAGCATGGGCGAAGGCGATGCCCAGATCGGCCAGCGCGGCACGATCCACATGGTCGGTGCCAATGGTGGCCGAACCCACGAACCGCACCGCGCTGCCCTCGACAAGCTCGCGGGTCACCGGCGTCACCGAGCGCACCAGCAGCAGTTCGGCGCCGTCCAACTGAGCGCGGGTGAGCGTGCGCCCGTCCACCCGGTGTACCTCGGCGAAGCGCTCGAAGGGCTCCAGGCCGGGCATGTTTTCATCGGCGATGATTTTTATGAAGTGATTCCGGAGCATAGAGTGATTCCAGGGCATGGAGTAATCCCAGGGCGTGAGAAGACGCCCTGATGGTCCCGCAAGCGCCGGTTGAAAGTCTAACGGGAAAGGCAGGCAACCGCATCGTCAGGGCAACGACCACCAGAACAGGAAGTGGCCCCATGATACAGCCTGTGGCCACCTTGCGTGCCGCTGGAACATTACCGGGTCGCCGACAGAGGGAATTTTAGGGTTCATAGCGTTTTGGCGGGAATCCGTTTCTGACTAGAGGTTTTGCGGTCGGCTTTTTGGGGTGGGGTTGGGCTCTCCATCGGGGGTCGGGCAACCGGGGCGGGCTGGCCAGGACACGCAAAAAGACGCATCCGTGCAGGCTCGAGTCCGGCCGTCCATGGCCGGACACGGTCCTGGCCAGCCCGACCCGGTTGCCCGCCTTGGGTAGCAGGACCCGCCCGGGGTGTCACCGTGGGCTCGCTGAAGTCGGGTCCGTCCAGGACGGCGAGCAACGTCTCGAGTGGCACCGAATCGAGGTCAAGGTGGGCCCGCCCGGGACCGTGTTTGGCCATGGACGGCCAAACCCGAGCGCACAGGGACGTGCTCGTAGCGTGTCCCGGGCGGGCCCGCCTTGTCCTCGATTCACCCTCAGCACACCGCCACCGCCCAGCGAGCCCGATAAATCAGCACGCGTTCCCGTCAATCCGCGATGAACCAATTTTAAGCGTGCAAACGGCGTCGGTATTCGCCGGGGGCGCAGCCCTTCCAGCGTTTGAACGCGTGGTAGAAGTTGGCGATGTCCGAAAAACCCAGGTGCGCGGCCAGCGTCTGCATATCACAACCACTCTCGCACAGTTGTCCGCAGGCGTACTCCATGCGCA
Source organism: Alloalcanivorax mobilis (assembly GCF_002864685.1). Taxonomy (GTDB): domain Bacteria; phylum Pseudomonadota; class Gammaproteobacteria; order Pseudomonadales; family Alcanivoracaceae; genus Alloalcanivorax; species Alloalcanivorax mobilis. The sequence continues at coordinate 7,884 of NZ_NMQZ01000012.1, forward strand.
CCTGATCACGCAGTTGCGCGAACTGCACGCCCTCGTCGCGCAGCCGCCGCTGCAGGGTGCGCGACGTCATGTTCAGGTGGGCGGCGGTGCGCTCCACCGACAGCGCCCCCAGGCCGAGGCTGTCGCGCAGCTGGTTCAGCACTTGCCCGGTGATGCCGCCAGCGCGGTGCAACGAGCCCAGCAGCTGGTCGGCACTGTGTTCCAGACGCAGGCGGTATTTGGGGAACGCGCCCGGCAGCGCCACGCTCAGCAGCGCGGACGGGAATTCGATGGCGTTCTCGCGCGCCTCGAACAGCAAATCGCATTGAAAGAACCGGCGGTATTCGGCCTGCTCGGCCGGCGGCGGAGCCGGATGCCGAAGGGCAACCCGGCGTACCTCCATCACACCACCCAGCAAAGAGCGTCCGATCGCCACCATGGTGGCGGTCACCAACTCGTTGTGGGCGCGATTGCGGGTGAACGACAACCCCTGCGCCTCCGCCACCGACAAGCGGCAATAGCCAGCCACCGTGTGCAACCGGAATTCCAGATAGGGCACCAGCAGGTCTTTATACCGGAACAGCAGCGACAGCGCCTGCTCGAAGGTGGCCGAGGTGGCCATCAGGTTACCGAGCAGATCCAGATTGGTGTAATGGTTGTCCTGGCCCACGTGCAGCCCGAACAGCGGATCGGTGGTCTGATGGAAGGCGGTGTTCAGCAGGGTATCCACCTGAACCAGGGTAATGTAACGATCGGCGCGGCCGACGGTTTCCACATCGATACCGGCGTGCTCAAACAGCGACTGAACGTCCAGCCGGCTGCGTAAGGCGATTTCCAGCAGACCCGGCAGAATCGATGCGGGCAACAGTTTACCGACCATGGGTTGTCCCTTTTTGTTTTCGACGCTATGCAGTGTGACCACGGCGGTCAAGTGAATGGATGTAAATGGCCCGATCCGCCGGGTGCGGGAGTGGTAGCTGAGCGGCTCTGCGGGTAACCTTGGGTGCCAGTCAAAGGCCACCAGTGGCCGGGACCAAACGCATTCGCGGCGGGCGCCGCGGGCATCACGAGGAACGTATGCTCACACGCTATTTCATTGATGAAGTGACCGAAACGCGGGCCTCACGCCGGCAGGCCTTTAACCTGTTCAGTCAGGTTTCCGATTGGTCCGACTGGTGCTCGGTGGTGCGTTACGCACGCCTGTTCGGTGGCCGCTGGCGCCCCGGCGCGCGGCTGTTGTTCGTGGCTGATCTGCCCGGCTTGCCCCCCGCCCCGGTGGTGGTGACCGTGCTGGAATACCGCGAACACGAATGCATTGCCTGGGGCATCGATCTGCCGATGGCGAGACTGGTGCACCGCTTCACCTTTATCGATGACGGCCAGGGCGAATGCCGTGTGCACCAGCAAGAGTGGTCGGAGGGCGCGCTCACCCTTTTGACCCTGCCCCTGGGCCGTGTCCTGCACCGCTTTGATCAGCGCTTCGCCGCTGAATTCGCGGCGCTGTTTTAAGCGCTGCTCCGCCTTTTGCACCGCTAATCGCCACTCCGGCCGGAACCCTTGCCCATGACCGCCAAACTGTTTCGCCTCTATGAACGACTGGTTCTCAATCACCCGGCAGTGTGGCTGGTGCTGCTGGCGTTGCTGTGCGCCGGCGCCGCCTGGGAAGCCCGCGATTTCAAGCTGGATGCCTCGGCGGAATCGCTGACACTGGAAAATGATCAGGCCCTGGAATACTACCGCACCATCGCCAAGCAATATGGCGGCAGCGATTTCCTGGTGATCACCTACACGCCCAAACAGGCGCCGCTGTTTCAGCGTGACACCCTGCAACGTGTTCGCGATCTGCAGCAACGGCTCAAGGGCGTGGACCGGGTCGCCTCGGTGTACAGCCTGTTGGATGTGCCGCTGCTGTTCAGCCCCAAGGTCGAATTCACCGATCTCGCCGACGGCTATCGCACTCTGCTTGATGGCAACGTGGACCTGAATCTGGCGAAGCGCGAATTCACCGAGGAAAACCCGCTCTATCAGGACCTTCTGGTCAGCGACGATGGCAACACCACCGCCATGCTGGTGAGCTTCGAACGAGACCAGCGCTACCACGATTTATTGAACCGGCGAAACGCCCTGCGTGACCAGCAACGCGCCGACCAGCTCGACGACCAGGGCGAGCGCGAACTGCAACGTGTCAGCCAGCAATTCAGCGATTACAACAGCGCCACCCAGGCCCGCACCGCCGAAGAGATCAAAACCATTCGCGGCATCATGGACGGTTACCGTGACCACGCGCAGTTGTTCCTGGGCGGCGTGCCGATGATCGCCTCGGACATGGTCGGTTTTATCCGCTCCGATCTGGAAATCTTCGGTGGCGGTGTGTTCCTGTTCCTGATGCTGGCGCTGTTTTTGATTTTCCGCCGCGTGCGCTGGGTGGTGGCGCCGTTGGCCTGTTGCGCGGTCACCGCACTGGTGGTGACCGGCTGGCTGGGGCTGATGGATTGGAAAGTCACCGTGATCAGCAGCAACTATCTGGCTCTGCTGCTGGTGATTACCATGTCCACCACGCTGCATCTGATCGTGCGCTATCAGGAACTGCTGGAAGAAAGCCCCGACGCCACCCAGAAAACCCTGCTGCGCGACACCAGCGCGCACATGATGCGTCCGATCGTCTACATGATGCTGACCACCATGGTCGGCTTCTCCTCGCTGGTGGTCAGTGACATCCGTCCGGTGATTGATTTCGGCTGGATGATGACCCTGGGCCTGGGCGTGGCACTGCTGGTGTGCTTTCTGCTGTTTCCGGCCCTGCTGATGCGGCTGACTCCGGAGGCGCCCCGCCAGGGCCGCGATCTGACCCGCGCGGTGACCCTGGGCCTGGCGACCTTCACCGGCCGTTACCGCCGCGCCCTGCTGGTGGCCGCCGTGGCACTGGTGATCGCCGCGGTGTGGGGGGTGAGCCGGCTGAGCGTGGAAAACCGCTTTATCGACTATTTCCAGGACAGCACCGAGATCCACCAGGGCATGTTGCAGATCGACCGCAAGCTGGGCGGCACCACGCCATTGGACATCATCATCGACGCGCCAGCCGCGCCGGCGCCCGGCCCGGCCAGCGCAGCGCGCGCGGCCGGCGCGGACAAGGCCACATCCGACGACGGCTTCGCGGCGGTCGAGGACGATCCGTTCGGCGGCGGCGAGGACTTCGGCGGCCAGGTGGACGCGGACCCGTTCGCCAGTGACGGCGGCGACGATCCGTTCGCCGCGGGCGGCGGCCAGGACCCGTTCGCCGACAACGGCAACGACGCCAGCGCCGGCCCGGATTTGCAAAGCGCTTACTGGTACACGCCGCAACGCCTGGACCGGATCATTGCCATCGAGCGCTACCTGCAGTCGCTGCCGGAAACCGGCAAGGTGCTCTCCATCGCCACCACCTACGAGGTGGCCAAGAAGATCAACGACGGCCCGCTGAGTTATGTGCAGCTGATGTTGCTGGCCAGTTTTATTCCCGAGGACCTTCGCAGCCAGCTGGTGAGCCCTTATCTCTCCGACGACGGCCGGCAGATCCGCATCAGCGTGCGGGTGATCGATTCGCAGCCCAATCTGAATCGCAATGATCTGCTGAAAAAGATCGAACACGATCTCACCACACAGTTTGATCTGGCGCCGGAGCAGGTCCATCTGACCGGCGCCATGGTGCTCTATAACAACATGCTACAAAGCCTGTTCGACTCGCAGATCAAAACCCTGGGCTACGTGTTCCTGGCGATTCTGGTGATGCTGCTGATTCTGTTCCGCTCGGTGCCGATCGCCTTGATCAGCCTGGTGCCCAGCCTGATCAGCGCCGCCACCGTGCTCGGGCTGATGGGCTGGATCGGCCTGCCCCTGGACCTGATGACCATCACCATTACCGCGATCACCATCGGCATTGCCGTGGACGACACCATCCACTACGTGCACCGCTTCCACGAGGAGCTGCCCAGAGACAACGACTACCTGGCCACCATGCGCCGTTGCCACGGCTCCATCGGCAAAGCCATGTACTACACCTCGGTGGTAATCATAGTCGGTTTCTCGATACTGGCGTTCTCCAATTTCAACCCCACCGTTTACTTCGGCCTGCTGATTGGTCTGGCGATGCTGGTGGCTTTGTTCAGCAATCTGACTCTGTTGCCGGCGTTGTTGATTACGGTGAAGCCGAAGTTGAGGAGTTGAAGATGGGGAGTTGAAGAAGGGAGTTAAAAGTTAAAAGTTAAAAGTTAAAACGCGGGTCGGGCTGGTGCCAGCGGATGTCATCGTGCCCGCGTTGGGGCGCGGGCACGATGCTACCCATCCACACAAGCCCCGGATCGCGTTTTAACTTTTAACTTTTAACTTTCAACGCCCCCTTTTGACCGCCACATGGGGCCGTTCGGCGACCGGGTCGTGGTGAATGATGACGTCAGCGCTGGGATAATATTCGTTGATGCGTTTGCGAATGCTCTCGCCGAGGTCGTGGGCGACGCGCAGGGGCAGCGTTTCGTCCATGTCCACGTGCAGCTGAATAAATTGGGTGCGGCCTGATTGGCGGGTGCGCAGGTCGTGAAACCCCAGCGCCTGTTCGTGCTCGGCCACCACCGTGCTGATCACATCGCGCACCTCGCCGGGCAGCTCCCGGTCGAGCAGCAACTGGCTGGCCTGCCAGCCGATTTTCCAGGCGGAACGCAGAATCAGGGCGGCGATCACCAGGCCGGCCACGCCATCCAGTTGTTCGAAACCAAAACCCGAGGCCAGCAACACCACGATGATGCTCAGGTTCATCGCCAGGTCCGAGGCGTAGTGCAGTGCGTCGGCCTCGATGGCGGTGGAACCGGTGCGCTTCACCACGTGGCGTTGCCACAGCAACAGCAACACCGTCATGACGATGGAGAACACCATCACCGCCACACCCACGGACGTCGCTTCGATGGGCCGGGGGTGGATCAGCTTGTCCACCGCCTCGCGCACCAGAAACAACGCCGAACCGGCGATCAGCAGCGCCTGCCCCAGGCCGGCCAGGGCCTCGGCCTTGCCGTGGCCAAAGCGATGCTCGGCGTCCGCCGGCACCAGCGAATAGCGAATCGCGGCGAAGTTCACCAGCGACGCCAGCGAGTCCATGATCGAATCGATCAGCGAGGCAAGCAGGCTGACCGAGCCGGTCAGCAGCCAGGCCACGGTTTTCACCGCGATCAGCAACAGCGCCACCAGCACCGAGGCAATCGCCGCCAGGTTGAGCAGGCGGCGGGCCTGGGCCTCGCTAACGTGAACAGGTTGGGTGCGGTTCATGGTCGGTTCACCGGCTCGGCAAGACGGTCAGCGGGTCAATCGGCTGGCCATCCTTGCGGATTTCAAAATGCAGTTGGGTGCGGAAGGTGCCGCTGGCGCCCATGGTGGCGATGCGCTCGCCGGCTTTTACGCTTTGCCCTTCCTTGACCAGCATTTCGTCGTTGTGCGCGTAGGCGCTCAACCAGCGTTCATTGTGCTTGATGATCAGAAGATTGCCATAGCCGGTCAGGCCGCTGCCCTTGTACACCACACGCCCGGCGGCGGCGGCCAGCACCGGCTCGCCGTGATGCCCGGCGATGGCCACGCCACGGCGCCCGCCGGAACTGCTGGAAAAGCGCTCCACCAGTTTGCCGTTAGCGGGCCACTGCCAGTTCACCGGGCCGGCCTGGGCCGGGCTGCTGGGTTTGGGTGGCGCCGGCGCCTGCACTGGCGTGCTGGTGGCCCCGGACGCCGAGGGCCGGCTCGGGCTGGCCGCCGGCGCTGGCGTGGTCGGCGTGGCCGGCTTGGAGGGGCCACCGGCGAACACAATGGTCTGGCCAGGATAGATGGTATAGGGCGCGGGGATGTGGTTGGCCCGGGCCAGGGCCCGGTAATCCCAGCCGTAACGCCAGGCGATGGAATAGAGCGTCTCTCCGCGCTGCACCTGATGGCTGCCCGAGCGCACCGGGGCGGCGCGGCTCTCCTTTCCATAGAGATCCACCACCGGTGGCGGGTTGCCCACGGCGCACCCGCAAAAGGTCAGGAGAATCAATGTGCAGAGCAGAACTCGCAATAGCTTACTCGTCTGTTTTGCTGGCCTCGTTATGCCGGGGCGCCACGATCGACAGTAGCCAGACCGCCGCCAAACCCACCACCACCATGACCAGCGCCAGCAGCAAATGGCTCTCGCCCTGTACCGCCGCCGCGTAGGTCGAGGGCGACACCCAGCGCTCGCTGAGCGAATCCGGCAGTGGCAACCGCCAGGGCCAGAGTTTCACCAGAGACCCGGCCATAAAACCGCCGAGCACCGCCATTACCGTATCGTGATAACGATGAAGCATCCATTTCAATAACCGCACGAACGCCAGCAAACCACAGCCGCAACCGGCCACGAACGCCGCCAGCAAAGGCCAGTCGCCCTGCTCCACCGCCGCCAGCACGGCCGGATAGAGCCCCAGCAGCAACAAAATGAAACTGCCGGAAATGCCCGGCAGAATCATCGCGCAGATGGCGATGGCGCCGCCGCAAAAAAAGATCAGCGGCGACACCCCGATGGCGGCCAGCCCCGGTGCCATGCCCAGCAACGCGGCGGCGCCCGCGCCCAGCACGAAGCCGATGGCCTGGGCCGGGCCACGCCGGCCAAGCGGTTGCAGCACCAATACGATGCTCGCCAGGATCAAACCACAGAAAAACGACCACACCGGCACCGGGTGCGTTTCCAGCAACCAGGTCAGCAGACGCGCCAACAAGGCAATGCTAGTGAAAATGCCGGCGAACAGGGTCAAAAGGAAGGTAAAATTGCCGGCCCGCCAGGCCGCGGCAAAGCCCTGCCGGCGCCAGACGCCGAGCAGGCCCGGGCCGATGCCGCCGAGCGTGTCGATCAGCTCTTCGTAGAGCCCGGTGATCAATGCCACCGTGCCGCCGGACACACCGGGCACCACGTCGGCCGCTCCCATGGCCATGCCCCTCAGATACACCGAGGGACGAATTCCGTTGCTCATTGAATGCCTCGCTGGAACGGCACGAAACGCACCGCGTCCAGTTGTCGGGTGGTGAACTCATCGCCGCGCCGGTCCACCACGGTCAGTTTTTGCAGCCGGTCGCCCACCGGCATCACCAACCGGCCGCCATCGGCGAGCTGAGCGAGCAGTTCGGCGGGGATGTCCGGGCGCGCGCAGGCCGCCAGAATGCCATTGAACGGCGCCTCGGAGTTCCAGCCCAGGCCGCCATCGGCGTGTTTGAGCCGCACCTTGGCCAACCCCAGTTCGACCAGCCGGCGGCGCGCCTGTTCCTGCAGCGGGCGAATCCGTTCCACCGAGTAGACCGAACCGCACAGCGCCGCCAGTACCGCGCTCTGGTAACCACAGCCGGTGCCGATCTCCAGCACTTTGGCGGGCGTGCCCGGCTCGATCAGCAGTTCGGTCATGCGCGCCACCACCCAGGGCTGGGAGATGGTCTGCCCATAGCCGATCGGCAGCGCGGTATCGTCGTAGGCCTGGTGGGCGAGCGCCTCGTCGATGAAAAAATGCCGCGGCGTGGTGCGGATCACCTCCAGCACCCGCTCATTGCTGACACCCGCCTCCCGGAGCCGGTTGATCAAGCGCTCGCGGGTGCGAGCCGATGTCATGCCAATACCGCGCAACTGAGTATCCATAATGTTATCTGTTCGCGGCCCGCCCCCCGTGGGCGAGCCGTCGACATCCCCGATCGTAAACCCGTTATTATGACCCGCGCTGGGTAATCAACTCGGCCAGCACGGTGGTGGCGAACGCCCCGGTGGGCAATCCCAGGGTCAGTGTCAGGTCCTCGCCCCGCCATTGCCATTGCAACCCGCTCACCGGCAACCGGGTGGCGCGCCGGGCGCCCTCCACGCCTTGCCCGGCGAGCGCCTCGACCACCCCGGGCCAGGCCGCCAGCACCTCGTTCTCAAGGCGCGAACAAGCCAAGGATGATGCCATGCCGGCGGCACCGGGCAAAGGCCCGGTGGGGTGCACCTCTCCGGCCACCACCCGTGCCCCGGCGTGCTCGTCGTCATGGGCCGGAAACAACCCTCGGCTGCCCTCGGGCTGTAGCAGATCACCGTCAAGCAGCCGGTTCCAGACACCCTGGCGCACTCGCTCGGCAACCACCGCGTTAAACAGCCCGGAACGCACCGCCGACAACCAGAACCCGCGCAGGGTGCGCTTGCGTGGTGCCTCGCCGCCGGCCAGCCAGGCCAGACCGCGCTGCCAGTTGGCGCCGTCCCGGCCGAAGCGCTGCTCGCCGAAGTAATTGGGCACGCCGTCCAGGGCGATGCGTTGCAAGGTGTGTTCCAGAACGTCGCGGTCGCCGTCCACGGCGCGCAGCCGCAATTCGAAATGGTTGCCCCGGTGCGTGCCCCGGTTGAGTTTGCGGCGGTGGCGGCGGGCATTGAGCAGACGCAGCCCCGCCGGCCAGTCGAACGATGGATCGTCCTTGCCGGGCAGATGCAGGCTGAACCACTGGCGGGTGATGGCGCGGCGATCCTTGAGCCCGCTGTAACCCACCGACAGGCGGTGAATGGCGGCGCTTTTCGCCAGCCACAGCGCCACGTCCTCGGTGTTCCAGTTGGTCTTTTCAATCTCCAGCCAGAGGTGTTCGCCCTCGCCTTCGGGCACCACGTTCATGATTTCCACCACGCGGAAATCCTCTGGCTCGGCACGCAGCACGGCACTGGCGGCGGGCCCGCCGTGGGCAGCCGGACACCGCGGCAGATCACTCATTATCGAGCAACGCCACCGCCTGCACGGCGATGCCTTCGCCGCGTCCGGTGAATCCCAGCCGTTCCGTGGTGGTCGCCTTAACCGATACCTGGCCGCTGTCGACCTCCAGCAAGGCGGCGATACGCTCGCGCATGGCGGCCACGTGCGGGGCGATCTTCGGCGCCTGGCAGATGAGGGTGAGATCGACGTTCCCCACCCGCCAACCGGCGGCGTGGATGTCCGCCATGATGGTGCTCAACAGCGCCGCTGAGTCGGCGCCTTTCCAGCGCGGGTCGTGGTCGGGAAAATAATGGCCAATGTCGCCCATCGCCAGGGCGCCCAGCAGGGCATCGCTGAGCGCGTGCAACGCGACGTCACCGTCGGAGTGAGCTTTGAGCCCCTGGCTGTGCTCGATGCGCACGCCACCGAGCATCACGTGGTCGCCCTCGGTAAAGGCATGCACGTCGAACCCCTGCCCTATGCGAATCGCCATGCCAGCCCCTCTTGCCGTTGTGCTTCCAGATAGAATCGCGCCAGCGCCAGATCCTCGGGCAGCGTGACCTTGATGTTGTCGGCGCGGGCAGGCACCAGCCGTGGCCGCCAGCCGGCCGCTTCCATGGCCGAGGCTTCATCGGTGATGCCGGCGTGGGCGCCGGTCAGGGCGTCATGCAGGGCGGCGGCGGGAAACAACTGCGGCGTCAGGGCGCGCCAGATCAGAGCCCGATCCAGGGTCGCCTCGATCAGTGCGCCGGGGCCGGCCTGTTTCACCGTGTCGCTCACCGGCAGGGCCAGAATCGCGCCCTGGGCATCGTCCTGCCCGGCGCAACTGTCCAGCAGGGCCTGCATGTCCGACAGCCGCAGCAGTGGGCGCGCCATGTCGTGCACCAGCACCCAGGCGTCCGGGTCCCGCGCCAGCACCTCCGCCAGACCGGCGCGCACCGAGTGCGCCCGGGTGTCGCCACCGTGCACGGTGGTGACACGCGGCTGCCGGGCGACGCTCAACTCCGGCCACCAGGGGTCGGCCTCGGCCACCGCCACCACCACCTGGCGGATCGGCGCGAACGCCAACAGCCGGCTCAGGGTATGCTCCGCCAGGGTGCGCCCGGCCAGGGTCAGATACTGTTTCGGCAGGCCGGCGCCCATGCGCGCGCCCACGCCGGCGGCGGGCACCACCGCATGGATCGCCACGTCACGGCGCATGGTCGGGTTTTTCCTGCTCGGGTTCGAGAATCTGGAAGAACACTTCACCGTCGCGGATCATGCCCAGATCCTTGCGGGCGATTTCCTCCACCGCCTCGCTGCCCTCTTTAAGATCGCGCACATCGGCGGCCAGCAAGCGGTTGCGCTCGGCCAGTTTGGCGTTCTGTTGATCGAGCGATTCCACTTCGTTCTCCAGCGCCGCCACATGGCGCAGGCTGCCCTCACCGAACCACAGACGAATCTGCAAGCCGAGCAGCGACAGGGCGAGCACGGCGATCACCACCTGGCGGGCCGGGGACAGCTTCATGGGCGGCGCTCCGGGCGGAGTCCGGTCAACGGACCCGCCCCGGTGGCGCCGATGGCGGGCTCTGCCTGGGTGCCAGTGCGACCGGCCAGCATCGTCAAATCAGCCCAGAAACCGGAACTCTTTGCGGCCATGGTAGGCGGCGCGGCCGAGTTCTTCCTCGATGCGGATCAGGCGGTTGTACTTGGCGACCCGGTCGGAACGGCACAGCGAGCCGGTTTTGATCTGGCCGGCGGCGGTGGCCACCGCCAGATCGGCGATGGTGGTGTCGGCGGTTTCACCGCTGCGGTGCGAGATCACCGTGGTGTAACCGGCGTCCTTGGCGAGCTTGATGGTGTCCAGGGTTTCCGACAGTGAGCCGATCTGGTTGAGCTTGATGAGGATCGAGTTGCCGACTTTCTCATCGATGCCGCGCTGCAGAATCTTGCTGTTGGTGACGAACAGATCGTCACCAACCAGTTGGATGCGATCCCCCAGCTTGCCGGTCAGAACGCTCCAGCCGGCCCAATCGGATTCGTCGAGCCCGTCTTCCACCGAAATGATCGGGTAGCGGTCGCACAGATTGGCCAGGTAATCGACGAAGCCTTCCGCGTCCAGGCTCAGATTATCGCCGGCGAGCACGTATTTGCCGTCTTTGTAGAACTCGCTGGCGGCGCAATCCAGTGCCAGGGTCACGTCGTCACCGGCCTTGTAACCGGCCAGCTCGATGGCCTGCATGATCGCTTCCAGGGCCGCCTCGTTGCTGGGCAGATCCGGGGCGAAACCGCCCTCGTCGCCCACCGCGGTGTTCAGGCCACGCTTCTTCAGCACGCTTTTCAGAGCGTGGAATATCTCGGCGCCGCAGCGCACCGCCTCGGCGATGGTGGGCGCGCCCACCGGCTGGATCATGAATTCCTGAATGTCCACATTGTTGTCGGCGTGCTCGCCACCGTTGATGATGTTCATCATCGGCACCGGCAGGGAGTATTCGTTGTCGTCGTCCTGCAGGTCGGAAATGTACTCGTACAGCGGCTTCTTCTGCGCTTCGGCTTCCGCCTTGGCGGCCGCCAGGGACACCGCCAGAATCGCGTTGGCGCCGAACTTGCCTTTGTTCTCGGTGCCGTCGGCGTCGATCATCGCCTGATCCAGGGCGCGCTGGTCGCCGGCGTCGCGGCCCACCAGCAGCTCACGAATCTCGGAGTTCACGTTGCCCACCGCGTGAGTTACGCCCTTGCCCAGATAGCGGGCTTGGTCACCATCACGCAGTTCCAGCGCTTCCCGGGAACCGGTGGAAGCACCGCTGGGGGCGCAGGCACTGCCGCGCTCGCCGGATTCCAGAATCACATCGGCTTCGATGGTGGGGTTGCCGCGGGAATCGAGGATTTCGCGGGCCTTGACGTCGACGATCTTGGACATGGGAAGGTCTCTCTAAATGGGAACCTGAATAGCCTGGCCAGGCTATAACCGGGTATTCAGGCTCTTTGACTCATTGGTTGTCGAAAGCGGGGAATGCCTTAACGGTATTATCCAGGGTCCGCATCTGCGAAAGAAATGGCTCCAGGCGGTCCAGTCGCAGGGCGCAGGGGCCATCGCACTTGGCGTTGTCCGGGTCCGGGTGGGCTTCCAGAAATAGCCCGGCGATGCCCTGGCTGAGGCCGGCGCTGGCCAGCTCGGCCACCTGCTGGCGGCGGCCACCGGCGGAGTCGGAGCGGCCACCCGGCATCTGCAGCGCGTGGGTGACATCGAAGAACACCGGGTAGCGGAATTGCTTCATGATGCCAAACCCGAGCATGTCCACCACCAGGTTGTTGTACCCGAAGGAACTGCCACGCTCGCAGAGAATCAGCCGATCGTTACCGGCCTCCTCGCACTTGTGCAGGATGTGCTTCATCTCATGCGGGGCCAGGAACTGGGGCTTCTTGATGTTGATGATGGCGCCGGTTTTCGCCATCGCCACCACCAGATCGGTCTGCCGGGCCAGAAACGCCGGCAGTTGGATGATGTCCGCCACTTCCGCCACCGGCGCCGCCTGATACGGTTCATGCACGTCGGTGATCACCGGGCAGCCAAAGGTGTCCTTGATCTCCTGGAAGATCTTCAGCCCCTCATCCAGCCCCGGGCCCCGGTAAGAATGCAGCGACGAGCGGTTGGCTTTGTCGAAGCTGGCTTTGAACACCCAGGGGATGCCCAGCCGGCCGGTGATGTCCGCGTAGGCCTCGGCCACCCGCATCGCCAGGTCGCGGGATTCCAACACGTTCATGCCACCGAACAGGGCCATCGGCCGGTGATTGGCGAACGCCAGATCACCGAGTTCGATGGTGATGTCCTGCCCGGGGGCGGAGGTGGATGCTGTCATGGGCTATTCCTTGTGCGCCGCCAGCGCCGCTTCCACGTACCCTTTGAACAGGCCGTGCCCGTCACGGGGCGTGGAGGTGAATTCCGGGTGGAACTGGCAGGCCACGAACCAGGGGTGGTCGGGCACCTCGATCACCTCGACCAGCTCGCCGTCATGGGAACGGCCGGCGATCTTCAGGCCGGCGGCCTGCAGGCGATCCAGGTAATGGTTGTTGACCTCGTAGCGATGCCGATGGCGCTCGACGATGTCGCTCTTGCCGTAACAGCGCGCCGACACGGTGTCCGCTTCCAGGTGGCACTCCTGGCCGCCCAGGCGCATGGTGCCACCGAGTTCCGAGGCCGCCGAACGCAGCTCCTTGGAGCCGTCTTCCCGGGTCCATTCGGTGATCAGCGCCACCACCGGGTCGGGGGTGTCCGCGCGCAACTCGGTGGAATGGGCCTGCTCGATGCCGGCCACGTTGCGGGCGAATTCGATCACCGCCAGTTGCATGCCCAGGCAGATGCCCAGGTAGGGAATCTTTTTCTCGCGGGCATAGCGGATCGCCGCGATCTTGCCTTCCGTGCCACGGTCGCCGAAGCCGCCGGGCACCAGAATGCCGTCCACGCTGTCGAGCACCGCCGTTCCTTCGCGTTCGATGTCCTCGGCGTCGATATAGCGGATATTAACCTTGGCGCGGGTGGCGATGCCGGCGTGCATCAGCGCTTCGTTCAGCGACTTGTAGGCGTCCGCCAGATCGATGTACTTGCCGACCATGCCAATGGTGACTTCGCGCTCGGGGTTAAGCTGGGCTTCCACCACCCGGTCCCATTCGCTCAGGTCCGGGGCGGGCAATTGCAGGCCGAATTTCTCGACGATGATGTCGTCCATGCCCTGTTCATGAAGCCCGCGTGGCACCTGGTAGATGGTCTTTGAATCCGGCACGCTGACCACCGCGCGGGCTTCCACGTTGGTGAACAGCGAGATTTTTTCGCGGGCACTGCGCGGAATCGGGTGATCCGAGCGGCACACCAGCATGTCCGGCTGCAGGCCAATGGAGCGCAACTCCTTGACCGAATGCTGGGTGGGTTTGGTCTTGATCTCGCCGGCGGAGGCGATGTAGGGCACCAGGGTCAGGTGCACCAGCAATGAACGGCTGGAACCCAGCTCCACGCGCATCTGCCGCACCGCCTCCAGGAACGGCAGCGACTCGATGTCGCCGGCGGTACCGCCGATTTCGACGATCGCCACGTCGGCATCGCCGGCGCCACGCTGGATTTTCAGCTTGATCTCATCGGTGATGTGCGGAATCACCTGCACGGTGGCGCCCAGATACTCGCCCCGGCGCTCTTTGTCGAGCACGTCCTGGTAGACACGGCCGGTGGTGAAACTGTTGCGCCGCGACAGACGGCTGCGGATAAAGCGCTCGTAGTGCCCCAGATCAAGATCGGTCTCGGCGCCATCCTCGGTCACGAACACCTCACCGTGCTGGTACGGGCTCATGGTGCCGGGGTCAACGTTGATGTAAGGATCCATCTTGATCAGCGTGACCTTCAGGCCACGGGCCTCCAGCAAGGAGGCGAGCGATGCGGACGTGATCCCTTTGCCTAAGGAAGAAACCACCCCACCGGTGACGAAAATAAAACGTGCCATGCACCCACCAGAATAAGTCGTGTGAACGAGCCACCGGCCTGCCGCCACCATTGCCAGGCCGGTTCCGACCGGCCGGTGACATCCCGGACGCATTACAAAAAAAATACCCCTGCTCGGAGATTGAGCAAAGGTGTTTGTGTCTCGGGGTAGATCGGCTGCTCGGTAACCCTGAAATATCAGGGAGTTGCGCCAGAATCCGCTCGCAGACCCTGCGCCAGGATGGGAGGAAATGTTAGCAGAAGGCGCCGGTGCGGGAAACCATTAACGGACGCTGGACGCTGGACGCTGGACGCTGGACGCCTGACGCTAGACGCCGGACGCTAAACCCGAGGCTTAGAGGTCAGGTGTGTTTCCTGTGGGCGTGCCGAGAGTCCGCAGGAAACACACCGATCATCCCAGTAAAGGGTTAAGCGTCTGGCGTCTGGCGTCCGGCGTCCGGCGTCCGGCGTCAAACATCCGCCCCCTGTGAGGAAGCCGCGCCCCGCCAGCACAGGTGCCACAGCCGCAGAGAGCGTTGGCGCCAGCCGTCCGCCACGCCCACGCCGGGCACGCTGACCAGCTCGCCGTCCTGGTAAATCAGCGGCCACTGGCGTCGCCGCCAGGGCGGCACGCCGGCGGCGCGCCACAGTTCCGACACCCGTTGATGGCAGCCCTGGCGCAGCAGACGCTCGCCCCCGCACGCCGGGGCCAGCCGCAACGGGGCGCTGTCGGCGGCCAGCCATACCGGCACTCGGTCGTTTTCCGGCGTGACGCCGTCGCACAGCCGCCAGGGCCCCAGATCCAGGCCACCCTGGCTTGGGTGCCAGTGCCATTCGCCAGTCAGCGCGACGCATTGCGCGCCGCTGAGCAGATGCAGAGCGCCAGCGAAGCGGCGCAGTTGCCAATCGCCCCACTCCACCCGCGCGGCGCGGTCGGCGGCGGCGTCAAGCAGGGCTTCGATCTGGTTAAGCTGCGCTTCGCTGGTCACCGCCCCGGCGCCCGCCAGCCAGTGGCGCAGCACGTTGCCGCGCCGGGCCGGCGACAGCGCCTTCAGGGGGGCGAGTGGCAAGTGCCGCGCCGCGCCGCCCAACGCCGCCAGATCCTCGGTGGCGCGTTCGGCCAGCAACGCGGCCGCCTCGGCCTGGTGGCCGGCGGCGCGCGCCAGGGTGGCCACGGCCCCGGGCCATTGCTGTTGCAGGCGCGGCAGAATGTCGTTGCGCAAATGGTTACGGCGCAGATCGTTGTGGCGGTTGCTGGGGTCCTCGATCCAGTCCCAGCCGTACTGTTCGGCAAGCCCGTGCAAGGTGGCGCGTGGCACCGTCAGCAATGGTCGCCACAACGGCGTGCCATGCCAGCGGCCGTGCTCGCCGATGGCCGCCAGGCCGCCGACCCCGGCGCCGCGCAACAGCCTCAGCAGCAGCGTCTCGGCCTGGTCGTTGAGATGATGGGCGGTGATCAGGGTGGCGCCGCCGGCGTGCCGACACAGCGCCTGATAACGAGCGGTGCGTGCGTTCGCTTCCAGGCCGCCGTTGCCGCTCACGGTGACGTTCGCGACCCGGCAGGTCAGGCCCAGCCCGGCGGCGTGGCGCACACAGTGCGCCGCCCAGGCGGCGCTGTCCGCCTGCAGACCGTGGTCCACATGCAGCACGCCCAGGCGTTCGCCCAGGCCGGCTTCAACCAGCAAATGCAACAGTACGGTGGAATCGAGGCCGCCGCTGAACGCCAGCCACAGCGGCCCCGGGGGAGCGCGCCGGGCGAGACCGGCGGCCAGCGTTGCCAGGTTATTCGTCGGCGGGGTCGGCGGTGAAGTTGCCATAGCTCATCAGCCGCTCATAGCGACGCTGCACCAGATCCGGAATCGGCAGCGTGTCCAGTTCGGCCAGTTGCGCGGCCAGGCTGCGGCGCACCGCCTCGGCGGCCTGATCGTAGTCGCGGTGGGCGCCGCCCAGCGGCTCCTTGATCACCTCGTCGACAATGCCGAGCTCGTGCAGGCGGCCGGCGGTCAGGCCCATGGCCTCGGCGGCTTCCGGGGCTTTGTCGGCGCTGCGCCAGAGAATCGAGGCGCAGCCCTCCGGGCTGATCACCGAATAGGTGGAGAACTCCAGCATTTGCAAATGATCGCATATGCCAATCGCCAGTGCGCCGCCGGAGCCGCCCTCGCCGATCACGGTGGCGATCACCGGCACCTTGAGTTGGGACATCACGCGCAGATTGCGGGCAATCGCTTCGGACTGACCGCGCTCTTCGGCATCGATGCCCGGGAATGCCCCCGGGGTGTCGATAAAGGTGAAGATCGGCATCTTGAAACGCTCCGCCATCTCCATCAGACGCAGCGCCTTGCGGTAGCCTTCCGGCTTGGGCATGCCAAAATTGCGGCGCACCTTCTCTTTGACCTCACGACCCTTCTGATGGCCGATCAACATCACCGGGCGATCCTCCAGCCGGGTAATGCCACCGACAATCGCCGGATCGTCGGCGAAGGCGCGATCACCGTGCAGCTCATCGAACTCACCGAACACACGGCGAATATAGTCCAGAGTATAAGGACGCTTGGGGTGGCGGGAGAGCTGGGAAATCTGCCAGGAACTCAGATTGCTGAATATATTCTCGGTGAGGGTAATGCTTTTCTCTTGCAGCTTGGCCACTTCCTCGGAAATATTGACCTCGCTACCGGTCCCCACGAGACGCAGTTCCTCGATTTTCGCTTCCAGTTCCGCGATGGGTTGTTCAAATTCGAGGAAATTCGGATTCATGTGCTACCCCTTTCTACAGTGCCGACAAGTGTAGCCGCAAGCCACCAACAGCGTCGAGCCACGGGTATTGATCTAAGGTTGCAAGTTGTTACGGGGAAGCCCGCTCCGCGGGCGATACAAGATGCAGGATTCAGGATACAGCGCGGAAACCGCTTTGGAATAATTCCCACCGTTGCGGTTTCGCGCTCAAAGGGCAGCGCGGGCATAGCACTTACGGCGGCACCGCCATTGTTCGCGCTGAATCCTGTATCCTGTATCGCGGCCAAAGGCCGCCTTAATACTCCACAACAACCGCTTTATCCCCAAACCGCCCGCGCAGGTCGTCGACCAGCGATTCGTCGGGGATCACTTTCCAGTCGTCGCCGAGCGCCATCAGGGCGTCGGCTTCCTGGTGGGCCAGTTCCAGGGTTACCGGGGTGCCGCCGCCTTTGTAGGGGGTCAGGGTGCGGTTGAGGATGTCCGCCAGTTGTTCGTTGACCGGCACTTTCACGCGCAGGCGGCGGGCGAAGGCTTCGCGGGCCTGGCGCATGTCCATGACTTCGTCGGCCACCAGGTTGAAACCGCCGGAGTAATCGTCCACGCGCACGCCGCCGCGAATGATCAGCAGGGTGTCTTTCTGTACCCGCTCGCCGTATTGGGCGAAGGTCTTGCCGAACACCGACACTTCGATGCGCCCGGTTTTGTCGTCCAGGGTGATGAACGCCATGCGCTCGCCGCTGCGCTTGCTGCGGGTGATGCGCAGCGCCACCACCAGCCCGGCGACGATCGCCACCTCGCCCTTGCCGGTGGGCTGCACGGTATTGAGGCGGCTGCTGACGAACTGCCGCACTTCGGTTTCGAACTGGTCGATGGGGTGGCCGGTGAGAAACAGGCCGAGGGTGTCGCGCTCGCCGTTGAGGCGCAGTTCGTCGTTCCATTCCCGGGCCGGTTTCCAGGCCACCACGGTGGCCGGCGCGTCGTCGCCGGGGCTGCCGAACAGGTCCATCATGCCCGCTTCCTGGTTGCGGGCATCCTGTTCGGCGGCGGCGATGGCGTCCGGCAGCGTGGCCATCAGCACGGCGCGGTCGCTGAAGTGCCCGTTGGGGCCGAGTTTGTCCAGGGCGCCGGCGCGCACCAGCGCTTCCAGGGAACGCTTGTTGGTTTTCTTCAGATCGATGCGGCGGCAAAAATCGAACAGATCCTCGAAGGCTTTCTCGGCGCCGCTATTACCACGGGCGTTAACGATGGCTTCAATCGGCCCTTCGCCCAGGCCCTTGATGGCACCCAGGCCGTAGATGATGTCGCCGTCCGGGTTGACGGTGAACCGGTAGCCGCAGGAGTTCACGTCCGGGGGCAGCACCTTGAGGCCCATGGTTTTGCTTTCATCGATAAAGGTCACGACCTTATCGGTGTTCTGCATATCCGCGGAGATCACCGCGGCCATGAACTCCGCCGGATAGTGCGCTTTCAGCCAGGCGGTCTGATAGGCCACCAGGGCGTAGGCGGCGGAGTGGGATTTGTTGAAGCCGTAGCCGGCGAACTTTTCCACCAGGTCGAAGATCTTCATCGCCAGGTCCGGGTCCACGCCCTTGCCCTTGGCACCGTCTTCGAAAATGGCGCGCTGCTTGGCCATTTCCTCGGGCTTCTTCTTGCCCATTGCCCGGCGCAGCATGTCCGCGCCGCCGAGCGTATAGCCGGCCAGTTCCTGGGCGATCTGCATCACCTGTTCCTGATACAGGATCACGCCGTAGGTGGGCTTGAGAATCGGTTTGAGCCAATCGTGCTGGTATTGCGGGTCCGGGTAGGAAACCGGTTCGCGGCCGTGTTTGCGGTTGATGAAGTTGTCCACCATGCCCGATTCCAGCGGGCCCGGGCGGTACAGCGCCACCAGCGCGATGATGTCCTCGAACACGTCTGGCTTGAGCTTCTTGATCAGCTCTTTCATGCCCTGGCTTTCGAGCTGGAACACGGCGGTGGTGTCGCCTTTTTTGAGAAGGTCGAAGCTGGGCGCATCGTCGAGCGGAATCCGCTCGATTTCCAGGTCGTCCTCGCCTTCACGGGCGCGCTTCACATTGGCGGCTTTCACCGCCCAGTCGATGATGGTCAGCGTTTTCAGGCCGAGAAAGTCAAACTTCACCAGGCCGGCGGCTTCCACATCGTCCTTGTCGTACTGGGTGACCAGGTTGTTGCCTTCCTCGTCACAGTGCAGCGGCGCGAAATCGGTGAGCTTACCCGGCGCGATCACCACGCCGCCGGCGTGCTTGCCCACGTTGCGGGTCAGGCCTTCCAGCTTGAAGGCCATCTCCATGATCTCGTTGGCGGATTCCTTATCGGAGTTGACGTCGTCTTCCAGGAAATCACGCAGCGTTTCTTCCTGCTCCAGCGCCTTGCTGAGCGTCATGCCGGGAATGCCGGGGATCATTTTTGAAAGCCGATCCGCCAGGCCGTAGGGCTTGCCCTGCACCCGCGCCACGTCGCGCACCACCGCCTTGGCCGCCATGGTGCCGAAGGTGATGATCTGGCTGACCGCGTCGCGGCCGTATTTGTCGGCCACGTAATTGATCACCCGGTCGCGCTTTTCCATGCAGAAATCGACGTCGAAGTCAGGCATCGACACCCGCTCCGGGTTGAGGAAGCGTTCGAACAGCAGGTCGTATTCGATCGGGTCCAAATCGGTGATGTTGAGCGCGTAGGCGACCAGCGAGCCGGCGCCGGAGCCACGCCCGGGGCCCACCGGCACCTCGTGCTGCTTACCCCACTGGATAAAGTCGGCGACGATCAGGAAGTAACCGGGGAAGCCCATCTGATTGATGATATTCAGCTCGAAGGTGAGCCGCTCTTCATACTCGCGGCGCTTCTCCGCGCTGGCCGGATCGTTGTCGTCCAGGATCACCGCCAGGCGTGCTTCCAGCCCCTCCCGGGACACCTTGTCGAAATACTGCTCGATGGTCAGGCCATCGGGAATCGGGAAGTCGGGCAGGAAGTTTTTGCCCAGGCGCATGTCCAGGGTGCAGCGGCGCGCGATCTCGACGCTGTTTTCCAGGGCCTCGGGCAGGTCGGAAAACAACTCCGCCATTTCCTCGGCGGACTTCAGATACTGCTGCTCGGAATATTTGCGCGGCCGGCGCGGGTCTTCCAGGGTGTTGCCATCGTGGATGCAGACCCGCGCCTCGTGGGCTTCGAAATCCTCCCGGGCAAGGAAGCGCACGTCGTTGGTGGCCACCACCGGAATGCCCATCTGCCCGGCCAGGGCCACCGTGGCGTGCAGGCAGTCTTCATCGCCGGGGCGCTCGGTGCGCTGCACTTCCAGATAAAAGCGATCGCCGAAATGGCGCTGATAATCCAACGCCCGGTCCCGGGCCTGGTCGGTTTTGCCGTTAACCAGCAGGTGGCCGACATCGCCGGCGCGCGCACCGGACAGCAGGATCAGCCCCTCATTGAGCTCCATCAGCCATTCGCGTTTCACCAGCGCCCGGTCACGATGCTGGTTGGTCTGCCAGGCGCGGCTGATCAACAGGGTAAGATTGTGATAGCCCTTATTGTTCTGCACCAGGCAACTGACATAGTAGGGGGCGTCTTCCGGGTCGTCCGCCTGCACCCACAAATCCGCGCCCACGATCGGCTTGATGCCGGCGTTCATGGCCGCCGAATAGAATTTAATCAAGGCGAACAGATTGTTCTCGTCGGTGACCGCCACCGCCGGCATGTTGCTGGCCACGCAGGTCTTGACCAGTTCCTTGACGCGCACCACCCCGTCCACCAGTGAATAGTCGGTGTGCAGACGCAGATGGACAAAACGGGGATCACTCAAGACGACACTCCGGTTGAGGATGGCAAGATGGCGCCGTCAAGCAGCATCGCCACGGGCGAAAAAGAACGGCGATGCTCGGCCAGCGGGCCGTGTTGCTTGAGCGCTTGCAGGTGATCGCGGGTGGAATAGCCTTTGTGGCGGTCGAAACCGTAGGCCGGGTAGCGCTGATGCAGCGCCACCATTTCCGCGTCGCGAGCCACTTTGGCGAGAATCGAGGCGGCGGAAATCGCTGGAATACGGCTGTCACCCTTGACCACCGGTTCCGAGGGGCAGCAAAAACGCGGGCCACGATTGCCGTCCACCAGCACCGCGTCCACCGGCAGGCTGTGCACCAGCGCATCGACCGCGCGCACCATCGCCAGATGGGCGGCGTGGTAAATATTGAGACGATCGATTTCTTCCGGTTCGGCACGGCCCAGGGCCCAACCCAGGGCGTGCTCGCGAATCAGTTCGGCGAGCGTATTGCGGCGCGTTTCGCTGAGCGTCTTCGAATCCGCCAGGCCGTCGATGGGCCGCTCGGGGTCAAGCACCACGGCGGCGGTCACCACCGCGCCCACCAGAGGGCCGCGCCCGACTTCATCGACCCCCGCCACCCGCATACCGCGCCGCCAGACAAAGGCGCTGGGCATAAAGGGCTCGATATGCGGGTATTCGGCGAACGGGTGGGTCATGGGCGCTCCAGCAATTCCGCCAGCGCGGACGCCGCCTTTTCGCTGGCGCCACCGCGCAGTTGTTGGTGCACGCGGGTGAAGTCCTGTTTCAGAGCCGCCACCCGCTGGGGACTATCCAACCATGCCCGCACCGCGTCCGCCAGGGCCGCGCCGCTCATTTTCTCTTGCATCAATTCCGGCACCAGGGCTTTGCGGCACAGCAGGTTGGGCAGCGAGATATGCTCGCTCTTGACCATTCGCGAGACAATCGCGTAGGTCACCGCCCCCACCCGGTAAGCCACCACCATTGGCTTTTTCAGCAGCAAACCTTCCAAAGTGGCGGTGCCCGAGGCCATCAAGATCACGTCGGCGGCGGCCATCACGGTTCTGCCCTGGCCGTCCACCACCGTCACCGGCAGCGACGGCATCGCCGCCAGCAGGGTGTCGATCTGCTGGCGGCGGGCCGCGTTGGCGGCGGGAATCACGAAGCGGATCAACGGCCGCTCGGCGAACAACCGGGACATGGCGGCCAGAAACTCGGGCATCAATTGCACTACCTCGCCACCACGGCTGCCGGGCAGCACCGCCACCAACGGTCCGCCCTGCTCCTCCAGCGCCAGCTCGCGGCGAGCGGCGATGGTGTCCACGCTCATCTCGATCATGTCCGCCAGCGGGTGGCCAACAAACGCCACCGGCACGCCGTGCTCTTCATAAAAACGCGCTTCGAAGGGAAACAGGGTGAGCATCAGGTCCACATCACGACGAATGCCCTTCACCCTGCCCTGGCGCCAGGCCCACACCGATGGGCTCACATAATGGGCGGTGCGGATGCCGGCGGCGTGCATGCGCCGGGCCACGCCCAGGGTGAAATCCGGTGAGTCGATGGTGATCACCAGCGCCGGGCGCCGCGCCAGCAGATGTTTGACCAGGCGATGACGCAGGCGAAACAGTTCCGGCAAATGGGCGAGCACCTCGGTGATGCCCATCACCGACAGCTTTTCCATCGGGAACAGCGAATCCAGACCGGCGGCGATCATCTGCTCGCCGCCGACGCCGATAAAGCGGGCCTCGGGATAGCGCCGGCGCAGGGCCTCGATCAGACCCGCGCCGAGGGTATCGCCGGAGGTCTCGCCGGCGATCAGGGCAATCAGGGGAGCGTGGCCGGCTGCCATGTCAGCGCGTGATGCCCCGCTGGGAGCCGCGCAGCGAGTCAACGAACAAACGCATCGGTTCATTGCCCTCGACCTGCGGCGTCAGTTCGGCCAGGGCCTGCTCCAGGGTCAGGCCCTGGCGGTACACGATTTTGTAGGCACGGCGCAAAGCGGCGATCAGGTCCGCGTCCCAGCCGCGCCGGCGCATGCCCTCGAAGTTCATGCTGCGCGCGGCGGCCGGGTTGCCACCCACCATGACGAAAGCCGGCACGTCCTTGAGCACCAGCGAGCAGCCCGCGGTCATGGCGTAGGAGCCGATGTGGCAGAACTGGTGGATGCCGGTCATGCCACCCAGGATGACGCCGTCGCCAATGTGCACATGGCCGGCGATGCCGGTGGTGTTGGCGAAAATATTGTCGTTGCCAATCATGCAATCGTGGGCCACGTGCACCGTCGCCATCAGCAGGTTGTTGTTGCCAATGCGGGTCAGGCCCTGGTCCTGGACCGTGCCCCGGTGGATCGTCACATGCTCGCGGATCACGTTGTTGTCGCCGATCTCAAGCCGGGTCGGCTCGCCACGGTATTTTTTGTCCTGGCACTCCTCGCCCACCGAAGTGAACTGGAAAATGCGGTTGTTGGCACCGATCGTGGTGGGCCCCTGGATCACCGCGTGGGGGCCGATCACGGTACCGGCGCCAATCGTCACGTGCGGGCCGACAATGCTGTAGGCGCCCACCTGGACGTCCTCGGCCAGTTCCGCTTTGGGGTCGATGATGGCTGTCGGGTGAATCATGATTATCGGGTTCCGCCCTGGCGTTGGAAGGGAGACAGGAGAAGCGTCGATTTGCCGCTCCAGGGCCGCGGCGCGGCTCCGGAGTGTCAGCGCTTCTTGACGATCTGGCTAGCGAGTATACCCACGCCGCCGCCCGGCGGCGATGCTCAGACGCGCTGTTCGGCCACCAGGATATCGGCGGCGGCCACCAACTGGCCATCCACCTCGGCGCGGCACATAAACTTGGCGAGATTGCGGCGATGCATCAGCCATTCGGCGTGCAGCATCAAGCGGTCACCGGGCACCACCTGGCGCTTGAAACGGGCTTTATCGGTGCCCACCAACAGGTAAATAAAGCCATCGGCGGGCCGCTTGTTCTCGGTGACAAACCCGAGAATTCCGGCGGCCTGCGCCATCGCCTCGATGATCAGGACGCCGGGCATGATCGGCTCCTGGGGAAAATGGCCATTAAAAAACGGTTCATTGATGGTGACGTTTTTATAGGCTTCGATGCGTTTGCCGGGCTCCACCGAGACCACGCGGTCCACCAGCAAAAACGGATAACGGTGAGGCAGGTATTCCCTCACCTGTTGAATGTCCATCATGATCTTTTTCCAAAAGGCAAAAGGCCGCCCGGGCAGTGCCAGGGCGACCATAGCTAGCCGGCGTCGCGCTCGAGTCGGCGAACCCGGCGGTGAAGTTCATCCAGATGCCGGAAACGGGCCACATTCCGGCGGTAACGCTCCTGCTTGTCCACCGGCAGCGCGGAACCATAGGTGCCGGGCTCGGTGATCGACCGGGAGACCAGGGACATGCCGAGGATCTGCACTTTGTCGCAGATCTCCAGGTGGCCGGAGATGCCGACGGCGCCGCCGATCATGCAGAAACTGCCGATGCGGCTGCTGCCGGCGATGCCGACTTTTCCCGCCACCGCGGTGTGATCGCCGATCCGCACGTTGTGCGCGACCTGGATCTGATTATCCAGAATCACGCCGTTGCCGATCACGGTGTCCTCGATGGCGCCACGGTCCACGGTGGTGCCGGCGCCGATCTCAACGTCGGCGCCGATGACCACACCGCCGACCTGCGCGACCTTGGTCCAGCCGGCACCGTTGAACGCATAGCCGAAGCCATCCGCCCCCAGTACGCAGTTGGCGTGTATGATAGAGCGCGGCCCGATGGTTACACCATGATAAATTGTAACATTGGGCCAGATGCGCACCGCCTCACCAATGCGACTGCGCGCGCCGATCACCGTATTGGCGCCGATGATCGCGCCCTCGCCAATCTCCACCTGCGCTTCGATCACCGCGTTGGGGCCAATCGCGGCACTGGCCGGCACCCGCGCGGACGGGTCCACGCAGGCACTGGGGTGCACCCCGGCGGCGGGCGCCGGCGCGGTGTCGAACAAATGGCTGGCGTGGGCGAAGGCCAGGTACGGGTCCTTCACCACCAGCGCCGCCACCGGGCAATGCTCAAGCTGGTCTTCACCGATCAGCACCGCGCCCGCCCGGGTCTGTTCCAGATAAACCCGGTAACGCGGGTTGGCCAGAAAAGTGAGCTGGTCTTCGCCGGCGGCACCGATGGTGCCGATACCACGGATTTCGATGGCGCCGTCTCCGTGCAGCTCGGCACCGAGTTTCGCCGCCAGGGCTTCAAGAGTGACGGTCATCGGTTACTTCATCTTGTTGAGTTGGTCGGTGACCGCGTCGGTAATGTCCAGGTCCGGCTTGGTGAACACCACCGCCTGGGCGTTGATCACCATGTCCAGGCCCTCGCGGTTGGCGATGTTCTGCACCGCCTGCTTGAGCTTGGGCTCCATCACCTGAAGGATTTCCTGCTGGCCCTTGGCCAGTTTGCGCTGCGCCGACTGACGCAGATTCTGCAGCTCGATCATTTTCTGCTGCCCCTGGGTCTGAAGGTTCTGACGATCGTCCTCGCTCATCGTCATGCCCTCTTTCTCAAGGCGCTCACGGATGCGTTTCACATCGGCGCCGAGCTGGTCCAGGCGGCTCTGCTCATCCTTCAGCGACGACTCCAGCTTGCCATAACGGCTTTGGAAATCGTCCGCCTCCTGCAGCGCGCCGATCGCATCGACCACGCCGATTTTGCCGGCGGCGTGGGCCAGCAGAGGCAGCATCAGAACAGCGGCAAACAATACTTTCTTCATAAACACACTCCCTGGGCGTTAAGCCCTTATTACCCGATCGTTATCAGAATGTCTGGCCCAGTGAGAACTGGAATACCTCGGTGTCATCGCCGGGCTGGTTGTTGAACGCTTTCGCCAGGTTAAAGCTGAGCGGACCAATGGCGGTCAGCCAGCTCAAGCCGATCCCCACGGAGGTGCGCAGTTCGTTGACGTCGAAGTCGGCGCCGATGTCGGTGCGCTCGGTCTCCCAGACGTTACCCGCGTCGGCGAACAGGAACGTGCGCACGCTGCGCGATTCCGGCGCGAACGGCGTCGGGAAAATCAACTCCAGCGTCGCCTCGGTCAGGAAGTTACCGCCAATCGGATCCGGGTCCGGGTCGGTGCTGCCCTGGTTCACGTACACCAGTGCCGGCGAGCGCGGCCCCAAAGATCGGGATTCATAGCCACGCACCGAGCCGATGCCACCGGAGTAGTAGTTCTCGAAGAACGGCAGGATCTCGCCGTCGCCATAACCGTCGCCGAAGCCCACGTTCCCTTTGGCGCGCAGGGTCCAGCGATTAGTAATCGGGAAGTAGCGTTCGGCGTCCAGGTTGACCTTATAGAACAGGTAGTCGGAACCGGGCACCGCCACTTCCATATTGGCGCTGGCGGACCAGCCACGGTCCGGCAGCACACCCCGGTTCAGGGTGCTGGTGCGGATACCGAGGTTCATTTTCCATTCGTTGAACTTGCTGCCTTCCTGCTGCACGAAATCGTCGATCGACTGGGCAATGTAGTCGCCCGGCTCCACCGAGGTGCGCTCGAAGGTGCCGCCGAAGTTGAGGCGCGTGTATTCGGAGATCGGGTAACCGAAGGTCACCGAGCCACCGGAGCGGTCCGCCGCGTAGGAGGAAATGCGCGCTTCGTCGAAATCGATCTTCGAATAGAACAGGCTGAAGCCCCGGCTCACGCCATCCAGCGTGTAGTAGGGGTTGTAGTGGGAGAAACTGTAGTAATCACGGATATCACTGCGGCTCACCGAGAATGACACCCGGTTACCGGTGCCCCGGAAATTGTTCTGGCTGACGTTGGCGCCGAAAATCACACCGGACGCGTCGGAATAACCGACGTTGGCGCCAATCGACCCGGACGGCTGCTCCTCCACGGTATAATCCACGTCCACCAGATCATCGCTGCCGGGCACCTTGTCGGTGTCGGCTTGCACGTTGCTGAAGAAACCGAGACGCTGCATGCGCTCACGGGAAAGATCGATCAGCGAAGTGTTGGCGGGGGCGTTCTCGAACTGTCGCAGTTCCCGGCGAATCACTTCGTCGGAGGTCTTGGCGTTGCCTTTGAAGCCGATACGGCGCACATAGACACGGCGACCGGGGTCGACAAAGAAGGTCACGTCCACGGTGTGATCGGCGTTGCCGGTGTCCTGCTCCACGCCCTGCACTTCCGCGAACGTATAGCCTTCGTTGCCAAGACGACGCTTGATCAGATCGCTGGTGTAAGTCACCAGCTGCTGGCTGAACACCTGCCCTTTCTGCATCACCACCAGCGGCCGCAGTTCTTTTTCGCCGACCACCAGATCGCCGGTCAGCTTAACGTCATTGACGGTGTACTGCTCACCCTCGGCGATGTTGATGGTGATCTGAACCCGCTCGCGATCCGGGGTCACCGAGACCTGAGTGGATTCGTTGGAAAAGTTGATGTAGCCGCGATCCAGGTAATAGGAGCGTAGCCGCTCCAGATCGCCGCCCAGCTTCTGCCGGGAATACTTGTCGTCACCCTTGATGAACGACCAGAAATGGCTCGACTGCAACTCGAACTGATCGAGCAACTCTTCATCGCTGAACAGGGTATTGCCGACGATATTGATGTCGCTGATGCGCGCCGACTTGCCTTCATAAATGTTGATCTTCAGGCCCACCCGGTTACGCGGCAACGGCGTCACATCGGTGCTGATGTCGGCGCCATAGCGGCCCTGGGCGATGTATTGCCGCTCCAGCTCGCCGGAGATCGCCTCCAGGGTGGAGCGCTGGAACACCTCGCCTTCGGTCAGGCCGGCCTCGGTGAGGCCTTTGCGCAGGTCCTCTTCCTGGATCGACTTGTTGCCGGTGATCTCGATGCGCGCGACGCTGGGCCGCTCGGCGACCACCACCACCAGGTCATCGCCGTCGCGGCCCAGTTGCACGTCCTCGTAGTTGCCGGTGGCGAACAGACGTTTCACCGCCTGCTCGACCTGCGTCTGGCCGATGGTGTCGCCAGCCTGAATCGGCAAAGCGGCGTAAACACGCTCCACCGGTATCCGCTGCAGACCTTCAACGCGAATATCGCGCACCTTGAACGGCAACGGGCTGCTACTGTCCGCCGCCGTTGCCTGGGTGAGCGTGGATACCAGAACACAAACCAGCAAAATGGCCCCGCCGAAGAGGGCCTTGGATCCAAAATTCATGAAAACTGTCGCACCAGATCGTTGTAGATGGCCAACAACATGAAACTCACCACCAGCGTCAGCCCCAGGCCCTGGGCGGTCATAAGGAACCGCTCGGGCAGGCTGCGCCCGCGAATCATTTCGATGATGCCGAAGAGAATCCAACCGCCGTCCAGCATCGGCACGGGCAGCAGATTGATAACACCCAGAGTGATACTCAGGTAAGCCAGCAGCATCAAAAAGCTGGCCAACCCCACCGAGGCGCTCTGCCCCGCCACCTGGGCGATGGTAACCGGACCGCCGAGGCTGTCCAGGGGCAAATGCCCGGTAAACAGTTTCGCCAGGCTGGAGCCAATCAGATTGACCTGCTGGGCGAAACGCTCGCCGGCGGCGCCCACGGCGCCGATCGGGTTGTAAGTATGTTCCACCAGGCCGCCGGGCAACACACCCAATTGGCCCAGAGTCTGGCCCTGGTAGTCCACCGCTTGCGGGTAAAGGGTCAGCGCCACGGTGCGTCCGTCGCGCAGCACCGTGGCCGGCAGTTCCTTGCCCGGACTGTTCTGTAACAGCGCGCGCCATTGGCCCCAGCCGGCCACCGGTTCGCCATTGGTGGTGATGACCTGATCGCCGGCGCGCAGTCCGGAGCGCACCGCCCCGCTGTTTTCGGCCACGTCGCCGATGATCACCGCCTGATTCAGCCCGAGTACTTCCAGGGGAGATTGCTCCGGGTCCTGGGACCAGGCGTCGATGGGCAGCCGCCGTTGGGCGCGCTCACCGTTGGCCTGGCGCACCGTCACCGACAACGGTTCGCGCTCGCCCAGATGCAACACCATTTCGTTGAACACATCCTGCCAGCCACGCACCGCCTCGCCATTGACGCTCAGCCACTGGTCACCGGGCTGGAATTGCGCCTGCCGCGCCGGCGAATCCTGAGCGGCGGCGCCCATCACCGGCAGGCTGTCGCGCTCGCCCACCGCCATCATCAGCACCCAGTAGATCAGGAACGCGAGAATAAAGTTGAACAGCGGCCCGGCGGCGTAGGTGATGACCCGCTGCCAGGCGGGTTTGGCGCTGAACTCGCCGGTCCAGTCGGCGTCTTCCGGCAAATCGCTGTCGCGGCGGTCCAACGGTTTAACGAAGCCACCCAGGGGGATCGCGCTGATCACCCAATCGGTGCCTTTTTTGTCGGTCAACCGGGCCAGGCGCGGGCCAAAGCCCACGGAGAAGGTCAGCACGCGCACGCCGAAGGCGCGCATGGCCAGAAAGTGCCCCCATTCGTGGAAGGCAACAATGACAACAATGGTGACGACGAACGCCAGCACCGTCAGCATGCCCACTCCTTGATCAGCGCACGGGCGACATCCCGCGCTTTGTCATCCTGTTCCATCACCGCGTCCACATCCGAGCAGGGAATCACCGGCAGGCGTTGCAGGCTCTCCGCCACCACCTCACCGATCCGGTTGAACGACAACTGTCCGGCCAGGAAGGCGGCCACCGCTTCTTCATTGGCGGCGTTGAGCACGGCGGTGGCGGTGCCGCCGGTCTCCATGGCCTGACGGGCCAGCCCCAGGCAGGGAAATGCCTGCGCATCCGGCTGGCGGAAATCCAGCCCGGCGAGCTGGCCGAAGTCCAGCGGCGCGGCCCCGGATTCGATCCGCTCCGGCCACGACAGGGCGCAGGCGATCGGCGTGCGCATGTCCGGGGTGCCCATCTGCGCCAACACCGAACCGTCCAGATACTCGACCATGGAGTGGACCACACTTTGCGGGTGCACCACCACATCGATGCGCGAGGGCGCCACTGCGAACAACCAGCACGCTTCGATAAACTCCAGACCTTTGTTCATCAGGGTGGCGGAATCCACCGAAATCTTCGGGCCCATGTCCCAGTTCGGGTGGCGCACCGCCTGCTCGGCGGTCACGGCGGCGAGCTGCTCACGGCTCCAGCCCAGAAACGGGCCACCGGAGGCGGTCAGCAACAGGCGCCTGACCCCGGGGCCCACGCCCTCGCGGGGCAGGCACTGAAAAATCGCGTTGTGCTCGGAATCCACCGGCAACAACGTGGCGCCGTGGCGCTTCACCGCGTCCATGAACAACGCACCGGTCACCACCAGGGCTTCCTTGTTGGCAAGCAGGATTTTTTTGCCCGCCCGCACCGCCGCCAGGGTCGGCCGCACGCCCGCGGCGCCCACGATGCCGGCGACCACGGTGTCCACCTCATCCAGCGCCGCCAGGGCGCACACACCCGCGTGCCCGGCCAGCACCTCGGTGTCTGACCCGGCCTCCCGAAGATGGTTCCGGAGCGCCTCGGCGGCGCGTTCATCCGCCAGGGCGGCGTAGCGGGGCCGCCATTTCAGGCAGTGCACCGCCAGCTCTTTCCAACGGTGCCCGGCGGTCAGCGCCACCACCTGGTAACGTTGCGGATGCAACGCCAACACATCCAGGGTCTGGCAACCGACGCTGCCGGTGGCGCCGAGTATGGTGATCGCCTCGCTCATAGTGAGCCCCCGGGCAGCGCGAACCAGTTGAGGCCGAGCAGCGCCACCGGCAGCGCCGCGGTGACGCTGTCGATGCGGTCCAGCATGCCGCCGTGGCCGGGCAATACCGTGCCGCTGTCCTTGATGCCGCGCTCGCGCTTGACCATGCTCTCGAACAGATCGCCCAATACCGACGCCAGCACCGTCAGCAGCGCCACCACCATCAAGGGCGGCAGAGTCGCCTCCAGCCAACCGCTGGCATAAACCCCGGCCACCACCAGCAACGCCAGCACGGCGCCGCCGATCAGGCCTTCCACGGTCTTGCCCGGGCTCACCGACGGCGCCAGTTTATGACGCCCGAACGCACGCCCCGCGAAATAGGCGCCGGTGTCCGCCGCCCACACCCACACCAGCACGAACAGCAGCGCCCAGGGTCCGGCCAGACCCAGCGCGCCCTGATCCTGGATCGTCACCACCGCCATCCAGGCCGGCACCAGCAACAACCAGCCCACCACCACCAGCAGCGGCGGGCGGAACCACAGGCCGGCGTTACGCGGATAGCCAAGCACCGCCACCAACGCCAACAGCCACCACAGCGGCAGCGCATTGAGCAGCCAGGCCGGTTGCCACAGCTCGGCCATCACCATCAACAGCGCCAGGCTAACGCACCAGAGCGCCCGCAACGGCACGCTGATGTCGCGCATCATTGCCGACCATTCCCAGCCGCCCACCAGAAAGAACACGCCGGCGACCAGGGCAAAAGGTTCCCGGGACAGGCCGAATACCGCCCCCAATACGACGGGCAGCAGTACCAGAGCGGTAATCACCCGCAACTTCAGCATTCTTGTTCTCCATGTAGGCGATCAACCTGATCGCCGGAACGGCCGAAGCGGCGCTGCCGCCCGGCGTAATCCCGCAACGCCGCATCCAGTGCGTCGGCGTCGAAATCCGGCCACAGCAGCGGTGTGAAATACAGCTCGCTGTAGGCCGCCTGCCAGAGCAGGAAATTGCTCAGGCGCTGCTCGCCGCCGGTGCGGATCAGCAGGTCCAAGGGTGGCAGATCGGCAAGGCACAGGTGTTGGCCGAGGGTGTGGGCATCGATGGCCTCCAGGGCCATTTCTCCATCGCGGACTTGCCGGGCCAGCGCGGCGGCGGCCTGGGCCAGGTCCCACTGGCCGCCATAGTTCACCGCGATGGCCACCGTCATGCGCTGGTTGTCGGCGGTCAGCCGCTCGGCTTCGGCCATGCCGGTGCGCAGCTCTTCAGCGAAGGCACTGCGATCACCCAGGAAGCGCAGGCGGACGGCGTTGTCGTGCAGCTCGTCGACCCGCTCGGAGAGCGCCCGCACGAACAGCGCCATCAGATGGTTGACCTCATCCTCCGGGCGACGCCAGTTCTCGGAACTGAAGGCGAACAGTGTCACCGCCTCGACACCGCGCCGGCCGGCCTGCCGGATCACCGTCTGCACGGCGCGCTCGCCGGCGCGGTGACCGTCGGCGCCGGGCAGCCCCTGGCGCCGCGCCCAACGGTTGTTGCCATCCATGATAATAGCGATGTGGCGGGGCACTGAGCCCTGATGAGAGTCGATGTCCGGCGCTGAGGATTTATCCATAAATAGAAACGGGCTGCCTGACCGGATCGCCTGTTCGCGCAGCGATCCAACCGGGCACCCCGACACCACAGGTTGCAGTGACTTTTGAAGACGGTGGCGGTTACGGCACACGGCCGCAACGGCGGCTTATACCGTCATCAGTTCCTCTTCCTTGGTCTTCAGCATCTTGTCCACCTCCGCCACCATGCGGTCGGTCAGTTGCTGAATCTGCTCCTCGCCGTGGCGGGCCTCGTCTTCGGAAATCTCCTTTTCCTTGAGCAGATCCTTGAAATCACCGTTGGCGTCACGGCGGATATTGCGGATCGCCACCTTGGCGTGCTCGGCTTCGCTGCGCACCACCTTAACCAGATCGCGGCGCGTCTCTTCGGTGAGCGGCGGCAATGGCAGGCGGATCACGGTGCCGGCGGTGGACGGGTTGAGGCCCAGGTCGGAGGTCATGATGGCCCGCTCCACGTCCTGGATCAGGCTCTTGTCGAACGGCGACACCACCAGGGTGCGGCCCTCTTCCACGGAGATATTGGCGACCTGACTCAACGGCGTGTCCGAGCCGTAGTAGGAGATCGTGATGGTGTCCAGCAGGCTCGGATGGGCCCGTCCGGTACGCACCTTCTTGAGCGCCGTCTCCAGGGATTCCAGACTCTTTTTCATGCGCTCTTGCGCGTCTTTCTTGATGTCCTCGATCACCGTATTTCCTCGTCTTCTTTAGCCGCTTCCACCAGGGTGCCTTCGTTGCCGCCCAGCATCAGGCTGAGCAAGGCGCCCTGCTTATTCATGTTGAACACCCGCAACGGCATGTCATGGTCCCGACACAGGCAAATCGCGGTCAGATCCATCACCCCCAGCTTGCGGTCGAGCACCTCGTCGTAGGTGAGGCGATCGTACTTTTGCGCCTGGGGGTTGGTCACGGGATCGTCATTATAGACCCCATCGACCTTGGTGGCCTTAAGCACCACGTCGGCGCTGATCTCGATGCCACGCAGGCAAGCCGCGGAGTCGGTGGTAAAGAACGGATTACCGGTACCGGCGCAAAAAATCACCACCTCGCCGTTCTTCAGATAGCGGGTGGCATGGCGGTGGTCATAATGCTCCACGATGCCACTCATGGGAATCGCCGACATCAACCGGGTACGGATATTGGAGCGCTCCAGGGCATCGCGCAGCGCCAGGGCGTTCATCACCGTGGCCAGCATGCCCATATGATCGCCGGCCACCCGGTCCAGGCCGGCGCTTTGCAGGGCCGCGCCACGGAACAGATTGCCACCACCGATCACCAGCCCCACCTGCACGCCAATGCCCACCAGTTGGCCGATTTCCAGCGCCATGGTGTCGAGCACTCGCGGGTCGATGCCAAACCCTTCGTCGCCCGCCAGCGCCTCGCCGCTGAGTTTCAGAAGGATACGATTGTAGCGCGGTGAGCGCTCCTTGCTCTTGGCCATGTCTTGTTCTCCGCCACTCATGGAATAGCCGCCCTCGGATCGATTAACTGGGTGTTGGAAAAGCCGCTTGGGGCTCTCTCAAGCCGCCTCTGCGGCACAGCTCCGCACAGGCGGTCATGCGAATCAGGACCGTACCGGATCGGCGGTCCCGATGGCCGCCGTGGCGATGCTCGCCAACGGCGTCAGGGCGCAAACCTTCAAGCACACTACCCGCCCGGAAGCAGGATGCAAGGCCCGGCGGTGCCCGACCCGCCCGACCGGTGACGAAAGTCGAAAAAAACGCCTTGCTGGGCTGGCCAGCAAGGCGTCTTGGGACGCTCTCTACAGAGACAACCGGCGGCGAAGGAAATTCAGCCCTTCTTCGCCTGAGCCATCACCTCGGCGGCGAAATCGACCTCTTCTTTCTCGATCCCTTCGCCCACCACCAGACGCTCGAACGCCACCACTTCGGCGCCGGCATCTTTCACCAGGCCACCCACGGTCACGTTGGGGTCCTTAACGAACGGCTGATCGTTGAGGCTGACTTCTTTCAGATACTTGTTGATCCGACCGCCCAGCATCTTCTCGACGATTTCCGCGGGCTTGCCTTCCATGTCCGGCTGGGCGCGGATGATCTCGCGCTCTTTATCCAGCACTTCCTGGGGCACCTGGTCGGATTTCACCACCATCGGGGCCACCGCGGCCACGTGCATGGAAACGTCCTTGCCCAGCTCGGCGTCGCCGCCGTTCATGGCCACCAGAACGCCGATTTTGCCGCCGTGCACGTAGCTGCCCACGACGCCACCATCAACGCTCAGACGCACCGCGCGGCGCACCTGGATATTCTCACCGATTTTCTGCACCAGGGCCTGGCGGGCCTCTTCCACGGTGCCGCCTTCGATGCTCAGCTCGGCGATCTTGGCGGGATCGGTTTCGTCGGCGTCCAGGGCGGCCTGGGCCACCTTGCTGGAGAAGCCGAGGAAGTTGTCGTCACGGGCGACAAAGTCGGTTTCGGAGTTGATCTCCACCATCACCGCGCGGGAATTGTCGGCGGTGGTGGCGATCACTACGGCGCCTTCGGCGGCGGTACGGCCTGCTTTCTTGGCAGCCTTCGCCTGGCCGGACTTGCGCAGATCGTCAATGGCTTTCTCGATGTCGGCACCCGCTTCCACCAATGCCTTTTTGCATTCCATCATGCCCAGACCGGTGCGCTCACGGAGCTCTTTCACCATTGCAGCAGTTACAGCAGCCATGCTTACCTCGTTGAATCTTTAATTCGGGTAGTGCGATGCGCGGGGCGGGCCAGGCCCGCCCCGGCGTGATCAACCTTCGGCTTGCTCGCCTTGGGCTTCCTCGACTTCGACGAACTCGCTCTCGCCACCGGACTGGGTGCGGGCGTATTCACGACCTTCCAGGATGGTGTCGGCGGCCGCCGCCACGTACAGCTGGATGGCGCGGATGGCGTCGTCGTTGCCCGGGATCACATAGTCGATGTCATCCGGGTTGGAGTTGGTGTCCACCACCGCCACTACCGGAATACCCAGTTTACGGGCTTCCAGAACAGCGATGTTCTCGTGGTCCACGTCCACCACGAACAGAGCATCGGGCAGGCCGCCCATGTCCTTGATACCGCCGATGGAGCGTTCCAGCTTCTCCATTTCACGGTGACGCATCAGGGCTTCTTTCTTGGTCAACTTACCCAGGGTGCCGTCTTCTTCCTGAGCTTCCAGATCACGCAGACGCTTGATGGACTGGCGAATGGTCTTCCAGTTGGTCAGCATGCCACCCAACCAGCGGTGATCCACGTAGGGCATGCCGCAACGGCGCGCTTCTTCGCGAACCGCTTTCTGAGCGGCGCGCTTGGTGCCCACGAACAGGATCTTGTTGTTGCTGGCCGCCAGCTTGTTCAGGAACGACATGGCGTCGGTGAACAACGGCAGGGTGTTTTCCAGGTTGATGATGTGAATCTTGTTACGGGCGCCAAAGATGAAGGGCTTCATCTTGGGGTTCCAGTAACGGGTCTGGTGGCCGAAGTGCACACCGGCCTTCAGCATATCGCGCATGGTTACGCTGGACATTGTCTATACTCCACGTTGGGTTAGGCCTCCATACCCCCGCATGACCCAACCAGCCTGTCCGCCCCTTTATAGAAGGAAGGCAAAACAGCCGGCACCCAGAGCCATGTGTCGGGGTATGTGTGATTTAGTGACCCGGCCATCGCGGCTCCGTTATGGTTCCGCTGATGCCAGGTTCCACCTCGCGCCGCCGAGCAGGTACAATGCTGAACCGCCGACGAGCGACAAAGGCGCGCGCTTTATACCATAAGCGCCTTCCCCGGGCAACGTGAAAGCGGTATACAGGTTACCGGCCCGGGCCCGCCTTTGCAGCCCAAACCCTTGAATACGCTGGAGTTTCTCTCATCAACATGAACGTGACCACGAAAACCCCGGAAGACATCGCCAAAATGCGCGAAGCGGGCCGCCTCGCCGCCGAAGTGCTGGAAATGATCGGCGAACACGTCCAGCCCGGGGTCAGCACCGAGGAGCTCGACCGCCTCTGCCACGACCACATCGTCAACCAGCAGCACGCGATCCCCGCCTGTCTCGGCTACCGGGGCTTCCCGAAATCGATCTGCACCTCGGTGAACCACGTTATTTGTCACGGCATCCCCAACGACAAAAAACTGCTTAAGAAAGGCGACATCGTCAACATCGATGTCACCGTGATCAAGGACGGCTGGCACGGCGACACCAGCAAGATGTATTTCGTGGGCGAGCCCTCGGTGCTGGCGCGCCGTCTGGTGGAGACCACCCGGGAGTGCATGCTGGAGGGCATCCGCATGGTCAAGCCCGGCGTGCGCCTGGGCGACATCGGCCACCGCATTCAGAAGCTGGCGGAATCCGAGCGTTTCTCGGTGGTGCGCGAGTATTGCGGCCATGGCATTGGCCAGGTGTTTCACGAGGAGCCGCAGGTGCTGCATTACGGCAAGCCGGGCACCGGCATGGAACTGCGCGAGGGCATGGTGTTCACCATCGAGCCGATGATCAACGCCGGCAAGGCCACCACCAAACTGCTGCCCGACGGCTGGACAGTAGTGACCAAGGATCGCAAGCTCTCCGCCCAGTGGGAGCACACTCTGGCGGTCACCGCCGACGGCTATGAAGTGCTGACCGCCCGCCAGGAAGAAAGCGACCTCTACTGACTTTAGCAGCCGGCGCCGGCCTCATCGCCGGCGCCCTCCTGTTCCCAACCGGTGCCCGCGCCATGAATCTGACCCCTCCCCTGACCCAGACCGAGCTGCTGGACGCGCTGCGCGCCAGCGAGCAGCCCGGCATGGCGGCCCGCCGCTTTCTCGAAGAGGGCCAGGCACGCCTGGACGCCGCCTTCGAAGACGCGCCGATCTCGGATCTGGTCACCGGCCGCGCTGACCTGGTGGATCGGGTGCTGATCGCCGCCTGGTCGTTGTTCGGGCTGGATCAGTTCGACCAGAGCGCCCTGGTGGCGGTGGGCGGTTATGGCCGTGGCGAGCTGCACCCACATTCCGACGTCGATCTGATGGTGCTGTTCCGGGACACCCCGGCGCAGCCGGCCTGCGCCGCCCTGGAGGGGTTCGTCGCCTTTCTCTGGGACATCGGCCTGGAAATCGGCCACAGCGTTCGCACCCTGCAAGAGTGCGTGAGCCTGGCCAGCCAGGACATCACCGTGGCCACCAACATCATGGAAGCACGCACTCTGGCCGGCGATGACCGGGTGCGCGCCGATCTGGAGGGGCTCACCGGCCCGGCCAATATGTGGCCCAACGACCGCTTTTTCGCCGCCAAGTGGGAAGAGCAGATGGGCCGCCACCGCAAGTTCAACGACACCGAATACAACCTGGAACCGGACATCAAGAACGCCCCCGGCGGGCTGCGCGACGTGCAGATGATCGCCTGGGTGGCGAAGCGGCATTTTGGCGCCGACAGTCTGGAGGCCCTGGTGCGCGCCGGGTTTCTCACCGAGCGGGAATACGGCGCGGTGCGCCGCTGCCTGGACTACCTGTGGCGGGTGCGCTGGCAACTGCACAACCTGACCGGCCGCAACGAAAACCGCCTGCTGTTCGACCACCAGCGCCAGCTCGCCGAACGGCTCGGCCACAAGGACTCCAACGCCAACCTGGCGGTGGAGTTGTTCATGAAGGAGTTTTACCGCGTTGCGCTGGCGCTGTCGGTGCTCAACGAGATGCTGTTGCAGCTGTTCGACGAGGTCATCCTGCGCGCCGACGAGCCCGAACAGGTGCGCCCGCTCAACCGCCGTTTCCAGGTCCGCAACGACTACCTGCAAATGAGCGCCCCGGACGTGTTCCAAAAGCACCCCTCGGCGCTGCTGGAAGTGTTTGTATTAATGGCGCAAAACCCGGATCTGAAGGGCATCCGCGCCGCCACCGTGCGCGCCTTGATCCAGTCGCGGCGTCTGATTGGCAAGGAATTCCGCGACGATCCGGCCAACACCGCCCTGTTCATGCAACTGCTGCGCAGCCCGCACGCCCTGTTCACCCAGCTGCGGCGCATGAAACGCTACGGCATTCTTGGCAAATACCTGCCCGAGTTTGGCCGCATCATCGGCATGATGCAGTACGACCTGTTTCATATTTACACGGTCGACGCGCACACCCTGCTGGTAGTCAAGAACATGCGCCGGCTGCGCTACGAAGATCAGCGTGAAGCGTTCCCGGTGGCCTGCGAGGTGTTCTACCGTTTGCCCAAACCGGAGCTGCTGTACGTAACCGGCCTTTACCATGACATCGCCAAGGGCCGTGGCGGCGACCATTCCGAGCTCGGCGCCGACGACGCCATTGCCTTTTGTCAGCGCCATGGCCTGACCAGCTGGGACGGCAAACTGGTGGCCTGGCTGGTGCGCAACCACCTGACCATGAGCGTGACCGCCCAGCGCAAGGACATCTCCGACCCGGACGTGGTGCACGAATTCGCGCGCACGGTGGGCGACTTGGTGCACCTGGATTATCTCTATGTGCTGACCGTGGCCGACATCAACGCCACCAACCCGGCGCTGTGGAACTCCTGGCGCGCCTCACTGCTGCGCCAGCTGTATCTGGAAACCAAACGGGCCCTGCGCCGCGGGCTCAGCAATCCCCAGGACAAACAGGACTGGATCGACGAGACCCGTGACGAAGCGCTGAAACTGCTCACCGACCGCGACTACGACGCGCCCGCCATCGAAGCGCTGTGGGCCAACATCGGCGACGAATACTTTCTGCGCGAAACGCCCTGGGACATCGCCTGGCACACCGAGGCCCTGCTGGAGCGCCGCGACAACCGCGATCCTCTGGTGTTGATCCGTGAATCGGAAACCAACCAGGGCAATCAGCAGGAAGGCGGCTCGCAGATCTTTATCTACACACCGGACACGCGCAACCTGTTCGCCGCCACCGTCAACGCCATCGACGCCCTGGGGCTGACCATCGTCGACGCGCGCATTATCACCAGCGCCGACGGCTTCAGCCTGGACACCTACATCGTGCTGGACGAAAACAGCACCCCCATCGGCGACGACTGGCCGCGCGTTGAACACATTCGCAAAACCCTCACCGA
Source organism: Alloalcanivorax mobilis (assembly GCF_002864685.1). Classification (GTDB taxonomy): domain Bacteria; phylum Pseudomonadota; class Gammaproteobacteria; order Pseudomonadales; family Alcanivoracaceae; genus Alloalcanivorax; species Alloalcanivorax mobilis. The sequence goes on from NZ_NMQZ01000012.1 coordinate 46,793, forward strand.
AACGCTCAAGCAGCCGGAAAATTTCGGCGCCAGCGTCAGCCGACGCATGCCGCGCCGGCATAAGCATTTCGATGTGCCCACCCAGGTGGTGATCAGCAACGACATCGTCAATGACCGCACCGTGGTGGACATTCAGACCCTGGACCGCCCCGGCCTGCTGGCGCACATCGGGCGCATTTTCGTGCGCTTCGAACTGCTGGTGCAGAACGCCCGCATCGCCACCCTCGGCGAACGGGTCGAGGACGTTTTCTTCATCACCGACCTGGACGGCAACCCGGTCTCCGACCCGGACCTCTGCCAGGACCTGCAAAACACCCTGAAACAGGAACTGGACGAGCGCAGCAAAAACGACTCGCTGTCCGTGACGATTTGATTTTGCGTCCGACGTCCGGCGTCGGACGTCAGACGACTTGAATCTTTAAGGAAACCCATGAATCCCGATCTGCAACGGTTGCACCCCTACCCGTTTGAGAAACTTGGCGTGTTGTTTTCCGGCTTGCCGGTCTGCGACAAACCGCCGGTGGCGTTGTCGATTGGCGAGCCGCAACATCCATCGCCGGAATTCGTGCAGCAGGCGTTGCGCGACAGCACCGCCCTGCTGAGCCGCTATCCGGGCACCGCCGGCCTGCCGGAATTGCGTGAGGCCATCGCCGCCTGGTTGCAGCGCCGCTTCAAGCTGCGCAGCATCAGCGCCGAGGACCAGATTCTGCCGGTCAACGGCACCCGCGAAGCGCTGTTCGCCTTTACCCAGGCGGTGCTGGATCGCAGCCAGGCGCCGCTGGTGCTGATGCCCAATCCGTTCTACCAGATCTACGAAGGCGCCGCCCTGCTCGCCGGCGGCCAGCCGGTTTATCTGCCGTGCACTGAAGCCAGCGGCCTGCAACCGGATTTCGACGCCGTCGACGAGCACACCTGGCGGCGCACCCAGCTGCTGTTTATCTGCAGCCCCGGCAACCCCACCGGCGCCACCCTCAGCCAGGCGCAGATGAAGGCCCTGATTCAGCTCGCCGACAAGTACGACTTCGTGATCGCCTCCGACGAGTGCTATTCGGAAATTTACCGGGACAAGCCCCCCGCCGGCTTGTTGCAGGCCTGCGCCGAGATGGGCCGCCACGATTACCGCCGTTGCGTGGTGTTTCACTCGCTCTCCAAGCGCTCCAATTTGCCCGGTTTGCGTTCCGGCTTCGTGGCCGGGGATGCCGCCCTGCTGGAGCCGTTCCTGCGCTACCGCACCTACCACGGTTGTGCCATGCCGGTGCACCATCAACTGGCCAGCATCAAAGCCTGGGAAGACGAAACCCACGTGCAGACCAACCGCCGTCTTTACGCGGAAAAATTCGACGCCGTGCTGGACATTCTCGGTGCGCCACTTAAGGTATCCGCCCCGGACGCGGGCTTTTATTTGTGGCCGAAGACGCCCATCGACGATGAAACCTTCGCCCGCCGTTTGAAAGCGGAAGAGAACGTCACCGTGCTGCCTGGCCGCTACCTGTCACGCACCGTGGATGGCCGCAACCCGGGCACGAACCGGGTGCGCATGGCGCTGGTGGCGGAACTGGACCAGTGCGTGGAAGGCGCCAGACGCATCCGCGCCCTGATCGAACGGCTTGGGTGAAGACGCTGGACGCCGGACGCTTGACGCCAGACGCTTAAACCCAAGTTGTCCGAGCGGTGTTTTTAGCGTCCGGCGTCAAGCGTCCAGCGCTAACAAAAGGAAACCCGATGACGACAACGATCTACGGCATCAAGAATTGCGATACCATGAAAAAAGCCATGACGTGGCTGGATGCCCAGGGCGTGGATTACCGTTTTCACGACTACAAGAAAGAAGGCGTCCCCGAGGCGCGCCTGCGCGAGTGGCTGGCCACCCTGGGCTGGGAGACCGTGATCAACCGTCGCGGCACCACCTGGCGTAAACTGGACGCCACGCTGCGCGACAACATGGACCGCGAGCAGGCGCTTGCCGTGGCGATGGACAATCCGTCCATCATTAAACGACCGATTCTGGAAACCGGCACCGCCCTGCGCGCCGGTTTCAACGAGCAAGACTGGAAGCAATTGATTTAAGCGCTGGACGCCGGACGCCAGACGCCGGACGCTTAAAGCAAACCCCTCCGGGTTTTAGCGTCAGGCGTCCAGCGTCAGGCGTCCGGCGCCCCAACAGGAGGCAACATGACCGACATTTTTGCACTGGCCTTGGGCTGTGGCACCAAGAACCGCGATGATCTGTGGCTGGAAGTGTACTACCCGGACCCGGCCATCAAGCCTGATCCGCGGCTGGTGGAGGTGGTGCGCGAGGAAGTGGGTTACCAGGGTGGCAACGCGGCGCTGGAACTGACCCACCGTCAGATTCAGCACATCGCGCGGGAATGGCGCGACGCCGGCTTCGAACACGAAGCCAGCTACGCGGTGGCGTTCCAGGAATGTCAGCAACCGCTGGTGCTGACCATTCTGGAAACCGACGCGGAGCCCGCTTCCACCCCGGAAGCCTATCTGAAACTGCACCTGCTTTCGCACCGTCTGGTCAAACCCCATGGCGTGGTGCTCAGCGGCATCTTCCCGCTGTTGCCCAACGTGGCCTGGACCGCCGAAGGCGCCGTTGATCTGAACGAACTGCCCGAGCGTCAGTTGATGGCCCGCCTGGACGGCCGCGTGCTGGCGGTGAACAGCGTCGACAAGTTTCCCAAGATGACCGATTACGTGGTGCCCAAAGGTGTGCGCATCGCCGACACCGCCCGCGTGCGTCTGGGCGCCTACGTGGGTGAAGGCACCACCGTCATGCACGAAGGGTTCATCAACTTCAACGCCGGCACCGAAGGCCCGGGCATGATCGAAGGCCGCATTTCCGCCGGCGTGTTCGTGGGCAAGGGCTCCGACCTGGGCGGCAGCTCCTCCACCATGGGCACCCTCTCCGGGGGCGGCAACATGATCATCGCCCTGGGTGAAAACTGCCTGCTCGGCGCCAACGCCGGCACCGGCATTCCGCTGGGTGATCGCTGCACCATCGAAGCCGGCCTCTACATCACCGCCGGCACCAAGGTGGAACTGCTCGATGACCAGGGCGAAAACGTCGACACCGTGCGCGCCCGCGACCTGGCCGGCAAAAGCGACCTGCTGTTCCGCCGCGATTCCCTGACCGGCGCGGTCCAATGCCGCACCAACAAAACCGCCATCGCCCTCAACGAAGAGTTGCATAAGCACAACTGAGCAGCCACAAGCCGCAAGCCTCAAGCCACAAGCAGGCCCCGGCGGTCTGCGAGCTTGAAGCTTGTGGCTTGCGGCTTGGAGCCGATTTAATGTCTCGTACCCTCGATTACGCCAAGGAGTTAATTCGTCGTCCATCGGTGACACCGGAGGACGCGGGTTGCCAGGAATGGATGGCGGAGACCCTTCAGGCCTCGGGGTTCGAGTGCGAAACCCTGTGGTTCGGTGAGGTCCGCAACCTGTGGGCGCATCGTGGCCAGGGCGGGCCGTTGTTCGTGTTCGCCGGCCACACCGATGTGGTGCCCACCGGCGAGCCAGGCGCCTGGCGCTTTGCACCGTTCCAGCCCAGCGAGCATGAAGGCCGGCTGTACGGGCGCGGCGCGGCGGACATGAAAGGCTCGATCGCCGCGATGATGGTGGCGGTGGAACGGTTCGTCGCCGAGCACGGCGATCATCACGGCCGCATCGCGTTCCTGATCACCGCCGACGAGGAAGGCCCCTCGGTGGACGGCACCGTCAAGGTCGTACAAGCGCTCGGCGAGCGCGGCGAAGCCATCGACTACTGCCTGGTGGGGGAGCCCTCCTCCACCGACACCGTCGGCGATGTGATCAAGAACGGCCGGCGCGGCTCGCTGGGCGCCCGGCTCACCGTCAAGGGTGTGCAGGGCCACGTGGCCTACCCGCACCTGGCCCGCAACCCGGTGCACGATGTGGCCCCAGCCCTGGCGGAACTGGCCGCCATCGAATGGGACCAGGGCAATGCGTTCTTCCCCGCCACCAGCTTCCAGATTTCCAACCTCAACGCGGGCACCGGCGCCACCAATGTGATCCCGGGCACCTGCGAGGTGGTGTTCAATTTCCGTTTTTCCACCGAACTGACGGAGGCGGATCTGCGCCAGCGCACCGAGGCGATTCTCGACCGGCACGGCCTGGACTACGATCTGCAATGGACGCTGTCCGGTCAGCCGTTTCTCACCGACCGGGGCGCGCTGGTGGACGCCACCGTCGCCGCGATCCGCTCGCAAACCGGCCGCGACACCGAACTGTCCACCGCTGGCGGCACCAGCGATGGCCGTTTTATCGCCCCCACCGGCGCCCAGGTGGTGGAACTGGGCCCGGTCAACGCCAGCATCCACAAGATCGATGAGCACACCGACATCGCCGAACTGGACGTGCTGACCGACATCTACCGCCAGATCCTGGAAAACTTACTGGTCTAGGTCCGCGCCACAACCCGGCCCGGCGCTCTATTTCACCGCCGGCCGGGTCCCCAGCACCACCAGATAAATCACCCCCACCAACGGCACCACCGAAGTGGCCAGGCCCGCCAGCGTCGGCAACAGTGGCTTCATTCGCTTGCGCCTGGCGATCACATAGCTCAGCGCGGTGCACACCACCATCCACACCGCCATCACACCCACCAACAGACTCATATGCTCCGCCATCGCGGTCTCCTCCCGATCACTGCCCCGATTCAACTGCGGCGAGCTTAGCCGGCCCTCACCCCCAGCGCAAAGCGACGCTGGCATCGGCGCCGGCCTGTCAGGCCTTGTCGCCATACCGCCACCGCCAACGGTATGCTCTATTAACCCTCTCCAGATTCGCCACCGGACACTGCCATGACCGACGTTACCTCATCCGCCTCGAACAGCGTGATCGACATCAACCCGGCCACCGGCACGGCGGTCGCCGAACTCAACGAAACCGATCTGGCCAGCGTGCCCGAGCGCCTGGCGCGCGCTCGCCAGGCCCAGCGCCGATGGGCGGCGAAAAGCTTCAAGGAGCGCGCCTCGCACATCGATCTGATGCGCCGTTACCTGGTCGACCGCGCCGAGGACCTGGCGCGCACCGTCAGCGAAAGCAACGGCAAAACCCGCATCGACGCCCTCGCCACTGAGGTGCTGCCCTGCGCCCTGGCCTGCCAATGGTACGCCGGCAACGCCGAAAAAGTGCTCAGGCCGGCGATGCGCCGCCCCGGCAGCCTGCTGTTCGCCAACAAACGCACCCAGGTCAGTCATCTGCCGCTGGGCGTGGTGGGCATCATCAGCCCCTGGAACTACCCGCTGTCGATTCCGTTCGGCGAGATTGTCATGGCGCTGATGGCCGGCAACGCGGTGCAACTGAAAGTGGCCGCCGCCACCCCGGCGGTGGGCCGCGCCATCGAACACATCGTCAGTGCCGGCGAACTGCCCGAGGGTCTGTTCCAGCACTTGGTCGGCTCCGGCTCCAAAGTGGCCGGCGCCTGGTTCGAGCACGGCATCGACAAACTGTTTTTCACCGGCAGCGTCAACGCCGGCAAAACACTGATGGCCCAGGCCGCGCACACCCTGACCCCGGTGTCTTTGGAACTGGGCGGCAACGATCCGATGATCGTGCTCGCCGACGCCGACCTGGAACGGGCCAGCAACGGCGCCGCCTGGGCCGGCTACCAGAACGCCGGCCAGAGCTGCGGCGGGGTCGAGCGCATCTATGTGGAAGCGCCGGTCTACGACGACTTTGTCGAACGGCTGGCGAAAAAGACCCGCGCTCTGCGCCACGGCCCCGGACACGCGGATCAGGTCAACGTCGACATCGGCAGCCTCACCACCGAGGGCCAGTTACGCACCGTCCAGCAGCATCTGGAGGACGCCCTCGCCAAAGGCGCGCGCATCGAAGCGCAATCGCAACCGGTTGGCGACGTGGAAAAAGGCCTGTTCTTCCCCGCCACTCTGCTGACCGGGCTCCGGGATGACATGCTCACGGTTTGCGAAGAGACCTTCGGCCCCCTTCTGGCGGTGGAAAAAGTCGACAACGCCGAACAGGCACTGGAGAAAGCCAACCGCTCCAACCTGGCGCTGACCTCCTCGGTCTGGACCGGCGACAACAAAAGGGGCCGCGCCCTCGCCGCCCGCCTGGAAACCGGCGTCACCACCATTAATGATCACCTCTACACCCACGGCCTCTCCGAAGCGCCCTGGGGCGGCTGGAAAGAATCCGGCATCGGCCGCACCCACGGCCCGGAAGGCCTGCTGGAAATGACCCACCCCAAGGTGATCAACTGGGACCTGCTGCCCGCCAAACGCAACCTCTGGTGGTACCCCGCCGACCGCGCCACCTACAAAGGCCTGCTCAACGCCCTGCGCTTCGCCTTCCCAAAAAACGCCGGCCAATGGCTGGGCGCCAGCCTCAAATTGACGCCGTTCTTGATCAGAAAGATGTTCAGCCGATGGAAGGTGGATTGAAGGGGGAGACGCAACACGCTGTCACGCCGCACACTGGCACGCCAAACCCGACGCCGCCGGCCACGCCGATGGATTCGCAATCCCTTTTTTGGTTCGCGGAATAGCGGGAATTGACTCATGCTGGTCCACTGCTCTTCGCCGCTGACGCCCTGTTGGGCGTTGTACTTGATTCGTGGCGTTGCCACTCACCCTTCGGGCCGCCGCAAGCGGCGGGTCTTGCTTGTTTTAAGTCAGATTCGCACCCCTTAGCAACGAAGCCGCTGTGGGAGCGGTCCTTGACCGCGAACCGGCGCAGCCGAACGGCGCCACAGCTCCCGCCAGACTTTATTGGCCGGCCGAAATCAAGAAGGACACCCCGTTGTGCCCCCCTTCGGCTGCCCGTCCTGTCTATGAAGGGAGACGGGAACTTGATGGCCGGGTCGGCGACCAGACGAGCCCGCGGCCGGTAACGCTGCCCTCCCTACAAGGCCGCGCCCACAGGGCCTGCAAGCCTCAGGCTATGCGCTTCAAACCCCAAGCCACGGGCGGGCTACGTAGCGCCTCTTGCAGCTTGTGGCATGAAGCTTGCGGCCCTCTCCATGACCCACGCTGAACCAGCATCCTGAATCCTGTTTTCAAACCACCGGCCGCCGTTCGCCGACCACCACCAGCAAACCGCTGACCACGATCAGGGCGATGCCGGCCCAGGTCCAGGCGTCGGGAAAATCGCCGAAGACGAACCAGCCGACCGCGACGGCGGCGGCCATTTCCATGTAACTGACCGGCGAGAGCACCGGCGCGGAGGCGTATTCAAAAGCGCAGATAATCAGAAAGTGGGCGAGCGCGCCCACCGCGCCCATCGCCAGCATCAGGGCCCAGCCCGACGCGCTGGGCAGGCTCCACACGAACGGTACCGCCAGGCTTAACACCGCCAGGCCGAACACCGAGGTATAGAACAGCGTCACCGACGCCCGGCCACTGCCGGACAGGCGCCGGGTGGTGAGTTGGTAGAGGCCGTAGGACACGCCGGCGGCCAGGCCCAGTAGCGAGGCCCAGTGAAACTCGCCCCAACCGGGGCGGATCACCACCAGGGTGCCGGCGAAGCCCACCGCCACCGCCAGCCAGCGCCGCGCGCCGGCGGCTTCGTTCAACAACCAGGGCGCCAGAGCGGTGCTCACCAGCGGACCAATGAACGCCAGCGCCAGGGCGTTGGCCAGGGGCAGAAACGAAATCGCGGCGAAATAACACAGCGTGGTGGAGAGCAGAAAGGCGCCACGCAGCATCTGCATGCGCGGATGCTGCGGCCTCAGCTCGGCCAGGGGCAGGCGCCACAGCAACAGGGCGCCGAGCAGCAGAAAGTGAAATAAATAGCGGGCCCAGGTCACCTGAATCACGTGGTAACTGTCGCTGAGGTGTTTGGCGAGCCCATCCATCACCGGCAGGATGCTCACCCCCAGGGCCATCAACAGTACGCCGATCAGCGGGCGTGCCGCCGGAGCGGCCACGGCGGTCATGATCGCCGGCCAGCGGTGCGCCAGCGACAGGTAAAGTGGCCAACCAGAAGCGTCCAAGACAAAGCGAATTCCCCACAAAGAAAGGATCAAGGCGGCGGATGCGGTACCGCCGCGCCCGCCCACGGCAACGGAGTAACATATCGCCGTGGCGGCACTGTTGAAACCTTTGCCTGCGACCCTGATGGTTGCGCGGGTGCGACAGCACGCACCGGCCCTGCGGGCAGCGGTTGCAATCCGGTAACATCTTGCAATATCCGACGATGTCGGTGCCGCCACCCCTCGGGTAGAATTCCCTCACCTTTGATTACCCGTTTGGCTCTTATGACGCCCTGGTTAGGACTGGATCGCCTCTTTTTTCTGCTTATTCGCGCTTTTATGCGGCTGTGCACCCGTATCCGGGCGCTGCCCGAGGACCCGGCGGAACTGCAACTGGACCCCAACAAACCGGTGGTCTATGTGGTGCGGGACCGCTCGGTGGCGGACGCGGCGGTGGCCGATCAGGCCGCCCGCCGGCTCGGGCTGAGTGCCCCGAAGGCGTCGCTGACCCTGGGTAAGCAGCATTTGTCGCGCAGCTACTTTCATCTTTACAAGCGCGCTCGCACGGTCAGCCGTGAGCGTCTGGCGGTGACACCGGCGCGGCTGCAACGGTTGGTCGCCGGGCTCAAGAACAACCCCGAGCTGGACGTGCAGTTGGTGCCGGTGTCGGTGTTCTGGGGCCGCCAGCCAGAAAAGGAAAATTCCCTGTGGCGGATCATTTTTTCCGACAACTGGGCACCGCCGGGTTTCATTAAGAAATTTTTTATCATCATCACCCAGGGTCGCGAACTCTACGTGCAGTTCAGCTCGCCCCTGTCGCTGCGCGCGCTGGTCGACCAGGGGCGCACCGACGACCAGATCGTGCGCAAGACCTCGCGCATTCTGCGCGTGCATTTCCGCCGCCAGCAGGAAGCCGCCATCGGCCCGGATTTGTCCCACCGACGCACGCTCTCCAACGCCATCATGGAAGCGCCGCCGGTGCGCGAGGCGATTCGCGAGGCGGCCGCCACCCACAACGAAAGCGAAGCGAAAACCCTGGAGCGCGCGCGCGGCTACGCCATGGAAATTTCGGCGGACTATTCACACACCGTGATTCGCGCCCTGGCGCTGTTTCTGAACTGGCTGTGGAACCGCCTGTACGACGGCATCCGTCTTTACAACCTGGACCACCTTACCCATCTGGCGCGCGACCATGAGATCATCTATGTGCCCTGCCATCGCAGTCACATCGATTACCTGCTGCTCAGCTACGTGGTCTACCGCAACGGTCTGGTGCCGCCGCACATCGCCGCCGGCATCAACCTCAACCTGCCGGTGGTGGGCACCATCCTGCGCCGTGGCGGCGCCTTCTTCATGCGCCGCAGCTTCCGCGACAACCCGCTCTATTCGGCGGTGTTCTATGAGTATCTGCACAGCATCACCACGCGCGGTTTTTCGATTGAGTACTTCGTCGAGGGTGGCCGCAGCCGCAGTGGCCGCATGCTGCAGCCGCGTACCGGCATGCTGGCGATGACGGTACGCAGCTTCCTGCGTGACGCGCGCAAACCGATTGCCTTCGTGCCGGTCTATGTGGGTTACGAAAAAGTGATCGAGGCGGGCTCGTACATTGGCGAGTTGCACGGCGGTAAGAAAAAGAAAGAGTCGGTGTTTGGCTTGCTCAAATCCCTCAAGGTGCTGCGCAGCCATTTCGGCCAGGTGCATGTGAATTTCGGCGAGCCGATCCGGCTGGTGGACTTTCTCGACGATCACCGCGAGGGCTGGCGCAACGAGGAGCTGGCCCCCCACGACAGCCCGACCTGGTTCAAGCAGACCGTCAATGCCCTGGGCGAGGAAGTGGTGACCCGCATCAACGCCGCCGCGGTGGCCAACCCGGTCAATCTGATCAGCCTGGCGTTGCTGGCCACGCCCAAACACACCATGGATCTGCAGCAACTTCGCCAACAGTTGCAGCTCTATATCAATCTGCTTGAGCAGGCGCCGTACAGTGACACCGCGCGCCTGGCGGAAACCGACCCGGACACCATTATCGAGTATGGCCTGGAGCATGAATTCCTGATTCGCGTGCCGCATTCGCTGGGCGACGTGGTCACCACCGATCCGAAAACCGCCCTGCAGATGGCCTACGTGCGCAACAACAGCCTGCACCTGTTCGTGCTGCCCGGGCTGATCTGCTCGCTGTTTCTCAACGCCCGCTCGATTCGTCTGCCCATGCTGCAAAGCATGGTCGCCCTGCTCTACCCGTTTTTCCGCAACGAATATCTTCTGCACTGGCGCCAGGACGACGACCTGCCCGACGCGGTGGAGCGCATTGTCTCGGTGCTGGAGAGCAACGGCCTGATCAGCCGCGAAGGCGACTGCCTGCACGGCGCCGCCATTCACAGTTACGCCTCCGATCTGCTCGCCCACCTTGGCCAGACGGTGATGCCCTCCCTGGAGCGTTACTACCTGACCATCCGCCTGCTGGTGCAATACGGCAGCGGCCGGCTGACCACCGACCAGCTCGGCGAGCTGGCGCACCACACCGCGCAACGGCTCTCTCTGCTTTATGAATTCAACTCACCGGAATTTTTCGACAAGGTGGTGTTGCGCAACTTTATCGGCCAACTGGTGGAAGCCGGCCTGGTGGATCTCGACCCGCAACAACAGCTCACCTTCGGCGACACCCTGCGCACCCTGGACGACGAAGCCCGCCGCATCCTCAGCCCCGACATCAGCCAGGCGATTCAGCGCATCACCCGCGTCCCGGAACTCGACACCGCCCTCGCCGCCACTGACCATCAACAAGCCGGCAACCCGGCCAAAGGCACCGAAGCGGGGAAGTAACAAGCTGCAAGCTGCAAGCTGCAAGCCAGCGCATTGTGGCGGAGGGGCCGTGCCGGTCAAGAGCCCGTTAAAAGTTAAAAGTTAAGGGTAAGCGGATTAAATGGTTGATCTTACCTTTGCATGAGAGTGAGACAGACCGGCATCTCATCGGATTATCTGGTTGATGCTTCACCTACTGCTGGTGCATGTTTCCTTCGCTAATTCCAGCAAGAACCCCACACGCCTCAACTTCCCGGTCATCGTTGCAACTCGCTCTCAGTGAAACGAGTTGTTTCTCAAGCGCTTGCAGAGCGGTTATCTGCGACCGCACATGAGAGATGTGATCATCGAGCAAGGCGTTGACGGCGGTACAAGGCTGATGAGGGTCGTCCTGATAGCTCTGTAGTTCGTGAATCTCAGCCAGTGACAGGCCCAGGATTCTGCAGCGACGGATGAAGGCCAGCCCCTCACCATGCTTCTCGGTATAGACACGGTAACCGTTGTCCTGCCGATCAGGCGGCGGCAACAAGCCCTGCTGTTCATAGAAGCGGATCGTCTGTGTTTCGACCCCTACCAACTGCGCCAACTGACCAATGCGCATCAGCCTCCTCCCCAACGGATTCTTTACTCTATTGACCTTATAGTAGCTTTATAGTTTTAAATGGTACCACAACATTGTTCAAGTGGAGTCGTATCATGAGCAAATCCTGTGGTGGCGCCTGTGGCGGTGATGCAACGTCCGCAGCGGATACCGATATACAGGCCTCCTCCGAGGCGCCAGGGAGATGGGTCAGTGTTTATGCCGTGCCGAAGATGGACTGTCCATCAGAAGAACGAATGATTCGCCTAGCCCTGAACGGCTTTGAGGAGATTCGGGCGCTGTCCTTCGACTTGTCGAACCGCCGGCTGAAGGTCGTGCATGACGGCGAGGTCGAGCCCGTCACCTCGAAACTGAAGACCTTGGGGCTAGGCGCCTCGCTTCAGGAAACCGTCGCTGCAAATCCGGAGACCATCAAGGCCGCCGAGTTTTCGGCAGCTTCTGCTAAGCAAGAATCCGGGACCCTGCGCTGGTTGCTCGGCATCAATGCACTTCTGTTCGTGGTGGAAATGACTGCCGGTCTGATCGCCCAGTCCACCGGCCTGATTGGAGAATCCCTGGACAATTTTGCCGATGCGGCGGTGTACGGGCTTGCCCTTTATGCGGTTGGACATAGCGTGAAAATGCAGGTACGTGCCGCGCATCTTGCTGGTGTACTGCAACTGATCTTGGCTGTGGGCGTGCTCGTAGAGGTGGTGAGACGCTTTGTATTCGGTAGTGAGCCTGAATCGCTGGTGATGATGGCTATCGCATTCGTCGCATTGATTGCCAATACCAGTTGTCTGCTGCTCATATCCAAACATCGGGAAGGCGGGGCGCACATGAAGGCAAGCTGGATATTCTCGGCCAACGACGTGGTGATCAACCTGGGGGTCATCACCGCCGGCGCCCTGGTCGCGTGGACCGGTTCCAATTATCCGGATCTGATTATCGGCACCATCGCGGGGGGCATTGTACTTAACGGTGCCAGACGCATTTTGGCGTTGAAGGGTTAAATAATGCTCATTATTGGCAAAAAGCTCTCGCCGTATGCCCTATTGTCCATATCGGGCCTGCTGGCAGCGTCTGATCAGGCTGTAAAGTGGCTGGTGCAGCAATCAATGGCCTATGGCGAGTATGTTTCGGTGACCCCGTTCTTTAACTGGGTGCACCTATGGAACACCGGTGCCGCATTCAGTCTTTTTGCGAATGGTGGAGGCTGGCAGCGCTACTTTTTTATCGGAATCGCGGTAGTGGTCTCGATTTTTCTGATCAAGCTGATCCTTGAAAATCGTCATAAAGGAGAAGCCATCGCTTACAGTCTTATCCTCGGTGGCGCCATGGGCAACCTGATTGACCGGGTCTTTCGCGGCTATGTTGTGGATTCCTTTGATTTCTATTGGCGAGACTGGCATTGGCCGGCCTTCAACCTGGCTGATATTGCAATTGTCCTCGGTGCCTTACTTTTCGTTTCCAGCAGCTTGTTGGGTAAAAAAGCAAACACCAATGCCGAGCCGGATGGATCTGACTGACACCTACGCCTATACAACACCATGACCGAACTTCCCGACAACATCCTTCACCTGCCGCAATACCAAGTACTGGGCTGCAAATCAACCGACGACGAAATGCACTTCCAGGTGGACGTGCCCGATCCCATCGCCTGCGAGGAATGCGGCGTGCAGGGTGAGTTCGTACGGTTCGGCAAGCGTGACGTTCCCTATCGTGATCTGCCCATCCACGGCAAGCGGGTCACTCTCTGGGTGGTCCGCCGCCGATACACCTGCCGGGCCTGCAAGACAACATTCAGGCCCCAGCTACCGGAGATGGTGGACGGATTCCGTATGACACTGCGGCTGCATGAGTACGTGGAGAAGGAATCCTTCAACCACCCCTACACCTTTGTGGCGGCACAGACCGGCCTGGACGAGAAGACGGTGCGCGACATCTTCAACGCCCGCGCCGAGTTCCTGGGGCGCTGGCACCGCTTCGAGACGCCCCGCATCCTGGGCATTGACGAGCTATACCTGAACAAGCGCTACCGCTGCATTCTGACCAACATTGAGGAGCGAACCCTGCTCGACCTGCTGGCCACCCGCCGCCAGGACGTGGTGACCAACTACCTGATGAAGCTGAAAGACCGGCAGAAGGTCGAGATCGTCAGCATGGACATGTGGAACCCCTACCGGGCAGCGGTCAAGGCTGTGCTGCCCCAGGCCCGTATCGTGGTCGATAAGTTCCATGTGGTGCGCATGGCCAACGATGCCCTAGAGAGAGTGCGCAAGGGCCTCAGAAAGGAGCTGAAACCGTCCCAGAGCCGGACTCTCAAGGGAGACCGGAAAATCCTGCTGAAACGCGCTCACGAAGTCTCAGACCGGGAGCGCCTCATCATGGAGACCTGGACAGGCGCGTTCCCGCAACTGCTGGCCGCCTACGAGCACAAGGAGCGCTTCTACGGCATCTGGGACGCCACCACACGGCTCCAGGCAGAAGCCGCCCTGGACGAGTGGATAGCCACCATCCCGAAGGGCCAAAAGGAAGTCTGGAGCGATCTGGTCAGGGCAGTGGGAAACTGGCGCGAAGAGACCATGACCTACTTCGAGACGGACATGCCCGTCACCAACGCTTACACGGAGTCCATCAACCGACTGGCCAAGGACAAGAACCGTGAAGGGCGCGGTTACTCCTTCGAGGTGATGCGGGCACGAATGCTCTACACCACGAAGCACAAGAAGAAGGCACCGACTGCGAAGGTCTCTCCTTTCTACAAGAAAACCATCGGTTACGGACTGCCGGACTTCGCAGAGGAACTCAACTACGGAGTCGATCTATCAACCATCTGAGGGTGGTATCAGATTGATGGGGTGAAGGTGCCCCATCAACCATTAAATCCGTATACCCAAAGTTAAAAGGTCGTAGCCGAAACGCCTTCCCACGGCCTACGGCCGTGGAAGATCAGCGCGGGTTTGAACTCCCTGAAGCGCGGGCACGGCCCTGCCGTCTTGTGGGCCCCGCCCGCGTTTTAACTTTTCACTTTTAACTTTCAACCAGCGCCTTGCCCACGGCACGGCGCTTCTTCCAGCACAGTCAGCTTGAAGCTTGCAGCTTCTAGCCCCCCGGCAAATACACATCAAACCGCACCGTCTTGCCATCCAATGAATGGTGCGGGGCGGTGCCGCCGAGCGGGGGCGCGCGGCGGGGGCGTTTGACGATCACCTTGTCGCAGGGTTGGCGGCGGGCCAGCGCAAGCAGCGCCCGTTCTTCGTCCAGGTCCGGGTAGCGGCACAGCGTCTGCAGCCATTGCAGATCTTTTTTCACCGCCGCGCTTTTATCCCGGGCCGGGAACATCGGGTCCAGATAGAGCGCGTGCCAGGGGCCGGCGGGCAGTGGGTCGCTGAGCGCCTCGCCCACCGGCATCAGCGTCAGCCGCTGCGCCAATGGCGTGTCGGCGGCGCGGGCCAGGCCGTCGGCCAGCAAGGCGTGCAGCACCGGCTGGCGTTCGATCAGGGTCACGGCAAAGCCGGCGGCCGCCATCAGCGCCGCGTCGCGGCCCAGCCCGGCGGTCAGGTCCAATACTCGGGGTGACGTGTGTTTGGGCTTGCCGAGGGCTTTGATCAGCCGCTCGTGCCGCACCCGATCCGCCGCCAGGCGATAACCCTGCCGGCCGCCAGTAAAGTCCACGCACAGCGGCGCCGCCTTGTCGCCGGGTGCCCAGATCGATAACCCCCGCTCCACCACGCCCAGCACCAGCGCCAAGCCCCGTTCGCCGGCGCCGGCCTCGTCCGCCACCGGGATGCCAACCGCTAGCGGCGGTGCCCCCGGTAACAGGCCGATCAGATCAGCCACAGAAACAGCGCGCCGCCCAGTATCAGGCGATAAACCATGAACGGGAACATGCCGAGCCGCTCAAGCAGCTTGAGAAAAAACACAATGGTCACATAAGCGGTGGCGGCGCTGACCACCACGCCCAGGGCCATGTAGCCCCAATGCACCGGGGTGCTGCTTTCAACCAGATCCACGATCTTCAACAGGCCGGCGCCGAGAATCACCGGCACCGACAGCAGAAACGAGAAGTGCGCCGCCTGCTCGCGGCGAAAGCCCAGGGCCAGCGCGGCGGTCATGGTGATGCCGCTGCGCGAGGTCCCGGGAATCAACGCCACCGCCTGGGCCAGACCGATCAGCAGCGCGCTGCGCACGCCCATGCTGTCCATACCACGGGTGCGCTTGCCGGCGCGGTCCGCCAGCCACAGCAACACGCCGAACACCACCGTGGTGGTGGCGATCACCCAGGCGGACCGCAGTTGATGCTCGATCAGGTCCTTGGCCAGAAAGCCGCCCAGCACCGCCGGCAGGGTCGCCAGCACCACCAGCAAACCCAGCTTCAGATCCGGGTTCATACGCCGCTCCACCAGGCCGCGCCCGGCGCCGGTGGTCATTGCCCATAAATCGCGACGGTAATACACCACCACCGCCAGCAAGGTGCCCAGATGCACCGCCACGTCGAACGCCAGGCCCTGGTCGGGCCAGCCAAGAATTTGCGAGGGAAGAATCAGGTGCGCGGAGCTGGAGATCGGCAGGAATTCGGTAAAACCCTGAACCAGAGCCAGGATAAAAGCCTGCATGGCATCCATTGAAGTGTCCTTATCGGGGCCGGGTATGGCGCGGGTGCGGGCGCGCGCTCATCGGTGAACGCGGCCCATCAATCATTGTTCCGTTGCAGTGACCTGATAACCGGCGAGAAATTCCGCGGGCATGCGTTTGGGCTTGCCGGAATCCAACGCCACGCACACCCACTTGGTGCGCCCGCGCAACAAAGTGACGCCATCGGATTCACGAATAATCTGATAACGCCGGGTCAGGGTGAGGCGCTGATCGTTCTCCACGATCCAGGTGCCGATCAGCAGTTTCTCGCCTTCAAACGCCGGCGCCAGATAATCCACTTCGGTGTGGCGCGCCACCATGCCACGGTTAAGGCGTTGATACACATCCCAGCCCAGCCCCAGCACCTGGGTGTGCTGCCAGGCGATTTTTTCCATGAAACGCAGGTACTCGGTATTGTTGACGTGGCCCATCACGTCGATCGACTCCGCCGCCACCACCACTTCAAGCTGGTGCACGCCGGGCAGGTCCCACTCGATCATCAAGACTCTCCTTCAAGAGGAACAGGTTGCAGGGAACAACAAACCACGCATCCGAAAAACCCGGCGTGTCACGGCGCCCTGTTCCTTGCAACCTGTTCCGTGGTTGTCTATACCACTTTATCCCGCAAATACACCGGCTGTGCCTGCTCGGCGGGCACCGTCAGCCCCCGGGCCACCAGGGGCGCGGCGAGCCGCGCCACGGCGCCGGCGCGTGGTGTCACGCCGATGTCCACCGCCGCCACCCGTATGCGCGCGCGGATCGCCTCTTCGTAGGCCACGCCGGAGCCGGCCAGCAGCCAGTCGTCGCCACCCGGTTCCGGCACCTTCTCGGGATCAAACAGGCCGTCTTCCAGCACCACCCGGGCTTCGTCGCCCTGGCAGTGATACGCGCCCAGATACAATTCGCCCATGCGCGCATCGAACGCGGCGATCACACGCGGGTGGCCGGGGTGCGCATCGAACGCCGCCAGGGCACAGGCGGCCAGCGTCGATATCGGCGCCACCGGCAAATCACAGGCAAACGCCAGCCCCTGTATCACCGAGGTGGCCACGCGCACACCGGTGAAGGCACCGGGGCCGCGGCCAAAGGCCAGCGCGTCCAGATCGGCAAGGCGCACGCCGGCTTCCGCCAGCACCGCGTCCACCAGCGGCAACACCCGTTCGGTTTGACGGCGGGCGCCGGGCTCGAAGCGCTCCAGAACCCGGCCATCCTGCCATAGCGCCACTGAGCAAGCATCGGTGGCTGTCTCAATGGCGAGAATTCGCGTAGCCATGACTCAGACTTCCTGTCGGAGATAGTTGAAAAAACGTTGCACGACGTCCGCCTTACGGGTGCGCGTCATGCTCGGCAGGCTGTCCAGAAACAGCCGGCCGTACCCTTTGCTCACCAGCCTTGGATCACCCACCACCAACAGCCCGGTGTCACTGGGATCGCGGATCAGACGGCCAGCACCCTGGCGCAGCGCCAGCACCGCCTGCGGCAACTGGTAATCGCGGAACGCGTTGCCACCGCTGCGGTTGATGTGCTCAATGCGGGCCGCCGCCACCGGGTCACCGGGCGAGGCGAACGGCAGCTTGTCAATTATGACACAACTGAGCGCCTCGCCACGGACATCAATGCCCTCCCAAAAGCTGCTGGTGCCCAGCAACACGGCGTTGCCAAGCCGGCGAAATTCATCCAGCAGCTCGCGGCGCCCGGACTCGCCCTGCACCAGCAAGGGAAACTCCAGCGCAGCGGCGCGCAACAAGGTGGCGGCCTCGCGCAATGCCCGGTGGCTGGTGAACAGGAAGAAGGTGCGCCCGCCGGCGGCGCGGATCACCGGGATCATGCACTCGGTCAGCGCGGTGGTGTACTGCGGCGACGACGGCGCCGGCAAACCTTCAGGCACATAGAACACCGCCTGGCGTTTGAAATCGAACGGGCTCTCCAGCCGCAAGGTGCTGGCCTGCTCAAGGCCGAGCCGGTTTTGCAAATGCTCGAAACGCCCCGCCACCGACAAAGTGGCCGAGGTCAGCACCCAGGTGCAGGGATTCTTCTCACGCTCCGCGCGCAGCTGCGCGGCCACCGACAGCGGCGTGCTGTGCAACACCACGGTGCGGCGGAAGGTCTCGAACCAGTACACCCGATTGGGCGTGGCCGCCGCCAGAATCGCCTTGAGCGTCAATACCTGCTCCGCCGCGCGGCGCGCGCAGGATTCCATGCCGCGGCCCTCCTTGGCGTGCGGCTCCAGAAACGCCTCCAGTTCGCACAGCGCTTCCAGCAGCGCCTCGCCGGCGTCGGCCACCGCCGGTGTGTCCGCCACCTCGGACCAGGGCGCGCGGCGCTCCATGTCGCCCAGGCTCAGGCGCAGATCCTGGCTGGCTTTGTCCACCGCCGCGATGCGCTTGTTCAGCTCGGCCAGATCAAGGGCCGAATGCGCCGCTTCGGACAGGCTGTCGCGGCCCAATTCCTGAATCTGACGGGTGCTCAGCGAATCGCCGAAGAAATTGGCGGCCACCTCCGGCAATTGATGGGCCTCATCGAAGATCACCGTGTTGGCGCGCGGCAGCAACTCGGACACGCCCTCGCCACGCAGGGCCGCGTCCGCGAAAAACAGGTGGTGGTTGACCACCACCAGATCCGCCTCCTGGGCCTCGCGGCGGGCGTTCATCAACGGGCATTCGCTGTATTTCGGGCATTCCGTGCCCAGACAGTTGTCGGCGGTGCTGGTGACCCAGGGCCACACCGGAGCGTCTTCCGGCAGTTGCCGCAGCTCGGCGATGTCGCCGCTGCGGGTGCGCTCCGCCCAATGGGCGACAATCTGCAACTGCTCGGCGGTTTCACGGGTCAGGAAGCGCGCCTCCTGCTGATGCAGCTCCAGGCGATACGGGCACAGGTAGTTGGCGCGCCCCTTCAACAGGGCGGTCTTGCGCGGCAACCCCAGCGCCTTGAGCACCACCGGCAGATCCTTGAAAAACAACTGGTCCTGCAAGCTCTTGGTGCCGGTGGACACCAGGGTCGGGCCTTCCGAGAGCAACGCCGGCAACAAATAAGCCAGCGTTTTACCGGTGCCGGTTTCCGCCTCCACCAGCAGGGTGCCGCGTTCGTCGATGGCCTTCGCCACCGCGTCCGCCATCAGTAATTGGGCTTCCCGGGGGCGGTAGCCTTCCAGCAGGCGACCGAAGCGGTCGCTGTCGTTAAGATAGTCGCGGGCGCTGTCCAATGGCGTTCCTTAGGCTGCGTGCGTCGCCCCGGCACGTGGGGCAGCAGAGAATAGCGGATAACGCCCCCGGACCCCAACCTGTGGCAGAGCAATGAGCGATATCTACACCCTGTTGATCCTCGCCGGCGGACGCGGCACCCGCATGGGCGGCCGCGACAAGGGGCTGGTGCGCCTGGACGGCGACCCGCTGGTGGCGCGCCTGCTGGAAACCCTCAACCCGGCCCCCACCCGGGTGGTGATCAGCGCCAACCGCAACGCCGAGCGCTACCAACGCTGGGCGGATCGGGTGGTGCCCGACCTGCGCCCGGATTTCAGCGGCCCGATGGCGGGGCTGGAAGCGGGCCTTCAGGTCAGCCAGGGGCCGCTACTGTGCCTGCCTTGCGACCTGATCGACCCACCCGCGCGCCTCGCCGCCCTGTTGCTGGCGCACCTGACCCCCGGCCAGGTGAACGTGATCGAAGACCAAAGCGGTCTTCAGCCCCTGTGCCTGGCCCTGCACGCCGAACCCTGGCGCAACGCCCTCGGCGCCTACCTGGACCAGGGCGGCCGCAGCGCCCGCGGCTGGCTCGCCAACGTCGCCCACCAGCGAATCGTGATCGAAGGGCGACTGGGGAATTTGAATTCATTATAGAAAAGTGGAAGGTTAAAAGTTAAAAGTTGAAGGCGCGCTTAAAGGCCTTCGCGTACCGTAAGGCCATGCACGCGAACCAAGCGAAAGTCTCACAGCCATCAACACACACCGCCTCATCAACGAAGCCGCCTTTAACTTTTAACTTTTAACTTTTAACACCTCCAACCTCGCCCCCAACACCACCATCAAAAATGCGGATCACAAAAAAACCCGCACCAAGGCGGGTTTTTTGTGCGCGGCGATGGCGTTACGCCGTGACGTCCTGAATCTGCTTCATCAGCTGTTTCTGGTCATCGCTGGGCTGGGCGGATTGCAGCGCCATCAGTTTGCTCATGTCGCCTTCGATCTTGATCTGGCCGCTCATGAAACCCTGCATGCCCGCGGACTGGTCACCCTGAATAAAGATCCGCTTGGCCAGATCGGCCGGCAGAATCAGAGTGGTGGGCGCGTCACCGTGGTGGCCCTGTTCGATCATGCCGCCAACCAGCGCCATCTGCTTTTCGCCGTCGTCGGTTTTGACCGTGATGTTGATCACCAGATCAGCCAGAGCGGCGGGGGTGCTTACCTCGCCAGCGGATTCGCGGATTTCCTTAACCTTGGCAAACCACTCGTCGGACAGAAATTCCAGGCTCATTGTATTCTCCTTGGTTACGATGGCTTCGACGCCCTGGGTGACATGAACGAGACCCGATTCAAACGTGCGTTCGAAACTTTCCCGTACCTTATACAAAGCCCCCCGGAGAGACAATAGCCCGGCACCGGTCCGGGCGGGACAAAAGGGTCGCTGGGCGCTGGGCGCTGGACGCCGGACGCCGGACGCCGGACGCCAGACGCTAAACCCAGGCACCGTGGCGTTTGGTGCGCGCAAATTGCTCTTGCGTAGCCGCAATGCTCTTAGCGCCGGGTTTTGATCTTGGCGTCTGGCGTCTGGCGTCCGACGCCCCCTCACAAATCGTACCCACGCTCCTCATGCAGCGCGATATCCAAACCCTGGCTCTCTTCGTCCGGGGTGACCCGCAACGGCGTGAACACGCCCACCAGTTTAAGCAGCCCCCAGGTGATCACGGCGGTGTAGACACAGGTCACCACCACACCCAGCACCTGAACGCCCACTTGCTGAAGCATGCCGTAGTCCGGCTTGGCGAAGCCGTAGCCTGAGAACACGCCCAGTTCGGTGGAGGCGAACACTCCAGCCAGCACGGTGCCGAGCATGCCGCCCACGCCGTGCACCGGAAACACGTCCAGGGAATCGTCGATGCGCCAGGTCTGCTTCACCAGCAGCACCATATAGAAGCAGATCACACCAGCGGCGGCGCCGATCACGACGCCACCACCGGGGCCCACGTAGCCCGATGCCGGCGTGATGGTTCCCAGGCCGGCGACCATGCCGGTGGCGATGCCCAGGGCCGAGGGTTTGCCGAATTTGATTTTCTCCATGGCCAGCCAGGCCAGCGAGCCGGAGGCGGCGGAAAGGTGGGTCACCAGCATGGCCATGGCGGCGTTGCCGTCGGCGGTCAGGGCGGAGCCGCCGTTGAAACCGAACCAGCCCACCCACAGCATGCCGGCACCGGTCACCGTCATGGTCATGTTGTGAGGCATCATGCCCTGCCCCGGCCAGCCCTTGCGGCGGCCCAACACCAGCGCCGCCACCAGGGCGGCGACGCCGGCGGTAATGTGCACCACCGTGCCGCCGGCGAAATCATACAGCCCGAGCTGCGCCAGCCAGCCGCCGCCCCACACCCAGTGACACACCGGCACGTACACCGCCAGCACCCAGAGCAAGGAAAAACCGAGCATGGCGCCGAAGCGCATGCGCTCGGCAAAGGCGCCGACAATCAGCGCCGGGGTAATGATCGCGAAGGTCATCTGGAACAGGGCGTGCAGGCTCTGCGGCACATTGCCGGCCAAGGTGTCGCGGGTCATGCCGGCCAGAAACACCTGATCAAAGCCGCCGATCCAGGCGTTGGCGGCGCCGCCATCGGTAAACGCCAGCGAATAGCCCACCAGCATCCACAGCAACGACACCCCACAGGCAATGGCGAAGCATTGCATCAGCACCGAGAGCACGTTCTTGGCGCGCACCAGGCCACCATAAAACAACCCCAGACCGGGCAGGGTCATGAACAGCACTAGCGCGGTGGCGGTGAGAATCCAGGCGGTGTCGCTGCGCTCCAGGGTGTCCGCCAGCGCCAACGAAGGCAGCAGCGTAAGAGCCAGCGTGAGCGGAGCCAGGATACGGAGTTTCATAGCGGCCTCGCACCGCTTGATCACCGCGGTAATCATCTTCATCGGGTTCTCCCTGATCGTCGTTGCACCAGCGGGAAGCAGCCCGCCGACATTGCACCGGACCTGGGCATACAAGAATCGAGCCAGAACAAAAACCGCCGTCAACAGGGCGCTGCAGAGACAAACCGGCCTGAAATCCGAATAAACGGCCCCAATAAAGGGCACCAACCCGGAATCGGGCACCGTTTTTGTGCGCAAAACGAAAAGGAGGAGCCCCGAAATGGGGCCGGCATCAATCTGAACGGGGTTTTGACTTTGATCTTGACGTCGGACGTCGGACGTCCAGCGTCCAGTGTCTCGCGCTGAAACCCTCAGGCGCGGGGCAAAGACGCCATGCCCTTCGGCCAAAAGACGTCGCTGGCTGGGCCTGCTCCTACACGGCGTTGCAGAAACGCGCTGACGCGCTCAGAGCGAAGAGGAATGTTCCGTGTTCAGCAGGGCGCGGGCATGGCCTTTGCCCCACCCCGGCCTTGCCCGTGTTGTAACCTGTAGCTTGAAGCTTGAAACCCGAACCGCCCCACTCAATAAAGATACGTAAACATGCGCCGGCGATACTGGCTGGCCAGGGGATCGCCTTTGGGCAGGCAGTCGAACACCTGCAACAGCGCGGCGCGGGCGGCGCCGTCCTGGTAGTCCGGGTGATCGCGCAGCAGTGTCAGCAGTGCTTCCAGGCCCGCCTCGAACTGGCCGGCGGCGGCGGCGCGCAGGCCGTAGGCGTGCAGGTCCTCGGGTTGCGGCTGGTTCTGGATGCGTTGAGCCAGCTCCGTCAGGCTTTCGCCGTTGCCTTGCACTTTTTCCAGCAGGGCGAAGCGGGCCCGGAACGGGCGCAGTTCTTCCACGTCTTCGGCGATCTCCGCCAGCACCGATTGCGCCTCGTCCAGACGTCCTTCGCCGAGCAGGAACTCGACCAGCAGCGCCCGGAAGGCGTGCTTATCCGGCTGCTGCTCCAAGGTCTGGCGCAGCGCCTGTTCGGCCTGGTCGCCGTGACCGGCGCTGATCGCCATGCGAATCTGCTCCAGGAAGCCCTCTTCCTGCTCTTTCTCGGCGGCGTCCGGGTCCAGCACCGGCGCCAGCCACTGGCGCAGCGCGCCCTCGGTTTGCGCGCCGTCCAGTTCGTTGACCAACTGCCCCTGATAGACCAGCTTCAACGACGGCAGGCTGCGCACGCCGAACTGGGACGCGATGGCCTGTTGCTCATCGGCGTTGACCCTGGCCAGCACCAGCTTGCCCTGGTATTCGTTGGCGAGTTTCTCCAACAACGGCGCCATCTGCTGGCAGGGCTGGCACCAGGAGGCCCAGAAGTCGAACAGCACGGGAATCTGCCGGGAGGCTTCCAGAACCTGTTGAATGTTCTGTTCGTTGACGTCGATGATCGAGGGGTTGTCCTGCACCGGGTGCTCCTTAGGAAAATGAAACCGGCCCGATTGTAAGGGATTCGAGGCCCGCTGTTCAGTTTTCAGTGCCGCGTTTTCAGGGGTCGCCGCACCGGCGGTGGCCATCATGTCCACGCCGATTAATTAAATACTGTTAAAGCCGGACCAAATCGGCATCATCCAGATACACTCGTACGCACGTTCATCTGTTTCGCATCGGAACGACTTATTCTCGGGGTTTGATACCCCTTCGCGGAACCCACCCTGGCAAAGGAGAGGACCATGCTAAGCCTGCTGGCCGTGCTGATACTGGTCGCCACGCTGATTTCCCTGTTTTACGCACAAGTCTCGCTGACCATCGGCAGTGTCGTGTTCGCCGTGGTCTGGCTGCTGTGCGGACTGCTGGCGCACTGGCTGTACAACCCGATTCTGCTGATCCTGCTGATCGGCGCCCTGGTGGTGCTGAACCACCCCGGGCTGCGGCGCAAACTGATCAGCAAACCGGTGTACGGCATGCTCGGCAAGATGATGCCGCCGATTGGCGACACCGAACGCGAAGCCATCGAGGCCGGGGCCACCTGGTTCGAGGCGGAGCTGTTCAGCGGCCAGCCGGACTGGGAAGATTTCTCCAAGGTCACCTTCACCCGCCTCACCGACGAGGAACAGGCGTTCATCGACAACGAAGTCGAAGAACTGTGCGGCATGCTCAACGAGTGGAAGATTTACCATGAGTTGCGCGATCTGCCCGAGGAAGTCTGGCAGTTCCTGAAGGACAAAGGCTTCTTCAGCCTGATCATTCCCAAGGAATACGGCGGCAAGGATTTCAGCCCCTACGCGCAGAGCCGGGTGATGAGCAAGATCGCCACCCGCTCACTGACCACGGCGGTCACCGCCATGGTCCCCAATTCCCTGGGCCCGGGCGAGTTGCTCGCCAAATACGGCACCGATGAACAGAAACAACGCTGGCTGCCGGGGCTGTCCGCCGGCACCGAGATCCCCTGCTTCGGCCTGACCGGCCCGGAAGCCGGCTCCGACGCCGGCGCCATCCCCGACAAGGGCGTGGTGTGCAAACAGACCGTGGACGGCGAAGAAGTGCTCGGCATGCGCCTGAACTTCGCCAAGCGCTGGATCACCCTGGCGCCCATCGCCACCGTGGTCGGCCTGGCGTTCAAGCTTTATGACCCGGACCACCTGCTCGGCGACCAGGAAGAAATCGGCATCACCTGCGCGCTGCTGCCCGCCGACACCCCCGGGGTGGAAATCGGCCGGCGCCACAATCCCGGCGGTTCACCGTTCATGAACGGCCCGATCAACGGCGAGGACGTGTTCGTGCCCCTGGACGCCATCATTGGCGGGCCGGAGATGGCCGGCAAGGGCTGGCGCATGCTGATCGAGTGCCTGGGGGCCGGGCGCGGTGTGTCCCTGCCCTCGCTGGCCACCGCCAGCGGCGAGATCGGCTACCGCATGACCGGCGCCTTCGCCCGCATCCGCCGCCAGTTCAATGTGGCGATCGGCGACTTCGAGGGCGTTCAGGAACAAACCGCCGACGTGGCGGGCATTGCCTACACCCTGGAAGCCTACCGGCACCTGGTCACCCGGGGCCTGGAGGAAGGCACCATTTCGGTGGTCACCGCCATGGCCAAGTACCACTCCACCGAACTGATGCGGATTCTGATCAACAAGGGCATGGACGTGGCCAGTGGCCGGGCCGTGCAAATGGGCCCGCGTAACTTCATGGCCCTGCCCTACCAGTCGATTCCGGTGGCGATCACGGTGGAGGGCGCCAACGTGCTGGCCCGCTCGCTGATGATCTTCGGCCAGGGCGCGATGCGCTGCCATCCCTATCTGTACGACGAACTGCAGGCGATCCAGGACGAGGATCAGGAACGCGGCCTGGACACCTTCGATGGCCTGTTCTTCAAACACGCCGGGCACTCGCTGAGCAACATGAGCCGTGGCCTGGTGTTTGGCCTCACCGGCGGCCGCCTGGCCGGCCTGCCCGACAACGCGGACAGCTTCAGCGCGCCCTGGTATCGCCAGATCAGCCGCTATTCCGCGGTGCTGGCCAGCTTCGCCGACGTCGCCTTCGCCCTGCTCGGCGGCGACCTGAAACGTCGTGAAATGCTCTCCGCCCGGCTTGGCGACGTGCACAGCGAGCTGCTGATCGCCTGCGCGATCCTCAAGTTCCACGCCACCCTGCCCCGCGACGCCGCCAACGATGCCCACGCCGCCTATGCGCTGCACCGGGCCTTCAACCACGCCCACGACGCGCTGGACGACTTCAGCCGCAACTTCGGGCATTTCGGCATCGCCCGGGTTCTCAAGGGGTTGTTCTTCCCGATCGGCCGGCCGTGCCTGGCGCACCCGGCCAGCGACGATCTGGTGCGGGAACTGGGCGAGCAAATCATGTCGCCAACCAGCGTGCGCGACGCCCTGGCCGCCAACGCCTACCTGCCCCAGGACCCGGAAGACAACATCGGCCGGGTCGAGGTCACCTACAAGAAACTGCTGGAAGTGGAGACCGAATACCTGGCCTTCCTCAAGGCGGACGGCAAAGGCGAGCTCTCTGGCACCACCATCCGTGAGAAATTCGAAGACGCGGTGGCCAAGGGGGTGTTCCCGGCGGACAAACTGGAAGCGGTGTTCGAATACGACGCCATGCGTTACGACTGCCTGCTCACCGACGCCTTCGACAAGGACCTCAAGGACGTGGACATGCACACCGCCCGGCCGATTTGATTGGACGCTGGACGCTGGACGCTAGACGCTAGACGCCGGACGCCGGACGCTAAAACCCCATCCGGAGAGCGTTGCGGCGTTGCAACAGAGAGTTGCGTAGCCGCAAGGCCCATCAGACCAGGGTTTTGACTTTAAGCGTCTGGCGTCTGGCGTCTGGCGTCCGGCGCCCCCCCATATCGCGTCTTTTTTGACCATCCCATCCCACTCCCGTGAAATTTAACAAACACCGGACGGCGCGCGGCTTTCGCCGCCTGTCGGTTTCGACTAGGCTTTCCCCGTTCCGCCCCGGCGGGCCGGTGTGCCCTGCCCGGGCGTCAACCCACATCAAAAAAGACTCCATAATGACGGTGGCATTCGAGGAAAAGTCGGTTCTGGAATTCAAGGGCCGCATGTTGATGATGACGGTCCTGAATCTGAAAAGCCTGGACCCCAACGCCCTGCACCAGCAGGTCAGCCAGCGTCTTGAACAGGACGGCCGCTGGCTCCGTGACGCGCCGGTGGTGGTGGACGTCAGCAACCCGGAAGAGATCAGCCAGGTGGAGCTGATGAGCGCGGTGGACACCCTGCGCGGGCTGGGCGTTAACCTGGTGGCGCTGGCGCGCAACGAGGTGCTCGACAGCGACACCGCCCTGATGCTGGGCCTGGGCAGCATCAGCCTGAGCGGCGGCCGCGATGTGCCGCGCGCCGACACCCCCGCGCCCGGCGCCGGCGAAGGCCATGGCGAGGACGCCTCCACCGGGCGCACCGGCACCCTGGTGGTCGACCAGCCGGTGCGCTCCGGCCAGCAAATCTACAGCCACGGCGACCTGATCGTGCTGGCGCCGGTGAGCACCGGCGCCGAACTGATGGCCGAAGGGCACATTCACGTTTACAGCAAGCTGCGCGGCCGCGCCCTGGCCGGCGTGCGCGGCGACACCGATGCGCGCATCTTCTGCCAGGATCTGGACGCCGAACTGGTGTCCATCGCCGGCCATTACCGGGTCGCCGAGGGCCTGCCGGACGACCACCGCCGCAAAGCCGTGCACATCACCCTGGACGGCGACGCGATGCGCTTCACCGGTCTTTAACGTCTGCCGGACACCTGGCCAGACTCCACTTACACAGCAAGCAAGGATTTCGAGGAGATGAGATCGTGACAAAAATCGTGGTCGTGACATCCGGCAAGGGCGGCGTGGGCAAAACCACTACCAGCGCGGCCATAGCCACCGGTCTGGCTATGCGTGGTTATAAAACCACGGTGATCGATTTCGACGTGGGCCTGCGGAATCTGGATCTGATCATGGGCTGTGAGCGGCGCGTGGTGTACGACCTGGTCAACGTGATCAACGGCGACTCCAACCTCAAGCAGGCCCTGATCAAGGACAAAAGAGTCGACGATCTGTTCATCCTGCCTGCCTCGCAAACCCGCGACAAAGACGCCCTGACCCTGGAAGGCGTGGAAAAGGTTTTGCAAGGCCTGATCGAGCTGGGCATGGATTACGTGATCTGCGACAGCCCGGCGGGCATCGAGAAAGGCGCGCTCACCGCCGCCTATTTCGCCGACGAAGCGATCGTGGTCACCAACCCGGAAGTCTCCAGCGTGCGTGACTCGGACCGTATTCTGGGCATTCTCTCCAGCAAAACCCGCAAAGCGGAACGGGGCGAAGGCGACATTCCCGCCCGGCTGTTGCTGACCCGCTATTCACCGCAACGGGTGGAGCGCGGCGAGATGCTGTCGGTGGAAGACGTGCAGGACATTCTCGCCATCGAACTGCTCGGCGTGATTCCGGAATCCCAGGCGGTGCTCAACGCCAGCAACTCCGGCGCACCGGTGATCCTGGAAGGCGAATCCGACGCCGGCCAGGCCTACGAAGACGCGGTCGGTCGCTTTCTTGGCGAAGACCGGGCACACCGTTTCCTGACCGCCAACAAGAAAAGCCTGTTCGGGCGTCTGTTTGGAGGTCAGTGATGGGCATTTTCAGCTACCTGCTACCCAAGAAAAACAGCTCCGCTTCGGTGGCCAAGGAACGCCTGCAGATCATCGTGGCCCGCGAACGCTCCACCCGCGGCGGCCCGGACTACCTGCCCCAGCTTCAGGAAGAACTGCTGGCGGTGGTGCGCAAGTACGTGCCGGTGGATCAGGACGCGGTAATGGTGCAGGTGGACCGGGAATCCGGCTGTGAGATTCTGGAGTTGAACATCACCCTGCCCGAACACGAGGAGCAGGGCCGGCAAGCCTGAGGGCGCACCCGACGAGGCCGCCACCGTACAGAAAACGGCGGCGGCACCGCTGAACTGAAATCAAGCCGGGAGCCCGGTTCCATCCCTGGAACCTGGAGATCAATCAGGCTTCGGAGGGGTCGCAGAACGATCACCTGAAGGGGGCCCGCCGGAAGCAAAGAATACTGTTCTTATGGACAGTAAGTCAAGGACGGCTGCGCCGCTGTAAACAAGTTGAAGGTTGGAAGCTGCAGTTAAAAGTTAAAGGTTAAAAGTTGAACGCGCCGCAAGCCCGAGCGAAATGGACCACCGTGCCCGCGTTCATGACGTAGGCGTGGCGATATCCTCTCAGCGGGCACGGCTTGGGCCCGCGTTTTAACTTTCAACTTTTAACCTTCAACTTCTTTCCGCTTTCAATGCATATTCCACCCATGGCTGACGGTGATCGCCTGGCCGGTCAGGGCTTTGGAGGGGAAAGCGGCGAGGTCGATGGCCAGTTGGGTGATGTCCTCGACGGTGGTGAACTCGCCGTCCACGGTGTTTTTCAGCATCACGTTGCGGACCACCTCCTCCTCGGTCATACCCAGTTCCCGGGCCTGCTCGGGAATCTGTTTCTCCACCAGCGGGGTGCGCACGAAGCCCGGGCAGATGATGTTGCTGTGCACGTTGTGGCCGGCGCCCTCTTTGGCCACCGAGCGGCACAGGCCGAGCAAGGCGTGCTTGGCCGCCACGTAGGGGGATTTCAGCGGTGACGCCTCCAGGGAATGCACCGACCCCATAAACAGCATCAGGCCACCGTTGCCGGCGTACATGCGTTTCAGCGCCGCCCGGGTCAGCAGAAAAGCGCCGTCCAGGTGCACGCCCACCACCCGGCGCCAGTCCGCGTAGTCGAGTTTGTCGATCGGGTCGATATGCTGGACACCGGCGTTGGCGAAGGCGATGTCGAGAACGCCCCACTGATCGATGACCGCCTGCACGCCCTGCTCCACCGCCTGCTCATCGGTAACATCCATGGTCAACGCCATGGCCTCACCGCCAGCGGCGCGAATCGCCTGGGCGGCTTGCTCTGCGTTATCGCCGTCCAGGTCGGCCACCGCCACCCGGGCACCTTCACGGGCGTAGCCTTCGGCCACCGCGCGGCCGATGCCCCGGCCGGCGCCGGTAATCAATGCAACACGCTGCTGCAAACGCATGGGGAACTCCTCGGATTACCAACCATAGAACCAATGGACGCCACGCATCGCTCAGGCAGCGGGCTTGCGGCGTTGCGACCAGATGCGAAGCTGGCCAACGATGCCGGTGGGGAAGAAATACACGCTCAGCACGAACAACACGCCAAACCACAACAGCCAGCGATCCGGAGCGACCAGCTCCGCCATGACCCCACCCTCCGGCACCTGGGCGGCGAACAGCCGCAGCAGATCCTGCAGGTAATTCTGGGCGAGCAGGAACAACGCCACCCCCACCACCGATCCATACAGGGTACCCATGCCGCCGATCACGCACATCAGCAAAATGAACACCATCAGTTGAAAGTCGAGGGTGTTTTCCGGGTTCACATAGCGGTTGATCAACGCGAACATCACCCCCGCCAGGGTCGCCAGCACCGCCGAGACAATCACCGCCGCGGTGCGGTAGAACACGGTCCGGTAACCCAGCGCCTGGGCGCGGAACTCGTTTTCGCGAATCGCCTGCAACACCCGACCGAACGGCGAGTTGACCATGCGCAACAGGAACAGGAAGACCAGCAGCGAGACCACGAACGCCACGTAGTACATCAATTCGCGGCCGCTGAAACGCACCTTGAACACGGATTCGCGCAGCACCTCGCCAAGATTGCCCGGCTCCGTGAACAGGCCGCTCAGAAAGGTCACGATGCTGAAGCCGCGCAGCTCACCGTCGAACGGGCGGAACGCCGGGCCCAACTCCCGGGGCACGCGCACGCGCAGGCCGTCTTCCCCGCCGGTGATGTTATAGAGCTGGGTGGCCAGGCTCAGAAACGCGAACGCCACCGCCAGTGTCACCAGGGCGAAGAAGATCGCCTTGACCCGCAGCGACAGCAGCCCGAGCAGCAGTGAGAGCACCACACTGAGCGCGATCGCCCCGGCCAGCCCGACCAGAATGGCGGTGAAATTATTGCCCATGGCGTCGGTGGCGATCGCCATGCCATAGGCGCCAATGCCAAAAAACATGGTGTGAGCGAACGAAACGATGTGGGTATAGCCCAGCATCAAATCGTAAGACGCCACCACCACGATAAACACGCAGATCATGCCCAGGGTGGAAAACGCCCGGGTGCCATCGAACAGAAACGGCCCCAATGCCAGGCACACCAGGATCACCAGCAGAATCGCGGTGAGCGGACGGCTGCGCGGCGTGTCGCCGGAAAAAATCGCATTCAACATCGCTTTTGCCCTCACACCTTGATCACGGGGATCAGCCCCTGGGGGCGCCACATCAGAACGCCCACCATCAGCCCGACCGTGGCCACCGCCGCCAGCCGCGGCTCCAGAAAGCCCACGTAGAGATTGATCAGGCCCACCAGAATGGCGCCGTAGAAACAGCCCTTGATGGAACCCAGGCCGCCCAGAATGATCACCACGATCACCGAGATCATCAGCTCATCGCCCATGTGCGCGGTGATGATCTCGCGGTACATCGCCCACATGGCGCCACCCAGGCCGGCCAGCGCGGAGCCGGCCACGAACACGCCGAGAAACAGCAGGCGGATGCGATAACCGTGCACTTCCACCATTTCCCGGTCTTCGACACCGGCGCGGATCAGCACCCCGACGCGGGTGCGATCAATCACCCAGGTCATCAGGCCGTACACGGCCAGCCCCAACAGCACCGCGATCAAACGGTATTTTTCCAAGGCGATGCCACCGATCAGGGGAATCGCATCGCTGACGATAAAGGCACCGCGCAACGCGTCCGGACGCGGTACCGGAATCTCGTTGGGGCCCCAGATCACCTGGATCAGCTCCAGCAGGATGATCGAGCCGCCCACGGTGACCAGAATCTGCTTGAGGTGATCGCCGTACACCGGCTTGATCACCAGACGCTCGAACAGCAGCCCGACCAGCCCGGCCACCGCCAGCGCGAACCCCAGCGCCGGTAAAATAGCGACCAGATTGACCAGCAGGGAGCTGTCTCCGGAATAGCCGTTCAACCACACGGTAAGCACCGTGGCACCGGCGAAGGCGCCCAACGAAATGAAAGCGCCGTGGGCCAGATTCAGCACGTTCATCAAACCGAACGTCAACGTCATGCCCGACGCCATCAGAAACACCATGGCGCCCATCGCCAGGCCGCTGATGGTGAGCACCGCCCAGGTGGTCGGGTTAATCATAAACAACGGCACCAGCATCATCAGTGCCAGCAAAAACAGGTGTGGCTTCTCTTCGCGGAACGCGGCAAAGCGGGCACGCGGCCCTTTCCCCAGCGCCTTCCACGGCCTTTCGCGCCTCGCGCTTTTATTGTCCAATGTCTTCTCGAGAGCGGACATCCTGGTGTTCTCCTTATTGGGGCCTGTTCACACTCATTTTGATGGTCGCGCCGGAGGCCCTTCGGGTTGCGCCCCAAAGCGGGCCAGGCGGTGTTGCTCGTCGTTCATTTAGCATGCTAAACCTCCCTCCTCGCGCCTTGCCTGGCCCGCTTTGGGGCGGCAACGCGGCCATCTAAATTAGTGTGAACAGGCCCTAACGCGGCCGGCGCCGCCAACCCGTTGACGATCATTACTGGTGTTCGCCCAGCCCCAACCCGAGCAATTCGTGCTGCTGTTCTTCGTTGTCGGCGAGGTCCGCCATGCTGCCGCGATGCACGATCTTGCCGTCGCTCATCACCGCCACGGACTGCCCCAGCCGCCGGGAAAAATTAAAGTTCTGTTCCACCAGCAAAATCGACACGTTCTGGGATTTAAGTTGCTCGAAGGCGTCCGCCAGATCGTTAATGATGGCCGGTGCCAGCCCCTTGGTGGGCTCGTCCACCAGCAGCAATTCACGGGGTTCGATTACCGCGCGGGCAATCGCCAGCATCTGCTTCTGGCCACCGGAGAGGTTGCCCGCGGGTCGATCCCAGAATTTCTTGATCGGCGGAAACAGATCGAAAATCCAGTTCAGCCGCTGCTCGTCCATGCGCCCGGACACCGCCGCCAGCACCATGTTTTCACGCACCGTGAGCATGCTGAAAATGCCCATGCTTTCCGGCACGAAAGCAATCCCCTGGCGGGCGATGCGCGGGGTCGGCTGGCCGGTGATCGGCTCGCCGCGAAAACGCACCTCGCCGGCGGTGACCGTGGTCAGGCCCATGATGGTTCGCAAGGTGGTGCTCTTGCCGGCGCCGTTGCGACCCAGCAGCACGGTCAGCTCGCCGGCGGGCACTTCAAGATCCACGCCGTGCAGAATGTGGTACTGGTCGATGTCGGCGCTGACCCCGGATAGGGTGAGAATGGCGTCACTCATACGGCGGCTCCCTGGCTGTCGCGCGGCTCCTGATCCGGGCTCACGCCCAGATAAGCCTCTTGAACGATGGGCGACGCGATCACCTCGGCGGGCTCGCCATCGGCCACCAGTTCGCCGTTGTGCAACACCACGATGCGATCAGACAATGAGCGCACCACGTCCATCTTGTGTTCCACCAGCAGAATCACCTTGTTCTGCTGATGCTTGATATTGGCGATCAGCTCCAGAATCACTGGCACCTCATCCACGCTCATGCCAGCGGTGGGTTCGTCGAACATAAACACTTCCGGCTCCAGCGCCAGCATCAACGCCACTTCCAGCTTGCGCTGGTCGCCGTGGGGCAGATTGGCCACCGGCGTGTCGGCGCGTTTGCCCAGATTGACCTGCTCCAGATAGGCGGCGGCACGGTCACTGATGTCGCGCCGCTTGGACGCCATTTGCCAGAACACATGGCCGATGCGATGGCGCGAGGCCACCGCCAGCCGCACGTTCTCAAGCGCGCTCAGGTTGGGAAACAAATTGGTCAGCTGAAACGCACGGCCCAGGCCTTTGTCGGCACGCGCCGGCGCGCCCAGGGAGGTAATGTCTTCATCAAAAAGGCGCACGCTGCCCGCGGAGGCGGCGAGCTGCCCGGAAATCAGATTGAACCAGGTGGTTTTACCCGCCCCGTTGGGGCCCACGATGGAAGTCAGCGTTCCCGCGTGGAACGCGCACGAAACCCGGTTCACGGCCACGTGTCCGCCGAAATTGATGGTCAGGTCACGGGTTTCCAGCACCGGGCGGGAGACGGTTTCGGGTTGCAAGGAGGCCATGGATGGTCCCTTCGTGTTATCGGAATAAGGGGAACACGAGTCGCGAAAATCGTCAGTTGAAAGTTGCAAGTTCAAAGTTGAAAGGAAAACCGGGCGCGGGCACGGCGTTTCGGATGGTACAAACCGGCCCGCGCTTTCAACTTTTAACGTTTAACTTTCAACCGCCTTCACTTATTGAGGATCGGAATGTTCATCTGGTCGATGCCGATGGTGCGCACCAACTCCGGCACGCCGGCGGTGACCTTGCGATCAGCGAACCAGTCATCACGCTCTTCCACCTTGATGCGGAAGTGATACATGGACTGCAACGCCTGGTGGTCTTCGCTGCGGATGATCATCTTGCCTTTCGGCGTTTCGAAGATCAGGCCTTCGAAGGCTTTGATCAGATCTTCCGAATCGGTGGAGCCATCGGCTTTCTTGACCGCCGCCACGATCGCCATGGACTGGGCGAAACCCTGGGCGGTGAAAAAATCCGGCGCCGCGTTGTAGCGCTTGAAGTGCTCCTTCACGAACCAGTCGTTTACTTTGTTGTCCGGAGACTCAAAGTAGTAGAAGCCGGCGCCCTGCATGCCCGGGAACTCAGAGTAGCTGACCAGCGCTGGCAGAATATTGCCGCCGGTGGCCAGTTTGATGTCGTAGCGTTCCGGGTGCAGATCCTGGATACGGCTCAGCGGGTTGGCGCTGCCGGCCCAGATGGCGAAGATGTATTTGCCTTCGTCACAGCCTTTACGATCTTTCAGGGCCGCGAACAAACGCTGCGCGGCGGCGGTGAAATCGGTGGCGTCGGTGGGCAGATATTCCTCATGCACCACTTCGCCGCCCTGGGTCTTCATGGCTTTCTTGAACGCGGACACGCCATCACGACCGAACGCGTAATCCTGAGCGATGGTGGCCACGCACACCCCCGGCATACCCAACGCCACCGCATTGGAAACGGCGTCCTGGGAAGAGTTACGCCCGATCCGTACCACGTAGCGGTTCCACTGATCCCCGGTGATCGCGTCCGCCACGCCCTCGGGCATGATGATGCGCTCATATTCCTCGGCGATCGGCAGCGTCGCCAACGCCACGCCGGAGGCCACCGGCCCCACCACGATCTGGGCATCGTCCTCGGCGTAGGCTTCTTCCACCAGGGCGCGGGCACGGGCGGGATCGAGCTGGGTGTCTTTCTTGATCAGCTCGATCTTGCGGCCATCCACTTCCATCTTGCCGTCGGTGGCGTATTCGAAGCCCATCTCCATGCCGACCTGCAGCTGTTCCGCGTAGGCGGACAGCGCGCCGGTAAAACCGGTGACGTGGGCGATTTTGATCGCCTCCGCGGCACTCGCCGAAGTGGCGGCGCCAAGGGCAGTGAGGGTGAACGCCGTAGCGGTCAAAAGACGCTTCATGTGATGTCTCCCTTTCTCGCTCAGGCCGAGGCCGTGAGTCTTGTCGTTGTTGTTCGAACCGTCAGGCTCCAAAACGTCGGAGCCAGGGTGCAGCGTTATTATGGTTGGAGTGTTCGGCCCGGCGGAGAGCATTGTCTACGGCACCGGCTTACCCCACAATATGACAACTGATTCACCTTTCTGCAAGCGCGAAAGATTTCGCCGTTCCCACGCCGGCCTTCCCGGCCCCCTCCCGCTGGTTTCGCCTGATCCGTCTCAAGCCCTTTATTCAAGGGCGTTTGAACAAGCTGACCGGGAAGTCCGGGCGGCGTCTGAAGCTTGACCTGCTTGACAGCTTATCGGCCGAGCCTTAACGTTATTGAATACTGATTCAGTTTTCAAAACAACGACAACCGACCGGATACCCGCTGCGCCATGAGCTCCACACCCCAACGCAAAGCCACCGACGCCGGCCCCGGCACGCCGAAAACCGCCCGTGGTGCCCGCACCCGCGCGCGCATTCTCAAAGCCGCCGAGGAAGCCTTCGGCACGCTCGGCTATTACCGCGCCGGCATCACCGACATCACCCGTGGCGCTGGCGTCGCCCAGGGCACCTTCTATTGCTATTTCACCGGCAAGGAAGAAACCCTGCGCGAGCTGGTTCGCGACATGGGCCACAAGGTGCGCGCCCACCTGGCCCGCCACGTGGATGGCGCCCAGGACCGCCTCGATGCGGAGGCGCGTGGCCTGCGGGCGTTCCTCGGCTACGTTACTGAAAACCCGTGGATGTACCGCGTGCTCCAGGAAGCACAGTTCGTCGACGAAGAGATCTATCAGGAATATTACGAAGCCTTTGGCGACGCCTACGCCACCCTGCTCGCCGACGCGGTCAGCCGTGGGGAAGTGCGCCCCGGCGACAACCGGGTGCGCGCCTGGGCGCTGATGGGCATGTCCCACTTTCTGGGCATGCGCTACGGGCTGTGGCAATCCGATGTGTCCCCCGACGACGTGGTCGCCGCCGTGGACGACATGCTGCGCCTGGGGCTCGCTCCACAACCACGGAGCGACGACAAACCATGACCACCAACAACGCGCCCCTGGTGCTCGCCGAGCGCGACAACGGCATTGCCCGGCTCACCCTGAATCGCGGCGCGCGCCACAACGCCCTGGTGCCGGACTTGCTCACCGCCCTGCGCGACGCGCTCGCCGAACTGCGTCGCGACCCGCCACGGGTACTGATCCTGGCGGCCGCGGGCCGTTCGTTTTCCACCGGCGGCGACGTCGGCGCCTTTTATGACACCCCGCCAGCCCAGCGTTACGACTACGCCGCCCGCGTGGTCGGCGAACTGAACGCCACCATCCTGGATTTGCTCACGCTGCCCTGCCCCACGGTGGCGGCGGTGCACGGCACCGTCACCGGTGGATCAGTGGGCCTGGTGCTGGCCTGCGACATCGCCGTGGGCGGCCCGCGAACCCACTTCGCGCCCTGGTACACGGTGGTCGGATTCAGCCCGGACGGTGGCTGGAGCGCGCTGATGCCCGAGCGCATCGGCCGCGCCCGCGCGCTCGACGCGCAGCTCACCAACCGCGCCATCGACGCCGACGAAGCGTTGCGGCTGGGGCTGCTGCAATACCAGGCGGACGACAACGGCGTGCTCGATCAGGCCAACGCCATCGCCGCCACCATCGCCGCCGCCAAACCGGCCAGTGTCGCCCATACCCTGACGCTCAACCGCCCCGACAGCCAGCGCGTGGCGGCCGGGCTGGAAGCGGAATACCGCCATTTTCTCGAACAGATCGTCAGCGACGAAGCTGACCAGGGGATGAAAGAGTTTTTGAAGAGATAGGAAAAAGAGTTTTCAGTTTTCAGTTTTCAGTTTTCAGTAAAAGATTGTGGCGGTTTTTGACTTTTTCTTTTCTCTTATCTGAACACTGAAAACTGAACACTTTCTTAAAGATTAAAAATAAAAACCGGGAGAGAGAAGATGAACAAGAAAAGTCTGTCCTGGCTGGCCGGCGGCGTTTTTTTGCTGTCCGGCATGCCAATCGCCGCGAGTGCTTTTGACACCTTCGCCGATGAAGACCGCAGCGCCGAGCTGAGCGGTGAGGTGGCGCATCAACGCTATCAGTTCAATACGCCCACCACGGTCACCTATGACCGCGACACCGTCAGCCTGGGCGCCAGCTCGGCGCGCGTCTACGTGGCCGACATGGGCAATCACCGCGTGCAGGTGCTCAACCTCAACGGCCAGCTCACCGGCACTCTGGACGACGCCGACCAGACCCTGGCCGCGGACAGCCCGGCCAGCGCCGTGCCGGACATTCGCGCGCCGCTGGGCATCGCCTTTCTGTCCGCCAGCGAAGCCGAGGATGACCGCCTCGCCGGGCTCTACGTGAACGACGTGGGCCGCCACCAGATCCACTTCTTCCGTACCGTCGCCAGCGGCCCCGGCGCGTTCGAATACGTCACCTCGATTGGCCAGGAAGGCAGCGGCGGCGGCACCGATCTGCACTTGCCTCGCAACATGACCATCACCCCGCAGGGCTTTATTTACGTCTCCGATGAGTTCAATCACCGCATCA
Organism: Alloalcanivorax mobilis; assembly: GCF_002864685.1. Lineage (GTDB taxonomy): Bacteria > Pseudomonadota > Gammaproteobacteria > Pseudomonadales > Alcanivoracaceae > Alloalcanivorax > Alloalcanivorax mobilis. Next base: position 84,422 of record NZ_NMQZ01000012.1, read on the forward strand.
AGTCGTTTCGCATTGACCCGGACAACGGCTACCAGGCCACGCTGATTGAAACCCTGGGGTATCAGAACGGCAGCGGCGATTACGTCGGCGCCGGCCCGATTCTGCGCGGTGTCGACAAGGACTACGGCAGCGATTCCAGCCACTACGACGACTACGCCGGCGAGCCGGCCAAGCGCGACGGCTTCCGCATTCCCCAGGGCATGACCTATTACAAGGCACCCGCCAGCGACGCCACCTATCTGTACGTGGCCGACAACGGCAACAACCGCATCAAGATTTTCCAGGTTGATCCGCTCACCGGCGAGCTCACCCTGCGCGACATGCTCGGCCGCTTCCGCGACGACCACGGCAACGTGGACCATCTCAAGCGTCCCCGTGGCGTGCGCACCGATGCCGACGGCAATCTCTACGTGGCGGACACCTACAACGGTCGCATTATCCTGTTCCCCAATCAGGGCGATCTGGCTGATCCGCAGCCGATCCACTACCGCGCCAGCCTGAGCGCCGACGCCGAAGCGACCTGGATGTACGGCCACCTCGGCATTCATCAGGTGGAAATGCGCTCACCCACCACCGCCGGCAACGAAGACGCCGCCTTCCAACTGCCCAACGACCTGGTGCCGGTGCTGCGCGCCGACGGCAGCTTCTACCGCGAGAACATCTGGTCCTACGGCTATTACTACAGCAATGCCCGGGTGCACCTGGTCAGCGATTCCGGCAACAACCGCATCAAAAAGTGCTGGAGCAATTCCAGCGGCACCACACTGCTGCGTTGTTCGGTCTCCGCCGGGGTCGGCACCGTCGCCAACCATGAATTCTGGGGTTACCCGCGCACTCTGGCTGGCCAGCTTCATTCCGCCAGCGGCATGGCCTGGCTGGGCAGCAAGAACCGTCTGCTGGTCAGCGACACTCCCAACACCCGCATCAATATGTACGACAGCGCCGGCAACTATCAGGGCCGTTTCCCGGGCACCAGCATCAGCTACGGCGTCACCGGCATCGCCACCTTCACCGACCCCAATATCGGTGAGGCGGTGGCGGTGCTGGTGGGCGCCGACGCCACCCTGCCCTGGCCCTACATTGGCGACGCCAGCCTGCGCATCTACGACGCCAACGGCAATCTCGAAGAGCTGTTCAACCTGAGCTACCGCACCGGTGGCCTGCCGGTGCCGGAAATCGGCCTGTCCACCAGCAACACCAATTACCCGGTGGCGGTGAGCGTGATCCAGGACGGCGCCGCCGATCAGCACGCCATCTACATCACCAGCTTCGACAACTATGTCTGGCGCTTCGACTACGACAGCGGCAGCAGCACCCTCAATGGCGACTGGTACGCCGGCGGCGTGGACGACGACAAAGGCAACGACCTGGGCGAAAACTGGAGCCTGGGCCCGGATTTCTTCAACCAGGGCGACGCCGGCACCTTTGATCAGATCGGCGGCGTGCTGGCCCTGAACAATCGGATCTACGTCACCGACCGCCGCAACCAGCGCCTGCAGGCGCTGAACCCGGCCACCGGCGCTCTGATCGGCCAGGTCGGCGTGGGCGGCGGCACCTACGACCATCCGGACGGCTTCGACCCGGATCGCCTGTTCCTGCCCGCCGGCCTCGCCTACGACGCCGACCACGACGCCGTGATCGTCGCCGATGGCTTCAACATGGCGGCCCGCGCCTGGAGCAACCCGGACCACTACAGCGCCAACGGCGCCGGCGTGATCGACCCGGACTACCAAGGCCAATGGCTGGACCCGGCGCTGGGCACCCGCCCCGGCGGCCTGTTCGACACCGAACAAGTGGCGGTGGGCGGCGGCGACATCTATGTGTTCTCGCTGATCAGCAACCGCATTACCCGCTTCGACTGGAGCGAGATTGAACCTTAGAAGCAGTGTTCAGTGTTCAGTGTTCAGTGTTCAGTGTTCAGTGTTCAGAGTTCAGTGTTCAGTGTTCAGTGTTCAGTGTTCGCGGGCACCGCCTTTCGGCGGCACCCGCGCCTGCCGCAACTCACCCGATAAAGCGGCCTCCGCGAGCGCACACTGAAAACTGAAAACTGAAAACTTTTTATACCTGGAGGTCTCCATGGAGATGTTCGACCTGCTCGCCCATCGCGCGCGGGTAACCCCGGAGCGGCTGGCGTTGGAAGATCTGCACGACGGCAGCCGTTACACCTATGCCCAATTCAACGAGCGCGCCGCCCGGTTTGCCGCGGCGGCGCTCGGCGCCTGGGGGCTGGAACCCGGCGACCGCCTGGTGTATCTGGGCCACAGCCGCGCGGAATTTTTCGTGATGTTGTTCGGTTGCGCCAAAGCCGGGGTGATCCTGGTGCCGGCCAACTGGCGCCTGGCGGTGCCGGAATTGGAAGTGCTGCTGGAAGATTGCCAGCCCGCCGCCTTGATTCACGGCGGCGAGTTCGACGACACCGCCGCCACCCTGGGCGAAACCCATCCGGGCATGATCCTGATCGGCCTGGATGGCACCCCCGGGCGCAGCCGCGATTACCACGGCGATCTGGCCGCCACCCGGCCGGACCTCAATGCGCACCCGGAAAAAAGCCCGGACACGCCCTGGTACCTGCTGTACACCTCCGGCACCACCGGCAAGCCCAAGGGCGTGATTCAGACCTTCCGCATGATGCTGGCCAATTATCTGAACATCGGCCTGGCGGTGAACCTGAACGGCGACGACGTGCTGCTCAATGTGCTGCCGCTGTTTCATACCGCCGGCATCAATCTTTATTCCTCGGCGGTGTTCATGGTCGGTGGCGCGGTGCTGGTATCGCGCGCCTTCGAGCCGGCCGACGCCATGGCGATTCTGGAGCAGCGCGCCACCGTGTTCTTCGGCGTGCCGGCGGTCTACCAGGCATTGCTCGAACAGCCCGATTTCAGTGGCGAGCGGCTGCGCCGGGTGCGCTCGTGGGGCTGCGGCGGCGCGGCGCTCTCTCTGCCGGTGGCGCAACGCTACGTGGACCAGGGCATTCGCGTGCGCACCGGCATGGGCATGACCGAAACCGGCCCCACCGTGTTCCTGCTCGACGAAGACCAGGTGATCAACAAGATCGGCTCGGTGGGCCGGCCGCAACTGCTCACCGAGGTGCGCATTGTCAACGCCGACGGCGAAGACCTGCCCCGTGGCGAGGCCGGCGAACTGCTGCTGCGCGGCCCCAACATCACCCCCGGCTACTGGAACCGCCCGGAGGCCACCGCCGAGGCGATCGGCACGGACGGCTGGCTGCGCAGCGGCGACGTGGCGCGCTGCGACGAAGACGGCTACTACTTCATCGTTGACCGCTGGAAAGACATGTTCATCTCCGGCGGCGAGAACGTGTACCCCGCCGAAGTGGAAAAAGTGCTGGAGGCGCACCCGGACATCGCCGAGGTGGCGGTGATCGGCATCGCCGATGATCGCTGGGGCGAAGTGGGCAAGGCCTGCATTGGCCTGCGCCCCGGCGCCGCCACGCCGGATCAGGACAGCCTGCGCGCCTACTGCCGCGAACGGCTGGCCGGCTACAAGATTCCCAAGCTGTTCGAGGTGGTCGATGCGCTGCCCCGCAACGCGCTGGGCAAAGTGACCAAACAGGAGTTGCGCGATGCCGCACGCCCCCGCTAACCCGTCGCCGGCCAGCGGCCGCGTGGAAGTCAAACGCACCCTGCGCCAGGCGGATTTCGACCGTTTCGCCCGCCTCAGCGGCGACCACAACCCGATTCACGTGGACCCGGTGTTCGCCGCCGCCAGCCGCTTTGGCGCCACCGTCTCCCACGGCATGTTGCTGTTCAGCGCCTTGCGCGGCCTGCTCAGCCGCCATTACCCCAACGCCCGCCTGGATCTGCAAGACGTGAAGTTCCCGGCACCGGCCTACGCCGACGAAACGCTGACCCTGGTGCTGGAGCCGCAAGGTCCGGCCCAGGATGGCGAGCTGCGGCTCGCCACCCACGTGATCAAAGCCGATGGCCGGCGCTGCCTGGAAGGCCACTGCCGCCTCACCCTGACCGCCGAGGAGACACCATGAACGCCCGTGCCCTGCCCCGCTTTCACGCCTTGAAACTGGAAGACCAGGCCACCGTGGCGCGCACTTTCAGCGCCGAGGATGTACGCGAGTGGTGTGATCTGGCCGGCGTCGACGCCCCCTTCGACCAGGTCCCCGAACCGCTCATCGCCGGCTTGTTTTCCTACCTGCTGGGCGAGCATTTGCCCGGCCACGGCACCAACTACTTGAAGCAGCACATGCGCTTCGAAGAGCAAGGCCGCATCGGCGAAGCGCTCACCGCCAGCGTCACCGTCACCCATCTGCGCCCGGGCAAGGCCCTGGTCAACCTGGACACGTTGTGCACCGGGGAAGATGGCCGTGTCATCTGCGCCGGCGACGCCCTGGTCCTGTTCGAGCAATAGCCCCGGAGTGAGAACAATGAGTACCGTCAACCCCGGGCTACGCCCCTGGCTCGACAATCTCAATCAACTGATGGACGCCGCCCGCGCCAGCCACGCCACCGCCACCCCGGTGAACGTGCGCGAAGCGCTCGCCAACATGACCGCCGCGCTGGTCAGCGAGCGCCCGGACACCGCCTGGGTCGGCGACGCCATGGTCGACACCGGCGCTTATCCCGTGCCGGTGCGGCTGTACGACCCGGCACCGGAGAAAGAAAAACCGGTCTGCCTGTTTTTCCATGGCGGCGGCCACATGGCCGGCAGCATTACCGTGTACGACCCGATCTGCCGCAAGCTGGCCCGCGCCAGCGGTCAACTGGTGGTATCGGTGGAATACCGCCTGGCACCGGAATGCCCCTACCCGCTGGGCCTGGAAGACTGCCTGGCGGTGGCCCGCCATATCTGGCCAACCCTGGAGCACAAACAACGCAAAGTGCGCCGCCGCCTGGCGCTGGTCGGCGATTCCGGCGGCGGCACCCTGGCCGCCTCGGTGAGCGCCCTGGCCCGCGACGACGACGCGCTGCACATCGACAAACAGGTGCTGATCTACCCCAGCCTCGACTACGCCCTGGAACATCCCTCGATCCACGAAAACGGACGCGGCTATTTGCTCGAAGAAGAACGCATCCACTGGTACTTCGACGCCTACTTCAAACCCGGCGACGACCGCCGCGCCGCCTCGCCCCTGCACATGGGCGTCAATGAACGCCTTCCCGAAACGCTGATGGTCACCGCCGGCTTCTGCCCCCTGCGCGACGAAGCCCTCGCCTACCTGGAGCGCCTCGACCAGGCGCGCGTCCCCAACCAGCACCTGCACCTGGACGACATGATCCACGCCTACCTCAACCTCGAAGATCTGGTACCGGAAGCCTGCGCGCAGACCTATCGGGCCATTGGCGGGTTTCTTAGGGGGTGATCGATAGTTTTCAGTGTTCAGTGTTCAGTGGAGGGGTGATTTAACGGCAGGCAGGGAACAGCAGACCCGCGCCGGGGTTGGATTCTGGTGTGGGAGCGGTCCCTGACCGCGAATCGGCTTTGCCAGGCCCGCCTCGCCTTCGGCTCGGTTCGCGGTCGGGGACCGCTCCCACAGCGGCGCTATAGCCTGGCCAGAACAGGGAACAGGATGCAGGAAACAGTCAGGCCCGCACCCGGTTTCGATTCCGGTGTGGGAGCGGTCCCTGACCGCGAATCGGCTTTGCCAGGCCCGCCTCGCCTTCGGCTCGGTTCGCGATCAAGGATCGCTCCCACAGCGGCTTCGTAGTTGGATTTGATTTTTTTCTGAAAACTGAACACTGAAAACTGAAAACCCAACCCCAAACCGCAAGCACGGCCTCGCCAAACCCGAGGCCTCCGCCGACCGCTTCCCCAGATCCCGAATCCCGAACCCTACAACAAATCATCAATCCCGTAGCAGTGCCCGGCGAGCAGATTCTGGGCGAGCAGGAAACGGTCCTGGGGGGTGGTGGCGTTCATTTCCGCCACGGTGAGGGATTCCAACAGCCAGGTGTCCCAGACATTGACGAAGCGGGCGCGGATGTCCACATCGCCGCGCAGCATGTTGGCGCCCAGCGCGGTGACGCTGAGCCGGCCGTCGTCCCGTTCGATGCGATAGCCCTGGTTGGGGTAGCCCACTTCCAGGCAAGAGAGAAAATCCTTCATGCTGCGTTGCGAGGGTTGGCCCACGGCGTAGGCCAGGGGTTGATCGGGGACGTCACTGAGCAAAGCGCGAATGTTCGCGTCGTCGAGGCGTTCGCGCAGCACCGTCAGCGCCTTGTGATCGGCGGCCCGGCTGCGCGCTTGTGCTTCGCGGCGCTGGTTTTCCATGTCCTCCTGGATGCGGCGCCGTTCGGCGGCGGCGCGTGCCCGTTGCGCGGCGATGGCCTGCTGGTCGCGGTAGGCCTGGTCCACCAAGGCGTCGAGCTGTCGCTCGCGGCGCAGCGCCTGGGCCGTGTCAATGCGCCGCTGGCAGCCGGGTAACGCGGTGTCATTCAACCAGTGACGGGACACATAAGCACCGCGCCGCCGTGCCTCGGCCAGCTCGGCGCATTCGCCGCGCAGCGCACCCAATTCCTTGATCGACGGGTAATCCAGCCCGGCCACCGAGTCCGGCGCCTTAACCCGCCCCACCCAGCCAGCACTGGTCTCGCCCAGGCTGGCGCAGCCGGACAACAGCAACGGGCAGACCAGGGCGGCGAAGATAAACGGCGGGATACGGGGCATGGAAACGGGGGGTTCTCCGGTTTTCAGTTTTCAGTTTTCAGTTTTCAGTTTTCAGTGACTGAACACCGAAAACTGAACACTGAACACTTTATCTACGCTCTTGTCGCGGCGATCTTTTCTTTCCAGATCACCGGGCCGGTTTTGTGCACGGATTCGCCGTTGGAATCCACCGCCACGGTCACCGGCATGTCTTCCACTTCGAATTCGTAGATCGCTTCCATGCCCAGATCCTCGAAGGCGGCGACGCGGGATTTGCGGATCGCCTTGGACACCAGGTAGGCGGCGCCGCCCACGGCCATCAGGTAGACCGCCTTGTTGTCCTTGATCGCCTCGATGGCGGTGTCGCCGCGCTCGGCCTTGCCGACCATGCCGATCAGACCGGTCTTTTCCAGCATGGTGCGGGTGAACTTGTCCATGCGCGTGGCGGTGGTGGGGCCCGCCGGGCCCACCACTTCGTCGCCCACCGGATCCACCGGGCCGACGTAATAGATAAAGCGGTTGGTGAAGTCCACCGGCAGTTCCTCGCCTTTGGAAATCATGTCCACCATGCGTTTATGCGCCGCGTCACGACCGGTGAGCAGCTTGCCGGACAACAGAATGGTGTCGCCGGGCTGCCAGGTCTGCACCTCTTCCGGGGTCACCGTGTCCAGATTGACGCGCTTGGCGCCCTCGTCGTTGCCCCAGGCAATGTCCGGCCACTCTTCCAGATCCGGCGCTTTCAGATCCGCCGGGCCGCTGCCGTCGAGAATAAAGTGGGCGTGGCGGGTGGCGGCGCAGTTGGGGATGATCGCCACCGGCTTGTTGGCCGCGTGGGTGGGATAATCCGCCACCTTCACATCCAGCACCGTGGTCAGGCCACCCAGGCCCTGGGCGCCGATGCCCAGGGCGTTGACCTTCTCGAACAGCTCCAGGCGCAGTTCCTCGGCGCGGGTTTGCGCGCCCCGGGCCTGCAACTCGTGGATGTCGATGGGGTCCATCAGCGCTTCCTTGGCGATCAGCATGGCCTTCTCGGCGGTGCCGCCGATGCCAATGCCGAGCATGCCCGGCGGGCACCAGCCGGCGCCCATTTTCGGAATCTGTTCCAGCACCCAGTCGACCACGGAATCGGACGGGTTGAGCATGGCGAACTTGGATTTCGCCTCCGAGCCGCCGCCCTTGGCCGCCACGTCGATTTCCAGGGTGTCGCCGGGCACGATGGAGTAATTGATCACCGCCGGCGTGTTGTCCTTGGTGTTGGCGCGCTTGCCGTCCGGGTCCGCCAGCACCGAGGCGCGCAGCACGTTGTCCGGGTGGTTGTAGGCCCGGCGCACGCCTTCGTTGATCATGTCGTCCAGGCTCATGTCGCCTTCAAAGGTCACGTTCATGCCGACCTTGGCGAACACGGTGACAATGCCGGTGTCCTGGCAGATCGGCCGGTGGCCCATGGCCGCCATGCGCGAATTCACCAGAATCTGTGCCATCGCGTCCTTGGCCGCTTTGCTCTCTTCCTTTTCGTAGGCTTCCTTCACCGCGCGGATGAAATCCACCGGGTGGTAGTAAGAGATGTACTGAAGCGCATCGGCCACGCTCTGGATCAGATCGTCCTGGCGGATCACCGTCATCGGGGCTACTCCTGACTGCTGGGATTCGGGGCGCGCATTATAGCGGACCGTTGGGGTTTGGGCACGCTGGATGCTGGACGCCAGACGCCGGACGCTGGACGCTAAACCCGGAACGGTGATGAAGGGTGTGTTTCCTGGAGGGTCGGGCGCGTCAGTAAACACACCCTTGCTGCCAGTCAAGGGTTTTAGCGTCCGGCGTCCGGCGTCCGGCGTCCGGCGTCCGGCGTCCAGCGTCAGAGCGATCTCCACCCCGGTGACTCTATCGCGGGGACGTCAGTCGAAAAGCTGGTCAAACTCCGTGGAGAAGTCGCCGCTGGCAGGATGAATATCCAGGTCCATCGCAACGCGACCAATAAGATTCCGAGCCGTCCGGAGAAGCAAACCGGTTAAGGATTCCAGAGCATTGAAATGCTCCGCGATGGCGTCGTAGTTGGTTTCGTAGTCATGAGCCGCCATATTGCGAGCCATTCGGCTTTGCTGCCAGTACTCGGCCGATTCCAGCACACCCAGTTTCTCGAAAAACGCCAGAACCTTGAGAAAACTGTCCGGCGCTTCGCTCATTAGCAAAGCCGTGTGGCGCATGGCGACGGCCAACGTATCCTGAAGTTTCGCGAAGCGTTCATTGATCGCGGCCAGCGTCTCGAAGAGTTCCGTGTCCTTGCGTTTGCGCGCTAACGTTGCCCCATCCAGCGGCCAATCAATTTTTTGTTCGGAATGATCCAGAAAATAGGCGCAACGCTGTAGCGCTTCGAGTAACTGCGCAAGGTGACGACGCTCTTCTGCCAGGGCATCCGCCATCAGAAGGCCTCCGGCAAGCGTCTGGCACGGGCTTTCGCCAACGCCTGAAACGAACTGAGCGCCTTGCCCCGCTCAGTAATAACCAGGTCCACCGGCAGAGCCAAGGCTCTTTCCAATTCAATTTTCAGCGCCGCGCGCTGTAATAGCGGAACAGCGACTTCCGATTCGATCAGCAAATCCAAATCACCGCCCCGCTTCGTGTCGTCGATCCGGGAACCAAACACGGACACATCCACCGTGTTGCCAAGCCGCGCTTGGACAATCCGTTGGATCTGTCGCTGCTGTTCTTCGGTCAGACGCATGGTCGGGCTCATTAACTATGATTTCAAAGAGTAAAATAGAACCATTGATCAGTCGAGAATGAAACCCAGGCGGCGGGCCTTGAGCACCGCCTGGGTGCGGTTGTCGCACGACGCTGGACGCTGGACGCCGGACGCTAAAACCCGCGACTGGCAGCATGGGTGTGTTTACTGACGCGCCCGACCCTCCAGGAAACACGCCATTCATCCCCGTCCCGGGTTTAGCGTCCAGCGTCCAGCGCCCCCCCCTCAAACGCTCGAGCACTCCCCCCGCTTGAGGTGCGCCACCAGCCGCTCACCCACCGTTTCCGGGCGCTCCAGGTGCAGAAAGTGGCCGGTGCCTTCAATGCGTTCCAGCCACAGCCCGGCGGGGAAATCCTTGTGGTTGACGGCGTGGTCGAGCAGGCGCGGGCTCATGCAGCCATCGTTTTCGCCCATCAACACCTGGGTGGGCACCTGAATGTTCCCAGCCAGCCAGCCCCGGGCTTCGCGTTGCTCGCGCCGCCACAGGCGCGGCATATGGCGATACCAGCTCAGCGCGGCGGGCAGCACACCCGGCTCGCGCAGGGTGTGCTTGGCATTCTCCAGCGCCAGCCCCGGTTCCCAGCCCGGCGACCAGCGCCGCCACAGGGTTTCCACCCCTTGCAGATCATTGCGCGACAGCCAGGTTTCCGGGGCCAGCGGCAGTTGGAAAAACGACATGTAGGCGCTCAGCCGCGCTTGCTCGGGCACCTTCAGCAGCGCCTGGGGCAGCCTCTTCAGCGGCGGAATCGCCAGCGCGCTGAAACTGCAGAAGCTGTCCGGGTAGCGGGCACAGGCCAGATAGCCCACCACCGCCCCCCAGTCGTGGCCGATCAGATGCACCCGGCCACCGAGCTGGTTGGCGAACACCAGCAGATCTTCCACCGCCGCGGACAATGAGTAATTGCCGCCGCCGGGCTGACAACCGGGCGCATAGCCGCGCAGGGCCGGTGCCACCGCGGTGTAACCGGCGTCGGCGAGCAGGTTCATTTGCACCGCCCAGTTCTCCCAGGTGTCCGGGAAGCCGTGCAGCAGAATCACCGGCTCGCCATCGCCGGCGAGCAGCGCCGGGAAACGCAGATGCCCGTTGAGCAGTTCGACCTGCTTCATGGTTGGGCGCTCCATGACACAACACTCCGTGTCCGATGATCGCAGCAAGGGTTCATTGAATGACCTCGAAATCGGTGAATCCGCGCGGGGCGCGTTGGTTGACGATCAGTTCTTCCACCCGGGCCCGGCGCGGGCCCTGGCGCATCCATTTCAGCAACGCGGTGACCGCCTCTTCCTCGCCTTCCAGCCACGCCTGCACGCCACCGTCAGAGAGATTGCGCACCTCGCCGGCCACCGCCAGCAGCCGGGCCTGCTCACGGGTACTGGCGCGATAATACACGCCTTGCACATGGCCAAGCACCCGCACCTCTCTGGCAATCGTGCTCATCGGGATTCCTCCTTTTGGTCCGGGCGGTTCGCGGCCGGGCGCGGGTTCGCCTGCCCCTGCTTCGCCGGGTTGTTGGCCGGTGGCGCGTCCCGGCTCTCCTCTCGGTTTTCCTCTCGGCTTTCCTCTTGGCTCTCATCCGGTTTCGCCGCCACCGGTTGCGCGGTCCCGTCTTCGCCGTGCTCGGGCGGGCTTTCCGGTATCGGCACCGTCTGTTCCTGAAACAGGCTTTCCAGATCCAGGTTGAGCGGCCGGTGCAGCCCCTGGCGGGCCAGGTCACAGCGGCTTTTCAGCTCGTGTTCCCAACTGTGTTTGCCGGCGCCGTGCACACTCAACTGCTGCTCCACCGGCCAGGGCATCATCGCCACCAACTGACCCAGGGTGATGCCGCGCAGGTCACGCACCAGCACATAGCCACCGTCGTCGGTGCGGCGGATCAGTTTGCTGTCCTGCAACAGATTACGGAACTCATCCCAGTGGGTGACACCGGATTCGCGCAATACCCGCCGCACCTGGTGACCGTTAAGCACCTTGCCCTGGCGCTGGCGTGTCCAGAACACATGCAACAGCCGCATCATTGCCTGCAGGCGTGGCACCCGGCGGCGATGTTCCTCGAACACCACCAGCGCGCGCACCAGCTCGGCGCCCAGCAGCACCAGAATCCAGGAGATATACACCCACAGCAGGAACACCGGCACCGCCGCGAAGGCGCCATACACCACCTGATAGCTGGGCGCGTGCTTGATGAACTGGGCGAAGCCGGTCTTCGCCAATTCAAACAACAACGCCGCCACCGCCGCGCCCAGCAGGCCCTGACGAAACGGCACCGAGGTATTGGGCACCACGGTATAGAGCAGTGTCAGCATGGTCAGGGTAAGCAGAAACGGCAACAACGAGAGCCAGAAACGCACGCCGCCCAAATACGCCACCGTATCGTTGACCAGCGACAGCGAAGTCAAATAGGAAGAGATCCCCAAGCCGACGCCGAGCAGCATCGGCCCCAGCGACAACAGCGCCCAATACATGAGCATGCTGGTCAGGCCCTTGCGCGGCTCCCTGACTTTCCAGATGCGGTTCAGCGTTTGCTCCACGGTGCGCAGCATCAACACCGAGGTCACCACCAGGAACACCACGCCCACGCCGGTCAGCTTGGTGGCCTGGCGGGAAAACTCGCTCAAGTGCTCAAGCACCTGGTTGCCGGCGGTGGGCACCAGATACTCGAACGCCCAGTGCTGAATCACCATGCCCCGGTCACTGAGTTCGGGGATCGCGGCGATCACCGCGAACATCACCGTCATGATCGGTACGATGGCGAACAGCGTGGTGTAAGTCAGAGCGGCGGCACTGGACTGACAGCCGTCGTCCACGAACTGACGCCCCAGCAGGCGCAGAAAGGCCCACACCGACGCGGCGCGGGCGCGGAACGGGATCACCGGTTCCTGATTGTCTTCGTGTTCGTCGCTCACTCTCATTTTTCCTCGAGCCGCGGGTGATTTTTCAAGCCGCTGCCGTACAATGCGTGAACCTTCGCATCGATAACAGTTACGTTATGGCCGATTACACGATTTATCACAATCCGCGCTGTTCGAAATCCCGCCAGACCCTGGCGCTGCTTGAGCAACACGGCATTGAACCGCGCGTGATCCGCTATCTGGATACGCCGCCGGACGCGGCGACCCTGCGCGCGCTGGTCAACAAGCTGGGGCTGGCGCGCGCCCACGATCTGTTGCGCACCGGCGAGAGCGAATACGCCGAGGCCGGCCTTAGCGCGGACGCCGGCGACGCCGCCGTGATCCAGGCGCTGGTGGCGCACCCGAAACTGCTGGAACGCCCGGTGGTGGTCAAGGGCGACCAGGCGGTGCTGGGGCGCCCGCCGGAAAACGTGCTTACGCTGATCGCGGACCCACGGGATCGCTGAACCGGGCGACACGCCGCCGGCATCCGCAATGTCCCTCATGGAGTGAGCATGGCCGACTACATCCTGATTCTCTATTACAGCCGCACCGGCAGCCTCGCCAATCTGGCCCGGCAGGTGGCGCGCGGCGTGGAAGGCGCTGGCCTGGAAGCGCGCTTGCGCAGCGTGGCGCCGATCTCCGCCAATCATGAAGCGGTGGCCCCGGCGATACCGGACAGCGGCGCGCCCTACGCCACCCAGCAGGATCTGGCCGGCTGCGCGGGCCTGGCGCTGGGCTCGCCAACCCGGTTTGGCAATATGGCGGCACCGCTCAAGTACTTTCTCGATCAGAGCAGTGACCTGTGGATGTCCGGCGCCCTGGTGGGCCGCCCGGCCGGCGTGTTCACCTCCACCGGCAGCCTGCACGGCGGCCAGGAAAGCACGCTGCTGTCGATGATGCTGCCGCTGTTGCACCACGGCATGGTGCTCGCCGGCGTGCCCTACACCGAACCGGCCTTGATGAGAACCCGCGCCGGTGGCACCCCCTACGGCGCCAGCCATGTGGCCGGCGCGGACAGCGATGCCACGCTCAGCGATGACGAAAGCGCCATCGCCCGCACCCTCGGCCGCCGCCTCGCCGAACTGGCCCGCAAACTCGCCTGAACCACCAAACACTGAAAACTGAAAACTGAAAACTGAAAACCAATCGAACCCCAGGACCCCCAATGCTGAACACCCTGCTGCGCCTGACCTTCCTGTTTCTGCTGGTGATCGGCTGCGCCGGTTTGTTCTGGTTCTCGCCACCGAATGCCCCGGCTACCTTGCCGGCTCTGCTGGCGCTGATTATTTACGGCCCGTTGCTGCTGGTCGGCCTGGCGGCGATGCGCCTGCATCCCCGCTCGCTGACCTGGCTGTGTTTCCTGCTGCTGTTCTATTTCTGCGGCTATGTGGTGCAGGCGTTCAACCCACCGCCGGTGCGCACCCTGGCGGTGGTGGAAATTTCGCTGACGGTGGTGCTGTTCGTGCTGTGCATGGTGGTGATCCGACGGGGAAGCCGTGCTGATTGATGACCAGATCCACATCGACACCCCGGAAGGCGCGCGGCTGACTCTGTCACCGGCCGGCCCGCTGCCGCGGGCGTTGGCCTACGGCATCGATTTTCTGATCCGTGGCGTGATTCTGCTGGTGGTGGCGCTGCCGATGACCCTGTTCGGCGAAGGCGGCAGCGGTGTCTATCTGGTGCTGCTGTTTTTACTGGAGTGGTTTTACCCGGTGTTCTTTGAAGCGTTCAACCAGGGGCGCACGCCGGGCAAAAAACGGCTCGGGCTGGCGGTGGTGCACAGCAACGGCGCGCCGTTGGGTTTTAACGGCAGCCTGGTGCGCAATCTGCTGCGCGCCGCGGACTTGTTTCCAATGTTTTATCTGACCGGCTTCGTGGTGATGCTGATCAGCCCGCGTCAACAACGGCTTGGCGACCTGGCCGCCGACACCCTGGTGATTCACAGCCCGCCGCCGCCGGCGCTGAGCGGCGCCACCGACAGTGAAGCGGAGCCGCCCGACTGGCCTCTGAGCCGCCAGGACCAACAGGTACTGCTGGCCTTCAGCGACCGCGCCGGCGCCCTCAGCGAGGCCCGCCAGCAGGAACTTGCCGCGCTGGCCTACCCGGATCTGCCCCCCGCCGCCGCCCTGCAACGGCTGCGGCGAGTGGCCCGCCACGTGCTGGGGGCGGCATGAAGCAAAGCCAGTTCGAGCAACGCTACCGGCCCCAGTGGCAACGCCTGGAAGCCGCCCTGCAGGGGCTTGAAGGCTCGCGTCGGCGGCGCCGGCAAGCGCCTCTGGCGGCCTTCGCCGCCGATTACCAAAGCCTCTGCCACCAACTGGCACTGGCCCGCGAACGCGGCTACAGCCTGGCGCTGCAGGAATACCTCAACGCCTTGATGTTGCGGGCTCACCGCCAGCTTTATCGGCAACGCGCGCCGCTGCTGCCGGCCATGGCGACGTTTCTGGGCAGCGGCTTCCCGCGCGCCGTGCGGCACCTGTGGCGCTGGCATCTGATCAGCACCCTGGCGTTCCTGCTCTCCGCGCTGCTGGTGTGGGGCATGATTCTTCACGACCCGGAGCTGGTGCACACCGTGGTCGACGGCGACGGCCTCGCCAACCTGGAAGAAATGTACCATCCGGATCTGCGCGACGGCGCCGAACGCGACCGCGCCACCGACCTGCGCATGTTCGGCTATTACATCTACAACAACGTGGGCATCGCCTTTCGCACCTTCGCCAGCGGCTTGCTGCTGGGAGTGGGCGCGTTGCTGGCGATGCTCTTCAACGGCAGTTTCTTCGGCGCCGCCGCCGGGCACCTGAGCCTGGTGGGCGCGGCGCAACCGTTCTTTACCTTCGTGATTGCCCACGGCGCCCCCGAGCTGATCGCCATCATGCTCGCCGGCGGCGCCGGCCTGCGCCTGGGCTGGGCGGTGCTCTCACCCGGCTCCTGGAGCCGCGTGGAGGCATTGCGCCGCGCCGCGGCGGAGACCTTGCCGGTGATGTACGGCGTTCTCGTGCTGTTGATCCTCGCCGCCTTTATCGAGGCGTTCTGGTCGCCCCGTGAGTTGGCGCCGGCGGTGAAATACAGCGTCGGCGCCCTGTGCTGGCTGGCGCTGGCGCTTTACCTGAGCCTGGCCGGACGGAACCGCCATGGACCCGAATAAACTCAATGCCCGGCTGGCGCCGCGCGGCCCCTGGCAAGCCATCGACCTGGGCACCCGGCTTTATCGGCAGCACTGGAAACGGGCCACCCTGGTGTGGTTGCTGTTCACCGCCGTGCCGTTCGCCGCCCTGCTCGGCTACGGCGTTTTCAGCGGCGGGCTGTTCTGGCCACTGTTGCTGTTCTGGTGGCTCAAACCCCTTTGGGAGCGCCCGCAACTGGCCCTGTTCAGCCGCGCGCTGTTCGGCGAATACCCCGCTCCGCTGGCACTGCTGCGCGGCGTCCGGGGCTATGCTCTGAATGGCCTGGGCGGCCAGCTCAGTTGGCGCCGTTTCAGCCCCAACCGGGGGTTTCTGAACGGCATCTGGCAGTTGGAAGGCAGCCAGGGCGAGGCGGCGGCCGCCCGCGCCCGAACGCTGCGCCACCGCCCCGGGCAGCGCGCCGGCACGCTGATGATGGTGATGGTGACGCTGGAACAATGCCTGACCGCCGCCGTCATTCTGCTCGGCCTGACCCTGATCCCCTGGCAGCTTAATCTGGAATGGAGCGCCTGGTTCGACCAGCAGGGCGTGCTGCATCAGGCGCTGATCGCCGCCGCCTGGTACCTGGTGCTGGGCGTGCTCGAGCCGCTCTACGTGGCCACCTCGTTCGCGCTGTATCTCAACGAACGCACCTGGCTGGAAGGCTGGGACCTGCAGCTGGGACTGGCCCGCATCGGCGAGCGGCGGCGCCGGCTGAGCGCCGTCAGCCTGGCTTTGCTGGCGGTTCTGCTGCTGCCCTGGAGCGTCGAGCCGGCCCGCGCCGCGCCGCCGCCGGACCCGAAACACGACGCCCTGGAGCTGCTCGCCTCGGACACCTTCATGCCCCTGGAAATCCGTGACCAGCGGCGGTTACGCGGTGCCGACGAAAGCGACGCGTCAAGCTGGTGGGAACGTCTGCTCAGAAAGCTGATGGACGGCGAGCCGCCCGCCGATCGCGGTGACGCGCCGTTATCGATGCCCAACTGGCTGGTGCAGACCCTCGGCGCCCTGGTGCTGGTGGCACTGACGGCCCTGCTGGTGTGGATTTTCTGGCAGCGGGCGCGCGGCGGCGTACCGTTGCCGACGCGCCGGCGCCGCACGCCGGTTCAGGTGGCCGGGCTCGACACCCGCGCCGAAGCCCTGCCCGAGGACCCGCAAGGCGCGGCCCGGGCGGCGTTGCGCGCCGGCGACGTTCGCGCGGCGCTGGCGTTACTGCTGCGCCAGACCCTGGTCGATCTGTTCCAGCGCCACCCGCTGCCGCTGCGACCCGGCGCCACCGAACAGGACTGCCTGAGTGCCTACCACCGGGCGCTCGGCGACAGCGAACGGGTATTGCATCTGGAAGCGGTCACCCAGGCCTGGATGCTGACCGCCTGGGCGCACCGGCCGGCCAGCGTCGAGCGGGTCAATGAACTGATCGACCAGGGCCAACACCTGCACGGCAAACCCGGGGGGCAGCCATGAAGCGCGCCTGGCCCTGGCTGTTCGCCCTGCTGCTGGTGGCGGCGGTAGGCGGTTATTTCGCGCTGACCGAACCGGTACGCCGGGTGGTCGCTGGCGAGCTCGACGCCAGCGTGCGCCACAATCCGTACTACGCGGCCCAGGCGCTGCTGCGCCAATGGGGCCACGACACCCGCCGGGTGTTCAGCACGCGCGCCCTGTTTCCCCTGCCCGACCCAGGCACCACCCTGGTGCTGGACGGCAACCGGGGCGAGCTGGGCGACGACCGGGTGGCTGAGCTGCTGCGCTGGGTGCACCGCGGTGGCCACCTGATCGTGGCGGCCCGGCCGGTGCCGGATTGGGACCGGGACCCCCGCGCCACCGCGCCGCAATGGCGGCGCCATGACCCGCTGCTCTACGACGTCGGCGTCACCGCCCACGACAAGCCCGCCGATCCCGGGCAGACGGCGGCGGCACCGCTGGACGATCTGATCGACCGCTTTACGCCGCTCCAGGATCTGCTGCTGGAATACTGCCTGAACAACCCCACCGATGAGCAACGGGCGCAATGCGAGCGTCTCACCTGCGAGGCGCCCGAGTACGCGCCGCCAGCGACCAGCCGCGATCTGGACACTCAACCGCGCCGCTTCGGTCTCGACGACGCCCTGGTGCTGATCCACGAACCCACCGGCGGCGCCGACCAGACGGTGGTCGCCCGCGCCGACAACGACCTGGGCGACAAGCTGGTGGCGCTGCGCGTGGGCGCCGGCCAGGTCACCGTGCTCACCGGTCTGGCCCTGTGGGACAACGACCACCTGCTGTATTTCGATCATGCCTGGTTGCTGGCCGCCCTGGCCGGTTCCGGGCCGGTGTGGTTCGTGCAGGGCATCGCCATGCCGCCGCTGCCCTTGTGGCTGTGGGAACACGCCTGGCCACCGTTGCTGGCCCTGCTGCTGGCGCTGGCATTTTGGTTGTGGCGGCGCCTGCCGCGCCCTGGCGTGACCTGGCAGCGGCCGGTCGCCCAGGGCGCCGATTACCTGGGCCACCTGCGTGCCCTGGGCCACTTTCATTGGCGCACCGGCCAGGCGCGGGCCTTGATCGACCCCTTGCAACACCAGGCGCTGCGCCGCATTCAGCTGCTTCACCCGGACCCGGACACCGCCCTGACACTGGCCGCCGAGCGGCTCGCGGTGCCCCCGGAACGCCTTCATCAGGCACTCGCCCCACCCACCAGGGAGCACGCGCAATGGACCGAGCGCGTGGCCCTGTTGCAACAGATCAGGAGTCGATTATGACCGCCCCGCAAACCCTTGAAGAGGCGTCGGCGCTGGCCGGGCGCATCGAAACCCAGCTCAACCAGGTTCTGATCGGCCAGCCGGCGGTCACCCGCCAGGTGATGATTGCCCTGATCACCGGCGGCCATGTGCTGATCGAAGGCGTGCCCGGGCTCGGCAAAACCCTGCTGGCGCGCAGCCTGGCGCGGGTGCTGGCGCTGTCGTTTCAGCGCATCCAGTTCACCCCCGACCTGATGCCCTCGGACGTCACCGGCCATTCCATCTACAACGCCCGCGAAGAGCGCTTCAAAGTGCAGCGCGGCCCGGCCTTCACCAACCTGCTGCTGGCCGATGAAATCAACCGCGCGCCGGCGAAAACCCAGGCGGCGCTGCTGGAGGTGATGCAGGAACGGCAGATCACCATTGAAGGCGAAAGCTTCGCCCTGGACGCGCCGTTCGTGGTGCTCGCCACCCAGAACCCCCTCGACCAGGAAGGCACCTACCCGCTTCCGGAAGCGGAACTGGACCGTTTTCTGTTCAAGATCGTGATCGGCTACCCGGATCAGCAACACGAAAGCCGCATGGTCAGCATGGTGCTCGACGGCACCCTGCCGGACAGCCTGGAAGCGGCCTCGTTGAGCCCGGTCACCGATGCCGCTGGCATCCTTGCCCTGACCCGCGCCGCCGGGCAGGTTCTGCTCGACGAGGCGATTCTCGATTACCTGCTGCGTCTGGTGCGCGCCACCCGCGACCACCCGGCCCTGGTGCAGGGCGCCAGCCCCCGTGCCAGCATCGCGCTGGCGCGCAGCGCCAAGACCCAGGCGCTGCTCAGCGGCCGCGACTTCGTGATTCCCGACGATGTCAAAACCGTGGCCGCGCCGGTGCTGCGCCACCGCCTGCGCCTGGGCGTGGACGCCGACATCGAAGGCCAGACCGTGGAATCGGTGCTGGTGCACCTGCTGGAACAGGTAGAGGCACCGCGGCAATGATCGGTGTTGTTGGGTCTGACGTCGGACGTCCGACGTCCGACGCTTAACCGCAAACGGAGAGTCTCGGTGGGCTACCGCGAGAAGTGGCACACCTGTCACCTGCTGGAGTGTCACCTGCTGGAGAGAGCATGGCTATAAGACCAGGACGGCGCTTGATTCAGTGTCTGCTGGCGTGGGCGGCGCTGGGGGCGCTGCCGTTGGTGGCGCGGGCCTGGCTGCCGGAGCTGACCCTGGCGGCGCTGCTGGCCTGGCTCGGTGCCGGTCTGGCCGGCGCCCTGTGGGCGTTGAACGACGCCCGTCGCCTGCGCGCCCGCCCCATGCCCATTGCCGAGCGGCGGCTGCCAGCGGCATTGTCGGTGGGCGTCGCCGAAAGCGTGGTGCTGCACCTGCACGGCCAGGGCCGCGACGAACACTGGCTGGTGGCCGACCACCACCCCGCCGACGACCCACACACCGGCTTGCCAGTGCGTGTGGCGCTGGCCGCCGGCAAGCCAGTCACCGAAGTTCGCTACCCTTACCGGCCCACCCGCCGTGGCCGGGTGGCGTTCGGCGACATCGAGCTGTGGCGGCCCTCGCCGGGCCGTCTCTGGGAGGGCCGCTGCCAGGTGCCGGCGGCCAGGCAGGTGCCGGTGTATCCGGATTTCTCGCCGATTGCCCGCGCCGCCCTGGCGGTGGACAAAAGCACCGCCCGGTTTGGCCTGCGTGTGCAGCCGCGCTCCGGCGAGGGGTTGGAATTCCATGAGTTGCGCGATTATCAAAGCGGCGACAGCCCGCGCCGCATTGACTGGAAAGCCAGTGCCCGCCGCCAGCGGCTGATCTCCCGGCATTTCCAGGATGAGCAAAACCAGACCTTGTGGATTCTGCTCGACGGCGGCCGCCGCATGGGCCTGCCGATTGGCGAATTGACCGCTTTCGACCACGGCCTCAATGCGGCCCTGTTGCTGGCCTGGTCCGCCCTGCGCCTGGGCGATCGCAGCGGCGCCATGCTGTTTTCCGCAGAGCCGCCGCGCTGGATCGACCCGGTGCGCGGTGCCAGTGGCATCCACCAGCTTTTAAAAGGCTTCTTCGACGTGCACCCCGGCGACCACGCCAGCGATTTCAGCCAGGCGGCGCGTTACTTCCACCGGCGCTGGCCGCGCCGCTCGCTGGTGGTGATTGTCAGCCGCCTGCAACCGGAAGACAGCGACGATCTGCTCGCCGCCGTGCGTTTGTTGGCCCAGCGCCACCTGGTGATGATCGCCGACCTGCAACTGCCAGAGCAGGAAAGCGCCCGCCACGCGCCGGTGCGCCAGTTCGAGGACGCCATCGCGGTGGCCGCCGACGCCTGGGAGCAACAACACCGCCGCGACCTGCAACTGCGTCTGCGCCATGCTGGCGCCCATCTGGTGGCCGCCACCCCGGAACACCTCTCCGAACGCCTTGGCCAGGCCTACCACGACCTCAAAAGCAGCGGCCGCCTGTAGAACCCGCGAACCTCCTTATAACAGAGCTTCACAAATGGCGGCGGCGCGCTGTGCTACGCTTTCGCCATGGGGTCGGGAAGGCACCCCGACGCAAAAGACCAAAAGCAGGAGCGCGCCATGGCCAACACGCCCGTCGATCAGCAGCCTGAAACCTCGACCCGACCCAGGATTCTTATCAACCCGCCGGTGTTTTACAGCTCAGTGGTGATCATCGCCGGGCTGGTGTTGTTTTCGGTGCTCGCCCAGGAAACCGCCCAGGCATTCTTTACCAATGTGAAGGCCTGGGTGATCGCCGACGCCGGCTGGTTCTACCTGCTCACCGTGGGCATTGTCCTGGCGCTGGTGGTGTTTTTGTCGGTCAGCCGCTACGGCGACATCAAGCTCGGCAAGGACCATTCCGAGCCGGAATACAGCTATACCTCCTGGTTCGCCATGCTGTTCTCGGCGGGCATGGGCATCGGCCTGATGTTCTTCGGCGTCGCCGAGCCGGTGCTGCATTTGATGTCACCGCCGATGGCCGACCCGGGCGGCATCGACGCCGCCCGGGAAGCGATGCGCGCCACCTTCTTTCATTGGGGCCTGCACGCCTGGGCGATCTACGCCATCGTCGGTTTGATTCTCGCCTACTTCAGCTTCCGCCACGGCCTGCCACTGACCCTGCGCTCGGCGCTTTACCCGCTAATCGGCAAGAAAATCTACGGCCCCATCGGCCACGCGGTGGACGTGTTCGCGGTGGTCGGCACCGTGTTCGGCGTGGCCACCTCGCTGGGCTTTGGCGTGGAACAGGTCAACGGCGGGCTCAGTTATCTGTTCGGGCTGCCCAATACCGAGCTCAGTAAAACCATTCTGATCGTCGCCATTACCGGCCTGGCCACGTTATCGGTGGTCACCGGGCTGGACGCCGGCATCCGCCGGCTCTCCGAGCTCAACCTCGGCCTCGCCTTCCTTCTGCTGATCTTCGTGCTGGTGCTGGGCCCCACCACCTTCCTGTTAAAGGCCTACATTCAGAACATCGGCGACTATTTGTCCGAGATCGTCAACATGACGTTCAACCTCTACACCTACCAACCGAAAGTGGAAGACGGCCCGCAGGACTGGCTGGGTGGCTGGACGCTGTTCTACTGGGGCTGGTGGTTGTCCTGGTCGCCGTTCGTGGGCATGTTCATCGCGCGCATTTCCCGGGGCCGCACGATTCGCGAATTCGCCCTCGGCGTGATGCTGGTGCCCGCCGCCTTCACCCTGTTCTGGATGACCGTGTTCGGCGACTCCGCCATTCAGATGATTCTGGACGGCAGCTACACCGAGCTGGCGGCCCAGGTAAAAGACAGCGAGGCGGTGGCGCTGTTCCATTTCCTGGAGCAGTTCCCGTTCTCCACCTTTATCTCCGGCGTCGCCACTCTGATGGTGGTGGTGTTCTTCGTCACTTCGTCGGATTCCGGCTCCATGGTGGTCGACATGCTCGCCTCCGGCGGCCACGACGACACCCCGGTCTGGCAGCGTATTTTCTGG
This sequence comes from Alloalcanivorax mobilis, assembly GCF_002864685.1. Lineage (GTDB taxonomy): Bacteria > Pseudomonadota > Gammaproteobacteria > Pseudomonadales > Alcanivoracaceae > Alloalcanivorax > Alloalcanivorax mobilis. The sequence continues at coordinate 106,505 of NZ_NMQZ01000012.1, forward strand.
GCCAGCACCGAGGGCTTCGTGGCCATCGCGCTGATGTTCGCCGGCGGGCTCAAGGCACTGCAAGCGGCCACCATCGCCTCGGCGCTGCCGTTCGCGGCGGTGCTGCTGGTCAGTTGCTACGGCTTACTGCGCTCGCTGCGCGTGGAAGGGATTCGCAAGGTCAGCTTCCAGGCCAACCTGGGCACCGCCCCGGCGGCCGCCGTGCACGTCGGCCACACCCCGCCCAGCGGCGGCTGGAAAGCGCGCCTGCGCGGCATGGTCAACTTCCCCACCCGCGCCAAGGTGCTGACCTTCCTCAACGAGGTGGCCACGCCAGCGCTCAACGCGGTGGCCGACGAACTGCGCGGCCACGGCCTGGAAGTGGACGTCCGCGAAGGCGACGACCGCGCCACCCTGGTGGTCAGCCACGGCCAGGAAATCGACTTCAGCTACGGCGTGCGCGTACGCGGCTACGCCCGTCCGTCGATCACCATGCGTCAGCTCGACCACTCCAAACGGCAAGCCGAGCGTGACCAGTATTTCCGCGCCGATGTGTTCCTCAGCGAAGGCGGCCAGGACTACGACCTGATGGGCTACACCCGCGAACAGGTGATCAGCGACGTGCTCGATCAATACGAGAAGCACATGCATTTTCTGCACATGCTTCGTTAACGGGCAGTTTTCAGTGTTCGGTTTTCAGTATTCCGTGCCGCTGACTGTCTCTCCCCCTCTCCCCAACCCCTCTCCCGCGAGGGGAGAGGGGCTAGTAATACGCCCTTCTGAAGGGCTCTTTCTCCCTCGCGGGAAGGGGCTGGAAATACATACCGTTCTGGAGGGTTCCCTCTCCCCTTGCGGGAGAGGGACAGGGAGAGGGGGCGCCGGCGTTCCGCCCCGCCCCACCGTTTCCTATCATCAGTTGCTTTCGTCGCACTCGCTGCCCGATCAGAAATTCACGGTCACCCCGGCGTTGTAGCGGCGCCCATCCAACACCCGTCCGAAATTGTCGTTGCCGACGGTTTTGTCGAACAGGTTATAGACGCCGCCGTAGACGTCGACGTTGTCGGTGAGGCGGTATTTCACGCCGGTGTCGACCATCGTGTAGCTGGGGTATTTTTCGGTCAGGGCGCCGCCTCGGCCGGCGATCTGTTCGGATCGGCCTTTGAAGCGCGCTTTGCTCCACAGCAGGGCTTTTTCGGTGGCGCGCCAGTTGACGCCGATGTTGGCGCGGTGGCGGGGCTGGTCGTTGAGCGGGTTGCCTTTGTTGTCGCCGGACAATTGCTCGCTGTCGGTGAAGGTGTAGTTGGTGTTCACCTCCACGCGATGGCCGAGGGGAAAGGCGAAGGTCACTTCGGCACCCCGAATGCGCGCCTCGTCCACGTTGATGTACTGGTAGAGCTTCTCGTAGTCGTAGCCCTGGTAGACACAGGTGGCGTCCGGGCCAGTGATGCGATCACAGATCACCGGCTTTTCGATCTTGTCTTCGTAGTCGGTATGAAACAGGGTCAGGCTCGCCTGAACGCCGTTGTAGCCGTTCCACAAAGCGCCCATTTCATAGGTCAGGCTCTTTTCCGGCTTGAGGTCGGAGTTGCCGATGTCGCCGCCGTCCACGGAGCCGCCGCCACCGCCTTCGATCCAGTTGGAATCGCCCTGCTTCAGATCCGGCGTCCGGTAGCCGGCGCTGACGCCGCCTTTGAAGGTCAGTTGCGGGTTGAGGTTGTACACGCCGTACACGCGCGGCACGATTTCATCGCCGTAGTTTTCGTCCTTGACCCAGCGCACGCCGCCGGTCAACGCCAGCGGATCGGTGATGAACCATTGGTCCTCGGCGAACACCGCCATGTCCCAGCGTTCCAGATCCGGGGTGCCGATGGCGCGCGCCGGGTTCTCGGTTTTCTGGGTGCGGTACTGGCCGCCCACGGTCAGCACGTTGCTGGCGAACGGCAACACCGTGGCGGTGTTGGCGGTGGTGCGCTGGTAGGTGGCGCTCTGCGTGTCGTTGACCATTTCTTCGTGCTGCACGTAACTCTTGGTGCTGAAGTCACCGCCCCACTCCAGATCGTGGGTGATCGCCTGGTGGCGACGGCGGGTGACCAGATCCCGGGCGCTGCCGGTGCCTTCCACCGTGCCGTTCACGTCCTGGGTGGCGTAGCCGGCCTCCAGTTCGATGTTGTTGGCCTGGTTCGGCGTCCAGTTCAATTTGGCGGTGGTGTTGTCACGGTCGTTCTGCAGATAGCCAGTGTCACGCTCGTCCTCATCGCGGTGGAAGCGCGAGCCGAACACGGTCAGTGCCAGTGTGTCGGACACCAGCGGGCCACTGAGATAGTAGCGCTGCTGGTCACGATCACCGGCTTCGGAGTCTTCTTGGATCATGCGATCCACGGTGACGGTGCCACCCCACTGGTCCGGCACCCGCTTGGTGATCACGTTGATCACACCGCCGAGGGCGTCGGAGCCGTACAACGACGACATCGGCCCACGAATCACCTCAATGCGTTCGATCGCCGAAATCGGTGGCAGCCAGCCAAACTCGGCGCCGGAACCAAAGCCGTTGTAATAGGCCTGGCCGGAGCCCTGGGGTTTGCCGTCCACCAGAATCAGGGTGTACTTGGAATCCATGCCACGGATCGAGATTTCCTCGGTGCCGCCTTTGCCCGAGGGGCCATCGTCCACGTAAACGCCGGGCACGTCCTGCAGTGCTTCGGTGATGTCGCGGTAGGATTTGCCTTCCAGCTCTTCCTTGCCAATCACGGAAATGCTGGCCGGGGCATTGGTGACGTCCACCGCCCGGCCCGACGCGGACGCCGAGGTCACCGTCACCGTGGACAGGGCGTTGCGGCGCGGCTCGCGGCGATCCGCGCGGTTCTCCCCGCGATTCACGTTGGCCGGGTCAAGCTGCAGGGCATAGCTGCCGTTACCCTGTTTGACCGCGCGCAGGCCGGTGCCGGCGAGCAGCGTGCGCAGCCCCTGCTCGGTGCCGTAGCGGCCGTTCAGGCCGGCACTGCTCTTGCCCTGGGTGAGGGCGCCGTCGATCACCAGGGTGAGGCCGGCTTCGCTGGCGTATTGGCTGAGCGCGGCGTCGAGACGGCCGCTTTCAATGCGATATGACTGGCTCGCGGAGGTCTGCGCCAACGCGGGCGGAGCCAGCGCCACCGTGCCTCCCAGGGTGGCGCAAAGCGCCAGAATCGCCAGGCCGGAGCGCCCCCGGCGCGTCCCCATGAGTAAGCGCCCCCGGCGCTGCCCCATTACTACCCGGCGGGAAAATAAGTCAGAACAGGTCATCATCCGATCCTTAAAGTCGTCGTTCGATTTCGGGCCAAACACCTCTACCCCGAACGGGAACGGAAAAGTGACACCAAATAAGAATAATTTTTATTTGTTAATGAGAACGGTCACGAAAGCGCGCTGACCCGCACCAGCCAGGGGGTGCGATAGTGCACCGCGATCGGCAGCGCCTGGACCAGGGATTCGAGCACATAGTCGGTGTCGCGCAGCGGATAGGCGCCGGACAGCACCAGATCGGCGACCTGATCGTCGCAATACAACAGGCCATGGCGATAGCGGCCCAGTTCGGCAAGGAAGTCTTCCAGGCGCAGGCGGTCGGCCTGCAACACGCCTTCCGTCCAGCCATGCCGCTGGGCCACCGAGAGCGCCTCGATGCGAACCCCGGCCGCGGACAACCGGGCACGCTGGCCGGCCGCCAACCGCTGCGGCGGCTGGCCGGCGCCGGGGCTCAATGTCACCGTGCCCGCCAGCACGCCCACTTCACGCGCGCCGCCCACATCGCGCAGCAGCGCATGGGCCTGGTCGGGCTGCAAACGCGCCCCGCCCAGGGCCACCGACAACGGCCGTGGATCGCCGGCGGCGCGGCTGTCCAGGGCGATCTCGCTGCCCGGCAACACGGTCAAATGCCGCTGGCCGGCGCTGAAATCCAGACCCACCGCGCTGTCGGTGTTGAGCATCAGCGCGGAGCCGTCTGGCAGAGCGAACCGGCGCCGCTCACCGACCCCGCTGCGATAATCCGCCAGCGTCCGGCGCACCGGCGTGGAGCTGGCCAGCATCGGGCCCAACACCACGCCGGCGCCGGCCAGGCCCAGCAGGCCCAGAGCGCGCCGGCGGCTAATCCGATTGTCCGGCTTGAGAGTGTGCCGGCCCACCTCCGGAGCGATGCCCTCCAGCGCCTGGGCCATCCGCTCGACCTGCTCCCAGGCACGGCGGTTGGCGGCGTCGGCGGCGAGCCAGTCGGCCCAATCGCGCTTCACAGCGGTGTCATCGCCCTCCCCGGCCCACAGCGCCACCTGCCAATCCAACGCTGCCTGCAGCCGCGCCGGGTCCACCCCTTGACGTTCGGCATAGCCGCGCAACGCCGCCGGCGTGCTCATGCCTCGTTCAACGTCAGCAGGCAGGCCTGCAACGCCCGCAACATGTATTTGCGCACCGCGCTCTGTGATACCCCCAGGCTGGCGGCGATCTGCGGGTAGGTGCGCCCCTCGAACCGGGACAACAGAAACGCACGCCGCACCCGGGCTGGCAAGGCGTCCAATGCCTTATCGATGCGCGCCAAGGTTTCCAGGGTGATCGCCTGGCGCTCCGACGACGGCGCCTGTGCCTCGGGCTGCTGCGCCAGCACCTCTCGATAGGCCGACTCCAGCGCCCGCCGCCGGTGCATGTCGATCACCAGCCCCTTGGCGATCTGAGTCAGGAACGCCCGTGACTCCCCCGGCCCCGGATAACGCCCCGAGACCATCAAGCGCACATAGGTGTCCTGCACCAGATCGGCGGCATCGGCGGTATCGCCCCCCAAACGACCGCGCAGCCAGCCAAACAGCCACCCGGCGTGATCGTGGTAAAGCGATCCGATTTCACTTTGCAGTGCTTTGCTCATGGGAAAACCCGGCGAACCCACAATGGCCCGGCGCCAGACAGGAATGGTAATGATTATTAATAGAGAATCATTCTAGACGAGGGCAGCGCGGCCGGGCAAGCGGGGGACAGGGAACAGGTTAAAGGGAACAGGCGGGCCGGACCTACTGCCGGGATTTGATTCTGGTGTGGGAGCGGTCCTTGACCGCGAACCGCCCGGCAGGGCGGCGGGCGTTGGCCGGGCCTCGTCGCCCTTCGGGCTCGGTTCGCGATCAAGGATCGCTCCCACAGGGGTGCTGTAGAGAGCGGTGGGAGATCAGGCCGTGCCGGCGGTGAAAAGGTGCTTCAAGGAGAGCAGCTTCAAGCTTCAAGCTGCAGGCTACAAGGGCGGCGATGTAGCTGTCTCCTTACGGACTGCGTTGTTCTTGCTTGAAGCTTGTGGCTTGCAGCTACCTGCTCGATCGACAACGTGGAAGCCCCCGCCCTGGCACGGCCTCTCCCAATTCCCGGCTTCCCCGCTCTACCGCCACACCCGCTCCAGCGCGGCGGCCAGATCGAACGGGCCAGGACGGTAGTGCCCGGCCAGCGCAGTGACCCAGCGCCGTGGGCGTTCGGCGAGGCCGGTGGCGATCAGCTCGACGGCGTGCTCGCGCACGGCGGCGGCGAATTGCCGCTCGTCACCGGGGTCACCGTGCAGGTTGTCCAGGGACACCCGGAACGGGTGATCGCAGGCGGCGCAGAACAACGCCTCCAGGGCCTGGGGGCGCACTTCCACGCGCATGAACTCAAGTTGCTGGGCGGCATCGCGGCCGTCCGGGGCGTACCAGTAGCCGTAGTCTTCCCGGGCGCGGCGCGCGGCGCCGGCCACGCACCAGTGGGCCACTTCGTGCAGGGCACTGCGGAAATAATCGCGGGTGTAATGGATGGTGGACACAGTGTTCAGTGTTCGGTTTTCAGTGTTCAGTTCGGCGCCGGGGTGGTAGCTGGGCTCTTCCGCGCCGCCAATCAGGAGGGTCCGGTAGTCGGCGAAAAAACTGGCGCGAAACAGCGCCTCCAGATCGCCGGCCCGGTGCCCAGCGGCGGCGCTTTGCGGTATGGTAGCCGCCCTTTGCCCACTACCCTGCTGCGTGTTATGTCCGCCCATCGTCACGAACTCCGTGCCCAACTGTTACTTGCTCTGCCGATTCTCGGTGGCCAGCTGGCGCAAACCGCCAACGGCTTCGTGGATACCATGATGGCCGGGCGGGTCAGTGCCGCGGATCTGGCCGCGGTGGCGGTGGGCGCCAGCATCTGGGTGCCGCTGTTTCTGTTCATGACCGGCGTACTGATGAGCGCCACGCCGATCCTGTCCCGGCATCTGGGCGGCAAAGCTTACCATCGGGTCAACCCGCTGGCCCAGCAGGGCCTGTGGCTGGCGCTGGGCCTGGGGCTTGTGAGCGCGCTGATCCTGCGTTCAATGGGGCCGGTGCTGCACTGGATGGATGTCGATCCGACCCTGCTCCCGAAGGTGCAAGGGTATCTGCACGGGCTCAGTTGGGGCATGCCCGGCGCCGCCTTGTTGCTGGCGATGCGCAGCTACACCGAAGCCATGAACCACACCCGCCCGGTGCTGTGGGTGAGCGTGATCGGTCTGCTGATCAACGTCCCCGCCAACTACGTGCTGATTCACGGCAAGTTCGGCCTGCCGGCACTGGGCGGCGCCGGCTGCGGCTGGGCCACCAGCCTGGTGATGTGGTCGATGGCGCTGATGATGGCGTTCTACATTCGCCGTCACCCGGTCTACCGCCCGGCGCGGCTGACCCTGCGCCAGCGCCACCTGGAGCTGGCCAGCATGGGCTATATGCTGCGCCTGGGGCTGCCGGTGGGGCTGTCGATCTTTTTCGAGGTGAGCATCTTCGCGGTGATCGCCCTGCTGATCAGCAGCCTGGGCCCGGAAGTGGTGGCCGGCCACCAGATCGCCCTGAATTTCACCTCGCTGATTTTCATGCTGCCACTGAGCTTCGCGCTCGCCGCCACCGTGCGCGTGGGCCACGCGCGCGGCCGTGGCGACGCCGCCGGCCTGCATCTGGCGGTGCGCTGCGCAATGCTGATGATCGCCACCATCGGCGTCGCCGCCGGCCTGCTGCTGATGGCCTTGCGCGGCTGGGTGCCGCACATCTACACCGACAACGCCGAAGTCATTGCCCTGGCCGCGCACCTGCTTTTGTTCGCCGGGCTGTATCAGGTCTCCGACGCGATCCAGGTCAGCGCCAGCGGCTGCCTGCGCGGTTTCGAAGACACCGCCTGGCCGATGCTGATGACGCTGCTGGCCTACTGGGGCGTCGGCTTGCCGGTGGGTTATCTGCTCGCCCTCACTGACCTCTGGGTGCCCGCCATGGGCCCGGCCGGCTTCTGGATCGGCCTGCTCGCCGGCCTCACCGCCGCCGCCGCCCTGCTCTCCCTGCGCCTGCGCTGGCGCCTGCGCCAGCCCCTGCCGGAAAGGTCTCGCCCGGTCGAGGTGGAACGCGCCGCTTGAGGCGGACCGGGAACAGGCTGAAGGCCGTGCCAGCTCCAGGCTCGACCCCGGCTACGGAGCCGCCGTGGGAGCGGTCCCCGACCGCGAACCGAGCCGAAGGCGAGGAACAGCCTGGCAGCGCCCCTTCCCGGTCAAGGACCGCTCCCACAAAAACACAGTGCCAGCCCCAGCCTCGGCCCCGGCTACAACGCCGCCGTGGGAGCGGTCCCCGACCGCGAACCGCGCCGAAGGCGAGGAACAGCCTGGCAGCGCCCTTTCCCGGTCAAGGACCGCTCCCACAAAAACACAGTGCCAGCCCCAGCCTCGGCCCCGGCTACAACGCCGCCGTGGGAGCGGTCCCCGACCGCGAACCCGAGCCGAAGGCGAGCAACAGCTTGGCAGCGCCCCTTCGCGGTCGAGGACCGCTCCCACGAAAACACAGTGCCAGCTCCAGGCTCGGCCCCGGCTACAACGCCGCCGTGGGAGCGGTCCCCGACCGTGAACCCGAGCCGAAGGCGAGCAACAGCTTGGCAGCGCCCCTTCGCGGTCGAGGACCGCTCCCACGAAAACACAGTGCCCGCCCCAGGCTCGGCCCCGGCTACAACGCCGCCGTGGGAGCGGTCCCCGACCGCGAACCGAGCCGAAGGCGAGCAACAGCCTGGCAGCGCCGCTTCGCGGTCAAGGACCGCTCCCACAAAACACAGTGCCCGCTCCAGGCTCGGCCCCGGCTACGGAGCCGCCGTGGGAGCGGTCCCCGACCGCGAACCGAGCCGAAGGCGAGGAACAGCCTGGCAGCGCCCCTTCGCGGTCAAGGACCGCTCCCGCCCCTAAAACCGCCCCCGTGCACAACGCCGTTGCGATTTACGCCTAATAACAATTATCATTCGCGCCCTATCCAGCCCGCCAATAAGAGCGCCCCATGTCCAGATCCGCCTCTTCCAGGTTGTTTTATTACCGGCTTTCCGTGGCCTCGCGTACCGTGGCGGCGGTGCTCGGCGGTTACGCGCTGAGCGCCGCCAGCACCGCCGCGCTGGCGGTGACCCTGCCGATGCCCCGGGCCGAAGCGGTGGTCTCGGCCACCGTGTTTTCGTTCCTGGTTTACAGCGGCGCGGTGATCTGGGCGTTCGCCACCCACAGCGCGCTGCGCGCCTGGCTCGGCATCGCCGCGCCCACGGTGGTCTGCGTGGCCGTGGCGTTGCTCGGGGCGCCCTCATGAAAAATTCCCTGCGCCAATCCATGGCCTGGCTGCACACCTGGAGCGGCCTGCTGCTCGGCTGGCTGCTGCTGGCCATGTTCGTGACCGGCACCAGCGCTTATTTTCGCGAAGAAATCTCCCTGTGGATGGAGCCGGAGCTGCACGCCTCCCACGCCACGCCGGAGACACCCGAACTGGCCTGGCAAGCGCTCAACCGGCTGGCGCCGGACGCCCGCGCCTGGGACATTCGCTTGCCCGACGCGCGCGCGCCAGTGGTGGAGCTGGGCTGGCAACCGGACACCCCTGAAGCGCAAAACGAAGGCCGCCGCCGCGGCGAGCGCGCCATCATGGACGCCGCCACTGGCGAGATTCTGACGCCGCGCGCCACCCGTGGCGGCGATTTTCTCTACCGCTTCCATTTCGAGCTGTACGGCGTACCGCGCCTGTGGGCGCGCTGGCTGGTGTGCGTGGCCACCATGTTCATGCTGGTGGCGATCATCAGCGGCGTGATCACCCACAAAAAGATCTTCAAGGATTTCTTCACCTTCCGCCCCGGCAAAGGCCAGCGCTCCTGGCTGGACGCCCACAACGCCACCGCCGTGCTGGCGCTGCCGTTTCATTTCATGATCACCTATTCCGGCTTGCTGTTGTTCATGGTGATGCTGATGCCCTGGGGCATCGACGCGGCCTACAACGGCGACCGGCGGGCCTTCTTCGACGACGCCTTTCCGCGCGCCACGGAAACAACGGCGCAGAGCCAGGAAGCGGCGCCGATGACCGACATCGCGCCCCTGCTCGCGCAGACCCGCCGGGCCTTCGATCAGCCGGTCACCCGCATCGAAGTGAACCGGCCCAACCGGGCTGGCGCCACCGTTTCGATCTCCACCGACCGTGAACCGGAAATCACCGGCCGCCGGCGCGGCAGCGCGCCGACGCTGGTGTTCCAGGCGAACAGCGGCGCGCTGCTGGAAACCCGCCCCGGCACCAGCGAGGCGTTGCCCGCCGCCGTGCGTTTCTACAACCTGTTCGCCAACCTGCACCTGGCGCGTTTCGCCGACCCGGCGGTGCGCTGGCTGTTTTTCCTGTCCGGGCTGGGCGGTTGCGCCATGGTCGCCACCGGCCTGTTGCTGTGGGTCGCCAAGCGCACCCAGCAACTCAAACAGCGACAACCCGGCGCCTCGCTGCGGCTGGTCAACGCGCTGAACATGGCGTCCATGACCGGCCTGATCGGAGCCATGGCGTTCTACTTCGCCGCCAACCGCCTGTTGCCCGTGGAACTGGCGCAGCGGGAAAGCTGGGAAATCCGTGTGTTCTTTATCAGCTGGCTGCTGAGCCTGGCCCATGCCCTGTGGCGGCCCAACCGGCGTGGCTGGATTGAACAGTTGGCCGGCATCACCGTGCTGTGGCTGAGCGTGCCGCTGTTGGACATGGCCACCACCGGCAGCCATTTGTTCAGCGCCACCGCCTGGCAACACGGCGCCCTGGCCGGCTTCGATCTGGCCTGCCTGCTGCTTGGCGCGCTCTGGGGCTACGCCCTGTGGCGGGTGGCCCGCCATGGCGGCGGCAAAAAAGGCACCGCCCGGCAACCGCGCCGCTCACCCGGCACCGCGACGGGGGCAGCCTCATGATGGTTTGGCTCGCACTGGCCCTGGCCTACGCCGGCCTCACCGCCCTGGCCCTGGGCATGAAACGCCACCACCAAAGCCTGCTCGGCGCCAAACCCTCCGACGCGCGCCTGCGCGCGTTTCGTGTTACCGGCTGGGCATTGATCGCCCTGATGCTGCTCTGCTGCCTGCGGCTATGGCCTTTAGGCCTGGCCCTGTCCCTCGCCTTTGGCCTCGCCACCCTGGCCGGCCTGCCGCTGATCTTTCTGCTCCCCTACCGCCCCCGCCTCGCCGCGCGCCTCGCCCTGGCGCTGCCGTTGGCCGCCGGGGTGGGGGTGTGGGTGGTTTGACGATGGGGGCGCTGGGCGCCGGACGTCGGACGTCGGACGCTAAGATCAAGACCCGTGATGGAAAGCATTGCGACTACGCAAGCACAGCCTGCATTGCCGCAAACCGTTGAAGCGCGGGTTTAAGCGTCCGGTGTCCGGCTCTAAAACCCTCAGGTGCGGGGCAGAAACGCTGTGCCATTCGGCCAAAAGACGTCGCTGGCTGGGCCTGCTCCTACATGGCCGCGTTGTAGAGGGGGCGTGTTTTTTGTAGGAGCAGGCCGTGCCAGCGACGTCTTTTGATTTTGATCTTGGCGTCTGGCGTCTGGCGTCCGGCGTCAGACGTCAGACGTCCCCCCCCCTCTTGCGCCCCACCCCGCAACCGACTACTGTGAATTCGGAGCATCGGAATAACCAATGCGCGGCAGAAATGTCTTATTGCTCTACACGCATTGGTTATTCCGCAGTTCCCCCGGTCGGCAGCGCGGAGGCGCTTATGGCTCAGGCACATCGGCAGGACCCTCGAGGCGGCAATGTGCTGCCTTTCACCCCCCGACGGCGAATCACTTCGCCGCCTGTTCTTCGACTCTCTCCGGAATACGATGGCATGGAATTGCTCTATGCCAATGATGAACACCCCGACACCCTGTTTTCCCTGAAAATTCTCGCCTGGGCACGCACCGGCAACGGCGCCACCCAGGCGGTGGTGCCGTGGCTTAAAGAGCTGGCCACCGCCGAGAGCATGTGCGATCCGCTCAACGGCCGCTGGGCCGGCTATCGCCTGCCCGACAGCGATTATCTGTTCCGCGAGGCGCCGGAGCACAAAGTGCAGGAGCTGGACGCCGCGGTGCGCTTTTTCGGCGCGCCCGGCGGCGGCAATCACGTGGTTCAGGAAATCCCCGACACCATCGGCACCCACGCCGTGTTCTCCGAGGATCACTTCGAAACCCTGGCGCTGATGGAGGTGGTCAGTTGGCGCCTGCTCGGCGACGGCCGCGTGCAGGCGATGGTGGCCGACGAAGAGGCGGTCACCCAGACCCCGGTGCTGCCCGGCGATGACTGCCTCGCCTTTGCCCAACAACAACCGGACTTTCGTTACTTCTTTCAGCACGGCATCGCCAACCGCCTGAAAGAACACGACCCGGAAGCACTCGCCGCGATTGCCATCCTGGCGGCCAAAAGCTGACCACAACCGCCCGGCCACCGGGCAGAATCGAGCACCACCACGACCACCACGGAGCCGCTGTGGGAGCGGTCCCCGACCGCGAACCCGAGCCGAAGGCGGGGAACAGCCTGGCAGCGCCGATTCGCGGTCAAGGACCGCTCCCCCAAAAACACAGTGCCCGCTCCAGGCCCGCGGCCCCGGCTACGCAGCCGCTGTGGGAGCGGTCCCCGACCGCGAACCCGAGCCGAAGGCGAGGAACAGCCTGGCAGCGCCCATTCGCGGTCGAGGACCGCTCCCACAAAACACAGTGCCAGCTCCAGGCTCGGCCCCGGCTACGGAGCCGCTGTGGGAGCGGTCCCCGA